>JAJFKM010000001.1 GCA_021773215.1 Gammaproteobacteria bacterium
ACCAACAACGAACACCAAACTCAGCGCCAGAACAACCCGTGATAACTTTATCTTTCATAGGATGTGGAGCGTTGGTGTTGGTATCACCTGCAGCAGGACCGTAACCGATGTCACGACCGTTTTCTGCTTTCCACTTAACACAACCGTCTTTCGCACTTAATGCGACCAAGGTGGTGTCAGCTTGTTGCAGATAGATTTGACCCATGCTGTAACCTAAACCACGATTTACAATATCGCAGCACATTACAGGTACGGTTTCAGCTTCATCTTGTTGTGGCTCGAAATACCAAACGATTTCAAGCGTATCCAAGCTGATAGCAAAAACGTCATTAGGGAATGAAGAATGGATATACAAAGTATCGCCAGCTAAGCCAGTTGCGCTTGCTGGTAATACGAGTGGTCCACCTTCATGACCTTGTAGACGGCCGGTTGAGAATGTCCAAGCTGTCACTATTTTACTTGCATTGCCCGTGTTGATTTGATTCAACTCGGTATAACGCCAGTTATTGTAGTCACCACCTGGGAAAGCCCAGTAATTAGGATTATCGTTCAGCTTACGAACTTCATCATTCGCAAGTGCTGAGGTAGATAGTCCCAATGCCAATACAGCAATGAGCCATTTCTTTATTAATTGTTTACTCATGACCTCCTCCTCTATTTAGTTGATCATGTATCTTGATCTCATTAAATGTAACAAATAACTATATAACACCTCGAGATCATAAAGTGTTATAGAGTTTTGAAAGCGGTTTTAGTAGCTACCTTGATAACGATAGCGGATTTTATAAGTTTTCTGAAACCCAAAGGATTGTTCTCTGACATGAGAGTCAGACTTAAGTATTTGGTTAAAATAAATGCAGACAGATGCATACTTATATTTTTGAACCCTACTTGCCAATTCCTTAGGTTATATATATTCAAGATTTAAAATCTAGATATATTTAATTTATTGTTATATGACAGCTTTCAACAAGTGTCGATGAAAGAATCAGAGGAGAGTTTAGGAAATTTTCCCAATTGGCGCAAGATATTTTTACTATATAAAAAACATATATCTAGACAACATATTAACTATTTTTTTGATCATGTTTCATGCAACATATTGCTGCGCCGCAACAGTTATCATAATGGAAGAGTATGTAGAAGTAGTAACAATCTGAACCAGTTTTAATTCTGCATTCCAGAATATCTATTCAAAAATACAACTATCTGGATTTGTAGTGGGGCTTTCGCCCCAAACGCTCAAAATATACAGTTATATCGTCTATTTACTCGTTGGTTTGATCATTTTGACATGCTTGACCACGATACAGTTTGAATCTGCTTTTTCTCTGACTTTTAATAACTCTTCATATAGTCTTTCGCCGCGTTTATTATCTCTGAATGAAGAACCCTTTTCTCCTGGCATCTTTTTATTTCTTTCAAAGGTATAACCTTCTTCGTAATCGCTAAATGTCATATTGGCTCTAATATTATCGTATCGACATGTACAGGTATAAAGATTTTCGTCTGTCTGACCACCCATGTCTGCCATGCAATTCAGGGCATAACGTACAGTTTCCTCTGTAGTATATTCATCCGCCAGTACAGGCATCGCCCCAAACAGCAGCAAAGATATGCTAATAAGCAGTTTATTCATGATTTTTTTCTCCTGGTATTAAAATTAGTTCTGAATCTAAAAATTCTTTTTAAATTATCCAATATTTGTGCGGTTAGAGGTATTATCTATTATAAAAGTTGCATATTAGCGAGATAAATATGGTGTAATTATCTTCATTAGCCTTTTTATATTACCTTTATTAGATTCTATTACTTCTCGCCCTATTTCTCCTCTGTGATGCCGTTCGTTAGCATCAGCCAAAAGCATACAAACTTCTTGCTTTAGCTGCTGCTCATCTGAGACACGTATCAGGGCATCTTGTGCTGAGAGTAGTTCAGTTATTTCTGTAAAATTAAACGTATGTGGTCCAGTAATGACTGGCAAACCTAAACTAGCCGGTTCCATCATGTTTTGCCCGCCTGTTGTTACCAAACTACCACCTACAAATGCTACTTGCGATGCCGCATAATGTAATTGAAGCTCACCTAATGTATCCAGTAAGTACACAGCATGATCACTTGTAAACGTCTTTTGGTTGCTGCGTTTAACAAAATTTAATGCCCGGTTTTTACAAAGTAATGCAATTTTATCAGATCGCTCTGGATGACGTGGCGCAATAATCAATATTGCGTCAGAAAATTCTTTCATTATATTAATATGAGCATTCAAGATGATTTCATCTTCACCGTCATGAGTACTCGCAGCTATCCAAATGGGCCGATTGACAGAAAAGTATCGCTTTAGTGATTGCGCTTGTTCTTTGATACTTGGTGGCACATTGATATCAAACTTCAAGTTCCCAGTTACGAAAACTTTCTCACGCACCGCACCAAATGAAATAAACCGCTCAGCATCACTGCTTGTTTGCGCAGCAATAATATCGACAAGGCTTAGAGTTTCTTGCATTAACGTTGACACCAAGCGATATCTTTTTTCCGATTTTTGGCTTAACCGCGCATTGATTATAAGAATTGGTATATTTAAATTCTTACAAGCTTGATAAAGATTTGGCCATATTTCAGTTTCCATCGTTATCAAAACTGAAGGTTTAACTACATTGAGAAATTTTTTGACTGAATACGGCAAATCATAGGGCAGATAACAATGCCTAACATTATTGCCAAATTGTTTTTCAACGGTAATTGCCCCAGTAGGGGTAACTGTCGTAACCAATAGTAAATGGTTTGGATATTCATCTAGTACATTATTAATAATGGGGGTCGCAGCATTAACCTCTCCGACGGACACCGCATGGATCCATATGACGGGATCATCTACATTGTTCCAAGACAGGAAACCAAACCGTTCTTTCCATCTTTGCCTATAAGCAGGATTTTTTGATCCAAGCAAAAAAAGCCTTAATAGGACGACAGGAACGAGCAAGTAAATTATAAAAGTATAAAGATATCGCAATTGTTTAAATATTTTTTATATTTAAATTCATTTTGAATTGAGAATACTTAAATATGAATTCACGCCATTTTTTAATGAAGTGAATTCCTGCTCATATCCAGTAGAACGTAATTTAACTAAATTCGCTTCAGTAAAGCTTTGATAACTTTCCTTCAGGGAATCCGGGAATGGAATATAATTTATTTCACCTTTTTTGTGCCAATCAATAACGGCATTAGCTACATTATTAAAACTGTTAGATTGGCCTGTACCAACATTAAATATTCCTGAGACATCGGGCTTATTCATAAGCCATAAATTAACGTCAACAACATCATCAACAGATATAAAATCTCTCAGCTGTTCTCCATCAGCATATCCGTGACTGCCCTCAAACAACTTCAACGTGCCTGTTTCTTTAATTTGATTATTAAAATGATAAATGACGCTCGCCATACTATTTTTATGCGACTCACCAGAACCAAAAACATTAAAATAACGTAAACCTACGATTTGTGAGTTTATTTTTGATTTTAAATTTCTAATATAATTATCAAATAACAACTTTGAATATCCATAGACATTGATAGGGCTCTCATGTTCTGGTTCTTCAATGAATTTTGAATCAATGCCATAAACTGCCGCGCTTGATGCATAAATAAAAGGGAGTTCGCGCTCAAGACAAAAATGCAGAAGTTCTTTTGAATAGGTGTAATTATTATCCATCATGTATTGCCCATTCCATTCTGTTGTTGTGGAACAAGCACCTTGATGAAAGATAAGTTCAATTTGATCGCACAAACTGCCGCGTCTTTCTATTAATTGTCTAAATTCTGTCTTATCAAAATAATCAGCAATATTGTTTACAACCAGATTTTCAAATTTTTTCCCATCACTTAGATCATCAACAACAATAACATCTTTCCTGCCAAGTTTATTTAACCCAGCCACAAGTTGACTACCTATAAACCCCGCTCCTCCAGTAACAACGATCATGATGGCCTCTAATTATTTTCTATTATTTTTTCTAACATTGATGATGTTGAGCAACCGTCTTCAAAAGGTAAGATGACAACTTCACCACCCGATTTTTTAACACTTGCTGCGCCAGCAATTTGATCTTCTGTGTAATCGCCACCTTTAACAAGAAAGTCTGGTTGAACTAATGAAATTAGTTTTTCGGGAGTATCTTCATTAAATGCTACAACCCAATCAACACAGGCTAAGGCATTTAAAACTGTCATTCTATTTTTTAGTGCATTAATCGGTCTTGAACTGCCTTTTAATTTTTTTACAGAATCATCATCATTTATTGCAACTATTAAACGATCTCCCAGAGTTCTTGCTTTTATTAAATAGTTAATGTGTCCTGCATGGAGGATATCAAAACATCCATTGGTCATAACTATTTGCTCGCCTTTGCGTTTAGCCCCATTAACCACTTCTAATGCTGAATTGTTATCTAATAAAACCTGCGTTTGGTATTTGCTCGTGCTGGCACTATTCAATTCCTCTGCGGAGATTGTCGCTGCTCCAAGTTTTTCTACAACTAGTCCTGCTGCAGTATTAGCTAGGAAAGTTGCTTGTTCCAATTCATAACCAGAAGCTATTGCTGCAGCTAACGAGGCTATCACCGTATCTCCAGCGCCCGTAACATCATAGACCTCATGTGTTTGTGCCTTGAGATGCAATGGCTTTTGTTGTTCACGAAATAAAGTCATGCCCTTCTCGCCACGAGTCACCAAAATTGCATCCAACTCTAGTTTTTTTCTGAGCTCTTCTGCTTTGCTAATTAGAATTTCATTAGTCTTGCAATCGCCAACAACCACTTCAAGTTCCTTTAGGTTAGGCGTAATAATACTTGCGCTAGAATAACAACTAAAATCAGACGATTTCGGATCAACTAAAACAGTAATATTCTTATCTTTGGCATGTTTAATAAGTGTCTGTACTTTCGTTAAACTTCCTTTTGCATAATCTGATAAAACGACGACATCAACTGATTCGAGTAGCTGCAAATATTGCTCAATGAGGACACCTGTTTCAGGCGTGTTTGATTCTTCTTCATAGTCGAGTCTGAGTAATTGTTGATGTTGGCTCAGTACACGTTGTTTTGTAATGGTTTGGAAACCATCCTGATGAATAAAATGACATGACACATTTTTTTCTCCAAGAATTTCTTCCAGTCTTCTTGAGGCTTCATCTTGTCCCGTTATTCCCAATAGTTGCGTATTTACTCCCAGTGATGAGATGTTTATGGCAACATTGGCAGCACCCCCGGGGCGCTCTTCCATATTTTTTACGCGTACAACGGGCACTGGTGCTTCTGGTGAAATCCGGCTGGTATCACCATATATATATTGATCTAGTATAATGTCGCCGACGACTAAGACTTTTGTCGTGCTACTAGGCTTAAAAACTATTTCTTGCATTACAACTAATACTCTTTACTTTGGTCTAAATAAGAAATTTTAACACACGATAATTATCATAGTATTCAATATGTTGGTTAAAAAGCGTCTATTTTTACTTTACTTGCTGTTTTATACATCAATTTGTATTGCAGACAATGAAATTCCGGGTTTTTTTGAGGTGAACTACACTTTATATAGTAACGATATGAAAGTCGGGCTTATGGAACGTCGCTTTTTTCAAAAAGATGATGGCAAATATGCATTTCATTCTGAGAGTAAAACCACCGGTTTTATTGCACTTTTCAAAAAGGTCCACGTCCTCGAAGTTAGCAACTGGGACTTAATCGAATCAAACTTCACCCCCCTACACTACACATACAACCGCACCAAAGGGAAGAAAAGACGCGACGTTGACATTAATTTTAATTGGCAAACAAAACGAATTGTAAATAGTGTCAATGATTCGACATGGCATATGCAAACTCAGCCAGGAGTCCTTGATAAACTACTCTATCAATTAACGATTATGTCTGATTTAAAATCAGGCACTATTCCAAAAAGTTATTTCATTGCTGATGGAGGCAAAATAAAGGAATATCAATTTGAATATCTAGCAGATGAAATAATTAAAACTCCACTAGGCGAATTCAATACCATGAAACTTGCCCGTCATAAATTAAATAGTAAACAAGAGACTTATTTGTGGTGCGCTTACGATTTGGACTTTTTGCCCATCAAGGTGATCAATAATGAAAAAGATGACCGTATCTCTACAGCTATTATCAAATCATTAAAAGGATTAGGCCTTAATACGGAATAATAGTTTTGTACAATTATCGATTGAGCTGTTTAACAATATCATCTGGTGGCATATAGCCAGGAAGCATCCTGCCATTTTGTAGATATATTGCTGGAGTCCCACGTACGCCGAGTTTTTGTCCCAAGGCATATTGTTCTGCAACAGGGTCATCACAAGGTTTTGCTTCGACAGGCTCCCTGTTCTTTGCCGCTGTTAATGCTTTTTGTCTGTCTTTGGCACACCAGACATTACTCATTTCGTGGCCTGCTGCGGAATCAACACCTGCCCTGGGATAAGCTAAATAACGAACAGATACACCCAACGAGTTCAATTCAGGAACATCAAGATGCAGCTTTCTGCAATAACCACAATCAACATCAGTAAATACATAAATTGCATCTTGCATATTTTCAGATGAGAACTCGATGTAATCATCTTTCTTAATGTCATCTAAAATACTCACTCTGGCTCCAGCGCGAACGTCTTCTGTTAGATTCCGACGTTCTTCAAGATCCAGTATTTCACCTTTAATGACATATTTTCCATCACGTGACATATAAACAATGTCAGATCCAATCACAACTTGATAAAGCCCACTGATAGGTGTTGGTGAAATATTGTCTATTTCAACATCCGGAAGCAACCTTGATAAAGCTTTGCTTAGCTCAGCGTCAAGTTCACCTTCGGCTAAAGCTGAAAATGAAATAAATAAACCTATCAATAAAAACTTACGAAACTGCATATAAACTCCTGAACAAAATATTCAACCCTCACTGCTTGTAATAGTAAATATGAAACACATAAAAATATCAGACCATTATACAGGGCTTCTGTTCCCTTACATTAAAAAGCTTCTTTCAGTTTTAAAATTCGATGTGTCGTTTTTAACGTGATAAAGTCATAATTAATAAATTAAGTAGTTAAAAACATGGGTTTAGATGAATAACTCTAGCAAAACACAAATATCAGAAGTAAAGCTAACACTTGGTTATATCCTTGATTTATTGGAAAAAGATGGCCTTATTAACAAACAGCAGCGCATCCAACTTTCTAATGTCAGTGCAGAGCAAACTAAAGTACAAATCCATCCTTTAATAGCTATAGCCGAACAAGGCTGGCAAACATCAAACAAACCCAGTTATCCACTCAGTCTTGAAACACTGACAAAATGGCTCGCAGAGAAAGTAAATCAACCTTATTTGCGCATAGACCCTCTAAAAACTGATATTCAGAAAATCACATCGGTCGTATCTCAAGCCTATGCCGCTAAATTAAAAATACTACCCGTTGAAGTAAACAAAACAGAGCTCACCATCGCCACATGCGAACCCTTTATAACAGCATGGGAAAGTGAATTAGCGCGCATTGCTAATCTCAAGATTAATCGCGTCATTATTAATCCCAGAGATCTTGAGCGTTACCTAATCGAATTTTATGGTGTAAGCAGAACTATTATCGGGGCAATAAAAGAAAAAAGAGATGAGCCGATTGCCCTGATTCAAAATTTTGAACAATTAGTCAAGGTAGGTACATCAGGAGAACCTGATGCCAATGACCAGCACATTGTTAGTATTGTAGATTGGTTATTACAATTTGCATTTGAGCAACGTGCCAGTGATATTCATCTTGAGCCACGACGTGAAAAAGGCCGAATACGTTTTCGCATAGACAGTGTCTTACATGTCGTACACGAGCTACCTATCGTTCTTATGGGAGCTATTACAAGTCGGCTAAAGTCTCTTGGTCGAATGGATGTTACTGATCGCCGCAGACCACAGGATGGAAGAGTTAAAACGGTCACGCCCTCTGGCAAAGAAGTTGAGATGCGATTATCAACCATGCCCACTACTTTTGGTGAAAAACTGGTCATCAGAATCTTTGATCCTGAGATGCTGGTAAAAAGTTACAAGGAACTTGGTTTTACTAATCATGACCAGGCACAACTAATTGAAATGGTGGATAACCCACATGGTATTATTCTAATTACAGGTCCAACCGGCTCAGGTAAAACAACTACTTTATATTCAACGCTTAACCAAATCTCCCGTCCAGAAATTAATATCTGCACGATTGAAGATCCTATCGAAATGGTTGACCCACAGTTCAATCAAATGCAGGTACAACCCACCATCGGCGTTGATTTTGCATCCGGTGTCAGAACATTACTTAGACAAGACCCCGACATTATAATGATCGGCGAAATTCGTGATAAGGAAACTGCCGATATTGCCATTCAGGCAGCATTAACCGGTCATCTTGTTTTATCTAGTTTACATACCAATGATGCGCCTTCTGCAATAACACGCCTGATAGATATAGGCATACAACCTTTTCTATTAAACGCGACTATGCAAGGCGTAATTGCTCAAAGACTATTAAGAACATTATGCGTACATTGCAAAGAAATGATCGCAACAGATAAACAAAGTTGGATTGAGTTTTCTCATCCTAATAAATTAAAAATGCCTGCCAAAATTTACAAACCTGTTGGCTGTGACGAATGTCGCCATACAGGTTATATGGGGCGCACCGCTATCTATGAAATATTAAGAATGAATTCAACGCTGCGAGAAAATGTTTCAGCACAAACAAACCTGGATACCTTACGTGAGATCGCAATAAAGACGGGTATGCGGTCATTGAAGATTGGAGCAGCACAAAAGGTTGCAGATGGCTTAACTACGCTTGAAGAAGCATTTTCAGTACTGCCGCAGCACCATAATTCATAATCAGTTCATCCTCTAGGATGATGTTCGGCATGTAGCTCTTTCAAACGTTCTCTTGCCACATGTGTGTAAATTTGTGTGGTAGATATATCACTATGTCCTAACAACATCTGCACGACCCTTAGATCGGCACCATGGTTTATTAAGTGTGTAGCGAATGCGTGGCGCAGAACATGTGGTGATAATGTTTTTTTGATCTCGGCGACTTTTGCATAACGTTTGACCATGTGCCAAAAAGTTTGACGCGTCATCGCTTTACCGCGGTTACTCGGAAACATTGCATCGCTTAAGGCATTGTTAAGAATTTCACTACGTGCTGATGATAAATAACGTTCAAGCCATGAATTAGCCTCTTCTCCCATCGGTACTAAACGCTCTTTGTTTCCTTTCCCTGTCACACGCACGACACCTTGCCTTAAGTTGACTTGCTGAATTGTTAAACCAACGAGTTCGGATACACGTAAGCCTGTAGCATAGAGTAGCTCAAGCATGGTTTTGTCTCTCACCCCTGCAGCTTTCTCTGTATCAGGGGCATTAAGTAGTGCTTCTACTTCAGCTTCGGTTAGAGATTTTGGTAGTGTTCGTCCAAGTCTTGGCGCGTCAACATTACTTACCGGGTTTTGCTTTATATGATCTTCTCTTAATAGATATTCATATAAGCGTCGTAAACTGGATAATCTACGCGCGACGGTTCTGGCAGAAGCAGCTTCAGATGATGATAAGTAAGCAAGGATGTCTTTGGTTTCTGCTTTGATTAAGTCAACTTTTTTAGGCTGGAGCCATATTGAAAAATGCGTCAGATCACTGCGATATGCGGAAAGTGTATTTTTGCTTAAGCCTCGTTCCATCCACAATGTATCCAGGAAAGAATCAATAACTTGATTAGATTTGTTTGAAATGCCGATTTGCTGTTCAGAAGCAAGACTCATATTCAAGCAACCCACTGTCTAAATAGGTATTGTTGGGTTCTATCGAAATCTTGTGGATATTTTATTTTCAAGGATCTGGTCGACAGTAGAATTAATAAACCAGATATTACAGATACCGGACTGGACTAACCAGTCCGGCTTAAGAGACTTGTTTGGAAAACTATTTTTTAACCTTAATTTTCTCTTTAATACGTGCTGCTTTACCGCGAAGGTCACGCATGTAATACAGTTTTGCACGTCGTACATCACCTCTGCGTTTAACTTGAATCTCGGCTACGCTGGGGCTGTATGTCTGGAAAACACGCTCAACACCTTCACCATAGGAAATCTTACGCACGGTGAATGCTGAATTCAGACCACGATTTTTGACCGCAATGACAACACCTTCAAAGGCCTGTAAACGTTCGCGTTGACCTTCTTTTACTTTCACCTGAACTACAACAGTATCGCCTGGACCAAATTCAGGTATTTCACGTGTCATCTGCTCGGCATCGAGTTGTTCGATTATGTTCGCCATTTTCATACTCCAATCACTATTACTTGTTATTAACTATTAGATTGTTCAGATTCAGTAATGAATTCCTGCAACAATCCTTTTTGTTCTTCATCCAGTTCAATAGACTCAATTAAATCTGGTCTTACCTGCCAGGTCTTGCCAAGAGCCTGTTTTAAGCGCCAACGACGTATATGCTCATGATTCCCACTGAGTAATACTTCGGGCACCTGATGGCCATTTATCTGCTCAGGGCGCGTATAATGCGGATAGTCCAGCAAACCGTCAACAAATGAATCTTCATTAACTGAATCTTCATGCCCCAAGACACCAGGCAAGGTCCGACAAACACTATCAATTAGTACCATTGCAGCCAGTTCACCGCCGCTGAGGACATAATCACCTATTGACCATTCCTCATCTACTTCAGATTCTATGAGCCGCTCATCGATACCTTCATATCGTCCGGAGACCAATATCATCCCATCACGTTCAGACAGTTCAAGAACACCATCCTGATCCAGTCGCCTTCCCTGTGGTGATAAATATATCACCTTGCTTGCCGGTTGCGCCTGTTTGGCCTTGGTAATAGCTGAACTCACAGGTTCATACATCATTACCATACCCGGACCACCACCATAAGAACGGTCGTCTACTGTCTTGTGTTTATCGCAACTGAAATCTCGAGGATTCCATGCTCTATACTCAAGCAAACTATCTGTTACTGCTCGTCCAATAACGCCGTGCTCAAACACCGTGGAAACCATCTCCGGGAAAAGCGTTATGACATCCAGTTGATACATTATTCTTCAATAAGCCAGTCGACGTGCATTGTCTTGGCAACCAAATCGACTCGTTTTACAAATACTTCCATTATAAGCGGAATTAGCGTCTTAGCTTTTTTCTCGCCGACTTTCTTGATAACAAGCACATCATTAGCACCCGTTTCAACAATATCCTTAACATTACCTAGACTAATGTTATCTTGATTAAAAACCTCAAGACCCATTAGGTCATGCCAGTAATATTCACCTTCGTTTAGTGCTGGCAATACGGTCTGTGTCACCGCCAATTTACAACGAACATACTCTCGTGCTGCTTCAGGCGTATCTACCCCTGTCATTTTCACTAGTAGTCGGCCACTTCCACGTTGTTGAAAATCTTCGATGTCGACTTCTTTCCAACTTGAATCCACATGAATATACCAGGGGGAATAAGTAAAAATGTTTTCTTTAGGTCTGGTGTACGATTCAATCTTTAACCAGCCTCGTACGCCATACACACCGCCAATACGGCCGACGATAATTGGGTTTTCATTTTCCTGCATTAAGTTAAATGCCGGTTAATATATTGCCTAGATTCCTAAAGAATTTAAGCAATAAACTTTCTTTAAAACTATTAACTACGCCGCTGCAACTGCTGCTGCGTTATCTTTAATCAATTTCGCTACGCGATCAGACGTCTGTGCACCTTGCGATACCCAGTAATCGATACGTTCCATATCAAGCTTCAAAGGAACTTCCTGGCCTGCAGCGGTAGGATTGAAAAAACCAAGACGTTCTAATGAACGACCATCACGTTTGTTGCGGCTATCTGTTACCACAATGTGATAAAAAGGCTTTTTCTTTGAGCCTGTTCGAGACATTCTAATTGTTACCATCAGTCTGATGACCTCATTTATTCTGAAATTTACAACGGGTAGAAAATACCCATCCGAAAAAAGGCGCTATTGTACGTAAAAACACCAAAAAAGAAAGTAAAGACAGTACTTTAACGAGATGTAAAATACCACTGGCTTTAAAGCTAGATAAGCATAATAAAGAACAAATTATCTTTATTAAAAGTATATTCACAATACTGTTATAATATACTGATTAATATAGCTATTTTATTGATACCTATGAATATACATGAACAAAAAAAACACTTGCGAACCCGCTTAAAAAAACGCCGAGAACTTGTCTCTGAGAGTAAACGCAAGGAGAAGAGTCAGCAAATTAGTGAATACTTATCTGAAATAGATGAATTTAATCACGCAAAAAACATATTTTGCTATATCTCATACCTCAGCGAAGTCGAAACCCACGCTTTGATAAATGGCTTTTTAGACCGAAATCTAGCGATTGCCGTACCCAAGATAGTAGATAAATCTGAGATGATCGCCGTTCCACTATCTGATTTATCCGATTTGGAACCTGACGCTATGGGTATTTTGACTCCAAAATTGAATCTTTCAGCATCTGGACCCTTCGATATTGCTATCACCCCTGGCGTCGGGTTTACGGTTAATGGAGAACGACTCGGCTATGGCAAGGGCTACTATGATCGTTGGTTCTCTCAAAATAAAGTGAATATAAAAATCGGCATTGCATTCGAAACTCAGTTGGTTGAACAATTACCAACCGAAGAAACTGACATTTCTTTGGATGTCCTCGTCACTGAGGAACGAATTATTGATTTGAGAAAGCCCTCCTGAAAACTATTACTCTAATCTGCCTCAAAATCTGCCAATTCTATAAGTAATGTCCCCTTATCCAAGGCATCACTTTTCGTTGTTTCAATCCGCTCCATTTTAATCAGACCAACACCTTGAGCAAACCAGCTAGTTTGTTCTACGTTCACTAGCGTTAGACCAATATAGTTTCCTGCATCTTTAAATGACGAACCACTCATTGTGATTTTCATGCAATTTTTAAAACGCCCTGCTGGAACATTAACTACATCGTCTAGAGATACAATCTTTGCCTCTAAATCCACTTTCGCAAAAATTTCAAATACTGTTTTCTGTGGAGGCCCTGTTTTCTTTAATAACTTTGTTGTAGTCGATTGTTCCCATGTTGTATTCATCACATGTGGTTTAGGAACAACTAATTGTTTATCCTTATTAAATTCAGGCTTAATTTTCTTGTCATTTATGCTGCCTAGATAATAAATGCCTTCATTAGAATCTAAATAGTACAAAACAGTGCCATCGAGAGACTGTCGTAAATATACCGGCTTGCCATCTAATTCACTTTCACCAAGATTATTGAGGATGTATTTTTGTTTCTGTACTCCATCCCGTGTTTCTAACACGACATCGTAACGCCATTTATGACCATCACTGAGGGGGAAATAGGATGGTTCTTTTTTTGAACATCCTGAACAGATTAATAAAATGATTAAGAATATAAAGCTATCGTATCTAATCCAATCAAGAACTGTACTACATTGATTAATCATGTTTATGTACGTCAGTTGTTCCTAGCTTATTGTTTGACCAAATAACGGCCATGATTGAACCACTAATGTTGTGCCAGATACTAAAAAGCGCGCCGGGCAATGCAGCCAAAGCGGTAAAATATTGATTTGCTAATACCACTGCTAAGCCCGAGTTTTGCATGCCAACCTCAATCGAAATCGTTTTACATATCGTCTCATCATAGCCCATCAACTTTGGAATACTATAGCCGGTAATTAATCCCAAAAGATTGTGTAAAGCAACTGCTACAAATAACAAGACTCCTAACTCAGTTATCTGCGTCTGATTTTTTGCAACTATCACACCTATAATAAAAATGACAAATGATACAGAAAGTAAAGGTAAAAATAATTTAACTTTCTGAATTTGTTGTTGGAATAAAGAATTGATCAAGACACCACATAGAACCGGCAAGACTACAATTAGCAAAAGATTTTTCATCATATTGAGAACAGGAACATCAATACTTTGATCGGCATAAAACAACATGATTAACGGTGTTAACAGCGCTGCTAACAAGGTAGAAATTGCTGTTAATGATATTGAGAGTGCCACATTACCACGCGCCAGAAAACATATAACATTTGATGCGGTTCCCCCTGGGCAAGCACCAACCAGAATCAACCCTGTTGCTAGTAAAACCGGCAAACCTAACAATAGTGACAACGACCACGCTATGAAAGGCATCAAGATATATTGTAAACAAACACCCACAACAATTAGCATCGGTTCATCTAATACACGTTTGAAATCAGCAGGTTTAAGGGTCATGCCCATTGAGAACATAACGACGCCTAACATCGGAACTATAGCCTTACCATAATCGGCTAATAACCATGGGTAACATAAGGCAATAACGGAAACTACAATTGCGCCTATAGGTAATAACAAAATACTACGAGTTTGCATATTGAGCGTTTATAATTTTATTGGCATTAAAAAATCAGCTGATCTATATCTTTAATCATCCAGTATCATATTGTGATTACAACAATATTATCTAACAAAAATAGATACTATAAAGCAGAACCAAGATTTTCTTATGTAAACAAGGTAAATTATAAACCTCTATGACTGACAAACTTCATCAAATCAATGCTCAATATTCAAATAAGGAAGATAGAATCCTAATTCGCACATCAACAGAAAATAACAAAGAATACCTGATCTGGTTAACACGTCGCTTTACAAAACTGTTACTCGATATTCTTGATAAAGAAATCGAAAATCGTGGCGGAACAACATCATTAAGTTCTAAGAAAGAAACCAAAAAACTTTATACAGAAGGCGCTTTTGAAAAACCCTACGCTGAAGAAAAACCGAAAACTCGACCATTAGGTGAACAAGGAGTATTAGCCTTTGGTATAAAGACAGGAACCGACACTAGTGGGAACCTGATTCTTGAACTCCAATCAGAAAACAAACAAGGCATAACCTTGACCTTGAATGAAACCTTGCTCTATATGTTTTATTCACTGCTGACACAGAGTATCGAACGTTCAGAATGGCAGATTGGGAAGTTCGGTGAAAGAACTAAGGGTAGTCAGTTACATTAGAGACATCCTTTGATAGTTTTCTACTATCAAGCCCATAAATACAATCAAATTCATAAGCTTATTGTTTTAACCTAATATGCATGCACTGAAACTTTAACCCTTATGGAGCTTATTCATGTTAGAAAATAGAGAAGGTAAAACCATCCCTGACGTCACTTTTCGTGTTATCGAAGATGGAAGTTGGCAAAATATAACAACAGAAGACCTATTCTCAGGTAAAACTGTAATTGTTTTTTCATTACCTGGTGCATTTACACCAACTTGCTCGAGCACTCATCTACCACGATTTAATGAGCTAGCACCTGTGTTTAAACAAAATGGTGTTGATGACATCATCTGCATATCCGTTAATGACACCTTCGTCATGAATGCATGGAAAGAAGCACAGGAATCAGACAATGTAACCGTATTACCTGATGGTAATGGTGAATTTACAGATGGAATGGGTTTATTGGTCGCTAAAAAAGACCTTGGCTTTGGCGACCGTTCCTGGCGCTACTCAATGCTGGTGAAAGATAAAGTTATTGAAAAAATGTTCATTGAGCCTGAAGTTGAAGGCGACCCGTTTGAAGTTTCTGATGCAGATACGATGTTGAATCACATAAATTCAGACGCAATTAAACCAGGGTTTGTATCAATTATATCGCGAAAAGGCTGTATACATTGTGAACGAGCCAGAAAAGCTCTGGATGAGCACAACATGCCTTACGAAGAAATTGAACTTGGACAAGGAATTACCAGTCGTTCACTACGTGCATTATCTGGCGCAACAACAACTCCACAAGTATTCATTGGTGGTAAGTTAATTGGTACAGCAGATGATTTAGAAGCTTATTTGGCTTCAAAACAAATCAAAGCAGCTTAAAGCTTAACAGCCTCTCTGCCCCGTGATTTGTTAAGCTTTGGAGCCATGCTTATTGCATGGCTCATTTTCTATAATTCAAACTCCTAAAATCGAAATATTCGAAATCAATCACATAATTGACTATCAAAAATTGTGGATTAGAGAAAATTGATTATGCTGGTGACATACACACGAAACAGGTATCTGGCCATGAAATTATTTATCACTGTTTTGCTATCATTTGTACTTGTTAACACCTCTGTCGCTGAAGGTAATTCTAATAGTGGTGATGATTTTAGAGACACCGCTTATAAATATCAGGAAAAAGCAAAGAAATACGACAATAAGGGAAAGCATGATATTGCAGACTTGTACCTGCAGATGGCAAAAATAAAATTAAATGCTGCAAGTAAAGCTGATCAAGGTGATTGGGACGATATCGATTGGTCTGAATATCATGAGATTGAAGGCAAAATAGCGAAATTAAAAAGCCATAAAAAATAATCACCAGATTACTTCCATTTATAGAAATAGAGCCTGAAACAAATCAGGTACTAATATTTCTTTTATTTTGTCTTACGGAAAACCATTAGATTCCCAACTATCGTATCTATATCCATTCCATAACAGTGCATCTACTTACATCATGAGTATTAACGTTTATAAAGCATGTTAGGTTAGTTAAATCTCTGGTATAAAAAAAGGGGCTAAAAGCCCCTTTTAAATTAACTCTAAGGTATTTATTCTATTCGCTAGTAGTAGCCTCGGCTTCATGAACTGCCTTCATGCTTAGGCGAACTCGTCCTTGTCTATCGACCTCAAGAACCTTCACCTCTACTACATCACCTTCGCTGAGTTTGTCGCTGACATTCTCAACTCGTTCTTCACAAATTTGTGAAATATGTACCAGTCCATCTTTACCGGGCAATATGTTCACAAAAGCACCAAAATCCATTAACTTAGCAACCTTGCCTTCGTAAATTTTACCAACTTCGATATCGGCGGTAATTTGTTCAACACGTTTTAATGCGGCATCACCAGCAGCCTTATCAGTAGCGGCAATCTTGACCATACCATCATCATCAATATCAATCGTAGCGCCTGTTTCTTCAGTGATTGCTCGGATGGTTGCACCACCTTTACCAATGACGTCACGAATTTTATCTGGATGAATCTTTATTGTCGTTATGCGCGGCGCAAATTCTGACATTTCTTCATTATGAACTTTTAGAACATCATTCATTTTACCCAAGATATGCAAACGGCCTTCTTTAGCCTGAGTCAAAGCAACTTGCATAATTTCTTTGGTAATACCATCAATCTTGATGTCCATTTGCAAGGCCGTAATACCATTTTCAGAACCAGCTACCTTGAAGTCCATATCACCTAAGTGATCTTCATCACCCATAATGTCTGAAAGAACAACAAACTTGTCAGCTTCTTTAATCAATCCCATAGCAATACCCGCTACAGGGGCATCCAACTCAACACCAGCATCCATTAACGCCAGACTACTACCACAAACTGAGGCCATAGAACTTGAACCATTGGATTCCGTAATTTCTGAAACAACACGAATAGAATATGGAAATTCCTCCATATCAGGCATAACACCTAAAATACCGCGTTTCGCTAAACGACCATGACCAATCTCACGACGTTTTGGCGTGCCAACACGACCGGTTTCATTCACGCAAAATGGAGGGAAATTGTAATGGAACATAAAAGGATCTTTAAAAGAACCTTCAATGGCATCAATAATCTGTGAATCACGTTGTGTGCCTAAGGTAACAACGACAATTGCCTGTGTTTCACCACGAGTGAATAAAGCTGAACCATGTGTACGAGGTAATATACCCGTTTCGACAGTTATCGGACGTATCGTTTTTGAATCACGTCCATCGATGCGATTTTCACCTGACAAGACACTGCTACGAACAATATGACTTTCGAGTGCTTCTATCTCACCTGCAATCACTCCGGCAGACCATTGAGCGTCTTCGCCTTCAGTCATTCCTTCAACAACTTCTTTCTTAATTTCACGCAGACGTTCTTGACGTTCAAGCTTGTCTTGAATGCTATAGGCTTCACGCACTAAATCACCCGCGCGCGATTGAACTTCATTTCCTAGTGCTTCGTCTTTTTCCTTTGCAGTCCAATCCCAAGATTTGGTGTTTGCATCTGCAGCCATGGCCTTGATATTTTCAATAACGACTTGAAACTGTTCATGACCAAACATAACAGCGCCTAACATAATATCTTCTGACAATTGCTTCGCTTCAGACTCAACCATAAGTACTGATGTATCAGTACCGGCAACAACCAATTCCAGTTGCGAATCATCTAATGCTGTATATGACGGATTAAGTACGTACTCTCCATCAATATAACCAACACGTGCAGCGCCTACAGGACCACTAAAAGGTGCTCCAGTTAGACTGATAGCTGCCGAGGCACCAATAATAGCTGGGATATCAGGGTTAATATCAGGATCAAGAGACATGACCGTCACAATAATCTGAACTTCGTTTTTAAACCCTTTCGGGAAAAGAGGTCTAATAGGTCGATCAATTAATCGACAAGTTAAAGTCTCTTTCTCTGATGGACGTCCTTCTCGCTTAAAAAAACCACCCGGTATTTTACCTGCGGCATAGGTTTTTTCCTGATAGTCGACGGTTAATGGAAAAAAGTCTTGCCCTTCTCTTGCTTCTTTTTTAGCAACACAGGTGACCAGTAAAACTGTGTCTCCCATACTCACCATGACAGCACCGGATGCTTGTCTGGCAATTCTGCCTGTTTCTAGAGTGACTTTATGATTACCGAACTGAAATTCTTTTGTGACCACGCTCATGGATTATCCCTAACAAGAAATGTTGATGTTGATTTAAAGATGATTTTTAAATTATAAAAACGTTAAAACCCGCAGTAGCGGGTTTATTGATATCGTTTCTTCATTGGCAAATGCGCCAGAAAGAATATTATTTACGCAGACCAAGACGACCTATCAAATCGCGATAGCGATTCAGGTCTTTATCTTTCAGATAATCTAGCAATTTGCGTCGCTGATTAATCATGCGTAACAGACCTTGTCTAGAATGATGGTCTTTGCTGTGATCTTTGAAATGCCCTGACAGGTCAGTAATGCGAGAGGTCAGCAATGCGACCTGTACTTCTGGAGAACCGGTGTCGTTTGTACCACGTTGATAATCTTTGACTATTCCTGCTTTCTGCTCACAACTAATTGCCATTTTCTATATGCTCCCGCAAACTCTACTGATATCAAAATTCGCGCGTATTGTACCCGCGCATATCCTCTCTAACAAGCGAAACATCAAATTGTTTCTGTTCAGTCCCTTATTACTGTTTCCACTTTATTAATCAAACGCTTAGGTGCAACCCTTCCATCCTCTGTAACTTCACCTAAACCAAGGAAATTAGCAGAATGATCATAAATTCTTAATCGACCTGATTTAGGTAGACCTGAGGCAGTAACCGTTTGCCCCTGACAGAGGTAATACGCCACATCTTCAGATAATTGAATCTCGGGCATGTCTGTCAATGCTGAGTCCATTGGCAATAACAATTTATCCAGTTGTTCAATCCCTTCCTCAGCAACAACCTGTAATTGTGCTTGTGTCACCATCTGAGTTTCGTGGAAAGGGCCAGCTCCTAATCTGCGTAATGTCAGAATATGTGCGCCACAAGCCAGTTCTTCACCAATATCTTCTGCCAAAGTCCTAATATAGGTGCCTTTTGTACAATAGACCTCTATCTCGAACTCGTTATTCTTAAATTCAAGCAAGTCTATTCTATGAATGGTGATTTTTCGCGCTTTACGTTCAACTTCAATACCTTTGTAAGCAAGCTCATAGAGTCTTTTACCATTGTGCTTTAGCGCCGAATACATTGGCGGGACTTGTTCTATTTCACCGGTAAACTTAGTGCAGGCCTGTCTTATATCAGTCTCAGTCAATTCAGGCACTGGTTTTTCTACGAGTACTTCGCCATCCGCATCGCCAGTTGTGGTGGTTGCGCCTAATCGACACCTTGCACGATAAGTTTTACTCGAATCTAATAGATAAGCTGAGACTTTAGTTGCTTCACCTAAGCATATAGGCAATAAGCCTGACGCAGGCACATCAAGATTACCGGTATGTCCTGCTTTATTGGCATTATAAAGTCGTTTTACATGTTGCAAGGCGCCGTTGGAACTCATGCCTGCTGGTTTATCCAGCACTAAAATACCATTGATATTTCTGCCACGTTTTTTGGGAGATCTACCCATCTGATTCATCTTCATCGCTATGGCTGACGGAGTTGATAATGTCAGTGAGACGCTGTGCACGCTCGATTGATTCATCATATTTAAAACGTATCGATGGCACACTTCTTGTGGTCATCATACGTGAAAGCTCATGACGAAAATGACCGGCTTGATCATTCATTTCTTTGACTAATTCTTCGTGCGTATCTTTATTGTTAAATGAAGTAATATAAATAGTGGCATTATTCAAATCTGGACTAACATCCACATTCGCTAACGTAATCATGCCATGTACGTTCAAAGGAAAATCGCGCTGAATAAGAACAGATAGTTCTTCTTTAATAAACTGGGCTACGCGTTGGTGACGCCCAAATTCTTTCGGCATGACTAATGGCTAGATCTTACGATCAACACTGGTTCGTTCGAACACTTCGATCTGATCGCCCGCTTGTACATCACTGTAATTTTTCACGCCGATGCCACAATCCATCCCAGATTTGACTTCATTAACGTCATCTTTGAAACGACGCAAGGATTCGAGTTCTCCTTCATAAATAACTACATTGTCGCGTAAGACACGAATAGGATTATTTCGATTAACACGACCAGTTGTCACCATACAACCGGCTATATCGCCAAATTTTGGAGATTTGAATACTTCTCTAACTTCTGCAACACCGGTAATCTCTTCTCTGATCTCAGGGGATAGCATCCCACTAAGCGCAGCTTTAACGTCGTCAATAAGATCGTAAATAATACTGTAATATCGAAGGTCAATACCTTCTGCATCTATTAATTTACGTGCGCTTGCATCTGCCCGAACATTAAATCCCATCACGACACCACTAGATGCCATTGCAAGGTTGATATCAGACTCTGTTATACCACCAACACCACTGCTAATAATATTTACTCTTACTTCATCATTGCTTAATCGTGTTAATGCATCTACCAATGCTTCTGATGAACCTTGGACATCGGCTTTGATCAGCAGATTTAGTGAAGACACTTCACCCTCCTCCATTTGATTCATCACATTTTCAAGTTTAGATGCATGTTGTTGTGCCATCTTCGTTTCACGATATTTCCCTTGTCTGAAGAGTGCAATTTCCCGAGCTTTCTTTTCATTTGGTACTACCAGCATCTCATCACCCGCATTAGGTGTGCCTGATAAACCTAATACTTCGACTGGTGTAGAGGGTCCTGCTGAAATCACTTCAGCACCGCTATCATCAATCATCGCCCTGACACGACCAAACTCATGGCCACTTAAAATAACATCACCTTTCTTGAGTGTTCCATTTTGAACAAGAATACTCGCGATAGGACCACGACCTTTATCCAAACGTGACTCGATAACAGCACCTGAAGCCGGGCCCGTTTCTATTGCCTGTAATTCAAGAATCTCAGTTTGCAATAAAACACTTTCTAATAACTCATCAACACCTTCACCCGTCAGTGCAGAGACAGGCATAAATTGTGTGTCGCCACCCCAACTTTCCGGAATAACTTCAAATTTAGATAATTCTTGTTTAACTCGTTCTGGATCTGAATTTTCTTTATCAATTTTGTTAACAGCAATGATGATAGGAACACCCGCTGCTTTAGCATGTTTAACAGCTTCCTCAGTCTGAGGCATAACGCCATCATCTGCCGCGACGACAATGATAACCAGATCAGTTACTTTTGCACCACGGGCTCGCATCGCGGTAAAAGCTTCATGTCCAGGGGTATCCAAAAAGGTGATATCGCCATTCTCTGTCGTCACCCGATAAGCACCTATATGTTGAGTAATTCCACCAGCTTCGCCAGCAGCTACCTTGGTACGCCGAATATAATCTAGCAATGACGTCTTACCATGATCAACATGACCCATAATAGTTACAACCGGTGCACGAGTGATTTGATCGCCACCTTGCTGAGCAGCCTGAATCATTTCTTCTTCTAGTGCATTATCCTTTTGGAATTTAGGCTTATGTCCCATCTCTTCAACAACAATGCCTGCCGTATCCTGGTCAATGGTTTGATTGATCGTTGCCATAGTACCCAGACCCATCATCACTTTTACTACTTCAGAACCTTTAACAGACATACGTTGTGCCAGTTCTGCGACCGTTATACTTTCCGGAATTTCAATTTCCTTCGTAACCGGTGCTGTTGGTTTTTCGAATCCGTGTTGATTATCCCCTGATTGATGAATTACTGGCGTATGTCTGGCCTTTTTGCGTCTTCTACCAGAGCCTTTGCTAGCGACATGTAATTCTTGTCGTCCGTGTCGAGCTTTTTCTTTACGCGCCTTTTCTTTATTCGATGGTTTAGCTTCTTTAACTACTGGCGGCGGTACAACTGGCGGTGCTATAACGGTTTCTGGTGCCTTATTGATTTCTTCCTCTACATGGGCATCGCTCTTCGCTTGAATGCTTGCTTCTACTTCAACGCTTTCATTCGGTGTATCAACTACAGCTTCAGTTTCTACTTCGACTATTTCTTCTGCAGCAACAGTTTCTTCGACAACAGGGGCTTCACTTTGGATTTCAGTAGCTTTTGCCTCGGCATCAACTGCTTGCTGTTGTTGTTCAAGTTCCGCAGCCGCCTGCTCTTCGACTAATTTTGCGGCGTCTTCTTCCTGCTTTAAGGTTTCAGCAACATCGCCTCGTTTTGCATAGGTGCGACGTTTGCGAAATTCAATGTTTACTGTTTTTGAGCGTGGCTTTGCCCTGCCCTGAGTCGCAACTGGCACTTTGAGTTCACTGACAGTTTTACGGCGTAAAGTAATCTTGCGTGGTTCAGAATTTTCATCTTTTCCATGCTTTTTCCTTAAAAATCCCAATAACTCAGACTTTTCCGATTCGGTAATGACCTCATCAGCTTTTTTATTGGGAAGTCCGGCCTCGACTAGTTGTTCCTGTATGCGTTCAACAGACACACCCACATCGCTGGCAAACTCACTGATAGTAACTTCAGGCATTAATTAGCACTCTCACTATTAGATTCTTCTGATTCAAACCATGGTATACGTGCAGTCATGATTAATTCCCCGGCACGATCTTTATCAATACCAGTTATATCCATTAATTCATCAACGGATTGTTCTGCCAAATCTTCCATGCATATCACACCTTTGCTAGCCAACTCAAAAGCCAAGGATTCATCCATGCCATCCATAGTCAACAAATCTTCTGCAGGCTTTTCATCACCCAACTTTTCTTCATTAGCAATGGCACGTGTCAACATAATATCCTTGGCACGTTCACGTAGTTCATTGACTAAATCATCATCAAACTCTTCTATATCCTGCATTTCTTTCTCGGGAACATAGGCAACTTCTTCTATGCTAGAAAAACCTTCCTGCACCAGGATTATAGCCATCTCTTCATCGACACCAAGATGTTCCATAAACATGGCTTGTAACGTTTCCGCTTCGGCTTCACTTTTTTCATCCGCTTGTTCAACGGACATGACATTAAGTTCCCAATCAGTTAATTCGCTAGCAAGCTTTACGTTTTGCCCACCCCTGCCTATCGCTTGAGATAGATTCTCTTCAGCGACAGCGACATCCATGGTGTGCGCATCTTCATCAACCATGATTGAGGCAACTTCTGCTGGAGCCATGGCATTGATAACAAATTGAGCAGGATTTTCATCCCAAAGAATGATATCGACGCGTTCACCACCCAGTTCATTAGATACTGCTTGCACTCGCGAACCACGCATACCGACACAAGCACCGATAGGGTCAATTCTTGGGTCATTCGCCTTTACGGCAATCTTGGCTCTGGCGCCAGGGTCTCTTGCGCCATTAATTATATCAATCATACCTTCATTGATTTCAGGCACTTCAATTTTAAACAATTCAATCAAGAGCTCTGGTGCGGTACGGCTTAGAAATAGTTGCGGTCCGCGTGTTACCTCAGGTTTGACCTCTTTCAAATAGGCTCGAATTCGATCGCCAGGACGAACCGCCTCTCGTGGGATCAAGTCTTCTCTAGGAATAAATGCCTCTGCATTATTTCCCAAGTCCATAATCACGCCACTTCGTTCGGAACGCTTAACAACACCACTAACCATCTCGCCAACGCGATCCTCATAGGCGTCGATAACCTGTGCACGCTCAGCTTCACGAACCTTTTGTACAATTACCTGTTTCGCTGCTTGGGCTGCAATACGCCCGAATTCTACAGAAGGCATTGGTTCTTCTATAAATTGACCTATCTCAATGTCAGATTGTTTTTCTTTTGCATCTTTTAAGCTGACCTGTCTGGTTGGCGCCTCTAATGACTCAGGTTCATCATCGACCACTTCCCAACACCGGAAGGTGTCATAGTCGCCGGTTTCACGATCAATACTGACGCGTGATTCAATATCTTCTCGATTACGTTTTTTGGTTGCACTTGCGAGAGCAAGCTCAATCGCTTCAAAAATAATGTCTTTAGCGACACCTTTTTCGTTACAGACAACATCAACAACCATTAAAATTTCTTTGTTCATTTAATCTACCGTTTAATAAATCAAAACTGGGGAACCAATCGAGCGCGTTCAATTAATCTGAATGGCACCTTGTATTCCTCATCTTCACAATCGATCACAATTTCTTCGTCATCAACTGCATTTAAAACTCCAATAAAACGTTTCCTGCCGTTATATTTTTCATATAACTTGACCTTGACTGTTTCACCAATGAACTTTTTATACTGTTCAACGGTAAACAATGGTCGGTCCAGTCCTGGTGATGAAACTTCCAGATCATAGTGACCAGAGATTGGGTCTTCAACATCCAGTATTCCAGTAAGCTGGCGACTGACTGCTGCACAATCATCAACGTCTATGCCGCCATCCTTATCGATATAGACACGTAAAATTGAGCCATTACCATTCTGTGTAAGCTCAATGCCCAATAATTCGTAACCGATTGCTGCTACTTCTGGCTCGAACAAATCGAGTAAGGCTTGGTTTTGTCTATACATAAGTCGCAAACAAAAAGTGGGCTCAAGGCCCACTTATTAAAATCTAAAAATACGTGTGATAATTATAGCCAGTTTATATCTGGTCTGCTACATGACGACCTTATATAAGCAATTATCTCATCATTGCTGCCTATTAATGTTCTAACGGTTGCAATTTACACTCTCTACATAGCAAAAAGCCCCTTAGCAGGGGCCTCAACATTTCTTTACCAAAATATCTTGAAATATTTGGTAGCGGGGGCAGGATTTGAACCTGCGACCTTCGCCAGTTGTAAACAACCGGGCCAGATGAGCGCAAAGCGCGTCGGGCATTCCACCAAAATAGTAATTGGTAGCGGGGGTAGGATTTGAACCTACGACCTTCGGGTTATGAGCCCGACGAGCTGCCAGACTGCTCCACCCCGCATCAGAGTTGGCGCATAGTACAGGGCTAGATGATCATTTTCAAGACACTTTATGCAATTGATTTAATTACTATAAGCCACCTTGGTTTAACTGTATTGGAACCCGTTTTGAACCCCAGTTTCCATGGCCTGAATCAAAGACACCGGCACAGGTCGAGTTGCACGTTGGGCACTTCCCTGCTTGATCTAGAGACCACTCCTTAATCTCGTACCAATCACGAACAATTAATTCTCCTCCACATTCATAACAAAATGTCGTATCCCCCTCTCGATCGTGGACATTACCCGTATAGACGTATTTTAATCCATTCATAATGGCTATCGACCTTGCCCTTTGTAAACTCTGCAATGAAGTCTTGGGTTTATCACGCATTTTCCAATCGGGGTGGAATGCTGAGAAATGTAGCGGTACATCTGGTCCTAGTTCTGAAACTATCCATTCCGTCATTTGATTCAACTCTTTATCTGAATCATTTTCGTCAGGGATAACTAAATTCGTTATTTCAAGCCAAACATCCGTTTCGTGCTTTATATATGACAATGTCTCCAATACGGCACCAAGATGACTTCCTGTAATGCGGTGATAAAAATCTTCTGTAAATGCCTTAAGATCAATATTTACCGCATCAATACCTTTATAAAACTCTGCCCTGGGTTCTGGACAAACATATCCCGCAGAGACAGCAATCGTTTTTATATCATTTTCATGACATGCCGCGGCTACATCAATTGCATATTCATGAAAAATAACGGGGTCATTATAAGTAAAGGCAATACTTCTGCAGTTCGCGTTTTTTGCAGCTAGCGCAATAGTCTCTGGGCTAGCAGAATCAGCCAATGTATCCATCTGGCGTGACTTACTAATGTCCCAATTTTGACAAAATTTACAGGCTAGATTACAACCCGCGGTGCCAAACGAAAGAACCGATGTGCCGGGATAGAAATGATTTAGAGGTTTTTTCTCCACTGGGTCGATACAAAAGCCACTGGAACGTCCATAAGTCGTTAAGACAATTTGATCTTCTTCACAGGCACGAACAAAACAAAGCCCACGTTGACCGTTCTTTAATTTACATTCCCGTGGACAAAGATCGCACTGCACTCGACCATCATCAAGTGTGTGCCAGTATTTAGTTTTTACAGTCGTTTCCATCTATTACCTTTACGCCATCAATTTAGATAACGTTCTTTTTATATTAGTCCTATAATTTAAATATCAATATATAAATCTAGGCAAAATGATCACAATCTCAACAAACCAGCGACAACTCTCCATAAGACCAACTGCGGTTGCGGGTAGTTTCTACCCACAAAATGCGAGTCAGCTGGATGCACTATTGGATAATTTTCTCTCTGGCAGTGATGTCGATATACCGCCACCTAAGGCCATCATTGCGCCGCATGCGGGTTATGTCTACTCAGGACAGATCGCTGCCAATGTTTACAGAAATATCGAAAAATTAAAGTCTCGAATTACCCGAGTCGTTTTATTAGGTCCCGCACATCGAGTTTACGTTAAAGGCATTGCCCTGCCTTCAAATACACACTTTGCAACACCACTTGGTAATGTATCGATAGATGCCGATGTCTTAATAGAATTAGAACATCATTCTTATGTGCAATTTTCAGATGCCGCACATGAACAGGAACACAGCCTTGAAGTACAACTCCCTTTTCTGCAAAAAGTATTAAATGATTTCACGCTAATTCCATTGTTAGTTGGTGATGCTGAACCTGAGCAAGTTGCGACAATCCTGAAAGAATTATGGGGTGGTGATGAAACATTAATCGTTATTAGCTCTGATTTAAGTCATTTTCTTGATTATGAAACAGCCTGTGAAACGGACAGCAACACTACTCGCCTAATCGAAAAATTTGATTATAAAAATATTGATTCAAAACAGGCTTGTGGGTGTATGCCAATGCGTGGTTTATTAAAGCTTGCGAAGGAGAAAAACATGTCAATTCAAACACTTGATCTTCGTAACTCCGGTGACACAGCAGGCTCAAAAGACCGTGTTGTTGGCTATGGCGCCTATGCATTATTCAATGGTTTGATACTTAACGAAGATAACAAAGCCGCTGTCTTTGATGTCATCAATAAAAGCATCCAACAAGGCCTAGATAATGGCATGGGAAGTGGTAACCCTTATAATCCCGAAACAGCAAGTTACCCTGAACAACTACAGCAAAAGTATGCCGTATTCATCACATTAAAACTTAATGGTCAGTTACGTGGTTGCATAGGAACGACCGAAGCTACAATGCCATTGATTAATGCTGTTGCGCATTATGCTTATGCTGCTGCATTCTCTGATCCACGATTTAAACCACTCTCTATTGATGAGTATAAGCAAGTAAAAATTAGCTTATCTATATTAACGCCCGCCACACCATTTCCTTTTAAAGACGAACAAGATCTAGTTGACCAGTTAAGACAAGATGTTGATGGATTAATCATTACTAAAAATAATGCCAGGGCAACCTTTTTACCTGCCGTTTGGGAATCAATTAATAATAAGCAACAATTCCTGAATGAATTAAAACGGAAAGCGGGGATAAAAACTTCTGAATCACCGGAAAAGGCCTGGCGATATACTGCTGAATATTATTCGTAATCGATAGGGTCTATAGGCAAGTTCCTATAGATCCTTTTTTACATATTCGTCCATCGATCCAAATAGTATTATCAAACTTCACATTAGATAAATTAGCCCCGGCTAATAAAACATTGCTGAGATCAGCAAATGAGAGATCAGCATTTTTTAAATTTGCATAACGTAAATCAGAAGATTGTAAATTAGCACCTATTAAACGAACCTTCTCAAGGTTTGCATAACTAAAGTCACTTTTAGTAATTTCAGCATACGCCATATCAGCCCCTGAAAGATTGGCGCCTAACAAATTCGATTCGTTTAATATTGCATCTGTTAATAAAGCAAATTCAAGATTCTGGTTTTCGACGTTTAAATTAATAAATGTGCAATTACTCCAATTAACCTTTGTACCAGGCGGCAATCTACAGTCTGCCTGTGAAGTCTGGTTTTCAGTGTTTAATTTCAGACCCAGACCAACAATCATTACAACGATTAATGCGACAGATAAAAACGGCATTTTGGGACGTTTTATACTATCTCTACAAGCATCATCTATTTCTTTTCTGTGTTGTCGGTGAGCTAATACTGCATCAGACTCCGTTGCACGTCGCTCTCTGGTGCGACGCCGCTCTTGTTCCATGTTTTCTTTTGCACGTCGTTGATCTGATACACGCTCATCCACCTGTATTCTGGCAACATCGACCTCTCTACTATCGGCAGGATTCTTCTGTAAAACATCCGGATATAGTTCTTTATGCATGGCAACTAGTTGCCATTGGTACTGATCTAAACTTAATTCATCTTCAGGATGTAGACGCCCAAGCAAGATGTTTCTTGATATTTGGGCCGGTAAAAATGGCCCTTTCACCACATTATCTCGTCTTACATACCATAATCTTCTCTCAACCAAGCCATTTCTCCCATTGATCCATGCAAGAACAACTCAAGTTTCATGCCAAAATGACGTTTTATAGAGAATGGATATTCAACCAACGCTTTTATCTGCCTTTGTCACAAATAAAGCAGTATCGCTAAAATCATCTCAATGGATGCTTGGGCAAATATTGAACGCGACTGTGGCAGATCGAAAATCAGCCAATACCTTGATATTGCAAATCAATAACCAAGCAATTGAAGCCAAAACAAATTCAAATAATCCTGTATCTATCGGCGCACAATTGAAGCTTGTTGTAGAACAACAAGGAACTCCTACTGTTCTTCGTGTATTACAACAAGATTCTCCAAAATTGACACAGGAAACAAAACAACAACTACTACGAGAAAATATCCCCAAGCAAGCAAGCATGGAAAAATTAACCAACACATTAAGTCAGCTTACTAATAATACGCATAGCATGATTAAAGGTTTGCCTGGACCAATAGTACAACAAATAAAAAAACTTATTGAACAGTTACCAACACAAATAAATATAAAAAATGAATCTGGATTGAAAACAGCTGTAAAAAACTCAGGAATATTTCTCGAGTCAAAATTATTAGCTGAAGTTATGAATAAACAAAAACCAATTAATCTTACACAAACTACAACTCATAAACATAGCCCGGATATAGCTAAAGATCTAAAAACCAATCTATTACAACTTTCTGAACTAATCACTAAATATAAACACAGCACACAAAAACCTGTTACCCAGTCTATTAAACCAGCAGAAGTTATTTCATTGTTTGAAATTGCAAAGAATCCAAATACAAAGATTAAACTTGAAACGCGAAATACAGCCGTACCAATAGACATTGACTCTAAAGTTGATATTGAAACTATTAGTAAACAACTTGAATCTTCTATAGCGCGAATCGAGGTAAATCAATCAAGAGCAGTCGTCACACATGATAATCAAATACCCGCATGGTCAATTGAACTACCTATTAAAGATGAACAGGATATTGATTTATTGAAGCTCGATATTCAACGCGATAGAAATTCAGAGTCTGGAAATGAAAAAGATCAATTATGGATGGTAAATCTGAAGATTCATTTTCAAGATAAAGGCACCGTTACTGCAAGGTTATCAGTAGTAGACAAAGAAGTGAGTGCGACTCTGTGGTCAGAAGCGCCAGCATTAAATGATCTTATTGATAACAATTTACCATTACTCAGTAAACGTATTGAAAATTGCGGTTTAACAATGGGCAAGATCGTATGCCTGGCAGGAAGCCCTAAGAGTCATGATGACCTTATGATTGATGACAATCTGATTAATATCAGCGTATGAATAATTTGCCTGAAATCCCAAAAAAAGCAGTCGCACTTTTCTACGATGGTGTGACAGCGCCAACTCTATCAGCCAAAGGTACTAGCGAATTTGCCGAAGATATTATTGCCTTGGCCAAAGAACATAATATTCCAATACACGAAGAACCTGAATTGGTTAACGTATTAGCAACTTTAAAACTTGGTGAAGAAATTCCAAGAGAACTCTATGTCGCTGTAGCTGAGGTAATAGCCTTCGCATACATAATCAAAAGTAAACTGCCTGACTCTCAACTCTGATTTGTTTGTTTATTTCTTGCTTCATTGGCCTTACGTGTATCACCTAATTTATCATAAGCCTTGGCAATCAACCCCCAATTATCTGATTTCAAATTCCTATTATTCCCGGCCAGAGCGATCGATTTTCTTGCCATAGCAATGGTTTGTTGCCATTGTTGCTGTTGAAAACGGACTACGGCCAAACGGTGCCATAATAATGCATTCCTGGGCTCAATACGCAGTGCACGTTCTAGCGTTGCCGCTGCTTTTGCGCTCTGTCCTTGTCCAGAATATTTATCCGCATCTTCGAGCAAAGCAATTATCACTGGTTCTTGTTGCTTATTAACCTCTTTACTTGTCTCTTTATGCATTGATGCGGGTTTATTCTTAATAGTAGTCGGGGCGTTACGCTCTTCTACAGGAACCAACACCACAGATTTCGTTGGTTGTTCTGCACATGCCATCAAACACGAAATTATTACTAGCAAATATATATTTTGTTTATTCATAATGTGATTTTAATCTATATTAATTAGCCACTGAGAACACAGAAAAAAGCATTAAATATTAAAACTGGGAAGAGCATTCTTAAATGCAGACTTATATCCATATGATTAACTGATTTAGTTTTTATCTCTTCTCTGTGTGCTCTCGGTGGCTATATTTTTTGTTTAAAAATCCATGTGTATCAAAAACAAGCAATAGACCCAGGCGCGTATTTCTTTATAAACGGATAGGATTTGGCTTGAGCACAAGAGCTCTTTGGGTTGCTCATATCTGGATAATCTCGCCATTCAATTTCTTCAGGTTCAATCAACAATAAAGGTTCAGGTTTTATTTTTTTCATCATATCGACCCAAATCTGCATCGCACCAGTCGATCCCGTAAGTTTAGCGGTTTGGTTATTATCACGCCCAACCCAGACTACTGACAATATTCGATCACCAAAACCGGCAAACCAACTGTCACGCAAGGCATTAGTCGTTCCTGTTTTTCCTGCTAGTGGCATCAATGAAGGTAATTCTCGCGTCAACCGCCTAGCTGTTCCATTGAGAACTACTTCAGTTAGTAAGTATTGCGTCAAAAATGCTGTTTCAGGTTTTATATATTCACGTACTGCCAGATTATATCGCTTTAATGGCTGGCCATTACTATCTAAGACCGATCGAATTGTTCTCAGCGGGATTTGTAAACCACCACTGGCAATTGTTTGATACATTTGCGTCACTTCATATGGTGAGAGATTCAGTGCGCCAAGTAAAACTGATGGAAGTCGAGGTATAGATGAGGTCACACCTAGATTTTTTAAGGTCTGAATGACATTTTCAAGTCCCAATGCCATACCTAGTCTTACAGTAGAGAGGTTATATGATTTTGCTATTGATCTTACTAAGGGAACATTGCCATGTGTTCGTTTATCGTAATTATCAGGCTCCCAACGTTTCCCATTTTTCTGTTGTAACACCAAATGAGAATCATCAAGCGATGAGAGTACATTATATTTGTCAGGACGATTCAATGCCGCCATGTATATTGCAGGTTTTATTAAGGAGCCTATCGGTCGTTTTGCATCCAAAGCACGGTTGAATGCATTTTTATCTTTATTCCTGTCTCCGACCAAAGCAAGCACCTCACCACTATGTTGTTCGACAATAACCAACGCCGCTTGTAATGCGCCCCAATTAAACCCCTTCCCTTTTTCTAATTTAGAAAGACTATGCGCAACACTATTTTGCGATATTTCCTGCTTATCAACATCTAGAGTGGTATGTATATGCAATCCTTCATTGCGAAGGTCATCAATACGATACTCACGCTTTAAATGACGTCTTACTAAATCAATATACGCAGGATATTTTGCGCTAGTCCAACGAGGTTTAGCTGATACACCCAAGGATTTAGATGTGGCATGTTTTAATTCTGCTTCGCTGATAAAATCTTGTTCGTGTAATAAATTAAGCACGAGATTTCGACGCTTCAAGGCTCTTTCAGCTTGTTTGCGTGGATTATAATATGAAGCGCCTTTTACCATTCCGACCAATAAGGCAATTTCAGCATTATTTAATTCATCGAGTGGCTTAGAAAAGTAAAATTCTGCAGCCGTACCAAATCCATGAATGCTACGCTGCCCGTTTTGGCCCAAATATATTTCATTGACGTAAGCACTTAAAATATTTTCTTTCGTATAGTGATATTCCAGCATCAATGCCATCAACATCTCATTAATCTTGCGTGAATATGTCCGTTCATGGCTTAAAAACATGTTTTTAATTAATTGCTGCGTCAGCGTGCTGCCTCCTTGCGTAACCTTTCCCCTTATTACATTGACATAGATTGACCGTAAAATACCGAAGGGATCCAGGCCAATATGTTCAAAATAATGTTTATCTTCTACGGCAATTAATGCCTCTATTAACGTTTCGGGAATTTCCTTATAGGTAATAAGAACACGATCTTCATCATGCAAGGGAAACACTTTTCCAATTAAAGTCGGCGTCAACCTTATGATTGAAATATTTTGGCCACTTATCATTTCAGTAATACTTGAGATTTGTTGGCCGCTAAATCGTATTTTTAATTTCTTTGCTGCTTCAATACCATCCCAATAATGAAATTCCCGCGTATAGACTTCAAGCGCAGCACCTTTAACTCGAAACTGTCCGGCTCCTGTTAATATTGAAACATTTTGATATGCGGCTTTTATTAACTTATCAATTACCTTCCTTTGTTCATAACGCCGACCGGCATACAGTTCCAATGGCTGCGCATAGACTCTAGCGGGGACAGACCAACGTTTCCCATCAAATTCTTTTCTAATTTGAAAATCGAGTAGGACACAATAAGACAAGAAAATGCAGCCCAAAATAATGCTCAGCTGCAACATCCACTTCTTAAACAAAGAGGTGCTCTTTTTTTTCTTTGGCTGAGTTTTTCGTTTTCGAGAAGTTTTTCGTTTTTTGGGCATGTGATAGCGTTATTGAATGATAATTATCGATATTAAATACGCACATAGATTTACACGACATTGTGCTTTTGCACAATCAATCATAATGTATATCTAGCACGATATTGAATGCAGGCATTCAGGATTCGCCTAAAGCGCCTACAGTTGGTGCCTGGAATACGAATCCTGGCTGTACTTTCATTATCGAGAACTTGTTCAACACGTTCTCTACTACCTACACACCCCTAAAAGGGGTACCGAATTCCCTTTAGGCAATAAAAAAGGCCCCGTTAAAACGGGGCCTATCAGTATTTTAGAGAGTCTCGCTCTATCTGCACTAGACAGATTTTAGCAAGTGCTCAACTAACGCCTTTCGGCGCTTTTTTCTAGCATCAATGACTGCCCTGGCCTTTACTCTGCGTTCTTTATCACGCTGACCAGGCGCCAATCTTTGCTTATCTTTTTCTTCTAGATTTTTTTTTGGCTTTCTTTTTAGCCTTTTTCTTAGCTACTTTCTTTTTAGCTTTTTTCTTACTGGCTTTCTTTTTAGCCTTTTTCTTGCCGACTTTTTTCTTAGCCTTTTTCTTAGAGGCTTTTTTCTTAGCCTTTTTCTTAGTAGCTTTTTTCTTAGCCTTTTTCTTTGCTTTCTTCTTTGCTTTCTTCTTAGCTACTTTTTTCTTTGCTTTCTTCTTAGCTACTTTCTTCTTAGCCGACCGTTTTGCAACTTTCCTTTTCGCAGTCTTCTTCTTTGCTTTTTTCTTTGCCATGGTTAGAGACTCCCCTAGAAACTGAATATTTGTATTAACAAAATGAATATATACATTACATTAAACATACACGCAAACAATTATAGTCATGTTTTATCTTTTT
>JAJFKM010000002.1 GCA_021773215.1 Gammaproteobacteria bacterium
CTCACAAACACCGTAATCGTGCCCGTGTTCGCACCGTCCGCCACACTCACTTGCGCAGCACCCGCTATCGCCGTGTAGTCACTGCCACTCGTCGCCGTGCCCGTACCCAAGTCATCGATATCAAACGTAATCGCACTGCCAGTGTTGTTATCTTTATCTAACGTCACCGTGTAAATTATATTAGTACCGCCTTCAACACCCTGTTGCGTCACACTTAAGTTCGCCGTCGCCGTGTCGTTATCCGCAATCGTCGTTGTAGAAGAGACGTTTCCTGCATCTATTGTTGCATTACCATTATCAATCGTAGCGCCACTTAAAGTTAGAATTGCAGTTTCATCCGCTTCCAACAATGCATCGTCAATAGCGACTACATCGAAGCTAAACGTAGTTCCGGTGAAAACTGAACCGTCAAACTCTAAGGTATTTGTAGTGTCATCATATGTAACACCTGGTGTTCCAGCCGCTGCATTTGTTAACACTGTATCAAGATCATAATCGCTGCCATCTGCAGCTGTGCCACTTGGGGACACTACGACAGAGGCTGTATTACCAGTGCCGACTTGCGTATTTAAATTAATATCAAAAGTAGCTGTGTTGGTTCCTGTTGTTTCATTAATATTGATATCACTAGTAGAAATACCAAACTCAATTTCAGTAAATGTGTCTATTGTGACTGAGTTAGTGCCTTCTTCTGAAGTACCGTCACCCGTTAAACCTGGATCTGTTCCGGTATTACCTTGATCGTTTACTGTTACGGTAAACGTTGCATCAGCTGTTGGTGAGCCTATTGCGGTATAGGTAATTGTTCCTGTGCCTACGCCAGTTAAGAAGTTATTAACTTCTGTGACTGTACCGGTAAGTGTAACGGTACTTGTTCCACTGCCCGCTATGCCACTAACGCCTGAATCACCAGCAGCGACATTAATCGTTCCTTCATCTACTGATAACGTTACGCTTACATCTTGTCCTCTGTCATCAACTTCAGTTACGTTAAAACCTGTACCATGTATATTGATCGTTGAGCCTGCGTAGGCGAGTTGTGATCCGGGTGCACCGACTACTGGTGCATCGTTAACTGCAATGACATCGACTGTCGCACTGATGCCGATGCCTGTTGTTTGATTTAGTCCTGCGTCACCACTGTCGGTAATGCTTTCTATTGTGACTACGCGATTGCCTGCGGTTGGATCTTCTGTTGAGTTATTTTGGTAACTCATGTTATCAACTACGGTTTGTATCGCTGCTTCGGTTGCACCTGTTGTTGTTAAGGTTACCGTTGCTGTACCCGCTGTGACTGATACTGAATAGGTATAACTGCCCGTCACACCAGCACTACCATTGGTTAATTGAATCGCTGTACCGTCTACATTCAGAATTTCATTTGAACCATCAACGAGTCCGGAAACACTGAAGGTTATTTCTTCAACGGTCCGATCATTTTCATTTGTTTCAACTGTAACGCTATCGAAAAGATCAACATTGGTATCGACATTTTCAGTAAAGGTAATGCCCGCATCTGGTGTCGCCGTTATCGTCGGTGGTACATCGATATCATAGATGGTTGTTGTTACTGAGGTATCGCTACCAAGTACAGCTGTGCCTGTCCCACCCGGAGTCCCAATAGTAAGACTATAGTCTTCTGGTCCATCTGCGGCATCTACTACGGCAGAAAGATCAACAACCAGATCAGTCATTGCGCTGGTAGGTTGGGTAAAAGTTATGCGACTATCATTAGCGACAGCGGTGCCACTATTAAATGAATGTTGGGTAAAACCTGTAGAACCATCACTGACACCGATGGTTGCTGAACCGCCACCATCGTTGGCACCATCAAAGATAACATCGTTGTATCTTACTTCTATATTGTTTGTTCCTTCGAAGAGAACAACCTGAAAAGTACCACCCTCTCCTGCACCACCATTGTAGGGCACGATATCATTCCACTGAATAATGAGTACGTTGACACCACCTTCTATAGTTTGTTGAACATAGACACTATCACTGTCACCATCATTTGGGTTTAAATCAGTAAAGAAGGCTGCAATGCCAGGCAATGCTGGATTACCATCATTATTGGTGGTATTAATTAAACCGCCTGCAGAAAAATCGTCATTCGCATATTCTGTCGAGCCGCCACTAAAAGTGACAACGCCATTGGAACCAACAAATGCATTGGTATAAGTCGTTCCATAAAAATCAAAATTAAAACCAATCGCCTGACTCGAAGATGCATCATCTCCTAAAGCAACCGCAGTTCCGGTTCCGGAAATATCGTTGAAGTTTGCACCGGTATTATCGTAGGTTGACGTATACGCGCCTGCAGGAGCGGTATAGGTTAGCGTGTTCGTACCTGCGTCATAGCTAAGATCAGTTCGTACTCCAATTGCTGCTGTTACTGCTGCATCAAGCGCACCGGTATCTGTACCTACTATTGCGGTGATATCCGCTGTTGATAAAACAATTGAGACTGTTTCTCCGGCTGATAATAATTCTGCACCAGTAAGACTAATCGAATAAGAGGCATTGTTACCTTCAGTTACATTAGTATCACCAGTGATATTCCATTCTGGTGTGGTGATTACTCGTAGTTCATTCGTTGATTGATCTACTACATTATTAACGCCATCTGTGGTCGTTACTGAAATATCAAAGGTATTAACCGCCAAGGTTTGTCCAGCGGTCGCCAAGTTTAATGTCCAGTTACCACTTCCATCTGTCGTTAATGCCGCATCAGTGCCTAATGTATAAGTCGTTCCATCAACGGTAACCTGGAGTCCAGTCGCTGTTGCATCAGCTTCGTCAAAGGTACCTGTTAAAGTAGGTTGAGTCTCCGCAGTCACCAATGTATTAACTGTGGGCGTACCAAAGACATCCAATGTTGTTGTCGCAACCGCGCTATTAGTATCGCCATCGTTTACCGTGAAGGTAATGGTACGATCGGCACCATTGACGGTCGCAAGGCTATTAGAAAATCGGATCGCTTCTAAAGCTGTCTGATATTCAGCTAATGTTGCTGTCCCCGTTAGACTGATTGTGTCACCGACGATAGTTGCGGTGATGCCTAACATTGGAAAGCCGGGTGCTGTTAAAGAATCACCGGCTTGTGGATTCGTTAAAGTAATTGTTGCGGATTCAATATTCGTATCATCTGCGTCAGTAATGGTAACGTCACTATCGACAATACTTGTCGCTGCAATACCAGAGCCAGTTGGGACAACTGTTTTTGTATAGTCATTTGCAGTTGCACCGGAAGAATTATTTAAATCAAGATCTATTGCTGGCGGTAAACTGTTTAATTCTCTGTAGCCAACTTCGCTGGTATCACCGAGTTCGTTCGCTAAATCAGCTGAAGGATTATTTATAACACCATCGGGATCGGCATAACTCGCACCGATCGTTGCATCGTCATCGATACCATCGTTGTTCGCATCTGTACCACTTAGGGTTAAACCTGATTCTGCACTATCTAACAATGTGTCGTTGTCACTATCTGTATCGAGATAGTCTGCCGTTCCATCGCCATCGGTATCTTGTGGCGTATTAAAATTACCGCCAAAACCACTACCAGAATCAAAGTTATCAACGACGCCATCGGAATCTGTGTCGGTTGCTGAAAATGCTGTATAACCTGCTGTCGGCTGAGCTTCTATTGCATCAGCAATACCATCGCCGTCTGAATCCAGATCAATATAATCCGCTACGGTATCACCCGTAGCACTATCGGTATTAACCAGTGTTGTTCCATCGGAACTACCTGCACCGGCATCTGCACCAAAGAAACTCCAAACGCCGTTATTTAAGGTGCCACCTGCCGCATTGCCTTCGGTTAAGGAAATCGTGCCGTCGTTGTTTGTATCGTAAGCCGTGATGGTTGATGTCGCGCCACTTTCTTGTAAATCAGAGATACCATCGTTGTCGCTGTCTAAATCAAGATAGTTAGCGACACCGTCACCGTCCGTATCCACATTCGGTGTTACCGTCGTTACATCTACGGTTCCGGTAATTGCGAAGGAGCCATCTGTAAACGTACCGCCGCCATTTGCTCCTGCTGTGGTTGAAACAGTAGAGACATATCCTGAATAGCCGGTATTAATAAATGAACCACCGCCGCCCGCGGTACCGTTGTTGCCTGAAGCACCACCACCTGAGTAGCCACCACCACCACCGGCATCGTTATCATCAGCACCACCACCACTGGTAAAACCGTAACCGCCGTCGCCGTCATTGCTATCGTTACCTTCACCGCCAGCAACCAAATCAACTGTTTCGCCTCCAGTGATTGTTAAGCCGGCAGATGAATTAAGGCCTCCATCAGCATTTCCATCTCCGCCATCGCCAGTGACACCACCGCCACCGCCGCCATCGCCGGTATTACCGCCACCACCTGTTCCGCCGCTCCCGCCAGCACCTGCTGAACCACCACCGGTACCCGCACTACCATTACCTGTTGTTGTGACATTGAGTATTTGTCCGCCCTGACCATCACCATTGTTATCACCGCCACCGCCACCGCCGGCAACCATCACCAAGTCGGCATTAATATACACACCGGTACTACCACCACCACCGCCGCCATCTGCTGCAGTTTTAGCGGCATTTTGCGTAGTACCATTCGCGTTGTCATCTCTTCCACTTTCGGCAACCACATAGCGAATAACGTCACCTTCGACGACATTAAATGTTGCGCTAATGGTTGCACCTGCGCCACCGTCATTACCGCCATCGTCATCACCACCATCGCCACCTCTTATGGTGATAGTAATGGGGCCATCGCCTATTGCTGTGTAGGAATAAGAGCCGGGAGTTGTTTCTGTGACATTGATCGCGGTAGGCGTTATTACAGTGCCACCAGCACCTTCATCTGTATCCAAGATTCCGTCGTTGTCATCATCAAGGTCGACAGAATCTCCAACACCATCACCATCGGTATCTAAGGTGACTGAGACCATGCTGATGGTAGAAGATATATTTACCGCATCATTGATGTTGTCGTTGGGTCCTGTGTTTGATCCACTATCGACAATGGTTGTAAGTGTCACGACGCGATCAGCACTCGAAGGTGGTGTGCCACTATTTGTATAAGTTATATTATTAACGACGCCATCAGCTGTCGCCGGTGTTACTGTATCCAGTGTGCTGGCTGTTAATGTTACTGTGGCAACTGAACCCGTCACGCTGACACTTATATCGTAATTCGCACCTGTCGCTGCAGCCGCATCGGTTAATGTGATTGTTGTGCCATCAATGCTCAGACTTTCATTTGCGCCATCGTTAACATTGGTCACGGTGAAGACGAGCGAATCTACGTTTTGATTATCACCTGGATCAGCAGTATCTATGTTGCTGCCACTAAAAAGTGCTGTCGTCGCACCACCAGATTCAGTATGCGTAGGGTTATCACCTACTAGTGTTGTTACTACCGGTTCTTCATCAACATCGGCTGTTACTACTATTGAGCTAACGGCTGTATTACTGTTATCAGTGCCGTCGTTTAGTGTGACTGAGAATGTGCGTGTTACTGCGGTATTCGGTGTGCCATTATTGTTTTGATAGGTGATCGCTTCTAATACACTTGTTGCTGCAGCTAGCGACAATGGTGTTGTCTTATTATTGTTCAGTATGGTGATTGTTTGAGTTGATGCATCGTAATCTACATTTACGACTACGCCACCTACTGTCACATTTTGATCTACATCAGTGGTGCCATCTAGCGCAAGGGCGAGAGAACCGAAATTTAATACTTCGTTGGTACCGTCAGGCACGTTGGCAGCTACTATTGTTAGTGTAAATGCAGCACCGGTAGTATCCAGGTCCGCTACCACAACATCGGTATCGGCGATGTTAACTGCACCGGCGCCAATGACAAATGTGTTGTCGAAACCACCTGAGCCAGTACCGGATGAATCATTGCCATCCAGATCTACTGTTGGTGGATCATTTACTGCACCTACATTGATCGTTGCCGTTGCATTGATGTCGGTATTCGTATCTGTGCCACCACCGTTATCAGTGACGGTATTTAATGTAACGGTGCGTGCCGTTGTTGACGGACTGTTGTCCGACGGGTCTATTCCAAAGGTAATGCCTTCTAATATCAATTCTGCTGCTGCTGCATTGGTACTGGCAGCATAGTTAATCGTTAATATGCCCGTTGTGTGATCATAGTCATAAGTACCACCACCGGCTAACGCCGCACCAGTAGCACTGACCGTTGTTAAGTTTGTAATCGTTGTGCCATTGACCGTCACTCGGTCACTGTTTTGTAAACCACCTGCTAAGGTGACTTGTGCTTCACTGATAAAGTCACCCGCTTCAATCGGGTCTATCGTCACTGTCGGGAACACGACACCCGAGGTCGTATCTGTATTTTCCGTTAAGGTATCGTTTGCTGTTGTCGCAGCCAAGGTCGGTGCATCATTCACTGCAGCGACTGTTATTGTTGCTGTCGCTGTCGCACTATCATCATCACCATCGTTTACTGTTACTGCAATGGTGCGATCACCTGCCGTCGGATCATCCGTATCGGTATGTTGATATTCGCTAGCCAGCAAGACTTCTTGTGACTGTGCAATGGTCATCTCACCACTGTTTAAAGTGATGACTGCCGTTTGTGTTGCCGTTGTCCAATCAACAGTGTAAGTGTCACCGTCAATAACAACTGAATTATTTGTAAAGTCAGCCGCATTTAATGCGAAGGTTAAATCACCGATCGTCAGCTCTTCATCGGCACCATCGACTACACCACCAACATCCAATGTCACACTGACTAGTGTTGTATCATCAACTTCGATAACAGAAACATCGGTATCAACAATCCTTGTTGCTGAATCACCTTCGGTAAAGGTAAAGGCATAATCGTTTGTTCCACCAGCACCATCGAGGTCAACTGTAGGTGGATCATTCACTGAATTAACTGTGATATTTACGATGTCGGTATCGTCTGCAGTACCACCGTCAGCATCGGCTGACACCATGGTTAAGGTATCGACACCATTAAAATTTGAATCGCCTTGATAAGTTATAGTCGCCAGTGCTGCGTTAATTTGTGCTTGCGTACCGGTTAACGTAATTGATGTCGTGCCATTACCCGCAACACCGCCACCTGCATCGGTCGCATTCAATGTCCCGTTGGCAACGGTAAGTGTTGTACTGACAATATCGCCATCAGTGTCATTAACACTGATGCCTGTTAATGCTGTTAAGGTATCTTCAGTGGCTGTTTGTGCAGCGATGGTATTAACGGGCGGATTTTCTGTATTGGTTAAGCTGATTGTACTTACCGCAGTGTTACTGGTAACACCATCATCTGCGGTAATGGTGAATGTTCTTGCTGGTGTTGTCGTTGCTGAGCCATCATCGTTTTGATATGTGATCGCTTCTAAAACTGCTGTGGCTTCTGCAAGGGTTAATGCATTGCCATCCGAATCGGTTATGGTGAAGGTTTTTTCATTGCTGTTATCGACATCGACAGCATCATAAAAAACATCGACAACGATACCACCGACGGTGACATTGTTTAGCGTGGCATTATTGCCATCCATCGTTATTTGTTCTGAACCAAAATTCAGGATTTCGTTGACACCATCAGCGATATTTCCTGCGACGATAAGTAGTGTGACTTCATCGCCTTCTGCATCCGTTAAACTGGTATCACTATCGGCGATATTGACCGCACTACCACCTTCCGTGAAAGTTGCAGCATAGTTGCTACCCGCTGCTGTACTATTATTTCCATCTAGGTCTAAAACGGGCGCTACATTACCTGCAGAGGCAATGATGACGGAGTTAGAACCGATAAGGTTACCGCCACCGGTATTACCCATGTCATTGACACTGACTGTAAACGTGTCATCACCGGCTACAAGACCTGCTGTTGTATAAAGGATTGTGCCGCTGGTTGTGCCTTTCAAAAAGTTATCTATTTCTGTAATCGTGCCGGTCAACGTTACCGAAGATGATCCATTATCCGTGATAGTTCCTAAACCTGAATTACCTGCAGCGACTGTTATATTACCGTCATTACTTGATAGGGTGACAACAAGATTAGATCCTGCTAGCGCATCGATATCGGAGGCAGTAAAACCAGTGCCATGAATATCCATTCCTGCTGTGTAAGCGAGTTGTAAAACGGGTGCACCGACAATAGGAGCATCATTGACTGGAACGACTGTCACTGTTTCGCTAATTGCCAAAGCAGTTGTGTTATTACTGGCACCACTATCCGTGATACTGGTAATCGTTACGATGCGATCACCTGCAGTAGGCGTATCGACAAGATTATTTTGATAGCTCATGCCATCAACTACCGTTTGGATGTCACTATTACTTGCACCAGCGGTGTTGAGTGTGATGGTTGCAGTACCAGCCGTCACCGAAACTGAATAAGTATGGCTTGCAGTCGATCCGCTAGTGCCATCGGTAAGCACGACTGCAACGCCGTCAATGATGAGGACTTCGTTACTACCATCAAGAAGACCTGACACAGTGAAGGTCACTTCTTCTATGGTTTGTGTTCCTTCTATGGCATCAACCGTTACTGAATCAAATAAATCTTTAGTGGTATCGCCTTCGGTAAAGGTAGTTGCACCATCTGGGGTTGCCGTCAGCGTTGGCGCAAATAATGATTCATAGATTACCGTGTTCGTGGTGTTGGCTGTGGTTGAGACAGTACTCGTATTGGTCCCCGTACCTGCCGTTAAATTTATATCATAATTCTCTGTACCTTCAACACCATCGGCGTTTGCTGTCGCTACACTAATAGTTACGTCATCTAAAGCATCTGGTGTCAATGGTGAAGTATAAATTAATTGGAAACTACCTGGGACATAACTGAGTGTCGCATTACCCGCTGCCGCATTAATCAACGCTTGATTTAAATTATAATCATTTGCTGCGCCTTCTGTTGCTGTGCCTGCTGTAGCAAAATCAACCGCTATGGTTTCTCCGGTTGCTAATGATTCAGCACCAACAAGACTTAAAGTATACGTCGCAGTATCGCCTTCTAGTACATCGATATCACCGGTGAATGACCATTCAGGATTTAGGATAATGGTAACTTCATCAGTGGTGACATCAACAACCGTATTCGTACCGTCGGTAGTGGAAACGGAAACGTTGTAAGGTGTAGAAGGTGCTACCGGTAAAGTTTGTCCGGCCACAGATAAATCTAATGACCAGTTACCATTGGTGTCTGTTGTTAATGCCGCATCGGTACCTAAAGTATAGGTGGTTCCAGCAACGGTAACTTGTAATCCTGTAGCCGTCGTCGCTGAACCAATATCCCATGTGCCGGTAAGGGTTGGTTGGGTATTGGTGGTCGTTTGTGTGTCTACTGTTGGCGTACCAAAGACATCTATGGTTGCTGTTGCAACTGGACTATCGATATCACCATTGTTAATGGTAATTTCTATCGTTCTATCAGTACCATCAATCGACGTTGTATTCGTGTTTGAGAAGGTGATGGCTTTTAAAGCGTCCTGATAATCTGCAATACTGGCAACACCTGATAAATTAATCGTGTGTGTACCACTACCTGAACTGCCTATTGCAGTGATACCCGCTGGCAATGTGCCGATAGTTAAGACATCACCTACTTGCGCATTGGTCAGCGTAATGGTGGCCGATTGCATATCGGTTATATCTGGATCGGAATCCGTAATCGTGACATCGCTATCCACAATTGAGATAGCCGCATCATTCACCTGATAGGCCGTCGTATTTTGATAATCTAAATCGGTTGCGCCGGTACTGTTATTTAGATCGAGATCAACAATCGGCACACTTGTCGTATTCGGTGCGGTAAAAGTGGTCTCATTGAATTGAAGTGAAAACAGACGTTCGCCTGTTTCGCCACCGCCAGCTTCAACAATTGATCTTATTGTTACGGTAAAGATATCGGCTTGTTGAACCTGAAACAATGCGGCAAACTCAGCTGTTGCTGTTACTCCTGGATTAAAGTTGTTTAAATTCGCTTGTTCTAGAGAAATTGTGGTAATACCACTTTCATATGACAGGTCGGTCGTTAAAAATGTTGGATTATTCTGGATAACGGATACCACTGGGGCGCTCACCGCCACGGCTTCACGCAGGTTAGCAGAAGAATCGATATCAATCGGTGAAACAAACGTATCGACAACGACTGCGGTAGTCGAATCTGCTACAACAAATTCAATGGTGAAGGTGGCACCAATCTCGCTGCCCGCGATAGCACCGCCAGTAATTGATCCTGCATCTAAAACAGGATCTAAGGCACCGCTTGTACCTCTATCCCAGTCATCTAAAAATGGAACATCGGTTCCAATGTCCGCACCGGTTGTTGAGTTGATATAGAATAAATCCGTGATGGTAACAATCGCATCAATGCCACCCGTTCCCGGCGTATTTGCATCGATACCATCTCCGGCGACGTTATGAAACCGGAACGATTCGTTTAATTCTCCATCAGCATCCCCATCACCTGTTATTTCTGTTGAATTGAGAAATGTAAGATTGGCTGGGGTGAATAGTATGCTTTCATAAGCTTCGGAACTGAGCGTAACAGTACCGACATTACCGAATTCATATTCGAGATCCCAATCGCCACCTAAGGATTCCGCGCCGGTTAAATCATCCGATGCGGCGACATCGGCACCGGTTGCTTCTGCGAGTGCATCTGCTGCAGATTTGCCGAATTCACCTTCTGCAAAGTTACAGCCGTAGATCAAGATATCGGCTTCTTCACCGAGTGCAGCTTTGATGGTTGCAAGCTCATCGGCGTGTTCGCCCTGCATGGACTCCTGCGTGAGCGTGGTATTGCCTAGAAAGAGTTCACCACTGTCACCGTGCGATATGATATGAATGCCATCAATATCAGTGCGTCCTTGTAGGACATTTGCGATTTGTTCTAGACCATCGGAATTGGGATCGATAAAAACAAGTTCGGCATCTGAACTAATACCGGCGATTAGGGAGGTGTAATCTTCGACGCTTTTGTCGACAAAAATGATTTCATTGCGATCTACTGGTGGGACAAGGCCTGCTAGGGCTTCAATGATTTCGTCTGATTCTTTGTCCTGCTGACTGACAGCTTGTGCTTCGAGGTTATCGCTAGTGAGTGCTTGCTCAGCTTGCTCCTCTGCCACATTGTCAGCTGCTACTTCTGCACCGGTAACGACTCCAGCGGCGTCAAACATGATCCGCGGCTCGAGCGCCTGGACGGAGTCGGACACGGTCATTTTAGGCAGCGCATAACCTGAGGTCGCGCCGTCGTACAAGAGCTTTGGTCTTGTCGGTTTTAAGTGACGTATTCTTTGTTTTATAAAATTCAGCATAAACCTTATGTGCTTGATATTTCTACATTTAAAATATCGAGCTTCCTCTTCAGTGTCATTATTAAGCAATATATCGCAATTATCGTTCCTAAGTTACTAAATAACCTAGATATTACTGTCTTTTTAATACTTGATTGTGATGTGCGCCACATACTAAAGAGCGTAAGCAAGAAAAGTGTGATGCAGTTCACATTGTTGTAAGTTTAAGTTCGAATATATTCGTCTAAACCCCTTCTTTTTAATTACTTTTTAATATATATAACTGTATTTTAATTATTTTATATATTTAAAATCCCTATTTCGTCTCATTATTGAGACAGATAGTTCAACCATAGTTCACTACGCAGCATTGGTCTCTTTCAGTTGCGTCGTCATCGTCTCTAAAAGACTATGCAATGTGCCACGTAGTTCGACAAATTCTGACTCTGACAAGCCTGTTTCAGAGGTGACTTTCTTTTGTATTTCAGTGACTTCACGATGCATGTCCTCTGCTGCAGTAGTCAAAAATACATTGACACTACGTTCATCATTCTTGCTACGTTGCCGCGATAAGAGACCGGCTTTTTCAAGCCTTTTTAATATTGGGGTTATGGTCCCTGAATCGAGCTTTAGCTTATTAGATAGGGCTTTGACGGTTAAGCCGTCTGCCTCCCACAAGGTAATGAGTACCAGAAATTGTGGATAGGTAAGGCCTAATTTGCTCAACTTTTGATTAAACAACTTAGTGATCGCATTAGATGAAGCATAGAGCGCAAAGCATAATTGGTTGTTTAGTAACAGACTTTCGTGATTTGACATAGATCCCCTGTTTATATCAATAGTTCTTTCAATCTAGGTTTGCTCATAAATTAATTGCGTGCAATCTATTATGAATGATTCATATGAGATGCGCATGCAATTTACGTAAGTTCGTATGAATTTATCGGCAGGTGATAGACAATCATTAGTAATAAAAACAGCTTAATAGGAACCCGTTAAGCGAAAATGCTTTAAATTAGCTAAACTGAAGCCGAAGTGAACAAAATGCTATCACTCAAATTACACTTATTTATTCTCATCAATTTAATGCTGCTCAGTTTTAATGCTACCGCTGACGACTTATTGAATAGTCAGGCACCGCCTTTTGAATTGCTAGACCAGCATTCAAAGTTGCATAAGCTCGCGGATTATTCTGGTAAATGGTTAGTGCTTTATTTTTATCCAAGGGACGATACGCCAGGCTGCACCAAAGAAGCCTGTAACTTTAGAGATGACATCTATCATATACGCGAGCTAAATGCGGAAGTGGTTGGCGTGAGCACGGATAATGTTGACAGTCATGTTGAGTTTTCAAAGAAGTTCAGCTTACCGTTTGCCTTGCTGTCTGATAAAGACGCCAGCGTCGCCAAGTCTTATGGCGCAGCATGGAAGCTTGGCCCTCTGAGTAAGGCGAAACGGCATTCGTTTATTATTTCACCTAAGGGAAAGGTTGTGAAAATTTATAGAAAAGTAGATCCAAAAGATCACAGCAACGAGATCATTGCTGCGTTAAAATCTTTACAAGCAACCGAATAAAATAACGACGTCTTAAAGATCGACGGTGATTGTTTTAATTAAACGCCAATTATCGTATTGGATATGTACATACCATTTGCCTGCAGCTAAAACAGATAAATTGCCGCGATATATTTTTTCTTGCGTTAACAACATGTGCACTTCTTTATCCAAACCTGAACGTGTGGCATGTAGAAAAGTAACTGATAAATTTTTTGGATAAACAAAGCCTGGTGCTGACGACATTGTTATTGAGGCTTCTTCAAGTTTTTGATCAAGTTGTATATCGGCGTCGAGATTATAATCGAGTGCAACTTGATCTCTTTCTAGTGTGCGGTTTATTTCCAATCCATGCTTATAGTAATCATCGACAACTAATCCATCGTCTGATTGAACCGCTAATATTGTGGTCGCAATGCCGCCTATCACTGCCAGCATGGGGAACAGTATAAGCATCCAAACGTAAGGCTCTTTATACCAAGGTAGTATTTGTTGTGAATCGTTATTTAGCATTATTGTATTGGCCCCAGGAATTTACCAACTTCGGTAATTGATAGATCGTCATCGTCCGGTACTGAAAGTATAAAACGAACCTCTGTGCTGCGCCCGCTTAGATTTTCTTCTTTTGCACGTAAGCGTACTGGCAAATCATAAACCGTTCCGGCTTCGACAAGTATAGTACTTTTATCAACAAGTAAGATGAGATCATCAATGCCTTCCGCTTTAAGATTGAACGTCCGATCTTGCTCATCTTTATTAATTAATTTTAGTGTATAAATATTTTCTATCAAACCTGATGTCTCACGGTACAGTTGGTTTCTGTCACGAATAATATCCAAGCCAATAGAATTACGCTGAGCAATCTGAGAAATGAACAAGGATGTAAATAGCGTGAGTATCACCATATAGATGATTATGCGCGGACGTAATATGCGACTGGGTTCACCGTCGATTGCATGTTGTGTGGTATAACGGATTAGTCCTTTTGGATAACTCATTTTATCCATCACGTCATCACAGACATCAATGCATGCCGAACAGCCTATACATTCGTATTGCAGACCATCGCGTATATCGATACCGGTCGGACAGACTTGTACGCACATAGTGCAGTTAATGCAGTCACCTAATCCTTCTTTTTTGTAATCAGTATGTACGTCTGATCGCCTTGAACCGCGTGGCTCACCACGTTTTTCATCATAAGAAATAATCAGCGTGTCTTTATCAAACATCGCGCTTTGAAAACGCGCATAAGGACACATATATTTGCACACTTGCTCGCGCATAAAACCTGCATTGATATAGGTTGCAAGTGTAAAGAACGCTACCCAGAATAATTCCCAGCCACCCAGTTGAAAAGAAAACAAGTCCTGACTTAAAAGTTCTTCAGAGCTGAAATAAGAGACATAAGTCACTGCTGTTGCGCCGGCAATTAATAACCAAATAAAATGCTTTATCGATTTACGTAATATTTTATTCAGTGACCAATCTGCTTTATCAAGTCGCATCTGTTTAATACGTGAACCTTCTACTTTTCTTTCGATCCATAAATAGACTTCAGTCCATACTGTCTGCGGACAGGCATAACCACACCACAAACGACCGGCTAGTGCGGTAAAGAAAAATAATGTAAATGCGCCGAGAATCAATAGAAATGCCAATAGAAGAAAATCTTGTGGCCAAAAGGTTAACCAAAACACATGGAACTTGCGTGCAGGCAAATCAAATAAAACAACTTGTCGTCCACCCATTTCTAACCAAGGCAAGATAAAAAATAAGCCCAGTAAAACGACAACAGAGAGTGTTCTTAAGATTGCGAAACGACCATGAACCTCACGCGGATAAATTTTCTCGCGTTTTTCATACAGCGATTGTTCAGTACTTTTAGGTGCTGAATTTGTTGAAGCAGGTTTACTGTCAGGCGACTCAGTTTGCATTTAAATTAATTATTACCCCTTATGAATTCTGACTATCTGATGGTTTACTTTCTTTAGTCGGATAGACGAAAAATGCAGATAACAAACTGGATGATGCGGTTAACAACCAGAACAGAAAAAAACCGATTGAATATGCTCCTGTTCGGCTCATCTCGGGAAAATCAACGCAATACTGTAATTCAAATGGGTCGATCACTGAAAAAAAACACCCGGTCGCAATACCTGCCATCAAAAAAGACAACCAGAGGACAGTCGCGATTCTCTGCGCGACTGACATCGAACCAACTCGATCCCAGGTTTCCATATTTGATAAATTAATTATTGCTTAGGCTATAGATGTAGGCTGTAAGAACATGGATTTTGGCTTCGCCAAGAAATTCTTTATGCGCAGGCATCTTGCCATTTCTGCCGATTAAGAGCGTTTCGGTTATCTTCTTTTGTGAACCGCCATAAAGCCAAATATCATCTGTTAAATTTGGCGCACCGAACATGTAATTACCCTTGCCCTCTGCACCATGGCACATAGCACAATTGGTTTTAAAGAGTTCGCCACCTTTAGATGCAATCATACTATCGACTTCTCTGCCCGCTAGCTGTTCAACGTAGCTAGTAAGACTAAAGATTTGTTCCGTTGATAGCATTTCACCCCAAGCAGGCATGGCGCCTTGGCGTCCGTTTAATAATGTCGTTTTTATATTTTCAGGCTCACCACCATAGAGCCAGTCATTATCGCGCAAGTTGGGGAAGCCTCTGCCGCCACGCGCGTCTGAACCATGACAGGTTGTACAGTAACTCGCATAAATACGTTCACCCACTTTTAAAGCTGCATCATCTTTAACAAGCTCTGCGATGTCGGTATTTAAGTATTGTTGATAAATTGGGCCATACTTTTCTTCGGCCACTTGCATTTCATCTTCTAATTGATTCACCTGCGTCCAGCCTAATACGCCTGCGTAAGAACCTAAGCCAGGGTAAAAAATGAGATAAACAGCAGCCCAAACAATCGTTAGAATGAACCAATAAAACCACCATGTCGGTAATGGATTATTATACTCTTCAAGATCACCATCCCAGACATGTCCCATTGTTTTGACATTATTAGGATCTTCATCTGGATCTCTTTTGGAACACTTAAGAAGGAATATTAAAACTCCGAGAATACTTACAATTGTGGTCAGGCTAATAAACCATGTCCAAAATCCACTTGTAAAATCAGCCATGGCTTTTCTCCGTTGATTCTGCTTCTATTAAAGGTTCATCGGTTTCTTCAAATGGAATTTGAGCTGCTTCATCAAACTCTTTCTTATTTCCCATAAACACCCATACGACTATCGCTAAAAAAACAATCGCTACCAATACCGTCCACATAGAAAATAGTAAGCTCATTTAATTTCTCATCGTCTCGTTTTAACAGATGTGCCTAATACCTGAAGATAAGCAATCACTGCGTCCATTTGAGTCTTACCCTCAATTGCAGCGGGTGCTTTCTCTATTTCATCATCCGTATAAGGCGCGCCTAAAGTGCGTAGAACTTCCATCTTGGTTTTGATTTTACTTGCGTCAAGCATCGTTGTTGCAAACCACGGATACCCCGGCATAATCGATTCGGGCACAACATCGCGTGGATTATTTAAATGTACTCGATGCCATTCATCACTGTAACGACCACCGACACGATGTAAGTCCGGGCCGGTACGTTTTGAACCCCATTGAAATGGACGGTCATAAACGAATTCACCCGCTAAAGAGTAATGCCCATAACGTTCTACCTCGGCACGAAACGGTCTTATCATCTGTGAATGGCATAAATAGCAACCTTCACTGACATAAATATCTCGTCCGGAGAGTTGTAACGCTGAATAAGGTTTCAGTCCTTCTACAGGTTCAGTGGTTGACTCCATAAAGAACAAGGGAATAATTTGCACTATGCCGCCGATACTAATCATCAAGATGATTAAGAACATCATTAGTCCAATGTTTTTTTCTATTTGTGTGTGCTGTAACGCCATCTTTTTTTCTCCTTAATGTGCGCCAACAGGCTCTGGAATCGCTGCCGTCGCAGGTTCGCTACCGGCAACTGTTTTCCAGATGTTATAGGCCATAACCAACGTCCCGAGGAAGAATAAGAGTCCGCCCAGAAAACGTATAATGTAGAAAGGATGCATGGCTTCAACTGACTCAACAAAGCTGTATGTCAGTGTGCCATCGTCATTAACCGCACGCCACATCAAGCCTTGCATGATTCCGGCAACCCACATCGAAACAATATAAAGCACGATGCCTATGGTTGATATCCAGAAATGGACTTCGATTAATTTGATACTGTAAATCGCGCGTCCATATAGCCGAGGAATCATGTAATACATGCAACCGAGACTTATGAATGCGACCCAACCGAGTGCGCCTGAATGTACATGACCAATAGTCCAGTCCGTATAGTGCGAGAGCGCATTGACCGTTTTAATTGCCATCATAGGACCTTCGAAGGTCGACATGCCGTAAAACGATAGTGAAACTATCATCATGCGTAAGACTGGATCGGTGCGTAATTTATGCCAGGCACCAGACAAGGTCATTATACCGTTGATCATGCCACCCCATGAAGGTGCCAAAAGTATTATCGACATAACCATCCCTAATGATTGTGCCCAATCGGGTAGCGCCGTGTAGTGCAGGTGATGTGGCCCTGCCCAGATGTAGGTAAAGGTCAACGCCCAAAAGTGAACGATAGATAATCGATAAGAATACACGGGACGTCCGGCCAACTTAGGTACAAAGTAGTACATCATGCCAAGGAAACCGGCGGTCAGAAAAAAGCCTACCGCATTATGCCCATACCACCATTGCACCATCGCATCTTGAACACCGGCATAGGCTGAATAAGAATGAAGCAGACTGGTTGGTATAGCCAGATTATTAACTATATGTAATACCGCAATCGTGAGGATGAAGGCTGCGAAGAACCAGTTAGCGACATAGATATGTTTTATTTTTCTTTTTACAATCGTACCGAAAAAGACATAGGCATATGCCACCCAAACGACCGTAATCAAAAGATCGATAGGCCAAATGAGTTCGGCATATTCTTTAGATTGGGTTATGCCAAGTGGAAATGTTATTGCAGCAGAGACAATTATTAATTGCCAACCCCAGAAGGTAAATGCGGCAATTCTGTCACTGCATAGACGTGCATGGCAGGTGCGCTGCACAATATAGTATGACGAGGCAAAGAGTGCTGAGCCACCAAAGGCAAATATCACCGCATTCGTATGTAATGGGCGTAAGCGACCAAAGGTTAAATAGGGAATGTCAAAATTTAACACTGGCCAAGCCAATTGTGCCGCTATGATTAAGCCTACTAGCATGCCGACGAGACCCCAAACTATCGTCATGACTGCAAACTGCCGCACTACCTTATAATTATAAGTCCCATTATCGGTCATAAAGACAGCTCCCAATTTTCATTATGTCTAGTTGTATTAAAGATAATAGCGCTATTAGAAACGATATCCAACACCTACGCCAAAAACCCAAGGATCGACATCAACATCAACATTTAAAACTGCGCCTGCATTTACACCACCATTGATGCCAAGCTTGGCCGCTGTACTGATATCTATGTATTTTACATCTGCATTTAGAAACCAACTTTCATTGAGATCGTAGTCAACACCGGCCTGAAATGCATATCCCCAACTGTTTTCGGTAGAGACCTTCACCGGACCACCAACTGCGGCTTCAAGCTGGCTTGTCGCATTGTCTGAAAGAAAGGCGGTGTAATTCACACCAACACCAACGTAGGGACGAATATTGCTTTCAGGTAAAAAATGATACTGCAGTGTCACTGTTGGAGGTAAGACCCATGTATCAAACAACTTAAGACCGTCTGTTGCACCTACAGCAGCTAAAGTACTACCCGCGTTAGGTGTTCCATCAATATTTACATCATGATTGGCAATACCCGCAATCGCTTCAATACCCCAATGCGGCGTGATCATATAGGTAATATCAAATTCAGGCACAAAGGCTGCGTCCACTTCCACACCAGAACCCTGAGCAATCGCATTGTTAACAATGATTTGACCGCTATCATCATCAGGTGAAATCGCTATACCTCTTAACCTGACTTTCCACTTATCATAGTCAGCAGCATAGCTTTGACTTGAGATGGGTAATAAAAACGCCAAAATTAAGCATCCTCTAATGACACTAGTGAATTTATTCATGGTACTGATCCTCAAAATATTAAATGTTATAAATTCGGTAGTTTTAATTCTGTTGCGAAATGGCTAAATGATTAGGGCAAAACGCTAACTCATTTACACTGACAACAGGTTTTTCCAAAATTTGGTCACACTCAGTCGTTTTCACGCAGCCTTGACAGTTTTTAAGTTGGTCTTTAATACCAGCAAGTTGCTGCGTGTAGACTAATGCTTGTGGATCTAGATTATGCTTCCTCAACATTTTTCCAAATCGAGTAGCCTCAATCCTGTGCAGAAATTCAATACGAAATGACTGGCCATGCATAAAATTCTTTCTTATTGATATCAATAAGAAAGTTGCTGTAAAACATAGGGATAGACTTAAAATAAACAGCAATAAATTCGGATAGTTCATTCGGTGCTCTTTTGAATTTGTATTATTTTTATTGGCAAGCATTATCCAGAAATCAGAAATGTAGTTTTTGATCTAGATCAAAAAAATACTGCGTCGCAATAAAAAACTGCTTACCCAAAGTTTTTTTTCGATAGAATGGCCACCATGTCTGAAAACTGCTTCCATTGCGGCGAATCCATCCCGAAAGATATTGAGTTAATTGTCGAAATTGATAATCAAGCACGTGAAATGTGTTGTTATGGTTGTATGGCTGTTGCTGAACAAATCCTTGAGTTTGGCTTAGCTGATTACTACAAACACCGCACCAGCCTGCCGACAAAACCAGAAGAATTCATTCCAGAAGACTTAAAAAAGCTCGTTATCTTTGACACCCCACAAGTTCAAAACGAATTTGTCAGTATTAACGATGACTCAAGCAAGGAAGCAAAACTAATCATTGATGGGATTAGTTGCCCTGCATGTGTGTGGCTTATCGAATCTCGGCTTTCATCTTTAGCCGGGATAAGTCACGTGAGCGTTAATTATTCCACACAACGTTCTCGAATCTGCTGGCAAGAATCTGTCATTTCATTGAGCGATATCCTTAGTGCCATTTCACGGCTCGGCTATAGCGCACAACCGTATAATCATAAACAACGCGAATTGATATATGACAATGAGCGGAAGTCGCAATTAATTCGCCTTGGTATTGCCGCTCTTTTTGGGATGCAGGTGATGATGATTGCTATTGCGCTTTACTTTGGAGAAGCCTCTGGGATTGAGAAACAATATCGACTTTTCTTTCATTGGATTAGTTTGATACTCACTCTGCCGGTGTTGTTTTATTCCGGGAGACCTTTATTAACAGGCGCATATAGAGACATTAAAAACAAACGTCCGGGTATGGACGTCCCCATTGCGCTTGGTCTTTCCATCGCATTTTGTAGTAGCTTATGGTCCACCCTGCAAGACACGGGTCATGTCTATTATGACTCTATCGTTATGTTCGTTTTCTTTATCCTCGGCGGGCGTTACTTTGAGTTTATGAGTCGAAGGAAGTCGACCGCTTATCTGGATAAAGTATCCTCCATCTTGCCTTTAACTGCGACGCAGATTCACCGCAACGGGATTCAAGAGATTGTTGAGTTAAATTCTCTATCTGTTTCAGACAAGGTCTTGGTTAAACCAGGTGAGGTTATCCCGGTTGATGGTGATGTTTATGAAGGTCGTTCTTCCGTTAATGAATCGTTGATTACCGGTGAGAGTATGCCTGTCACTAAAACAGCAGGAATGCGCGTGATTGGCGGCAGCACTAATATTGAATCGCCTTTGTTTATCAAAATAACGGACGTTGGTGAACACACAGTACTTTCAAATATATCTCGCATCATCGATAAGGCGAGCAGCAATAAACCGGCGACCGTATTATTAGCAAATAAGATTGTATCGGTCTTTATCGTTTGTTTACTAATCATTGCAGGTCTAACCGCGCTCTATTGGTATCAAGCAGATCAAAGTCAATGGTTGGCAATCACGATTACTGTCCTTGTGGTCAGTTGCCCATGCGCCCTATCACTTGCAACACCCACTGCATTTTCATCTGCCGCAGCGACATTGATGCAATATGGTATTGCCTTGATTAATAATGACGCCCTAGAAAAAATCGCCAAATCAGATTGCTTTGTTTTCGATAAAACAGGAACGCTGACGAAAGGTGAACTAGAGCTCGTGCAGATCGAAATCACTGACTCAAACTTTAAAAGAGACGATGTATTACAAATTGCTACGGCGCTCGAGTCTGCCTCTGAACATCCGCTGGCAAAAGCAATAGTCCATGCGTCAAAAAATATTGAAACTATCCGTGCAAATAATATAGAGAACTTTCTAGGTCAAGGCATCAGTGGCGATATTGAAGGTAGCTGGTATATCGGCACGGAGCAATTCATTAATGAACACTGTGCTGAAAATGTCATTCCTCAACAAGACGCACCCGAGTCTTTAAGGAAAATAATTTTAGCTAATGCCACTTCTGTAATAGCAACCTTGTATTTTAATGATGAACTACGTGATAACAGCAAAACGTTAATTCACTATCTGAAACAACAAGGAAAGAAAGTTATTTTAATGAGTGGAGATCACCGCTCTATCGTCGAGTTGATCGCAGACCAGCTTAACATTGACGAACATCAGGCAGAATTGAAACCTAAAAATAAACTGGACAATATTGCTAAACTGCAAGATCAAGGGTACCAAGTATGCATGGTTGGTGATGGCATTAATGATGCGCCTGCTTTTGCACAAGCTGATGTAGCAATTGCTATGACTGATGCAAGTGATATTACCAAACTAAATGCTGACGTACTGTTGTTAAATAATAAGATAGAGTCACTCAAAACAATGCTGAAGATTGTCACAAAAACAAATCGCACTATTCACATGAATTTTACCTGGGCCCTTGCGTATAACATTATCGCATTACCATTTGCCATTGCTGGTTTTATAACACCGTGGATGGCTGCACTGGGTATGTCTTTAAGCTCATTGATTGTCGTCATCAATGCCAGCAAAATAACGACGGCTGATTATTCCTAGACCACGTTTGCT
>JAJFKM010000011.1 GCA_021773215.1 Gammaproteobacteria bacterium
GAGATGGTCATGCCGGGCGACAACATCAAAGTGACGGTTAAATTGATTAACCCGATTGCGATGGAAGAGGGCTTACGTTTTGCAATACGAGAAGGCGGTCGCACGGTAGGTGCTGGCGTTGTTTCTAAAATTATTGAGTAAATATTAAATGGCCGACGAACAACAAATAATCAGGATTCGCCTTAAGGCATTTGATCACCGACTGATCGATCAATCGACGAAAGAGATTGTTGAAACAGCGCGACGTACCGGTGCACAAATTAAGGGACCTATACCTTTGCCGACGAAGAAAGAGCGTTTTACAGTTCTGATCTCTCCGCACGTCAATAAAGATGCGCGTGATCAATATGAGATTCGCACCCATAAACGTTTAATGGATATCATTAATCCAACAGATAAAACTGTTGATGCGTTAATGAAACTTGATTTGGCGGCAGGTGTTGACGTCCAGATTAAACTTAACTGATAAAGACTGGCGGATAAGAAAATGACAATAGGAATAGTTGGTCGAAAACGTGGTATGACACGTGTATTCACCGAAGAAGGACACTCTGTACCTGTGACCGTGGTTGAAGCTAGCCCTAATCATGTTGCTAGTTTGATGACGCCAGAAACGAATGGCTATACAGCTGTACAAGTTTCCTGGGGAGCAAAGAAATCATCAGCTTTGACTAAATCAGAAGCTGGAAACTATGCCAAGGCCAACCTTGAAACAGCAGAAGGGCTCTTGGAATACAGGGTAAGTAATGAAGAGCTTGGGCAGTATGCTGCCGGTGCAGAACTTAAGGTTGATATGTTTGAAGCTGGTCAAAAGGTAGATGTTACTGGTACCACGAATGGTAAAGGTTTTGCGGGTGCGATAAAGCGCCACAACTTTAGTCATCAACGTAATACACATGGTAACTCATTGTCTCACCGTGCACCGGGTTCTATAGGACAATGTCAAACGCCAGGCCGCGTCTTCAAAGGTAAAAAAATGGCAGGACATATGGGGAATGTACAGTGTACTACCCAAAATCTTGAAATAGTCCGCGTTGATAGTGAGCGAAATCTACTTTTGATTAAGGGTTCAGTCCCTTCTGTTAAGGGTGGCAAGGTTATAGTTAAACCTTCGGTAAAAACACGATAATAAGGCAGTAATAATGGAACTTACGATTCAAAAATCAGGCAGTGGAAAAGCAGGCACGATGAATGTTGCCGATAGTGTTTTTTCTGTCGAATTTAATGAGCCATTGATACATCAGGTATTAACCTCGTATCTGGCAGGTGCACGTTCAGGTACCAAGGCGCAAAAAACGCGTGCTGAAGTTCGCGGCGGTGGTAGAAAACCTTTTAAACAAAAGGGCACTGGTCGAGCACGAGCTGGGACAATTCGTAGTCCGATATGGCGCGGTGGTGGTGTTACGTTTGCAGCTAAAACACAAGACCATAGTAAAAAACTGAATAAAAAAATGTATCGTGCAGCGATGCGTTCGATTCTTTCTGAGCTTGTTCGTCAAGATCGCTTCATTTGTATCGATGAGTTCAATGTAGAAGAATCAAAAACAAAATTTGTTAAAGATAAATTGGCGAGTCTTAGTCTTGATGATGTATTAATCGTGACCGAAGAATTGAACGAAAATCTTTATCTTGGTGTAAGAAATATTCCAAAGGTTGATGTGATTGATACAAATGAAATTGATCCGTATTCATTGATTGGTTTTGACAAAGTATTAATGACGCAAGCAGCCGTTGAAAAAGTTGAGGCATGGTTATCATGAATCAGGAAAAATTAATGACGGTTTTGCTTGAACCACGAGTGACTGAAAAGTCAACAATGGTTGGTGAAGCACATAACCAATATGTATTTAAAGTTGCTAAGGATGCGACCAAGCCTGAAATAAAACAGGCTGTTGAACTTATGTTCGATGGTGCTGAAGTTTTATCAGTTCAGGTTACCAATGTAAAAGGTAAGACAAAAATGTTTGCACGTCGACCAGGACAACGTGTTAACTGGAAAAAAGCCTATGTCAAATTGAAGCCTGGTTTTGACATAGATTTCATGGGCGCTTGATAGGTATATATTATGGCATTAGTTAATCCAAGACCGACATCTCCAGGTCGCCGCTCAATGGTTAAGGTTGTTAGCCCTGAGTTACATAAAGGCAAACCTTACGAGCCATTGTTGGAAAGTCAAAAGAAACATTCTGGTCGTAATAATAATGGCCGTATTACTGTTCGTCATCGTGGTGGTGGGTCAAAACAACGCTATCGCATAATTGATTTCAAACGTAATAAAGATGGAATACAGGCGAAAGTAGAACGTATTGAATACGATCCAAATAGAACCGCGCATATTGCTTTATTACTTTATGTTGACGGTGAAAGACGCTACATCATTGCACCGAATGGTGTTAAAGAAGGCAGTCTTGTTATGTCCGGTCTTGAGTCAGGCATCCAGGTTGGTAACTGTCTGCCATTAAGAAATATTCCGCTGGGTACTACAGTTCATTGTATTGAATTAAAGCCAGGCAAGGGTGCACAAATTGCTCGAAGTGCAGGCGCTGGAGTTCAGTTGGTTGCAAAAGAAGGTCAGCATGCAACCTTGAGATTACGCTCCGGTGAAATGCGAAAAGTTTTAGCAGATTGTAGAGCAACGATTGGTGAAGTAAGTAATGGTGAGCATTCGTTACGATCATTAGGTAAAGCCGGTGCAAAACGCTGGCGTGGTGTACGTCCTACTGTTCGTGGTGTAGCAATGAACCCGGTCGATCATCCACATGGTGGTGGTGAAGGTCGTACTTCAGGTGGTCGTCATCCGGTAAGTCCTTGGGGAACACCAACCAAGGGTTATAAGACGAGAAAGAATAAACGAACAGATAAGTTAATCGTTCGTAAACGTAAATAAACAAGAGGAATACACGTGCCACGTTCAATTAAAAAAGGTCCGTTTATTGACCATCACCTTATTAAAAAGGTGCAAACAGCAAAGGAAAGTAATGATAAGCGTCCAATTAAAACCTGGTCTCGTCGTTCCATGGTGATGCCTGATATGGTTGGTTTGACCATCGGTGTACACAATGGTCGTGATCATATGCCTATCTATATTTCTGAAAATATGGTGGGACATAAATTAGGTGAGTTTGCGTTAACGCGTACTTTTCGTGGACACATTGCAGATAGAAAATCTTAATTATTAGAAAACTATACTTATGACAACTTCAGCAACATTAAAACATACTCATTTGTCACCGCAGAAATTGCGTTTAGTGGCAGATCAGATTCGCGGATTGGCAGTAGACCGTGCAATTAATCTACTCGCGTTCAGTAACAAAAAGGGTGCGGATATTCTTAAAAAGGTACTCGAATCTGCGATTGCCAATGCTGAAAATAACGATGGTGCTGATATCGATGAGTTAAGAGTCAGTGCTATACAGGTAAACCAGGGTCCAACAATGAAGCGCTTACGTCCACGCGCTAGAGGCCGTGCCGATAGAATTATAAAGAGAACCAGTCATGTCACCGTGACGGTATCTGAACCGGAGGCTAGTAAATAGTATGGGTCAAAAAGTACATCCAACGGGGATACGCCTCGGCATTATTAAAGACTGGACCTCAACCTGGTATGCAGACAGTAAGGATTACGCTGATTATTTGCATGCTGATTTAATGGTTAGAGAATATGTGCGTAAGAAACTGGCTAATGCATCAGTCAGTCGAATTCAGATTGAAAGACCTGCGGGGAACGCTCGTGTGATTATTCATACAGCTCGTCCTGGTATTGTGATTGGTAAAAAAGGTGAAGATATTGAACGCCTTCGTTTTGAAATTTCAAAAATGATGGGTGTTCCTGCACATGTCAGTGTTGAAGAGATTCGCAAGCCTGAACTGGATGCTTATCTTGTTGCTGAAAGTGTTGCGCAACAAATCGAACGACGCATTATGTTTCGTCGCGCAATGAAACGTGCTGTTACAAATACAATGCGTTTAGGTGCGCAAGGTATCAAGATTAGCCTTGGTGGTCGCCTGAATGGTGCTGAGATTGCCCGAACAGAATGGTATCGCGAAGGTCGCGTGCCGCTACACACATTACGTGCAGATATTGACTACGGCACCGCCGAAGCCAATACAACTTACGGAATTATAGGTATTAAAGTCTGGATCTTTAAAGGCGAAGTGTTTGTTGGTCATGAGCAAACTATAGAAGAAGAAGGCCAGAAGGAAGAAGGCCAGAAAGATAAAGCCAAAAAAGATAAAGCCCCAAAAGAACAAGCCAAGGCTTAAGTTAAGAGTAAGCAACTAATAGGAATTTGACGTGTTACAGCCAAAAAGAACGAAATATAGAAAACAAAGTAAATTACGTAATCGTGGTCTTGCCACTGTTGCTAATAAAGTCAGCTTTGGTGAATTTGGTTTGAAAGCTATTGGCAGGGGCCGTATTACGGCACGCCAAATTGAAGCGGCACGACGTGCATTAACACGTAAAGTAAAACGTGGCGCTAAGGTCTGGATAAGAATTTTTCCTGACAAACCGATTACAAAAAAACCTTTAGAAGTTAGACAAGGTAAAGGTAAGGGTAATGTTGAGTATTGGGTAGCCCAGATTCAGCCAGGCAGAATGCTTTATGAAATGGAAGGTGTGCCTGAAGATTTGGCACGTGAAGCATTTGAATTAGCTGCAGCCAAGTTGCCGATTAAGACAACCTTTGTTGCGAGGACAGTACTGTAATGAAAGCAGCAGAATTAAAAGAAAAGACAGCTGAAGAGCTGCAAACAATTTTATTGGAAGAGTTACGTGCCCAATTTAATTTGCGAATGAGGAAAGGCACCGGGCAACTTGATAAGCCTAGTGAGATGAAAAAGACTCGACGCAATATTGCACGACTCCATACGCTTATTAATGAGAAAAAAATCGCATCAGGTAAAGACGCATGAGCACAGAATCAACAGCAGCAACAGAAGCAAAAACGGTTACCGGTACTGTAACGAGTAACAAAATGGATAAAACTATTTCGGTAATGGTTGAGCGTCGAGTTAAGCATCCGTTGTACGGCAAGTTTATGCGCCGTTCTACCAAGCTATTGGCTCATGATGAAGCTAACGAATGTAATGAAGGCGATGTTGTTGTAATTGAAGCATCACGGCCTTTATCTAAAAACAAGTCTTGGCGCTTACAGAAAGTCGTCAGTAAGGCACAAATTGTATAACCGGTTTAGGGAGATAGAGCGCACATGATTCAAATGCAAACAATGCTTGATGCAGCAGACAACAGCGGTGCACGCCGTCTGATGTGTGTGAAAGTATTGGGTGGCTCAAAGCGACGATACGCTAACGTTGGTGATGTCATTAAAGTCAGCATCAAGGAAGCTATTCCTCGCGGCAAGGTTAAGAAGGGCGATGTTTATAACGCTGTTGTTGTACGTACCCGTAAAGGCGTACGTAGAGCAGATGGGTCGTTGATTAGGTTTGATGGCAATGCGGCTGTATTGCTGAATGCACAATTACAACCTATTGGCACACGTATATTTGGCCCAGTAACACGAGAATTACGTGGAGAACAGTTTATGAAAATTGTTTCTCTGGCACCGGAGGTACTTTAAAAATGGCTCGCATTAAGAAAGGTGACGAAGTTGTTGTCATCGCTGGCAAGGATAAAGGTAAACGTGGTGTTGTTTTATCCGTGATAAATGAATTGGATAAACTCTTTGTTGAGAACGTCAACATGATTAAGAAACATACCAAGGGTAACCCGATGCAAGGCACACCAGGTGGTATCGTCGAAAAAGAAGCAGCGATTCATATTTCCAATGTCGCGATGTGGAATCCAGTAACCAACAAGGGTGACAAAGTCGGTTATCGCTCACTGGAAGATGGACAAAAAGTACGATACTTCAAGTCAAACAATGAAGTTGTGGATGTATAAGGTCAATATTCATGGTCAGATTACAAGAACATTATAATAGTACGGTGATTAAGCAGTTAACCGAGCAGTTTGGTTATAAATCATCGATGCAAGTCCCGAAGATCACCAAGATTACTCTTAATATGGGTATCGGTGAGGCAGTCGCAGATAAAAAGGTCGTTGAACACGCGGTAAGCGATATGACTAAAATTGCCGGACAAAAACCAATCGTTTGTAATGCAAGAAAATCAGTTGCGAACTTTAAAGTGCGTGAAGGATGGCCTGTCGGTTGTAAGGTAACCTTGCGTCGCGAACGTATGTATGAATTTTTGGATCGTTTAATCACAATTGCAATCCCACGTATTCGGGATTTCCGCGGATTAAATGCAAAGTCTTTTGATGGTCGTGGTAATTACAATATGGGGGTTAAAGAACAAATCATTTTCCCTGAAATTGACTATGACAAGATCGACACATTGCGAGGTATGGATATAACAATTACTACCTCAGCGCGAACAAATGAAGAAGGCCGTGCTTTATTAGCGGCATTTAACTTACCGTTAAGGTCTTGAGGTCTATTTAATATGGCAAAGTCATGCATGATTAACCGCGAAGTCAAACGACTACGTTTGGTAAAAAAATACGCGGCAAAAAGAATTGAATTAAAGGCAATGATTATAGATACGTCTTTAAGCGAAAGCGACCGTGCAGCAGCGCGTGAAAAATTAAATAAAATGCCAAGAGATGCGAGCCCTGTTCGAATACGAAACCGTTGCAGTATTACGGGTCGTCCACACGGTTATTATCGTAAATTTGGTTTAGGTAGAAATAAATTGCGTGAAGCGGCTATGCGTGGCGATGTGCCAGGTTTGGTTAAAGCGAGCTGGTAATTAAAGAGAGAATATAAACATGAGTATGTCAGACCCTATATCAGATATGTTGACGCGCATTCGTAATTCATTACAGCGAAACAAGCGTGATGTGAAGATGCCTTCATCAAAATTAAAAGTAGCGATTGCGAACATCCTGAAACAAGAAGGTTACATTCTTGATTACAGTGTTGCCGAGCATGATAAGAAAGCAACGCTTACTATCGAACTTAAATATTTCGAAGGTAAAGCAGTTATAGAGACAATTAAACGAGTGAGTCGTCCTAGTCTTCGCAGCTATAAATCAGCAGATGAATTGCCAAAAGTATTAGGTGGTCTTGGTGTAGCAGTTATATCTACAGCAAAAGGCGTTATGACAGATAAATCAGCGCGAGAACAGGGTATTGGTGGTGAAGTACTTTGTTTTGTTTCTTAATTTGGATGAATTGACATGTCAAGAATAGCAAATAACCCAATAACAATTCCTAGCGGCGTCGATGTTAATATCGTCGGCAGTATGGTTACTGTTAAAGGTGGTAAAGGTGAGTTGTCACATAATGTACATCCTTTGGTTAAGGTTGAGCAGGAAGACAATATAATAAAAACGACTGTTAATAATAACAGTAAAACAGCAAATGCTTTATCGGGTACCACGCGCGCATTGATTCAAAATTTAGTGACGGGTGTTAGTGAAGGTTTCGAACGTAAATTGGAGATTGTTGGTGTTGGTTATCGTGCTGCAGTTTCCGGGAAAGTGTTGAACCTTACATTAGGATTTTCACATCCGGTTGCATTTCAAATACCTGAAGGCATTTCGATTGAAACACCAAGTCAAACAGAAATAATTATTAAGGGTAGTGATAAACAACAAGTTGGTCAGGTTGCTGCAAATATTCGCAGATACCGTCCGCCTGAGCCCTATAAAGGAAAAGGGGTTCGTTATTCGGATGAACGTATCATTCGCAAAGAAGCTAAGAAGAGCTAGTCGATATGAGTAAAAAAACAGATAGAATCCGTCGCGCCACTAAGGCACGCGCAAAGATTAAACAGCTAGGTGTGAATCGTTTGTGTGTTTACAAAACACCACGACATGTCTACGCACAGGTTATTGCGCCAAATGGTTCGCAAGTGCTTGCGAGTGCATCAAGTTTGGATAAAGAAGTTAAGGGTCAGATTAAATACAGTGGTAATGTCGATGCAGCCATTACTGTTGGTAAAATCCTGGCTGAACGTGCGAAGAAAGCAGGTATTTCTAAAGTTGCTTTTGACCGCTCAGGTTTTAAATACCATGGTCGTATTAAAGCATTAGCTGATGCTGCTCGCGAACAAGGTATGGAATTTTAAGGAAGGGTCTTATGGCATTAGGAAACTCAATAACCGGAAACGAAGATCTTCAGGAAAAGCTTGTTAACGTTAATCGCGTTGCCAAGGTGGTTAAAGGTGGTCGTCAATTTGGTTTCGCAGCATTAACAGTTGTTGGTGATGGCAATGGTCGTGTGGGTGTTGGACGCGGCAAATCTCGTGAAGTACCTCTAGCGATTCAAAAGGCAATGGAAGATGCGCGTCGCAATATGATTTCAGTTCCATTGAATGAAGGAACACTTCAGTACTCCATCATGGCAGAGTTTGGTGCAGCCAAGGTCTATATGCAACCAGCCTCAGAAGGTACCGGTATTATTGCTGGTGGTCCTATGCGTGCTGTGTTCGAAGTCGTCGGTATTCATAATGTCCTGGCCAAGTCGATCGGTTCAACTAATCCTATCAATGTGGTTCGCGCTACGATTGAAGGATTAAAATCAATGTCTTCACCTGAGTACATTGCTGCAAAACGCGGCAAGTCTGTAGAAGAAGTGGTTAGCTAATCATGGTTAAGAAATCTGACAAACAATTAAAAGTTACGTTGGTTAAGAGTACCAATCGACGTATTCAAAAACATAAAGCCTGTGTTAGTGGTTTAGGCTTACGACGTATTGGTCATACTGTCACTGTTGGTGATACGCCGGAGAATCGTGGAATGATTAATAAAGTAAGTTACTTGCTCGCAGTGGAAGAGGACTAAACTGATGCGTTTAAATACAATTAAACCTCATCCTGATTCAACCTCAGATGCAAAACGTCGAGGTCGTGGGATAGGATCAGGTCTTGGCAAAACAGGTGGTCGTGGACACAAGGGTCAAAAATCACGTTCCGGTGGTTACCATAAAGTTGGTTTCGAAGGCGGGCAGATGCCTTTGCAACGTCGTTTACCAAAAGTTGGTTTTAGTTCACGCATTGGTCGTGTAACTGAACAGATTCGTTTGCATGAGTTAGCAAATCTTGATGTCGACGTAATCGATGTAGAGGCGCTTAGATCGGCACGACTAATTAATAAAAGTACTTTACGCGTGAAAGTTATGCTTTCTGGTAAATTGGAAAAAGCAGTGACCGTAAAAGGTTTGATGCTTACTAAAGGTGCTAGAGCGGCTATTGAAGCTGCTGGTGGGAAAATAGAAGAATAAATGTCAGCTTCTAACCCAGCAATTCCAGGCGGACTTTCGGGTATAGGCCAGTTAAAAGAACTGCGCCAACGTCTGTTGTTTGTATTATTGGCGTTATTCGTTTATCGAATTGCGACGCATATACCTGTACCGGGCATCAATCCAATTGCCTTGGCCGATCTGTTTCAACAACAGCAAGGCACGATACTGGACATGTTTAATATGTTTTCCGGTGGCGCTTTGAGTCGTTTCTCAGTGGTTGCCTTGGGAATTATGCCGTACATTTCGGCATCGATTATTATGCAGCTACTTTCGGTTGTTGAACCGAAGTTAAAACAGCTGAAAAAAGAAGGTGAAGCAGGGCGACGTAAGATTACTCAGTACACGCGTTATGGCACTGTAGTATTAGCAACATTTCAGGCCTTTGGTGTATCAGTTGCGCTGGAAGGACAACAAGCAGCAGGTTATGCAGTTGTAATGGACCCGGGTATGGGTTTCAGGATTGCTGCAGTAAGTACCTTGGTTACCGGGACCATGTTTTTGATGTGGCTAGGTGAGCAGATTACAGAACGCGGAATTGGCAATGGTATTTCGATGATTATCTTTGCTGGAATTGTCGCGGGCTTACCGTCTGCAATTGGCGGAACGATTGAATTATCAAGAACAGGAGAGATGCATCTGTTAGCAGTAGTTGGTTTGTTTGCACTCGCTATTGCTGTGACAGCATTTGTTGTCTTTGTAGAACGTGGTCAACGACGTATTACAGTTAATTACGCAAAACGACAGGTCGGACGCAAGATGTATGGTGGCCAGGCGAGTCATTTGCCATTGAAACTAAATATGGCTGGCGTAATACCACCAATATTTGCATCAAGTTTGATTTTATTTCCTGCGACGATCGCAGGCTGGTTTGCTCAGACTGAAGGTATGGGATGGTTGCAGGATATTGCGACAACATTATCTCCAGGGCAGCCGATTTACGTAATGACTTATGCAGCAGGGATTATATTTTTCTGTTTCTTTTATACAGCGATGGTTTTTGATCCGCGTGAGACAGCAGATAATTTGAAGAAATCAGGTGCGTTCATTCCGGGTATGCGTCCGGGCGAACAGACAGCGGCTTATCTTGATAAAGTTTTAACCAAGTTAACCCTGGCAGGTGCTGTTTATATTACATTTGTTTGTTTATTGCCTGAGTTTTTAATATTGAAATTTAATGTGCCGTTTTATTTTGGTGGTACATCGCTACTGATTATTGTTGTGGTTGTTATGGACTTTATGTCTCAAGTACAGGCACATTTAATGTCTCATCAATATGATGGGATAATGAAGAAAGCCAATCTTAAGGGGCATGGCCGACGTTAATTCGTTAGCTAGTTATGCTGGAGAAAGAAAATGAAAGTTAGAGCATCAGTTAAAAGAATTTGTCGAAATTGCAGAATTATTCGACGTAATAGAGTTGTACGCGTTATCTGTACTGACCCGCGACATAAGCAGCGTCAAGGCTAGATAATAAGCGTTAGAAAATTATATTGGAGAGATTGAATAATGGCTCGTATTGCAGGCGTTAACATAGCAGATAATAAGCACTTGGTAATTGCTTTGACTTATATCTATGGTATCGGTGGTACCCGTGCACAGCAAGTTTGTGATGCAGTGGGTTTGACAGGTTCCACTAAGGTTAGAGATCTTACCGAGGCAGAGCTAGACAAGATTCGTGCTGAAGTAGGTAAGTATGATCTTGAAGGTGATTTACGCCGTGAAGTCTCAATGAATATCAAACGCTTGATGGACCTTGGTACTAATAGAGGTATTCGTCATCGTCGTGGATTACCGGTTAGGGGGCAACGCACCAAAACAAATGCCCGTACCCGTAAAGGTCCAAGAAAAGCGATTAAAAAATAAAACAACAGGTTTTAAAAAACTATGGCCAAAACAGCAACAAAGACTCGTAAGCGTGTAAAGAAAACCGTCGTAGATGGTATTGCGCACATTCATGCTTCATTTAATAACACTATTATTACGATAACCGATCGTCAGGGTAATACTCTGTCATGGGCTACCTCAGGTGGTAGTGGTTTCCGCGGGTCACGTAAGAGCACGCCATTTGCTGCACAGATTGCATCGCAGAAGGCGGGAGAAGTTGCACGGGAATTTGGCATGCAAAATTTAGAAGTATTTATCAAAGGGCCAGGACCAGGTCGTGAATCAGCGGTTCGGGCACTTAATTCAATCGGCTTTAAGATCACTAATATTTCTGATGTAACGCCGATTCCACACAATGGGTGTCGCCCGCCCAAAAAACGTCGGGTTTAATTCAGGAGCTTTAGAATGGCACGTTATCTCGGACCAAAATGTAAACTTAGTCGGCGTGAAGGCACAGATTTATTTTTAAAAAGTCGTGCTAGACCGATTGAATCA
>JAJFKM010000012.1 GCA_021773215.1 Gammaproteobacteria bacterium
TCTTTCTTCGTGATTAGCGAACGGTTTCTGATTTTCTTTTTAATTAGTTTGCCTTTCCGTATCTCGTCATAAAGTAGTGCACGACTTACTCCTAATAACCGTGCACAATCATCGATGGAAGTAGCATCCATATGGACTAATTCGGATAAGGGGGAAGGCGGAGAATTAATATTTTTCATGTTTAGCATTCACTATCTAAAAGAATGCGACACAATATACAGTCGTCCGAGTTAGTTGAAAAAGGATTAACCCTTCGTTTTTTTATAGGGATAATCCTAAAGTTATTCGTTTACTAAATTTAAATCCTCTATAGCTGCTTCTACTAGTCCGCTTACATCACGATCCTCAATGTTTATACCTTTCTTTGCTGGAACACCTGCATATTCAAGAACAACTCTGAGAAGGTTCGAGAAAGTTCCATCCGTATCTATTGTTGGCTCGATATCAAGGATATTTTTGAGCCCAAACGCAACATTTCGAGAAAGATAATGCCGTTCTATTTCTTTTAGCCTGTGCTTTGGATGGTTTTTGATCTTCTCAAGAGCCATTCCAGCATGATAATTGATATAGAAAATAGCGTTTGCGGCTTCATCAAAAGTAAATCCTTTACACTTTTCATCATCTATGCCGACGTTGATTGTCCCATCAGGTAGTTTTTCAATCTTTGGTCTAGACCAATCAGGGCCTCTGATTTTTTCTGAAAGTCGCTGTTTTGCAGCGTCATCATCTGATAAATCCTCCAGAGAGAATTCAAATTTTGAAAGAAGCTGTGTCGAATATTCATCCAACTCTTGAATCTCAATCATCAGTGATTTCGCATACTTTTGTAACCTTTCCAGCCTGTCTTTAACTTGTTTGGGAGTATTTCTAGAACGAAAATTTTTCGCCGCAATAAATTGACTAATAATTTCTTCCATATAACTTATAAATTCATCTTTGTTTTCGTGTTCACTTGCAAATGCCTCACTGAGAATATGGTTTTTCTCTTCATGGCTCAGTGAATGTAATGGTACAGAATATACACCCTCTGGCATCCAATCTGTGGATGTGATTTTCTTTGATTGATCTTCTTTTTCTTTCATTCTGATCCAACCTACTATTTATTTATCACTGCCACGTTATCAACCTTAAACTTTCCAAAATCAGGCAAGTTCGCTCGAATTGTATCGTAGACATACGACGGCATCAGATGCGCATAGTGTTTACTGGTAATCCTAGTATCAGCATGACCCAATGCGTCAGCAATTACTTGCAAAGGCACACCATTCATTGCCAAGGCCGATCCGTAAGTATGTCTTAACACATGAAACGAGGCGGGAGGATCGATCTTGGCTATCTTACTGGCTGTAGCAATAGGTCTAATTTGATGTGACTGTCCCCATTGTTCACCATCTTCCCTCCTAAACATCGATTCAGTGCCTTTTCGACCTGCTTTCTGCCGTTTAAAAAACTCCTTTCCTTGAACAGTTACCGGGACATGCCTGGCCTTGCCGCTCTTTGAGTCGGCTATCGAAATAATGCTTGCTCGGGTATTGAAGTCTTCACACTTCATATTGGCGAGTTCACCATATCGACAGCCGGTATAGAGCGCACCCTGGACTAATAGACGAAAATCAGGCGCACACGCATTAACTAGTCGCTTACATTCCCGTTCATTCAAGTATTGGATTTTGGCCTTATCGACATTACGAAATGGTTTTATTTTGCGCCACTCTGAATCTGACTCAACAAATCCTTCACGCCAAGCATGATTCAAGGCTGACTTTAAGATCGTGAGTATTCTATTGGCTGTTGCCTTACGTGATCGGACATCATTTACCTTTCGGTAGTTCGTTTCTTTGCTGGATTTGCCGGTTCTGATCTGAGCAGGTGTTTTAGCAAGCGACTCATGCCACTTTCTAATTTGACGGGTAGTTAATTCAGAGACTTCTTTGTCACCAAACATCGGAATGATATGAAAATCGAAGACACGTTGCGTCTGATACACTGATTTACGATGAACCTCGAACCAATCCATGTATTCCTTAACGGCATCCTTGACAGTAAACGGCCCTTCGTGAATCCCCTTCGACTTTTTAATTAACGATGTTGCCCATTTTCTGGCTTCAGTCTGAGCCGTTGCAAACTTAAAAACATCAACATCATTGTCATCACGAAAATCATCAGCAACACCTAAGCTCTTTTTCTTATATTTTCCATCCAATGAATAACGTGCGATCCATGTTCCACCTTTTTTTTGTTTTCCTTTGCGATAACCCAGATGGAAACCCGGCTCAATTAGCTTCCAATACGGCTCGTGAGACGATTTCAGCTTACTTCTCGCCTCTCTGGTTTCAAGCTTAGACTCTCTTGCTAATCGTGCCATAATAGCTTCTCACGCTCCCTCGGAGATTGAGAAAACTGAATTTAGGTAACTTTTAGGTAAATTATGGGGGTATATCTCCATGGACACCAAAAGACGGAAGTGGACGATAACCGCAATACTAAAGGGTTTTTAGTGTTTATGGAAGTCCACAGAAGTACAGGTTTCCTTTCTCTCACGGCGAAAACACGAGTTCGAGTCTCGTAGGGAGCACCAACTACGCCAATAGTTTTATGAATTACGATTATTTGAAGTCGTCTGAAGATTTATTTAGAACTTGAGGGCAACTGATAAGCCAATGCTTCCCACCCACCGCCCAAGGCTTTATACAATACGACCAATGCCAAACCCGTCTCGGTTTCACTTTGGGCAAGTTGATCCTGTAACTCCAATAACTGCCTCTCTGCATCCAGTACGTTGAGAAAACTATCGATACCATTACTATAGCGTACTCGTGCTAGCTCTACTGCCTCGACTGTTGATGCGGCGGCAATTTGTAAATGTGCTTGTCGTTGCCGTGCCTTCGTAAAACGGACTAATACATTTTCTGTTTCTTCGAGTGCTGCTAATACAGTTTTCTCGTAGTTTGCCAATGCACCTTCTGCAGTTGCATCAGCAGCCCGGATGCGTGCTCGTACTCGGCCTAAATCGAATGCTGGCCAAAATAGGGATGGACCCACTGACGCACCTCGATATTGATCCTCGCCCAGGTCAGAAAGTGATGTTGTCGTATAACCGACACTACCAATAAGGCTGACACGTGGAAACAGATCCGCTGTCGCAACGCCAATACGCGCTGTTGCAGCAGCGAGTTTACGTTCGGCATTTTGAATATCGGGTCTACGCCTCAATAAGTCCGTCGGTTCACCTATGCTAAGTAACTCAGGAACAGTGGGTAACGATTTAGACGTTGAAAGTAACGCACGTAATGCACGAGGCTGCTCACCAACCAACACACTTAAACGATGGATGGTGCGCATGATCTCGGTTTCAAGTAACGGGATAGTAGCGAGTGTTGATTCTAACTGAGCTTGTGAACGCACAATATCAAGATTGGTTCCAAGACCACCCTCCGTAATCGAACGCGTCATGTCATAGGTACCGCGTTGATTATTTGCGTTCTCTTCAGCCACTCTTAAACGATATTGTGCGCCTCGTAATTCAAGATAAGTCCGTGCCACTTCAGCGGTGACGATCACATGAACATTTCGTTGATCAGCAACCAGCGCATCGTAGTCTGCAGATAAGGCTTCTATAGAACGTTTTACTCTACCGAAGAAATCCAGTTCCCAACTTGCATCCAATCCAGCATTGTAAAATGTATTCGTAAGAGCAAAACCCGTTCCCGCTCCCTGAATACGAGCTGGACTGGCTTCTTCATGCGAAATACTACCGCTACTGGTTACAATCGGATATTGTTCATAACGTCCTTCACCCAATAATGCACGTGCTGCGTTGACATTAGTCTGGGCAATACGCAGATCATGGTTATGTGCAACAGCTTGCTCAATAAGCTGGTTAAGCGTGTCATCCTGAAGTCCACGCCACCACTCAACCTCTGTGTCTGCAGAGGAATAAAAAGCATTATCTTTGACTGCAAATTCATCAAGCTCGGGGTTTTCAGGCAAGGTATATTCCGGCCCAACCACACAACCTGTTGAAAGCATAATTAATGCAATTAAAACAGCAGTTGAAGTTGTTTTATCAAATGACATTAATGAGTTTCCATACTGTTCGGTGTTGAACTTTTCAAGACGATGCCACGAATAATGACGTAGAACACTGGCGTTAAAAATAGTCCGACCATGGTCACGCCTAACATGCCACTGAATACTGTTGTTCCCAGTACTTGACGCATTTCTGCACCCGCACCTTCTGCCAACATCAATGGAATCACCCCAAGAATAAAAGCAAATGCCGTCATTAAAATAGGTCTTAAACGAATTTGTGCAGCCTCAATAGCAGCTTCTATGTGATTCTTCCCTTCATGTTCACGTTGTCTGGCAAATTCCACCATCAGAATCGCATTTTTGCTGGCAAGACCGATGAGTACAATAAAACCAATTTGGGTAAGAATATTGTTATCCATTCCACGTAACCAGACACCGATTAACGCGAACAGGATACACAAGGGCACTATTAATATGATGGTAATCGGTAACGACCAGCTTTCATATTGTGCAGTCAATAATAGAAAAACAAATAAAACACTCAATGGAAAAATGATAATACCCACATTGCCACCCAGTTTTTCCTGTAATGCTATCTCGGTCCATTCGTAACCGATGCCTGCAGGCAATACCTGACTTGCCAGTTTTTCCATTTCAATCAATGCCTCACCGGTACTCACTCCTGGCACACCTGTTCCTTGTAGTTCAGCGGCCGAGTAAAGATTGTAACGAACGACCCGATCCGGACCCTGAATTTGTTTTAACTTAACTATCGAGCCTAATGGGACCATGTCTCCGTTGGTATTTTCTGCACGCAATCGCATGATATCGTTTGGCTCCAATCGATAGGGTGCATCCGCCTGTGCAATAACCTGGTAGGTTTTTCCGAACAGATTAAAGTCATTTACATACAGTGAACCCAGAAAGATCTGTAATGTTTCAAAAATATTTTCCACTGGCACGTTCAACATTTCTGCTCTAGTGCGATCAATATCCAGATAATATTGGGGTGTACTGGAATCAGTTGTACTGAATACCTGTGTTAATTTCGGGTTTTGATTAGCCACTCCAGCAAGCTCCCAGGTTGCTTTTTCAAGCGCGGGCAAGCCCACTCCACCGCGATCCTGTACTATCATTTTGAAACCACCACCACGCCCCATACCACGCACAGGTGGTGGATCGATGACAAAAAATGTTGCACCCTGGATACTGCTTAATGCGCCATAGAGCTGACCTAGAATTGCACTGGCTGATTGATCTTTGCCCCGTTCTTCAAAGGGTTTCAATAAAACAAACATGGCTGCAGAATTACTTGCCGTTGTAAACGTTGCTGCGGATAAACCAGCAATTGCAACAACATTAGTTATGCCCGGGTTTTCTTGTGCAATCCGGGTTGCTTCCTGTACGACCTCGTTAGTTCTTTCCAAAGAAGCGCCCTTAGGCAGATCAATTACTGTAATCAAGTAACCTTGATCTTGTTGCGGTATAAACCCACCCGGCACTTTCTGAAACATGAGATAAGTACATGCAATCAAGATAAGAAAAATGCACATCATAATGACAGGGCGGCGCACCAGAACACAGATTACCTTTCCATACTTTTGTTTGCCGCTATCAAACATGTAATTAAAGGCGCGGAAAAACCAGTTAGTTTTATGGGTTTCAACCTGACCATTATTAATATGTTTTGGAGCCCTTAATAATAATTTTCCAAGCGCAGGACTGAGCGTTAAGGAATTAAATGCTGAAATAACTGTGGCAACAGAAATGGTCAGTGCAAATTGTTTGAAAAATGCACCCGGGATTCCACCGAGAAATGCAGTAGGAATGAACACTGCGACCAGTACCAGTGCCATAGAGATCAGGGCACTACCCACTTCTGTCATGGTAATTCTTGCCGCGTCTCTTGGTGACATACCTTTTTCCAGATTTCTCTGAATATCTTCGACGACAACAATCGCATCGTCCACAACAATACCAATCGCTAACACCAATCCAAATAAGGACAAATTATTTAACGAATAACCTACAGCCGACATGACAGCGAAGGTACCAATTAATGAAACCGGGATTGCTACAATTGGAATCACTGCTGCACGCCAGGATTGTAAAAACACAATGATGACCAACACCACAAGAATAATCGCTTCAAAGATAGTCAGATAAACTTTATCTATCGACTGCTCGATGAACTCTGTCGGGTTATAAACGATGCGGTATGCTATTCCAGGCGGGAAAGATTTCGATAATTTGTCCATCGTATTGATGATTTGATCGGCTGTTTCCAAGGCATTACTTCCTGGACGCTGAAAAATACCAATTGCGACGGCATTTTTACCATTAAGGTAACTATTTCTCACATAGTCACGACCACCAATTTCAATCCGTGCAACATCTTTTAAACGCGTCAGTCGGCCATCTTCACCGCGTTTTACGATGACATTTTCAAACTGATCGGCTTCAATAAAACGCCCTTGAGCAGTGATTGTGTATTGAAAGGCGTTGTCTGTTGCCATTGGTGGTTGCCCAAGTTTACCAGCAGCAACCTGTACATTCTGTGCTCGTAGCGATGCGACTACTTCCTGTGCTGATAATTGGAAGGCGGTCATCCTTTCCGGGTTTAACCATATGCGCATGCTGTATTCACGCGCACCAAACACAACAAGATCACCTACTCCCTCTATACGTGCGATTTCATCGCGCACCTGTAGTAAAGCGTAATTACTGATATACAGTTCATCCAGACTATTATCCGGCGATTCAAGATGCACCACCATCATTAAATCCGGTGAACTTTTCTGGGCAATGATACCGAGTCGTCTTACTTCTTCTGGTAATCTGGGTTCTGCCTTGGCAATACGATTTTGTACCAGCACCTGTGCCGTATCGAGATCAGTACCTTGCTTAAATGTTATGGTTAATGACATCGCACCATCACTGGTTGATTGCGATGTCATATAGAGCATGTTCTCTATACCATTAATTTCCTGCTCAATGGGTGTGGCAATCGTCTTTGCAATGACTTCCGGCGATGCACCCGGGTAACTGGCATTTACAACTATCGTTGGTGGCGCGATCTCTGGATATTGCGTGATAGGTAAGTCGCTATAGGATAAGGTTCCAACGATAACAATCAGTATAGAAATAACTGCAGCGAAGCGAGGTCTGTCGATAAAAAAATGACCGAATTTCATTTTAACTTATCCTTTTTGATCAACAGGTATTGTTATCGAACCTGCTTCGGGGGATACCTTCATTCCTGCTCTAACACGTTGAATTCCATTTATGATAATCCTGTCTTCCTTATTTAGTCCGGAACGGATAACGCGTAAGCCATCTTGCGTGTTTCCAGGTTTAATTTGGCGACGCTCAACAGTATCGTTTTCATCCAGTACGTAAACAAAACGTATAGTCTGATCAACACTGATCGCAGAATCAGGAATGAGTAATGCTTCATAAGGACCTTCACCCAAAAGTTTTACATCCGCGAACATGCCGGGTATGAGGAGGTATTCCGGGTTTTCGACTATTGCTCGACCACGCATCGTCCCGGTGGCCAGATCAATTTGATTGTCAACAAAGTCCATTTTGCCTTTATGCAAATACTCTTCTTCATCGGCAAGACGCAGCAATACCGGATTAGGTGTCATGCGCGAACTTTTACGAGTACCGGCCATGTCCATGCGCGTGTAATGTAAGACACTTTGTTCATCCGCTGTGAAATAAACGTAAATAGGATCAAGAGAAACAATGGTGGTTAATAAACTGGAATCGAAATCACCACCCGTCACCAGATTTCCTTTAGTTATACGGGTACGACTAATACGACCATTTATGGGTGATTTAATATGCGTAAACTCTACATTTAACCCTGCCGCTTTTATCGCTGCCTTTGTCGATTCTAATGCTGCAATTGCAACGCGTTTCTGACTTCCGCGTGAATCGAGTTCTTCTTCTGAAATTGCTCGCGATTTGTATAATTTTTCTGCTCTTGTCAGATCATTTTCAGCAAGTTCAAGCGCTGCTTTAGCACGGGTTAATTCAGCCTTGGCTTGATCCAGAATGGCTTGATAAGGGCGTGGGTCAATCACATAGAGCAAATCGCCAGCCTTTACTAAACTCCCTTCTTCAAAATAGATAGATTGTAAGTAACCACTTACTCTTGGTCGTATTTCAACAGATTCAACCGCATAGAGCCTACCGGTAAATTCATCCCAATCGGTGACATCGTTAATCAGAGGCGTCGCCACTGTTACCTGTGGGGCTGGTTGTTCGGGAGGTGGCACTTGTGAGGAATCTTTTTCACAAGCCACAAGCATCATCAAGATAAACGTAAATAGGATACGTGCCTGATATATAGGATGACTTATAAATAATTTGTTCATGCGAGTTTTAACCTTAAAGTCTAGACATTATAATGACACGACAACTATTGCTAACTGACCAGTCAGTCAGTATTATAAGTGCATCTTTAGCTTGCGCAACTACTATTTCAATAATATGACCAAGGTATATTTAATATGAATGCAGAACCAGCATCGTGTCGACGTAAGGAAGGCCGACCCAAAGAAATTCTCACAGCAGCATTACAAGAGTTTTCAATTAATGGATTTGCTGGCACCCGGCTGGAAGATGTTGCCACGCGCGCAGGAATCTGCAAAGGCACTATTTATTTGTATTTCAAATCAAAGGAAGAACTATTTGTTGAAGTAGTTAGAGACCGAATATTGCCTCATATTGAGCAACTGGAAAACATCAACGAACGTCCAGAAGGCACTGCCAAAGTCCTCCTGCGACAACAACTAACGACTATTTATCAAGAGTTACTTTCTACGGATGCACGGTTCATTCCCAAATTGATTATCAGTGAAGGTTCTCGCTTTCCAGAACTCGCCCAATTTTATTTTGAAGAAATTATTACCCGTATTCACAAGGTGAGCCAAAGTATCATTGCACGTGGCGTAACGGCAGGTGAATTTAGAGAATCAGCATTGAACTGGGAGCAGCAAGCCATACTCGGTCCAGCATTATCAGCGGTAATCTGGATAACCGTATTTAATGAATTTGAAGCATTAGATCTGGATGCTTACCTGAAAACACATATAGATTTATTGCTACATGGCTTAGAAAAATAAGCTGCGGCGAATGTTTTTTATTGATCCGCAGTTACGCTTCGATAACACTAATGTAACCAAATTCTTCCTTAGCAATTGAAAAACACAACTACAACTACAACAACACCTTGCTCATTAGTTCGTCGTCTTGCAGCATTATTCTACGATTGCTTATTACTCACCACCGTTCTGTTTTTTGCCACCGCCATCTTAATGCCGTTCGTCGGCGGCGATGCGATTGAAAGCGGTAATCTTTCCTACAACGTCTTTCTATTATTAATTAGCTACCTGTATTTCGCTTGGCATTGGGTAAAAGGCGGGCAAACATTAGGCATGCGTAGCTGGCATATTTTTGTCATTAACGATTCAATGCAAAAACCAAACTGGAAACAGGCATCGCTAAGATTCTTCTCTGCACTGCTGTCTTTATTATTGCTCGGGCTTGGTTTTCTCTGGTCTTTATTTGATAAAAACAAACTCGCTTTGCATGACCATCTTTCAAAAACCAGATTGATTGTAAGCAAGGATTAGTTTAAATAATTTAATAACTATTACTTAGCCTGTAATAGATATAAGAAAAAACCGCAATCGTAGGCAAACAAACACTTAGAAATGTCGGCACGCCGTAAACAATGCCAAGATGGCCGCTCACCTGATTTAATAAATGAAAAGTAATACCGATTAGAGCACCAATAAAAACACGTTGGCCTAAACCCATTGGTCGCGCCTCACACCTGACAACACAGATTGACAACAATATCATCGCGATGATTGAAAATGGGCTGATCAATTTTGACCAGAAAGCTTGCACATATTGTTTGCTACTTTGATTATTGGCCTTGAGATAATCGATATAACTAATCAAGCCTATAATAGACAAATAACGTGGCTTGATGGTAACCATATTAATAACCTCTGGGCTTAATAATGCTTCCCACTCAGCGGTATCGTAATGATTGTTTGTTACTTGTTCCTCAGTAATTTCAGTTTTTAAAATATCATGCAGCACCCATTTATCTTGATCATATTCTGCGTGCTTTGCATAGATACTCGACCTCAGATGATGTTCTTTATCGAATTCATAAATGTAGATTTCCTCAACCCGGTCTCCAGGCAATATCTTTCTTATATTGATGTAATTATCGCCATCACGAGACCAAAACCCGTGCTTTGTTTTCATAGAAATTTGCTTGGTCAACGCGATTGAACGTTTCTGTTGCGCAGCCTGTTCTGTCACTGGCGCTATTACTTCTCCGATTAATATGCTGATAACAACAAAGACCAGGCCCGTCTTGATTAATGAATAGGCCAACTGCGCTTGTGATACTCCTGACGTGCGTATAACCGCCAGTTCAGATGTGTTTGCTAGCATACCAAGTGCCGCCATACTGCCAATGACAATCGCTATCGGAAAAAGCTCATAACTCAACCGTGGGATGGTTAGCAGCACATATTGAATAGCATCTGCTACTCCGTAATTACCTCGGCCAGTATCATCGAGTTGATCTACCAAAGAGAAAAATGAAAATACGGCAACCAGTGCAAACAAAGCTAATATGCTGGTAACGAGAATGCTTCGCCCTATGTATCGATCAAGTATCATTTATTTCACGGACCATCTGCTGGAATAAATTGATGTTCATCGCCATCTTTTTTCATGTATCTATATTTTGGCAAATAATAAAATGTCAGTAATACCGCTATTAATATTATGTGCACCCACCACAAGCCAATGAAACCAGGTAAAACATCTCGGCTCAGTAAGGTCTTTGCAATACCGAGTAAATTGCTATAAATGAGATAGATTGAAATGCCAATTACAAATGGCATATATCGTCGTTCACTGGTATGAGATTGAATCAAAACTATTGCAAGTAGTGACAACAACAAACAAGACAAGATGAGTGAAATACGCCATTGAAACTCGGCTTGATGAACCTTATTGTCGGAACCCATTATTTCAGTCGTCAATAACGCCCCGGTCTTCCCGCCAGCGGCGTTGCTCTCTGCACTCTCGGTAAGAATGGCGTATTTTTCATATTCAGTAATCTGATAATCGAGTAAGCCTGGTTCCGCTACATAGCGACGTCCATCACTGAAGACGATATATTTATTTCCTGATTTTTCATCCACTTTAAAACGAGCGCTATCAGAGGTTAGAACACCAAGGTTTGCCTGTTGTCTTACTTGCAGAAAGACCTCCTCCATTGAAACGTTATCGGGTGATGGTTTCTGAACGTAAACGACACGGTCACCTTTACTGAACTCCTTAAACTGCCCGGCTTTAATCCCTGAAATATCAGATTCCTGTTTGGCTCGCTCTTTCAGATTATGTACACCCTGTTCTGCCCAAGGCGCAAAATAAAGAGTAATCACAGACACAAACAAACAAAACACCATAGCAAATCGTAGCACCACGCCAATTTGAAATAGCTTACTTACACCAGACGCGGCCAGTATCACCAGCTCTCTATCACTAGACATACGCGAAAAGGCGAGCAACATGCCAACAAGTATTGAAATCGGTAAAATCTTTGGCAACGTCGCTAACATCTTGTAAGCCAACATTAAGAACACCATATCTGCCGGCAGACTGCCTTCAGCCGCATCTGCAAGAAAACCAACGAACCGGTTACTCGCAATAACAAGGATAAGCAAACTGAGTATCCACAAAAATTTTTGCATTAACTCCCTGTAGATATAATGCTGGATAATCATAATTCTGGCCTCATACTAAGACTCGGCTTTGCTTAGTTGAAGATAAATGAATAAACTTGACTAAAATTACGGTTTTGACCATTTTTCACTGTTTTTAACAAAAAACGAAACGATTATGACACGCTTGTTGTCAAAGTGCAGAATAAATTAACCAAACAATCATCTACACAAAGGTGTTAATAACCCTGGAGCTGGCATGGATTTCAATATAAAAAGCGGTAACCCTGAGAAACAACGAACAGCTTGCGTAATTGTTGGTGTTTTTGAATCACGACGACTATCAACGGCAGCCAAAGCCATTGATGCGGTGAGTAAAAAATACCTGTCTAACCTGATTCGTCGTGGCGATATGGATGGCAACAAAGGGCAGTACTTATTACTACACAATGTTCCTGGCATGATTGCCGACCGTGTATTATTGATCGGTTGTGGTAAAGAAAGAGAAATCGATGATAGAAATTACTGCACAATTATAGCGAATAGTACTCAAGCATTAAATAATACAGGCTCTCTTGATGGTGTTAACTATCTCAGCGAATTGGCGATAAAAGGACGCGACCATCACTGGAAGATCCGGCAAGCAGTTCAAGTTGCAGAATACAGCTTGTATCAATTCGATGAATTAAAAACAAAAAAGAAAGCGAACAGACGTCCATTACGAAAAATTACATTTACCGTGCCAACGCGCCGTGAATTGCCACAAGGCGAAATCGCCATGCAAGAAGGTCTAGCTATTGCCAATGGTATTAAGTTCACCCGTGATCTTGCTAACAGACCTTCTAACGTATGCACACCAACCTATCTTGCACAACAAGCAACTGCTCTAGGCAAAGTACATCGTTCACTGACGGTAGAAATATTAGAAGAAGCCGATATGAAAAAACTGGGTATGGGATCCTTGCTCTCTGTATCCCAAGGCTCTGCCAGACCCGCAAAATTAATTATCATGGAATATAAAGGCTCTAAAAAAGCGCAAAAACCGATTGTACTGGTTGGTAAAGCCGTTACCTTTGATACTGGCGGCATATCTCTTAAGCCCGGTGCAGCAATGGATGAAATGAAATACGATATGTGTGGCGGCGCCAGTGTTTTTGGCACAATTTCCGCTGTAGCAGAACTTGGCTTACCGATAAATGTTGTCGGTGTGATTCCTGCTGTTGAAAACATGCCTAGTAGTACAGCAACCAATCCGGGCGATATCTTTACCAGTATGTCCGGGCAAACCATTGAAGTGCTCAATACTGATGCCGAAGGTCGATTAATATTGTGCGATGCCATTACCTACAGTGAACGTTTTAACCCTGAAGTCGTTATCGATATTGCCACCCTAACGGGTGCAGTTGTAATCGCCCTTGGGAAACACGCAACAGGCTTATTAAGTAATCACAATCCCTTGGCAAGAGAGTTACTCAATGCCGGTGATGAATCTGGTGATCGTGCCTGGCAACTACCGCTATGGGATGATTATCAACAACAATTGAATAGTCCCTTCGCGGATATGGCTAATATCGGCGGTCGCGATGCAGGTACTATCACAGCAGCTTGTTTCTTATCGCGCTTTGCAGAAAAATATCATTGGGCTCATTTGGATATTGCAGGCACGGCCTGGATTTCGGGAAATAATAAAGGCGCAACTGGACGGCCAGTTTCATTATTAATGCAATATATTCTTAATCAAGCAAAGTAATCTCGGGATTGATTGACTAATGTCGCGTGTTGATTTTTACATCTTGCCAGACGGTAACAGTGTAGACAGGTTCGCCTGCGCCATTACAAGCAAAGCCTGGACAAGTGGAAACCGGGTGCATATCCATACGCAATCTGAAGAAAATTCGACCAAGTTTGATGATTTACTTTGGGTTCATAAAGATATCAGTTTCATACCTCACGAAGTATTTGATGGGAATATCAAGGATGAAACTCCTGTTACGATTGGTCATGGCAACGATTACCCATGTCCATCACAAGTCATGGTTAATCTTAGTTCTGACATTCCTGATTTTGCATCCAGTTTCGATAGGGTAATTGAGATTGTCGGTGGTAATGAGTCTAATAAACATTTAGCGCGTCAACGTTATCGCCAATATAAAGAAGCTGATTACGAAATACATGATCACAAGATTGAAGACTTGACTGAAAATGATTGATTCTTCGCATACCCCGCCTAAGCCATTATCTGATTCAGACCGAAATAATCTAGTTAATCGGATTGATGAGCTAGAACAACTACTAGCTAAAAAAAAGACAGAATCAAAACAAGCAAAACTACCGCGTTTAAAAGTAGGTACAGATGGTATCCCTGTTTTAGTAGATCTCTTCAGCCAGGATGACCTGAACCAGGACCTGGAACAAACTTTTGAGCAAATTGATAAAGACGACCAGCTTATTAATGACATCATTGATAAAGTCGATAAGGAAATATCTGGGGATCTGGATGAATTAATTCTAATGCTCAAGGACAGCATCATTGATGAAGTCAAAACGCGATTACTCGAAGAATTTCATATCAAAAAAGACAACGCCGACAAAAAGGAATAACAGGAAAATCCCTAATAAAGATTGCTCTAAACGGTCTTCATGTGGACAATACGCCTCCCAATGATAGGGCTTCTTATCATTTAGCCTAAAATAGAATTTGTTATTAAAGATGGATAAAACCTATAAGCCCGAAACAATAGAAGCCAATTGCTACGAGAATTGGGAGAAGAAAAATTACTTCGCGCCCGGAAACGATAGCGAGGAATCCTATTGCATCATGCTGCCTCCTCCTAATGTGACGGGAAGCTTGCACATGGGTCATGCCTTTCAACAAACCTTAATGGACGTTTTGACGCGTTATCACCGTATGAATGGCAATGACACTTTGTGGCAATGTGGCACAGACCACGCTGGTATCGCCACCCAGATGGTTGTTGAACGTCAACTCCAGGAAAAAGATATCTCACGACATGATCTTGGACGAGAAAAATTTATTGAAGCGGTTTGGGACTGGAAAGAACACTCGGGCAATACCATTACTCGCCAATCACGCCGACTAGGAACATCAATGGACTGGTCACGCGAGCGATTCACCATGGATGATGGTCTATCAGAAGCAGTCAAAGAAACCTTTGTACGCTTACATGATGAAGGCTTGATCTATCGTGGCAAACGTCTGGTCAACTGGGATCCCGTTTTACATACGGCGATATCCGATCTTGAGGTTATCTCTGAAGAAGAGAACGGTCATCTGTGGCACATGCGTTATCCGTTGAAAACACCTGTTGATGGCCTCGAATATATTGTTGTTGCTACAACTCGTCCGGAAACGATGCTCGGCGATGCGGCAGTTGCAGTACACCCTGATGATGAACGCTATAAAGACTTGGTCGGCAAAGAAGTATTGCTCCCTTTAACTGATCGTACATTACCTGTAATAGCCGATGATTATGTTGACCCGGAGTTCGGAACTGGCTGCGTAAAGATTACCCCCGCACATGATTTCAATGACTATGAAATGGGTGAACGGCATAACTTAGAAAAAATAAATATTTTTACTGTTGATGCTGCACTAAATGATGAGGCGCCAGAGAAGTATCGTGGCATGGATCGTTATGAAGCAAGAAAACAAATCGTCACCGATCTTGAGCAACAAGGATTACTCGATAAGATAGATGAGCATAAGTTAATGGTGCCGCGTGGTGATCGCTCACATGCGGTTGTTGAACCTTATCTAACCGATCAATGGTATGTAAAGATCCAGCCGCTCGCTGATCCTGCCATCAAGGCGGTAAAAGATGGTGACATAAAATTCGTACCTGCAAACTGGGACAAGACCTATTTTGAGTGGATGAACAATATTCAAGATTGGTGTATCAGCCGTCAGCTCTGGTGGGGTCACCGTATCCCGGCCTGGTATGACGATGAAGGCAATATTTATGTTGGTCACGATGAGGCTGCTGTCAGAGAGAGAAACAATCTGGGTGATATCAATCTCAAACAGGATGAAGATGTACTCGATACATGGTTCTCATCTGCCTTATGGCCCTTCTCTACTTTGGGCTGGCCTGATAAAACACCAGAGCTAGATAAATTTTACCCGACGAATGTTTTAGTCACCGGCTTTGACATCATCTTCTTTTGGGTCGCGCGCATGATTATGTTCGGGCTTAAGTTTATGGACGATGTTCCATTCAAGGAAGTATATATTCATGGTTTGGTTCGCGACGGTGAAGGGCAGAAGATGTCCAAGTCTAAAGGCAATGTGCTTGACCCGATCGACTTGATAGATGGCATTGAGCTTGAAGAACTAATTAGTAAACGTACAAGTGGCATGATGCAGCCACAAATGGCCGCAAAGATTGAAAAAGCAACGCGTAAACACTTTCCTGACGGGATTGAATCTTATGGAACGGACTCTTTACGATTTACCTTTGCGTCATTAGCAACACAAGGTCGATTTATTAATTTTGAAACTGGTCGCATTCAAGGTTATAGAAACTTTTGTAATAAGCTATGGAATGCCGCGCGCTACGTCATAAGCAATGTAGAGGCACAATCGATTAAACTCAATGAAGGCGATATGAAGTTTGGCTTGGCTGAAAGATGGATTGCCAGCAAATTATCTGCTGCAGTCGCAGCAACACATGAAGGCATGAAAACCTATCGCTTTGATCTTGCCTCGCAAGCCCTCTATGAATTCACCTGGGATGAATACTGTGACTGGTATATTGAGTTATCCAAAACAACTTTAAATAGTACTGGGGCAAGCGAAGCACAAAAGCGCGGCACACTCTATACATTATTAAATGTACTCGAGACCTTACAACGCGCCCTCCATCCTTTTATCCCTTTTATCACCGAAGAACTTTGGCATCGAGTAGCAGCCTTGCTTGATAAAAAAGGAGAGAGCGTCATGCTTGAACCTTTTCCAAAACCAGATGAATTTGAGACAGATAATAAGTCAGTAGAGCAAATTGAATGGATTAAATTATTTATTATGGGTGTGCGCCGTATACGCGCAGAACGAGATATATCGCCGGGGAAAACATTAAACGTATTTGTGCGTAACGGTTCAACCGATGAGTGCCAATGGTTAGATGAACATCAGAACTATATGAAAGCGCTGGGACGGATCGATTCGATCCAGTCCACTGAAGATGATATGGATGATGCCGTTATGGCTTTAGCTGGTGAAATGACGCTTCTCGTTCCTCTAGCTGATATCATCGATCCAGAGGCTGAGAAAAAACGATTAGAGAGTACAATTGAAAAACTGCAAAAAGAGAAGTCCGGCATGGAAGGTAAATTGAACAATAAAAGCTTTGTTGAACGCGCGCCCGCAGATGTGGTCGAAGGCGTAAAGCAAAAGCTTGCTGATAAAGCAAACGAAATTGAAACCTTTGAAACACAGCTTAAATCAATATCAAAACTACTAGAAAATTAATGTTTAGTACTATCAAAGAAGAAATCGACGTTGTCTTCGAACGTGACCCGGCAGCACGTTCAATACTGGAGACGATCTTCACCTGCCCGGGGTTTCAAGCTATTATTTTGCATCGTTTTAATCATTGGCTGTGGAACAAAAAATTGTATTTCATCGCCCGCTTGATGGCGCACTTTGCCCGTTTCATTACCGGAATTGAAATCCACCCCGGCGCACAAATTGGGCGACGTTTTTTTATCGATCATGGTATGGGAATTGTTATCGGTGAAACCTCAGAAGTAGGCGATGACGTTTCAATTTATCACGGCGTAACATTGGGTGGCACAACCTGGAATAAAGGAAAACGCCACCCTACTCTGGAAAATAATGTCGTCATCGGTGCAGGCGCAAAGGTATTAGGACCTATTACTCTAGGCGCTGGAACGCGGGTTGGTTGTAATGCCGTGGTTGTTAAAGACACGCCTGAATGTGCAACCGTTGTTGGTGTGCCCGGGCATATCATCGTGAAACGTAAAGAAGAAGATAAAGATGCGCAGCGAGAGGCCATGGCAAAAAAGATAGGTTTTACTGCTTATGCCGAAAGCAAAGATATGCCCGATCCAGTACAAAATGGCTTGGAATCAGTATTAGACCACCTACATAAGGTGGAAAAAGAGATAGAAGAACTTAAAAAGAAATGACTAGCGAAAAAGACCCGAATATATTTCAAATTGCATTGAGCCTGTTAGCCTCTTTCTTTGGCGTTCAATCCCAGGAAAATATGGACCGTGATGAAGCCTATATAGAAAAAAATGGTATTAAAGTCTATGTCATCATGGGGTTTTTCTTGGTTTTTTGTCTGCTTATTACACTCTTTGGTATTGTTCAAATAGTCTTGCATTTCGTTCAATAAAAACCTCAAACTTCAGCAAGACCGCTTTCCTCATAAAATTTTAACCAATTGATTTAATTGGTAATTTTTACATAAAACCATATCCGACTAATTTTGTCTGATATATACTTGACTAAAACACTAGGTTATGTGAACCTTGCCGTCCCAAATATGGGCAATGTTAGAGAAATAAACCATGAAAATGACAACCAAAGGCCGTTATGCCGTAACTGCAATCCTCGATGTGGCGTTACATGATAGTAACGGCCCAGTGAATCTGTCGGATATTTCTCAGCGTCAGGATATATCGCTGACCTACCTTGAGCAGCTATTCAGCAAATTAAAAAAGAACGGCCTCGTTGAAAGTGCGCGTGGTCCAGGTGGCGGTTACCGTCTGGCGCAAGATGCTGACCAAATTACCGTTGCCAAAGTCATCTATTCTGTTGATGAACCGATAGATGTTACGCGATGCAAAGGTAAACAAAACTGCCAAGGCGACTTACGTTGTCTTACGCACGATTTATGGATGGAATTAAATATGCACATTTCAGGTTTTTTGAATGGTCTTACTTTGGCCGATTTAATCAACCGCAATAACGTTAAACAAGTATCTGAACGACAAGATGTCATCATGATGCAATTACAAAGTTGATAAATACTATGACTACAGAAGCTGCAATTAACCTTACCGACACTGCTAAAAAACATATAGAAACTGTCCTTGCCAAAGATACGGATGGTATTGGTTTACGCGTTGGCGTGAAAACCACCGGCTGTTCCGGCTATCAATATGTTATTGAAACGGCGAAGGCAATTAATGATGAAGAAAAGATTATTGAATCAAATGGCATCAAGATCGTTATTGATGACCAAAGCCTACGCTATCTCGCGGGAACTGAACTCGACTTTGTACACGAAGGATTGAGTGCCGGTTTTAAATTCAACAACCCTAATGTTGAAGATGCCTGTGGTTGTGGTGAAAGCTTTAGCCTTAAACAAGGTATGGAGAATTAAGATGTCTACTAATACTGAAAACATGGAAGAGCTTGTTGGCAAAGACTACGAACATGGCTTTGTCACTGACATTGATACAGATACAGTAGCGCCGGGTCTTAACGAAGAGACCATTGCATTTATCTCAAAAAAGAAAGAAGAACCTAAGTGGCTGCTTGAATGGCGTCTAAAAGCATATCGGCATTGGCTAACCATGGAAGATCCAACCTGGGCGCATCTTGATATAGAGCACATTGATTATCAAGCAATTTCATATTATTCCGCACCTAAATCGAAAGATGATGGCCCAAAAAGTCTAGACGAAGTCGATCCAAAATTATTAGAGACCTATGAAAAATTAGGTATCCCATTACAAGAACAAAAATTCCTGGCAGGTGTTGCCGTTGATGCAGTTTTCGACAGTGTCTCTGTTGCAACAACCTTTAAAGGCAAGCTTGCCGATGCCGGTGTTATTTTTTGTTCCTTTTCTGAAGCCGTAAAAGAACATCCCGAGCTTGTTAAAAAATATCTGGGCTCGGTAGTCCCGGCTGCAGATAATTTTTTCGGTGCATTAAACTCAGCGGTCTTCACCGATGGTTCGTTTGTATATATCCCAAAAGGTGTGCGATGCCCTATGGAGTTATCGACTTACTTTAGAATCAATGCTTCCAACACTGGACAGTTTGAACGTACGTTGATCATTGCTGATGAAAAAAGTCATGTCAGTTATCTCGAAGGCTGTACTGCACCGATGCGCGATGAAAACCAATTACATGCTGCGGTTGTCGAGTTAGTTGCCTTGGAAGATGCAGAGATCAAATACTCAACCGTACAGAACTGGTATCCCGGGGATGAGAATGGTGTTGGTGGCATTTATAACTTTGTCACCAAACGCGCTGATTGCCGCGGGAATAACTCTAAAGTTTCCTGGACACAAGTCGAAACCGGCTCGGCAATTACTTGGAAATATCCTAGTTGTATTTTAAAGGGCGATAATTCAGTCGGTGAATTTTATTCCGTTGCGGTAACGAATAACTATCAACAAGCAGATACCGGCACGAAGATGATACACATTGGCAAGAACACCAGTAGCACCATCATTTCTAAAGGTATCTCTGCGCGACATGCTCAGCAATCGTATCGTGGGCTAGTCAAGATAAGTAAAAGCGCGGAAAACGCACGAAACTATACGCAGTGTGATTCCTTATTAATGGGTGACCAATGTGGCGCGCATACCTTCCCTTATATCGAAGCTAAAAACTCAAGCGCTACTGTTGAGCATGAAGCCTCCACATCAAAGATTGGTGATGATCAATTATTTTATTGTATGCAACGTGGCATCAAGGAAGAAGATGCCGTCAATATGATCGTGAATGGTTTCTGTAAAGAAGTCTTCAAGGAATTGCCGATGGAATTTGCGGTAGAAGCACAGAAGCTATTAGGCATCACACTCGAAGGTGCTGTCGGTTAATAGACAGCGAATAAAGAATTTAAATATTTCAGGTATAGACAATGTTAAATATCCAAAACTTACATGCAAAAATAGGTAACAAAGAAATACTCAAAGGTTTAAACCTGAGTGTTAATGCCGGTGAAGTACATGCCATCATGGGACCGAATGGTTCTGGTAAAAGCACATTAGCCAATGTCCTTGCGGGCAGAAATGGTTATGACGTCACCAAAGGCACAGTTGAGTATGAAGGCAATAATTTACTCGAACTTGCGCCAGAAGAACGCGCCTGGGCTGGCGTGTTTCTCGCCTTTCAATACCCGGTAGAAATACCTGGTGTTAATAACGTTTATTTATTAAAAGCGGCAGTTAATGCGGTACGTAAATATCGTGGCGAACCTGAATTAGATGCTGTCGAATTTCTAGGGCTGATCAAAGAAAAGATGAAGATCGTCAAGATGAAAGAAGACCTGCTCAATCGATCTGTTAATGAAGGTTTTTCAGGCGGCGAGAAGAAACGTAACGAGATATTTCAAATGTCAGTACTTGAACCAAAGCTTGCCATTCTCGATGAAACGGATTCTGGTCTTGATATCGATGCATTAAAAATTGTCTCTGAAGGCGTGAATAGTTTACGTAACGAAGAACGCTCAATTATTTTAGTCACGCATTACCAACGCCTGTTGGATTACATTAAACCTGATCACGTACATGTACTAAGCAATGGCAAGATTATTAAGTCTGGCGGGCCTGATCTAGCATTAGAGCTTGAAGAAAAAGGTTATGACTGGATTAAGGAAGAAGCTGCGTGAGTACAGAAATACAAAATTATATTAGCGACTTTGACCAGTTAAAAAATGATGACTGGTTTGCTGAAAGTCGTCAATCAGCTTTAAATATTTTCAAAGAGACTGGGTTTCCAAACTCAAGACTTGAAAATTGGAAGTATACTGACGTGCGTCCAATCAAGAAAAAATCATTTTCCAATGTAACAGAGGCAACTGTTTCAATCAGCATTGAAGAAATTAATGCGATACGATTTGATGGCCTAGATTGCATAGAAGTAGTTTTCATTAATGGTGTGTTTTCAAAAGAACATACCCGGCTTGATGGATTAGAAAAAGGTTTAGACGTAGAAAATATGCTGGATGCTTTGGCAAATGACAAAGATCTGCTAGCGAAGCATTTAACAAAGTATGCAGATGACAAAATCAGTCCTTTCACCGCGTTAAATACCGCATTTATACAAAACGGTACGTTAATTAATGTGTCGGCTAATACTGTCATAGAAAAACCAATCCATATTTTATATCTATCAAAAGATAGCAATAGTGCACTTGCTACACACCCTAGAAATCTTATTGTTATGGGTGAGAATTCCGAAGCAACTGTAATTGAAAGTTATATTGGTCTTGATGATGCAAATTATTTTACCAATGCAGTAACAGAGGTTGCTTTATCAACCAGTGCAATCCTTAAACACTATAAGATTCAACAAGAAAGTTTGAATGCCTATCATATTGGCAACCTGAATGTGATGCAGGGCAAGAATAGTAAACTTGAATCGCATTCAATTTCGCTGGGTGGTGCTTTGGTTCGCAATGATATTCATGGACAGCTTGCTGCTGAAGGTGCAGAGATCATCATGAACGGCTTATACATGACCGGTGATAAACAACATGTGGATAACCACACTCGTGTTGATCACTTAAAGCCACTCACACTCAGTACTGAAAACTATCGCGGTGTACTCAATGGGAAAAGTCGCGCTGTCTTTAATGGGAAGGTCATTGTTCACAAGGATGCACAAAAGATTGAAGCGCATCAAAATAATGCCAACTTACTATTATCCGATGATGCAGAGATTGACACTAAACCTGAACTAGAGATCTATGCCGATGATGTTAAATGCACTCATGGTGCAACCGTCGGTCAACTAGATCAAAACATGCTGTTCTATTTACGTTCACGTGCAATTGATGAAGAAACAGCACGCAGTTTATTAACCTATGCATTTGCTGACGAACTTATCAGCAATATAAGCTTTGCGCCGATTAGAAACCGCCTGGAACGTCTAGTCATCGGCCAACTACCCGATGCCGCCTTGATTCGTGAGTTTACTAATGAATAATTCTAATACAGCAAAGACTATAACAAATACATCTGCTCCGTTTGATGTAGATAGATTTCGTAAAGATTTCCCTATATTGAATGAACAGGTGCATGGAAAGCCACTTGTATATCTTGATAATGCTGCTACTGCACAAAAACCAAAACAGGTTATTGAAACCATAGATGCATATTATCGAGAGACAAATTCCAATATTCATCGTGGAGTACATACGCTTAGCGAAAAAGCGACTGTGATTTACGAAAAAGCACGTGGCAAAGTTAAAGAATTTATTAATGCCGCCTCAACAAAAGAAATCGTGTTTGTGCGTGGTGCAACGGAAGGCATCAACCTTGTCGCGCAGAGTTTTGGTCGTAACACGCTAAAGGCCGGTGATGAGATCATTATCACTGAACTCGAACATCATTCGAATATTGTACCTTGGCAAATTCTTAGTGAACAAACTGGCGCAACGCTGAAATATATTCCGATTAATGATGCGGGTGAATTAATTCTCGAAGAGTATGAAAAATTACTCAGCGATAAAACACGCATTGTTGCCGTTGGTCATATCTCTAACGCATTGGGCACGATCAATCCGATCAAAAACATTATCGACAAAGCCCATGCCGTTGGTGCAAAAGTAATAGTTGATGGTGCTCAAGCCGTACCCCATACACGAGTTGATGTTAAAGATCTCGATTGTGATTTCTATGTCTTCTCCGGCCATAAGCTATTCGGACCAACCGGCATTGGCGTGCTCTATGGCAAAGAAGCCATATTAGAATCGATGCCTCCCTATCAAGGTGGTGGCGATATGATCCAAATGGTCACCATGGAAAAGAGTACCTATAACGCCTTACCCTATAAGTTCGAAGCAGGGACACCTCATATCGCAGGAGTCATTGGTCTAGGCGCAGCGATTGATTATGTGAGTGAGCTTGGACTTGAAGCCGCTGCACAATATGAAATCGAACTACTTGATTATGCCAGTGAGCAAGCATCTCAAGTTCCTGGCTTGAATTTTGTAGGTACTGCGAAAAGCAAAACGAGTATTCTTTCATTCACATTGGATGGTATCCATCCACACGACATCGGCACCATACTAGATGGCGAAGGTGTCGCGATTCGTGCTGGGCACCATTGTGCGATGCCGGTAATGGAACGTTTCAATATTCCAGCAACAGCCAGAGCTTCATTTGCCTTCTACAATACACGGCAAGAAGTAGATGCCTTAATACAAGCCATCGATAAATGCCAGAAGGTATTCAACTAATGTTTGATATAAAAGATCTATATCAGGAAGTGATCGTCGATCACAATCGTAGCCCACGAAATTTTGGCAAGCTTGATGATGCCGATACTACGCTTGAAGGTTTTAATCCTCTTTGCGGTGATAAGTTAACGCTCTATCTTAAAACCGATGGCAAAAAAATTAACGACATCGCATTTGATGGTTCAGGCTGTGCCATCTCAGTCGCATCAGCATCATTAATGACGGATGCCATGAAGGGCATGTCATTAGACGAGGCAGAAATACTATTTAATGAGTTTCATAACTTAGTCACCACCGATGATGACTATGATGCAGAAAGTTTAGGGAAATTGGCAGCATTAGCTGGCGTTAAAGATTATCCCGCCAGAGTTAAATGCGCTTCACTTTGTTGGCACACGCTGCATTCAGCACTGCAAGGTGATCACACTCCCGTTAAAACAGAATAATAAATAAATTGTCATGCAAGAAAATAAACCTATAACGTTAGAACGCGACTGCGAAGCAGTCTTAATTCCAGTCGGCACACCATTAGAATTACCCGAGGGAACCGTTGTATTAATAACTCAATCATTGGGCGGAAGTTATACCGTCAACGTTAATGGCAACCTCGCCCGTATTGCGGCAAAAGATGCAGATGCCCTTGGTTTTGAAATTGAAGACAGCGTTGATGAAACAGTAGAAAAAGAACTTACTGGTGACGGCAGCGTTGATGAAGATTTAGTCTGGGATCAAATGCGAACCTGTTATGACCCGGAGATACCTATAAACATTGTTGAGCTTGGTCTCATCTATGAATGCGATATTACGCCACTCGGCGCTGATGGTAATCAAATCGACATTGTCATGACATTAACAGCTGCAGGATGTGGCATGGGTGACTTTCTAGCTGAAGATGTTCGTACGAAGGTACTAACCTTGCCTAATGTAACTCGGGTTAATGTCAGCGTTACCTTTGAACCACCCTGGAGTCAGGAAATGATGTCGGAGGCAGCACGACTAGAGACGGGGATGTATTAATATGGCAGGTTGGTTTAACGTCGTGCCTGAAACAGAACTATTACCCGGAAAAGCAAAATTAGTTGATGTTGATAATGTGATGATCGCAGTCTTTAACCTAGACGGCGAATACCATGCGGTTGAAGATGTCTGTACTCACGATGGTTCTCCCATGCTTGGCTGTGGTCTTGAGCCAGAACAAGTCATCGATGGTGCAGAAATCATCTGTCCACGACACGGCGCGCGTTTTTGTATCAAAACAGGCAATGCTTTAACACCACCCGCCTATGAGCCAACCACAACTTTTCCAGTCCGAGTAGAAAATGGAATGGTGCAAGTAACCGACGACCGTTGCGACTAAAGGCACAATAAAAATGCACTTTTTCTATAATAGCAGCGTCAGCTCCGTGCTCAATTCCTCATGTATTATCTATACATTCCGGGTTTCCGCGCGGTGCTTCCTTGCTCTTACAGAAAAATCACTATTTTTATCAGTCCCTTCAAAAAAACATAGATTTCCAGCTTTAAATTAACATTTTCGGCTAGATTACTGCTTTATATACAAAATTAATGTCATTGGTAGTTTCATCAACGACCCTGTAACACGTATAATCTCGCGATTTGATAATAAGTAAAGATCTAGGGAGATTTGGTTAAATGGCACTTGAAAAAACACTCACGATAATTAAGCCTGACGCTGTTGCCGCAAACAACGCCGGCAATATATTAGCGCTGATAGAAGCAGCAGGCCTTCGTGTTATTGCAGCAAAAATGCTGCATATGTCAGATAAGCACACAGAAGTACTCTATGAAGAACATAAGGAACGCCCTTTTTATGCTTCATTAGCCGGTTATATGACATCCGGTCCGGTATTGGTAATGGTGCTTGAAGGTGAGAATGCCGTCTCCATCTTGCGTAACATCATGGGAGCAACAGTCCCCAAAGAGGCAGAAACCGGTACTATTCGTAACCTCTATGCCGAACATGAACAAAAAGATGGCGCACTAGAAAATGCGATACATGGTTCAGACAGTAGCGCTAGCGCTGAAAGAGAAATTGACTTTTTCTTTAAAGCTGATGAAATTTGCCCACGAACACGATAAAAAGGCATGACTGATAAAACCAATCTCCTTGATTACGATAGAAAATCTCTAGAAGCATATTTCGATGAGATTGGCGATAAGTCTTTTCGCGCGCAACAAGTTATTAAATGGATATTTCATCATGGTGTAATTGATTATCCATCGATGACTAATTTGAGTAAGAACTTACGCAGCAAGCTTGAAAAAAATACCGTCATTAAACTACCGGAAATAGTTACGGAACAAAAATCTGAGGATGGCACACGCAAATGGCTTGTCCAGTTAGATAACAAAAACTCTGTTGAGACAGTATTCATCCCCGAGAATGATAGGGGTACGCTCTGTATTTCATCACAAGTCGGCTGCCCGCTGGACTGCAAGTTCTGTTCAACAGCACAGCAAGGCTTCAACCGTAACCTTACTACCAGTGAAATAATCGGTCAGGTCTGGATTGCCAACAAAGCATTAGGTTGTTTTGAAAGCGGCAAACGTATGATTACAAATATCGTATTCATGGGTATGGGCGAACCCTTACTCAATTATACCAATGTCCTAAAAGCCATAAATTTATTAACAGACGATCTGGCATTCGGTCTTGCACGTCGACGCGTCACTGTCAGCACCTCAGGGATCATCCCTGAGATAGACAGACTGAAAGATGATACAAATGTCAGTCTCGCCATTTCATTACATGCCAGCAACAATGAACTCCGAAATAGTATTGTTCCCATAAACCGCTCGTATCCACTGGTCGATCTACTGGCGGCATGTAAACGCTTTTCTGAAGGCCGGGATGACGATGCCGTTACAATTGAATACGTCATGCTCAACGGTGTAAATGATAGTGTTCAGGATGCGCGTGACCTTGTGAAATGTTTGCAGGGCCTACCTTCTAAAGTAAACCTGATACCGTTTAACAAATTCCCGGGCACCAATTATACTTGTTCGGATATGGATACGATAAATGCATTCAGAGATATATTGATGAAGGCTGGGATATTCACCATTACGCGTAAGACACGTGGCGATGATATCGATGCAGCTTGCGGTCAGCTTGTCGGTAAAGTGGCATCCAAAGCAGCTCGCCATCAAAAAAATCAAGCAGGGTTAATCTAATGCCGTTATTAAAACAAAACATCATTCTTATACTGGCAGTTCTTATTACACTTAGTGCCTGTAATCAGGTACGCCCATCAAATCAAAACATAAGCGCATCACAGACTACCAATGAAGTTGCTGCTGCTAATCTTGACCTTGGCATTGAGTATATGAAACAAGGTGCCTATGAAAACGCATTAAAAAATCTGGAAAAAGCAAAAAAAGCCGACCCTAACTATGCACCAATATATAATGTCACCGGTTTACTATATCAACAACTTGGTGACAGTAAAAAAGCTGAAGAAAATTTTAAACGCGCGTTGAACATAAATAATAATGATTCGTCGACTCTTAATAACTATGCTAATTTTCTGTGTCAGCAAAACAGGCTTGAAGAAGCGGAGAAAACCTTCTTAAGGGCTGCAGCAAACCCATTATATGAATCACCAGAAATTGCTATCACTAATGCTGGTTTATGTCTCAGTAATAATCAGAGAGAAAATGAAGCGGAGAAATATTATAGACAAGCATTACAATTAAATCCGCGCGTCCCACAAGCATTGATAAAAATGTGTGAAATATCATTCAAACTTCCAAATCATTTATCAGCAAGGGGCTACTTACAACGTTACCAGCAAGTTGCCCGTCATACTGCAAAAAGTCTCTGGCTAGGGATACAGATAGAACAAGAACTCGGTGACAAAGATGCCGTATCCAGTTATGTGTTACAGTTGAAAAACAATTACCCCGACTCTCAAGAAGCGGCACGATTACGTGAATCAAGGATTCAATAATGTCTGAAACTTCAAATAATAATAACGCAGAGTTATTTGACACTCCGGGACTGCTACTTCGTACGCAACGTGAAAAACAAGGTCTATCGGCACAAGAAATTGCAAAGCGTACTCACCTCGATATAAAAATAGTTGAATCAATTGAACAAGACAGTGATGAAGGAATGCCCGCTGCGACTTATGTGAGAGGGTATCTGCGCAGTTACGCCAAGATAGTAGGTGTTGATCCAGATCATATCATCACGCTTTATAATTCCGATTCACCTCAACTACCACCTGAAATCATACCTGAAGTGAAACAACCATCACAGGTAAGTAGCAGCGACAAACCTGTTAAAGCATTCACCTATCTGATAACACTGGGACTCGTATTATTATTATTGATCTGGTATCAAAGTAACTTTGTTGTAGAGACTTCATCAAGTAATGAGCCAGAAAATTACAATTCACAAACAACTATTAATGGTGTTGATATTACATACGATGTCATAAATCATCCGAGCTCTTGGCAATCTCCTAAAATTATTCCAGAAGTCGAATCTACCTCGCCGACAACTATCAAGCATGACGACACGCTTGAATTGCAATCTGATAATGGAGAACAATCGATTGGCATAATATCTATCGATGGTATTGAGAATAGAACACCTTCATCTAACACTGGATCTGGTCCTGACATAATTGATTTGGAAGTGAAACGAGATTCCTGGATTGAAATAAGTGATGCCAATGATAAAAGATTATTTCATGACCTTGCGCTTGGCGGTGAAAAATTATCCATACATGGAACAGCGCCATTTAGAATATTATTCGGCTTTTCACCGGGCGTCACTATCAAATTTAATGGCAAAGCATTTAATCATTCGCGTTATTCCAATAACGGTATTGCCCGATTCAAATTACCTGAATAACAATTGAGTTGTTCGTAAAATACATTCGTTTCTTTCTGCTAAACTGCGCTTTTTCTTGAACGACTATTGGAGACTTTTTGATGGCTAAGATACAAGCGATTCGTGGAATGCATGACATACTCATGCAAGACACGCCGCGCTGGCAATACCTGGAAGAGTCCATCAGTGCTATCTTGAAACAATATACGTATCAGGAAATTCGACTGCCAATAGTTGAAAAGACCGAACTGTTCAAACGATCTATCGGGGACAACACAGATATTGTTTCCAAGGAAATGTATAGCTTCGATGATAGAAATGAAACCAGTCTAACGTTAAGACCTGAAGGGACAGCTGGCTGTGTCCGGGCAGGAATTGAGCATGGCTTGTTCCATAATCAAACCCAACGACTTTGGTATATCGGGCCAATGTTTCGACACGAACGTCCACAAAAAGGACGACAACGTCAATTTCATCAGATCGGTGTAGAGGCATTTGGCTTTACTGGTCCCGATATAGATGCCGAACAAATATTAATGTGTGCTCGAATATGGAAGGCACTCAATCTAAGTGATATTAGTCTTGAAATAAATTCGCTTGGGACTAGTGAATCACGTGCAAACTACAGAAAAATTCTGGTCGATTATTTCTCATCCCATAAAGACCAACTTGATGATGATAGCCTCGTGCGGTTAGAACAAAACCCACTACGCATACTCGACAGTAAAAACCCGGATCTGCAGGCTATAATAAATGAGTCTCCAACTCTAGATGAGCATTTAGATAATGAATCTGCCGATCACTTTGCTGGTCTGAAGGGAATACTGGATAGTGCTGGAATTGTATACAAGGAGAATCCAAGGCTTGTTAGAGGTCTGGATTATTATGGAAAAACGGTCTTTGAGTGGATCACCACGCAGCTCGGCGCACAGGGCACTGTTTGTGCTGGTGGGCGTTATGACGGCTTGGTTGAACACCACGGCGCTACACCAACACCCGCTGTCGGATTTGCTATGGGTCTTGAGCGTTTACAAGAATTAATCGATTTCAGCAAGATCACAGACACGCATTCACCACATGTATATTTAATATTATCCGGGGAACAAGCTACAGAACGTGGGATATTATTGGCTGAACAACTTCGAGACCAGCTTCCTGATCTTAGGGTTTTGACTCATTGTGGTGGAGGCAGTCTGAAAAGCCAATTCAAGAAGGCAGACAAATCTGGGGCACAACTCGCACTTGTGTTAGCAGAAGATGAAATCGTACAAAATCAGGTGTCTATCAAGTTTTTACGTGCGGAAACCCCACAAACCATAGTCAAATGGCCTGAAATAGCAAATTTCCTTTCTACAAGCTTGTCGTTCTAGGCTATTAGCGTAATTAGCACTAAACAAACGTAAAACCCACGTTATAATGTGCGCCCTCTGCGAGTGGTAATACCACACTGAGCAATCAAGAACTCCCAGGAGATTTTAGAAGTGGACGTTTACAAGACAGAAGAAGAACAAGTTGAAGCCATGAAAACGTGGTGGAAAGAAAACGGCAATTCGATAATTGCTGGTGTTGTTATTGGCATTACGGCAATTTTTGGTTGGCGTGCCTATGATAGCCATATGGTCGTGCAGTCCGAACAGGCTTCAGTACTATATGAACAGATGATAGTTGCGGCCCGTAAAGATGACGATGAGAACACCCTCGTTTATGCCAACCGCATCATCAATGACTATAAATCCAGCACCTATGCCGTATTTGCATCGCTGATGCTGGCTAAAACTGCCGCTGAAGCTGGCGAACTTGAACAAGCCGAAACACATTTGCGTTGGGTGCTGCAAAATAACTCTCAAGCAGAATTTGAGCATATTGCACGCTTACGTCTGGCACGCGTTTTAATCGCCAGCGAAAAGCTAGAACTCGCAACTGAAACGCTAAATGTAAACGAGCCAGGTGACTTTGTTGCTCGCTATGATGAATTGCGCGGTGACATCTATGTCAAGCAAGGTAAATCGGATGAAGCAGTTAAAGCCTATGAAAAGTCGCTTGCAAACACAAAAGGATCTGGAGATGCACAGTCAGTTTTGCAAATGAAACTCGATGATTTAGGTAGAAGTTAATTTGTATTCACCTTTGCGTACCCTAATATTACTCATTATTTTTTCTACTTGCGTTAGCTGCAGTAGCACACAAAAACTTGCTGAGTCTATTTTTGCGAGCGACGACGATAATTCTGAACCACCATCGCCGCTGGTTGATATCGTTGCAACCGCTGATCTGAACCAAGTCTGGTCAGAGAATATCGGCAAAGGTACAGATGAATTATTCATCAAACTTACCCCGGTAGTTATGGGTGAACACGTCTTCATCGCCGATACTCGTGGAGAGATCGTCGCCCTTTTTGCCGACTCAGGTAAAAACGTCTGGGAAAATGACAGTGATCTTCCTATCACAGGAGGACCTGGTGCTGATGAAAATCTTGTCTTAGTCGGAACCAGCGAAGGTGATGTGCTTGCTCTTGCTAGTGAATCCGGAGAAGAAGCCTGGCGTACAAAAGTCTCTAGTGAAATTTTATCGCCACCACGAGAATCGGATGGTGTCGTCGTCGTTAGGACAATTGATGGAAAAATATTCGCACTTGATGCAACCACTGGTGATCGTCTCTGGATCTATGACCGCACAGTACCTAATCTAACATTACGTGGCACCAGCACACCTATCATTGCCAATGGTCTGGTTATCGCTGGATTTGATGGCGGCAGGCTCACGGCTCTTGAATTGAAAACCGGCAAATTAATCTGGGAAGCAAAAGTCGCCATTCCACGTGGCAGAAGTCAACTTGAGCGCATGGTTGATATCGATTCTCAACCTTTGATTTTAGACGATTCAATCTATGTCACTACATTTCAGGCCAATGTCTCAGCATTATCATTAGACACGGGCCAAGTACTTTGGCAACGAGATATCTCCTCACACTCTGAGTTAAGTGCTGATGCCGAACACCTTTATGTTACCGATTATCTGGGAAATATCTGGGCTCTCGATCGCTTTTCAGGTGGCTCCGTCTGGAAGCAGGAAAAATTGGCACACAGGAAAGTAACTGGTCCGGCTATTCTCGGCGATAAAGTCATTGTTGGTGATCTAGAGGGATATTTACATTGGTTAGATAAAGAAACAGGAGACTTTGCAGCTCGGGTTGAAGTAGAAGAAGACCCTATCCTGACAAAGCCCATTGTTGCAAATGGCATGCTCTTCGCCTATTCAAGCGGGGGCAAATTGGCTGCATATACTTACAAGAATAACGAAGTAACCGGTAGGCCAAACAAGCCTGTCGTAGTTAAAGAAGAACCTAAAACCAAAGATTCAAAAAAATCAGCTAAGAATCCCGCAGAAAATGAAGAAGAAAGCTCTTTCTTTGGTGGTTTTCTGGACATATTCTCTGGTGATGACGAAGAAGATGAATAAAACTTCGACATTACTAATGAATAACGCAACCTCACAACTCTAGCAACAACTATGAAACCAGTTATCGCTATCGTTGGTCGACCCAACGTCGGCAAGTCTACCTTTTTCAATCGTCTGACATCCACTCGTGATGCCCTCGTAGCCGATCGACCGGGTGTAACCCGTGATCGTCAATACGGCGTAGCACAACATGCTTCACGCTCATTCCTGATCATTGATACGGGTGGTATTGGCGAAGAAGATCATGACAGCGAAGAAGTCGCTGATCTGATGACCGAACAGTCGATGCTGGCAGCAAGTGAGGCTTCGGTATTGGTCTGGCTGGTCGATGGTCGCGATGGATTAACCGCTGTAGATGAGATTCTATCTGCTGAATTTCGAAAGCTGGATAAACCGATATTTTTAGCCGTCAATAAAATTGAAGGCTATGAAAGCGAAGTAGCCATCAGCGACTTCTACCGTCTTGGTATAGATTCAGTATGGCCGATCTCATCCAAACGTGGCGACGGAATAGCAAACTTACTCGATGCTGTATCAGATATTATTCCTGATACAACTGAAGATGAAGATGAAGAATTAGAAGGCATCGCAGTTTCAGTTTTAGGTCGTCCTAATGTGGGCAAGTCTACTTTAGTAAATCGAATGCTCGGTGAAGAACGTGTACTTACCTTTGACCATCCCGGCACAACACGCGACAGTATAAAGATACCGTTCGAGAAGAATGGAAAGGATTATATCTTAATCGATACCGCGGGTGTACGTAGAAAAAGCAAAGTGCATGACATGGTTGAAAAATTCAGCATCTTAAAATCATTCGAAGCAATTGATGCCGCTAATATCATTGTTTTAGTCATCGATGCCAGTGAAGGCGTTACTGATCAAGACACTACTCTATTAGGCATGATAGAAGACAGTGGTAAATCTCTCATTATCGTAGTGAATAAATGGGATGGCATGGAAACCTCGGACAAAGAGCGTGTAAAGGATTTACTATCACGCAAATTCAGCTTTATCGATTACGCACAATATCACTTCACATCAGCATTACACGGTACTGGTGTCGGCAATATATTTAAAACCATAAACAAGATCGAAAAATCGCTGGACATCAATGTCTCGACATCCGACATGACCGACATACTCGAAGATGCCGTCGCAAAACACCCACCGCACATGGTACAGGGAAGAAGAATCAAACTACGCTACGCTCACCTAGGGGGCACCGACCCCATCCGCGTGATAATACACGGTAATCAAACCGACAAAGTCCCCGATGCCTACAAACGCTATCTAGCCAGTGTATTTCGTAAACGATTAAAATTAGTAGGAACGAATGTATTAGTCGACTTCAAACACGGCGACAATCCATTCAAAGGCAAAAAGAATGTACTAACGCCAAGACAAGTTAGTAAACGAAGACGTTTAATGAAGTTTGTAAAAAAGCGTTAACTCAAAATTTTCTTAAATCAATAATCCTTTTAACTGATGTATCGATCGATACTGATCATTTACATTCTCTTTTGATTTAATATTTTTTTGGTACAAACGTCTGTGTATGCATCGCCGAGCGTTTATAGCCTTTTTCTTCCTTCAGTGGCGGAATTTTCGGAACTTTAGGTTTTAAATCCTTATACGGAATCAGATCCAATAGGTGTGATATACAATTCAGCCGTGCACGTTTCTTATCATCTGAAGGAACAACATACCAAGGAGCTTGTGGAATATCTGTATTGAAAAACATTTCATCTTTACACTTGGAGTAATCCATCCATCTCGATCTGGATTCCATATCCATGGGACTGAGTTTCCATAATTTGTGCCGCTCCAAAGCACGTCCCTGAAAGCGCCTTTCCTGCTCTACATTACTAACCGAAAACCAATACTTAATAAGGATAATTCCTGACCGCACCAACGAGCATTCGAATTCAGGGCAAAAACGCAAAAACTCCTTATACTCCTCCTCTGTACAAAAACCCATTACCCTTTCTACTCCGGCACGGTTATACCAACTCCTGTCAAACAGAACGATCTCACCTGCAGCAGGAAGATGCGCGATATAGCGCTGAAAGTACCACTGCGTTTTTTCACGTTCAGTGGGTGCGGGTAACGCGACGATATTACAGATCCGGGGACTCATGTGTTCAATAATGCGTTTGATTACTCCACCTTTACCAGCGGCATCGCGACCCTCAAATACCACCGCCACTTTAAGCCCCTTCTTCGTTACCCACTCTTGCAACTTAACTAGTTCTACCTGAAGCCGAAATATTTCTTCTTCATAAAATTTTTTCGATAGCTTCTCTTCTTTTTCCCCTCTCAGCCTTGGATCATCTTCATGATATGCATCCACTATTGCTGTTACCTTCTGCTTGGTAGTTTTTTTCTTAGCCATAATTTTTCCCATTTAATTTGTGGTTTAGTTTCCAACTGCACTACTTATAAAATACTGGGACAACTATTGTTGTGATTACGTTGCATTGTTCCATCAAACCACCCTACTGTGCATTTGACCTCTCAGTTTAAGCATAGACGATCATTTCTTTATAGTATTGATCTAGATCAGATCAACACGGAAAATTAAATTAAAGAGAAATCAAAAAAGGCCGGTGTATTTCGTAAATGATCAATGAAGATTGCAAAGAAAAAGTTAGTCTGGATTTGTTAATGCCATCAGGCAAGAACAAACCCAGTCTATGATTTAAGTAACTTTAATGTACAGTTTAAAATCCACCACTAAATGCCTTTATCGTATCAACTAATCGTTCAGGTATTGAATACTAACAAACTTAAAGCACAAGAATCCTATAGATAATCACCAAAAACCCACTTATACTGAAATCGTTTTTTGAAATGATTACAGGGAACATGTCCATCAGACATCCACTCCCTGCCGAAATATCAACCTAACATGGTATAAGGATATTTATGAAAAACGAACATCTTAATCGTAGAGAATTTCTCTGCAACAGCGGCAAAACCCTTGCTGGTGTTGTCGTTGCGTCATCCGGCGCTGTCACTCTTATCTTCCCTGCTACTGGCTGGTCTGCTCAACTTGCAGTGCTAAACGAGCATGAAAGCAAGACCTTGCTTCGTATGACCCGGGAGATGTTTCCGCATGACAAGATCGAAGATAAGTTTTATGCCGTTGTCGTAACAGCCTTGGATACCGATGCCAGTGGAAATGCGGATACAGCAAAACAACTTAAAGCTGGCGTTGCTAATCTCGACAAGCTCGCACAAGGAGACTGGCAGGCACTGTCAGCCGACAAGCGTGGGGCTGTACTGAAGCAAATCGAAACCACTGCTTTTTTTAATAGCGTTAAATCCAAATGCGTTACGGGCATATATAACAACAAAGACCTATGGGATCACTTCGGTTACGAAGGTTCTTCTTCAGAACACGGTGGTTATATTAATCGCGGTTTTGATGATCTGGATTGGTTACCTAATCCACCTGAATCCGATAGCCCAAAAGCGCATTAACATTTAAGGAGAGACGTCTTGGCCAAGATCGATTTTTACGATAACTCTGCCGTAGTCATTATTGGATCTGGTGCCGGTGGGGGTACTTTGGCAAACGAACTTTGCCAAAAAGGCATTAAAGTAGTCTTATTAGAAGCAGGTAAGCACCATACCATTGCCGACTTTGTTAATGACGAATGGCCTTCCTTTAGTCAATTGGCCTGGTTAGACAAACGTACTACCTCTGGTGATTGGCGTGTTGCAAAAGATTTTCCGAACCTGCCAGCATGGATCTGCAAAACTGTCGGCGGCACTACGACACATTGGGCGGGTGCCAGTCTTCGAATTCAGGATCATGAATTCAGAGCAGAAACACATTATGGAAAAATAGATGACGCTAATCTTATAGATTGGCCACTTACTCTGAAAGATCTTGAACCTTACTATGCCAAGGCTGAAGACAAGATGGGCGTGACACGTACGAATGGCATTCCCGGTCTACCCGGCAACAATAATTTTAAGGTCATGCACGCCGGTGCGAAAAAGCTCGGTTATAAAGAAGTGCATACGGGACGCATGGCAATCAACAGTCGTCCACGAAACGGTCGTGCGGCATGTCAACAGATTGGTTTTTGTTTTCAAGGTTGTAAGTCAGGGGCAAAATGGTCAACCTTGTATACTGAGATTCCTGCAGCTGAAGCTACCGGTAATCTAGAACTACGATCCGAATCACATGTATTACAAGTAAAACATGATGCAGAAGGTAAAGTCAGCGGTGTGTTGTACGCTGATAAAGATGGCAATCAACATTTGCAAAAAGCGCGTATCATTTGCGTCGCAGGTAACTCAATTGAATCTCCGCGTTTATTATTAAATTCAGCTACCTCTATGTATCCAGATGGCCTGGCAAATTCTTCTGGTCAAGTTGGTAGAAACTATATGCGCCATACAACGGGTTCAGTCTACGCAACGTTTGAAAAACCTGTACACATGTATCGTGGTACCACTATGGCTGGGATCATTGCTGATGAAAATAAACATGATACAAGCAGAGGCTTTGCTGGTGGTTATGAAATGGAGACCTTATCACTCGGCCTACCGTTCATGGCTGCGTTTCTAGACCCCGGTGCTTCCGGTAAAAAGTTTAGTGATGCATTAGAAGATTATGACCACATGGCGGGCATGTGGATTGTTGGTGAAGATATGCCGCAAGAAAAAAATCGCGTTACATTACATGCAACAGAAAAAGATCAGCACGGACAACCCGTACCTAATGTTCATTTCGATGATCACAAAAATGATATTGCGATGCGTAATCATGCTTATAAACAAGGCACTTTGGTATACGGTGCAGCCGGTGCAAAGACAGTTTGGGAAACACCACCTTACCCATCAACGCATAATTTAGGTACCAACCGTATGAGTACGAAAGCGACTGATGGTGTCTGTAATGGCTTTGGTCAAACTCACGATATTAAAAACTTGTTTATTTCGGATGGCAGTCAATTCACTACTGGTGCGGCAGAAAACCCTACACTAACAATCGTGACACTAGCTATTCGACAAGCAGATTATATTGCTGAACAGATGGGTAAAAAGAATATTTAAAAGCAGTATGATTAATACTGTAACTGAACACCAAAAGTAAACAAATCAACATCCCTACCAGCATAACCGCTGGCGTTGTTATCGCCGCTTATATAATTAAAATTTAATTTAGCGTTATTACCCGAGATAACGTAATTCGTACCGATCTCAATAGAATCACTCGTTTTTGCATCGCTAGGATTATTTTCGACGTACCTGAAATAAGGTTGAAATTTACCCCAAGCAATTACCTTGGGGAATAAATAAGCGACCGTAGCAAAAGTTGAATGGCCGTCAAACAGGCAGGAGCAACCGGCTAATCCTGCTGCGGGCGGTGTAGCTAGAGTAAAGTCAGAATGAAATTTTTTATATTCTGCTTCGATAGTAAAAACGCCACCATCATCGAGAACAGTCTCTGACAAAACATCGAAGGTATAGCCAAAAAAGTCGCCTTGTTCAATTGAGCTACCCGAACCGCCAGATTGTTGTTGAAATGCGAAGGCAAGCGTTAACAGATTGCCTTGTTCGCCAAAATAACTAGAACTTGAGTAATAGACCGGATTGGATTCTATATCCAGAAAACTATAAGAAATGCGCGCACTGTAGAGTAAATGATTATCTTGATTACTCTGGCCTTTCAAACCATCAAATATTCCTAATGCATAATGCACTCTGCCAGTCGTACCCCAAAACACACCGCCTTCACTTCGACCCAATGTGCCAGCGCTAGCGCCGTAACCAGAAGGAAAAAGCGGCTGTGTGTATTGGTTCCAATTGAGTGAATAGAATGGACCATTTTTATCAATACGATCGGAAGGTACTAATGTACGACCGATCCAAACATTAATACTGGGGTTAAATTCAAACCTTGCTATAGCATCCATCATAAATGTCTTTTGATGATTCTGCTTATCGGTATTCACATAAAACTTCAGGTATTTATGTACCTGTGCTTCAAAATAGAATCGTATGCTATCAAATGAAAATTCATTATTATTATCGAAATCACTTTTTCTTGAATCAAGCTGCATGCGAATACCTGTGCCTGCAGTAAGCCACAGGGTATCGCTATGTTCGAATTTAACACCGGCAATGACTGGCGCAGTAAACATAAATGAAAGACTAGCGATTAATAGACATATAGTCCGACGAAAGAGATTGCCTGTACTTAATCTTTTTACGTGAATCATTTACATGCCTTATGTTTAAGATTTAAACGTATGTATGGATTTCAATTTAATACTGTACTTGAATCCCAAAAGTAACTTTATCAACATCCCTGCCAGCATAACCGCTGGCATTAGTATCACCGCTAACATAGCTCAAATTCAGTTTCGCTTTATGGCCTGAAATAACATAGTTTGAACCGACTTCAAAAGAATCACTTGATGCAGCGCCACTTGGATTATTTTCGACATAACGAAAGTAGGGTTGAAACTTACCGAAACCTATAACCTTTGGGATTAGATAACTTACGGTAGCAAAAACTGAGTCACCATCGAACAAACAAAAACAATCTGCTATACCAGCAGCCGGTGTTGATACAGAACTAAAATCCGCATCAAAATTTTTATACTCTGCTTCAACAGTGAACACGCCTTTGCCGGGCAGTACTGTTTCGGATAACAGATCAATCGAATAACCAAAATAATCACCTTGTTCTATAGCGCTACCACTACCGCCATCTTGATTTTGTAAGGTAAGCGCAACGGTAAATAAATCACCCTGCTCACCAAAGTAAGTAGAGCTGGTGTAATAACCGAAGTTGGATTCGACATTCAGGAAATTATAAGTGAGTCGAGCAGCATAAAGTTTATTGTTAGATTGATTACTAAAACCTTTCAGACCATCAACAATCCCCAATGCGTAATGAAACTTGCCTGTTGTCCCCCAAAATACGCCGCCTTCACCGCGCCCCAGACTTCCCGCAGCTCCACCTAATTCAGTAGGATACAAAGGCTGACGATATTGGATCCAATTCATACCATAAAAAGGTCCACTCATCCCGATACGGTTTCCAGGAACGACCAGGCGGCCTACCCAAAGATTAAAACTCGGATGCAATTCAAAGCGAGCCATCGCATCAATGAGATCGGTAGAGTCATGGTTCTGCTTATCGGTATTAATACTAAACTTCAGGTATTTATGGACTTGTGCAGCGATGTACACACGAATACTGTCGAATGACACTTCAGAATTATTATCCAAATCACTTTTTCTAGAATCCAGTTGCATACGGGCACCACCACCAATGCTTAACCAGACAGTATCACTGTGCTCAAACTTTACGCCACTCATGACTGGCATAGTGGCTAATAAAACAGTGCTTAATATTATGAGTTTGGTGATATTACGAACGTATGTATTACGGAGGTGTTGGAATTGCACCTTAAACATATGCTTACCCTTTTTATTAGTTTGCTACCCCCCACAACTTAGTAAGCAATTCGCTAATACTCTACATCTCTTTCTTTTAGTCTCGATAGACTAAGCTTTTCCATAGACAAGACAGGCAAGCTAATTATATTTAGTCTTAGATATACAGATATTTTTAATATGTTGTTTTAAAAATATTAATGCAGATTCAAGCTACGACTATATTTTATTATATTTTTCTTTTAAGGTCTCAAGAATAACGTTTGCATCTGCCCCTGTTGACCATTCACCATCTTTATTCATGATAATAACTTCTGTCTTATCGCCGACGCCGGTCAAGCTTAACTGATAAGCTGTGCCTTCATCTTCATCATCACCCCAGAATTTTAATTTAGATAAAAGTCCTTTTTCTTCTTTTTCACCTTCCGGCATAAAGTAACGGAAATCATAAGTCCCTTTTTCTTGATCGCTAGCTTCAATCACGTACTCAGAACGTTCTAATATCATCTGTGCTTCACGCCAGGCGCGTGTGAATTCTTGCGGGATTACCAAATAACTCTTGCCATCACCAACATCAAGTATTTCTGCCTTGGGTTTTACTGGTTTAGGCTCTTCAACTGGCGCAGTTGAGGCAGTACTTTTTGAACTATTGGAGGTACTTGCTACGTTAGGTATTTCAGTTCCGTAAAAATGCAGATTCAATTTCCGAATAACTTTCTTTTCCATATCTGTATCGGCCAACGAATCAAGCCATTCACCTTCGGATAAGTCCTGCTTTTCACTCGACATGAATAGCATCGTGCCACCAGACTCATCAGGTTCTGTAAAAATCTTGAATCTATATCTGCTGCTGCCATCTTCTTTCCAAGCTGTTTCAAGCACACCTAATTCTGCATCATCCAGATCAATGGCATACTCTCTTTCTCTCCAGAACTCTTTTAGTTTCGGCCATATATCAAAAGAAGAACCTCTCAAGGCTAACCATTGTTCACCGTCTGCCTCACCGGAACCTAATACCGATCCCTGCCGTTTATTTTGAGAACGCTGCCGTTCAAACTCGCTCAATGATGTCGACTCCTCTCCAGGAATCTTTGCCGAGAACTCGCCTTCCGTCACCGTCAGGTCAGGAGGGACTTCCAGAGTGGGCAAGCCCTTGCTTTTTTGATAAGCAGTTCGCTTGTCTGGCAACACTTTTTCCAAATCGTCAACGCCTGGAAGGTATGAACAAGCAAGAATAAAGAGAAAACTAAGTATTAAAACGAGATTACGTAAAATCATCATTGTGTATTTATATAACTCCAGCCTGTTTCATGGCATCTAGTAATTTGGGTTCCGCTGATTCAGACATCCAGGTCATTGGCAGTCTTATACCTGCTTGGATAAAGCCTAATTTGTGTAAGGCCCATTTCACGGGTATTGGATTCGATTCAATAAATAATTCTTTATGCAGACCGTTAAGCCTATTGTCAATTGCGGTTGCACCTTCAACGTCACCACTCAATGCTAATTGACACATCTCATGCATTGCCTTGGGCGCAACATTGGCGGTAACCGAAATCACCCCATCCCCGCCTTCAAGAATAAAGTCTTTGGTAGTCTCATCGTCCCCTGTTAACAGAAGAAAATCAGCGCCCGCACCATCACGTATCTGCTTAACCCTTGTCAGGTCTGCTGTCGCTTCTTTAACACCGATTATATTTTTTACCGATGCTAAACGAATAATCGTTTCAGGCAACATATCACAAGCCGTTCTGCCGGGCACATTATAAAGAATTTGTTGTATATCAACCGCCTCTGCCACAGCCTTATAGTGCAAATATAGACCTTCCTGAGTCGGCTTATTATAGTAAGGCGTGACCAATAGGCACGCATCTGCCCCAACTTCTTTGGCACATTTCGTTAATGAAATCGCTTCAATCGTTGAATTTGCACCAGTACCTGCAATTACTGGTATACGACCATTAACGATATCAACCATCTGCTTAATCACAGCACAATGTTCTTTTTCAGTTAATGTGGCAGATTCGCCAGTTGTTCCCACAGCAACAATGGCATCAGTGCCCTGCTCAATATGGAATTCGAGCAAATTCTTCAAGGCCTGACTATCTACTACTGTATCTGGGTGCACCCCTGCTAACATCGGAGTGACAATGGCAACCATACTTCCGGTAAACATATGAATAGTTATTATGAGTAATTGACAAAAACGTGTATGGTACTTAATGAAGTAACCCTATGACAAGGACATTAGTCTTTATATAATGTGCATTACAGCTAGATATCCACATTGACGCTATAATACAGACCAATAACATAGAAATTACCTAAATATTCCCCAAGTTTAAGATGCAAAACTATCTCGTTGTCAGTGCTCTGGTCGAAAATTCCAGTGAAATCATTCGTAAATTCTCAAAACTGTCTAAGTCCAGCGGCTGTAATATCGTCGATAGTCGGTTTAAAGTTCTCGGACATGAACTTTCCCTAATGATTTTCCTGACTGGTACCTGGGATGCCATTGCTAAAATCGAAGATATGCTTGGAATTCTCGCACAGGAACACCAAATCAAGATCCTCACGAATCGAACTACTGTAGACAAATTACAAGGCGACTCCATGCCCTATGCGGTAGACGTTGTCGGGCTCGACCAATCCGGGATCATATTCGATATCACCGATTTCATGTCGAGCAATAATCTAATTATTCATGAAATGGCATCAAATACCTATGAGGCTTCAATGACTGGCGCCAAGATGTTTTCCTTACATATGATGGTCAATATCCCGTCAGATTCGTCTATCGCATCTATTCGCGGTGATTTCATTGAATTTTGTGATCGTCTTAATCTTGATGCCATAATGGAGCCTGTAAAATAAGGGTACTCCTAAAAATGCACTTTTTTTGCGATTGCTTTGTCAGCGCCGTACTCGAATCCTCATGTATTTCACATACACTGCGGTTCTGCGTGCGTCGCTTCCTCACACTCACAAAAAAATCACTATTTTTAGAAGCACTCTAAGTAATAACAATTGCTATTATGTCTACGAGTAAAAATAAATTATTAAATAAGTGGGTAACAATTTAATTATGAGTAAAGTCAGTATTGGGAAAAAAGTTCCCGCATTCACTCTGCCAGCAACCGGCGATCAAACCATCAAACTCTCAGCGCTTAAAGGAAAAAATATTGTTTTATATTTTTACCCTAAAGACAGTACCCCAGGATGCACACTGGAAGGTCAAGACTTTCGCGACAACATTCGTAAATTCAGTTCCCGCAACACCATCATACTCGGGGTCTCACGGGATAAGATATCTTCACACGAAAAATTTAAAGAGAAACAATGCTTCCCTTTCGATTTACTATCTGACGAAGACGAGACGCTCTGTAATCTATTCGATGTCATTAAAGAAAAAAATATGTATGGAAAAATACATATGGGCATTGAACGTTCAACCTTCTTGATTGACGAAAAAGGAATCTTGCGTAAAGAATGGCGCAAGGTAAAAGTAAAGGAACATGTCAATGAGGTTCTTGAAGCCTTGAAAGCACTTTGAATTAATTTTCTATACCACTATGTCATCAAATAATAGCGCTCGCCTTTTTGTACTTGATACAAATGTACTCATGCATGACCCTGCCTCACTGTTTCGTTTTCAAGAACATGATATTTTTATTCCGATGGTCGTGCTGGAAGAGCTTGATCATGCCAAGAAAGGGGTTTCTGAAGTTGCTCGAAATGTTCGCCAAGTAAGTCGTTTTATTGATGAATTAATTAATGATGCAGAGGCCGATGACATTAATAATGGTTTGAAACTTAATTCAGCAAGAACATTAAATGGCAATACTGAACCTTGTGGGAGAATGTATTTACAAACACAAATATTGCCTGACAGTTTACCGGAATCGTTACCTGGCAAAAACGCAGATAATACTATTTTAGGGACAACACTCTCCTTACAAAAAAAGTATCCGGATAAAATCGTTACCTTAATTTCTAAAGACATTAACCTGCGGATTAAAGCACATATCCTGGGTATCAAGACGGAAGACTACACCAGTGATCAAGTATTGGATGATGCTGATTTACTTTATACCGGTATCAATGAGTTACCTGCCAACTTTTGGGATACAAAATCTGAAGCACTCACATCGTGGCAAGAAGATATGCGCACCTTGTATGAAATAAAGGGGCAACCACTTGAAGAGTGCTATCCGCACCAAAGCCTTTACACGGATGAAGGCTCTGGCTTCGAAGCGCTGGTTAAAAAGACAAATACAGATAAAACAACATTAGTACATGCCATTGATTATAGAAAGGACAATCATGCCGTATGGGGCGTAAATGCACGAAATCGTGAACAGAATTTTGCCTTAAACCTATTAATGGACCCTGATGTCGATATGGTCACTATTCTTGGTGCCGCTGGTACGGGTAAGACTTTACTAACACTCGCTGCCGGTCTGGATCAAGTTATGGAAAAGAAACTCTATCGTGACATCATCATAACCCGCGTTACTATCCCGGTCGGTGAAGACATCGGTTTCTTACCTGGCACAGAAGAGGAAAAGATGGCGCCGTGGATGGGTGCATTACTGGATAACCTCGAAGTTTTAACTAGCTCGGAAGAAAGTGACGAATGGGAACGCGGCGCTACCGCAGACATACTAAGCAAACGTATTAAGATTCGCTCACTTAACTTCATGCGCGGACGCACCTTTCTAAATCGCTTTATTATTGTTGATGAGGCTCAGAACCTGACAGCCAAGCAAATGAAAACACTAATAACGCGCGCCGGCCCTGACAGTAAATTGATTGTCCTTGGCAATATTTCACAAATAGACACACCTTATCTCACTGAAACGACCTCAGGCCTTACCTATGTCGTAGACCGTTTTAAAAACTGGGAACACAGTGGTCATATCACCTTGATGCGTGGAGAACGCTCACGTTTAGCTGATTTTGCCAGCGAAGTTCTCTGATGCGAATGGCACTTACTTAAGCTCTGAAGACAATCATTTTTCTCGTTTTGTCATCCCCGCGCAGGCGGGGAACCAGTGAATATAGTGTGGCTTGCCTAACTGGATTCCCGCCTAGGCGGGAAAGACAGGCTTAAGTAAGAGTCTACTCTTATAGCACTATAGATTTAGCTTCAGATTAATGAATTCACTGCCGCTATAAATATTGACCCATTTAATGCATCAATATTTGTGATTGAAACAGACCATGCAACAAGCGATACAACAACATTCTTATTGCGTTCTCCCTAAAGAACAGTCATATCAAAATGACTTGATGCTTGCTGCAGATTTTCAACGCGCTGTATTGCCCAAAATTATTGACGTCGATTATCTGGATATTGCTATTACCTACGAACCTTTCGATTCAGTATCGGGAGATGTTTATGACTTTATCTTGAATCGTGAAAGAGAATTAGCGATCTTCGTTGGTGATGCAACAGGCCATGGCATTTCAGCAGCACTAATGACCATGATGGTACACATCGCCATCGATAGTCTTAAAGCTAATTTATCGACGGATGATTCTCTACGAAAATTAAACCGATTAATAGCCTCGCGTCACACAGGCCGGTCAGTCAGCAGCGTATTTTTAAGGATCGCACCGGATGGGATGATGAAGGTTTCTCATGCCGGGCATCCATCCATCATTGTTATACCTGCAGATGACTCTGGCCTTGTTATGTTTGAAGAAGCAGGTTGCGCACTCGGTTTGTTTATTGAAGAACCGGTTAAATATATTGAAGAAACATATCTGTTAAAACCGGGAGATAAAATCATTGCTTATACCGATGGTCTTATTGAGTGGCGAAATTCGTTCAAGGAAACCTATGGCCACAACCGGTTACTGAATTTCATAAATGCACATCGACAACTGGATTTTGAATCTTTAAAACAAATGATCTATAACGATGCTAAATCGTTTGCACATCATGAAGAGATTAATGATGATTTAACGTTGTTGGTAGCTGAGTACACTTAGTCATTCCCGTCTCGGCTTTGTCTCCTGAGTCGCTCTACTTCCTGCATCCATGCAGACGTACGCGGGAATGACAGGCGGGTAAAAAATTAAGAAGTCTTATCCTGCCCCTGCAAAGTAGGATCATCACTTTCATATGTCGGCCAGACATTGATTAAGGCCTTAACCAGAGTCGCTAATGGAATAGCAAAGAACACACCCAGAAAACCCCATAGCCCACCAAAGACAAGAATCGCAACAATGATTGCAACCGGATGTAAATTAACGGCTTCTGAAAAAAGAATCGGTACTAGAACATTGCCATCAAGAAACTGAATAACACCATAGGAAACCATTAACCAGACAAAGTCTGCTGATAAACCCCATTGGAAGTAAGCAACAAAAGCGATCGGAAGCGTAACAACAGCAGCACCTATGTAGGGAATCAACACAGACAAACCTACTATCAACCCGAGCAGTGGCGCATAATTAAGACCAAATAAAACAAAAGTAATATAGGAAGCACTACCAACAATAATAATCTCGTTGAATTTGCCACGCACATAATTACCTATCTGCGCATCCATCTCGATCCAGATCTCGTTTATTAGCCGCCTCTCTTTGGGTAGAAAACGACCCAGCCAATCTATGATGAGCTCCTTATCTTTTAGAAAAAAGAAGATCATCAATGGCACTAATACCAGATAGACGAGTACCGTAATAATAGCGGGTATCGATGCGACAGAAATCGAAAGCACACTCCCTCCAAGCTCGCTAAAACCCTGACGAATCGTGATGATCAGTTGACTGACATAATCTTCTGAGATGAACTCGGGATATTGCCCTGGTAACTGTAATAACAAAGCTTGTCCATTATTGATCATCTCCGGGACTTCCTGAAAAAACTGACTGACTTGTTTTGATAATAGTGGCAACAACCCGAATAGAATAAACACCATGAAGGCGACAAATAAGAGATAGACCAGATTAACTGCTAAAAACCTTGAGGGTATTTTTCTTTGTAACTTGGCTACTCCGCCTTCAAGTAAATAAGCAATGACCAGCGCCGCTAGTAACGGCGCCAACATCTTACCCATTGTCAGTAAGATAACAGCACTAAGAACCAACAAGACGACTAATAATGCCGCTTGTGGATCAGTAAAGTAGCGTCGATACCATGAATTAATAAACTCAAACATGTTTTTAATATAGTTAAATGTTAAGGAAGCTATGATTAAATCATAGTTTCCTTTGGTGCAGGGATGCACCAACATTTTTCAATCAGGTATCTGATTGAAAAATGGAGAAAAACAAAAATCACATTTTTAGTTTTTCGATTCTAAATAAGTCACGGATGACTTATTCAGAACTTCCTTAAATATTTTCATCATAGCGATATCTTACCTGGACAGCGAGTTTACATAGGTACGTGTATCTAAATTACTGACAAAATTATATGGTATAAAAAAAAAAGGGCGCCGGAGGGGGTGGCGCCCTATAAAAATACAACAAAACTGTTGAGGAGGTTATGCAAATATAAAATTCTATATAGGTCTATAGTGCAGTTGTTGTGCCAATATTTATTTTCAATATAATTCAATGAGTTAGGATACAATCAAAACGACTATGTTTAAGAATTGCACTGTGGTGGTTTACTTTTAGAACGCATATGGTGCAATGCAAAAAATGAAATCTATTTTATGAATCTGCTTAATATTTAAATATCCAATGGATAAATCACAATTATCAAGCCATATAAAATCGTGGGGGACCGATTTAGGCTTCCAGCAAGTTGGTATTACAACGACTGATTTGGAACAGGATGAAGCCTACCTCATGAACTGGCTGAAAGAAGGACGCCATGGTGAGATGTCGTATATGCAGCGACATGGTACGAAACGAAGTCGTCCAGAAGATCTAGTGCCGGGGACCATCAGTGTTATTTCACTGAGAATGGACTACATGCCGCCCTCGAGTAAGCACCCGGCACAGGTATTAAACAATAAGGAACTTGCTTATGTTTCCCGATATGCGATGGGACGCGATTACCATAAACTTATGCGTCAACGTATCCAGAAACTAGCCACTAAAATAGAGACACAATACGGACAGTTTGGTTATCGCTGTTTTGTCGATAGCGCTCCAATATTGGAAAAAGCATTGGCAAGAAATGCAGGACTCGGGTGGATTGGCAAGCACAGCAACCTCATTAACCCTAAAGCAGGCTCATGGTTTTTTCTGGGGGAGATTTATACTGACTTACCACTCGAGATTGACAAACCTTTTACGGAACATCATTGCGGAAGCTGTAATGCCTGTATAGACATATGCCCGACTAAAGCTATTGTGGGTCCGATGCAAGTGGATGCCCGTCGTTGTATTTCTTATCTAACAATAGAACTACGTAGTTCTATACCTGAAGAATTTCGCAAGATGATTGGTAACCGTGTTTATGGCTGCGATGATTGCCAATTAATCTGTCCATGGAATAAATTTTCCAAGAACACCGAAGAAGATGATTTCCGTGTGCGTAACGGTTTGGATCAACCGACATTAATTGAATTATTTGCCTGGACAGAGGCTGAATTTTTAAAGAATACCGAAGGTTCTGCCATTCGGCGTATAGGTTACGAGTGTTGGTCGCGAAATATTGCTGTGGGTTTAGGTAATGCAGCTAAAACAGATGAAACATTTAATGCATTAAGAGCTCGAGAAAACGATCCTTCTGCAATGGTGCGTGAACATGTTGCGTGGGCGCTTGCTCAACATCAGAGTCACTAAGTTATCGTTAATTAACTATTCAGAGAACATCGTTTCTGTTTCAACATTAAAGACAGTGCCTTCAACACTCATTACACGCACTTTCATACCAGCGGGCATATCTGAACCTTTTACTTTCCAGGTTGAATCATCAACCTTAATCTTGCCTACACCATTCACTATTGCTTCATCAAGTGTAAAACTGCGACCGACATATTGTTCACCACGTCGATTAAGATTAGGTTGATCATTAACATTAGGATTCGACTTTTTATGGCGTTTATACAAAACTAAACATACGACTGATAGCACACCAAAGATAATGACCTGAATTAAGACGGGCATGTCAGGGACCACATAAATTGCCAGACCAACAACAAATGCTGAGATGCCCATCCACAGGAAATATGCCGCGGGTAAAATCATTTCAATAATAATCATCACAACTGCTGCAATAAGCCAATGCCAAAATTCAATCTGATCTAACCATTCCATAAGTGACTCCTTACATTTGGCCGCTTGATGTGTCTTTATCTTTACCAAAGGTCTCTTTGGCAATCTCGGTAATGCCCGCTATTGAACCGATTACACTACTGGCTTCCAGAGGCATTAGTACTACTTTTGTATTCGGTGCAGAAGCAATCTCTTTTAATGCCTCGACATATTTTGTTGCAACGAAATAGTTCACAGCTTGTATATCACCTGACGCGATAGCATTAGAAACATCCGTCGTTGCCTTTGCTTCAGCTTCAGCTTGACGTTCTCTTGCTTCAGCATCACGAAAGGCTGATTCTCTGCGACCCTCTGCTTCGAGGATAGCTGCTCGCTTTTCACCATCTGCTTTTAAGATTTCTGCTTGTTTGAAACCTTCTGCTTCAAGAATATTAGCTCGCTTTTCACGCTCTGCTTTCATCTGCCGTGCCATCGAATCGACCAAGTCTTTTGGTGGAGAGATATCCTTAATTTCAATACGTGTCACCTTAACACCCCACGGACTTGTCGCTTCATCAACTACCTTCAGTAACTGCGCGTTAATCGTGTCTCGTTGTGATAATAATTGATCCAAATCCATTGAGCCCATCACGGTACGGATATTGGTCATGGTTAGATTCAGGATCGCACGTGTAAGGTTATTGACCTCGTATGCTGCTTGAGCGGCGTTAAGCACTTGAAAGAAAACAACACCATCGACCCTAACCATAGCGTTATCTTTCGTAATGACTTCCTGCGAGGGGACATCAACAACCGTCTCCATCATATTCATCTTAGCGCCAATTCTATCAAAGAAAGGAATTATGATATGTAGTCCGGGTGACAATGTCCGCGTGTACTCACCGAATCGCTCGACCGTATATTCATTACCCTGAATAACAATCGTTACCGCTTTGGTTATGACGACAAAAATAAACAGTGCTAAACAAAATATAAAAAATGCTAATCCACTCATAGTCTAGTTCCCTTAAAATTAGTAATGTAAATAAATCGATTATTTTATAAAACGTATCGTATATGGGTAACGATAAAGTACGCCTTCGTTCGCTTTGATAGAGGCAATAATGACGACAATAATTTGATAGATGATTAACACACCAAGTAATAAAAATCCGACAAAAACCAACATCAATATTGCAGAGACAATAACAGCAATAAGCATTGTCAGTTGAAAATTCAGTGACTCTTTCCCCTGATCATTTACAAAAGGCATCTCATCTTTCTTAATCAGCCAAATAATCAGAGGGCCAAGCACACTGCCAAATGGAATTATATAACCAGAGAAAGAAATAAGATGACACAACGTACCCCATAAACGCTCATCTTTATCAGGTGAGTTCACATCTTCAATGTCTTGAGCCATACCGGTCTCCTGCATGAACAGTTCGTTTATACCGAAGATACATGAAGATGCAGGTTTATAGCACATCTGTTTTCATCCAAAGCAGCGTTGCTCCTCCTTGCAGGGAGTGACCATGCGCGGCGTCGCGTCTCGCTCTAAATAAAAACAAATACACTCCAATTCCAGCATCTTCATTTATCTTGGGTATAGCGTGTTATTGTTTTTTTTGCTTGCTGGAAACATTATCATTCCAGAGGTGGTTTGTCTCAGAGAATTATTGGTCGGAGGCCTTATCGTCATTATTTTCCAGATTACCATCAAAATCCTCATTAACCATGATAGACATGCCTGGAGCCGCTTTATCAAGCCAACCACGAATACGTTTGATTAGAACATCTTCCATTCTATTATAGTAATGATCTGCCCCTTCAATCTCTAACTGGGCATATTGTCGATTATTGCCCTTTTTTGCGGCAAGTCGCCGATCGGGCGCCTGATTAATGACATTTTTAAAGTCACGACTGCCGTATATATCCAATACTGGGATTTTAGATTTCTCGATCAAGCCGAGTATATCGATGGCTGGCTTTACAAACGGGTACTCTTGTAAACCCAGCGTAACTAAAGCGACAATTTTCTGCTTTTCCTCTTTTTCTAGATAGTTCAGCATCGTTGCAGCACCAAAACTATGGCCAATAGCGACGATATTTAGAAATTTACGTTCGCGCAGGCAACGCACGGCGGCCTTAATTCTATCTGCCGCCTGTTGCAGAGTTTTGCCATAATCTTCAATCTGATTCTCTGGTGCAATAACCGGCATTTGAATCGATAAGGTGGTCCACCCATGCTCAGGCATTGTTGTCCGAATAGGCGATATCGTTTGAGGCCAATCCGCGTGTCCACCCATGGCATGTAGAAGAATTACCGCACCATGCGCAGTTTCGTTAGTTTGACTGGTAAATAGTGCTAGAAAATCCTCGCCTTTTGCATCAAGCCATAGAACTTCTGATCCTTTTACATTCTCCGCCAATTTTTCAGTAGTCCGTTTCTCCCACTCCCTATCCACACTGTCAGCAGCAACTGACAATGCATTCCCCATAATCAATAAAAAAACTATATTTAATGTAGCTATCTTCCTCATAATCACCTCTTAGACCTCAGTAACTATTTAGCAACAAGTAGGCCAGATAGTAGCGATGCGTGGGCTGATCAGGTAAAGTTGCCCCACTTTAAATAGCGTTTAAATCACAGCAAACGATAAATTCATGACTAATTATGTAATCGCACCTTCAATCCTGTCAGCTGACATGGCACGACTCGGCGAAGAGACCGAAACAGTATTAGCCGCGGGCGCTGATTTTGTCCATATCGATGTCATGGATAACCACTATGTGCCTAATTTGACCTTCGGTCCTGTTGTCGTCAAGGCCTTACGTGATTATGGCATTAAGGCTACGCTTGATGTGCATTTGATGATCAAACCGGTCGACCGTATCATCCCGGATTTTGCCGCTGCGGGTGCCAGTTATATTACCTTTCATCCTGAGGCCTCAGAACACGTAGACCGTAGCTTGCAGTTAATTCATGATAATGGCTGTAAGTCAGGCTTGGTATTTAACCCGGCTACTCCACTTGATGTGCTTGAACATGTTATAGATAAGGTGGACATGATTCTGTTAATGTCGGTAAACCCTGGCTTTGGTGGACAATCTTTCATCAGCTCGGCCTTGGATAAACTGAGAACGGCAAGAAAATTGATTGACGATTCTGGTAGAGATATCCGACTTGAGATTGATGGTGGTGTCAAAATTAATAACATCCGTGAAATCGCCGAAGCAGGCGCAGACACCTTTGTGGCTGGCTCAGCTATATTCGGTAGTGATGATTACCAAAAAACAATAACAGCAATGCGAGAACAACTAGCCCAAACAAATAGCTAGTCAAAAACCGATTTATTCATTTTTACCTTGCGCCAATTACATTATGTCTATCAATACACCTGAATTAGTTTTGCTTGATCTTGACGGTACTTTGGTCGACTCAATACCTGATCTCGCCAATTCAGTTAATAAAATGCTAGTAGAGTTTTCTATCGCAGAAAGAGAAATTAATAGTATTCGCAATTGGGTAGGCAATGGCGTTGAAAAACTCTTGCACCGTGCATTGACTAATGACATTGATGGCGCGGCAGAGTCCGAACTTTTTGATAGTGCCTTCCCAAGGTTTATGGATATATATAAAAAAAACATGTGTATCTTGAGCACCTGTTATCCCGGTGTCCGTGAAGGCATCGATTATTTAAAAGGAAAAAATATTAAACTTGGGTGTGTCACCAACAAGAGTGGCCAGTTTGTTGGACCGATACTTGAGAAACTAGGTCTTAAGGATGATATGAGTATTATTGTTGCAGGTGACACGCTTGCTAAAAAGAAACCTGATCCGATGCCTCTCTTGCATGCAGCTTCAGTTTTCGAAGTCGACCCAAAAAAATCATTAATGATTGGTGATTCAGTTAGTGATGTTAAAGCTGCACGCGCTGCCGACTTCCAAATCGTTTGTGTCAGTTATGGATACAATCATGGCAATGATATTCGTGATACAAACCCAGATGCCGTTGTTGATTCATTAGCAGACTTGCCACAGTTATTTCACTAAAGACCATGATCAACGAAGCCGAATTCGACCAGCTCGCAACACAAGGATATAACCGCATCCCTTTAATGCGTGAAGTATTGGCTGATCTTGATACGCCTCTTAGCACCTACATGAAGCTATGTGCCGCACCCTATTCCTATTTATTTGAATCGGTGCAAGGCGGAGAGAAATGGGGTCGTTATTCCATCATAGGCTTGCCAGCGAAAAAATTTATTACTGCAAATGGCAATCAAATAACGATTAATGAAAATGGTAATGTTATTGAAGAATATACAGTTGACGATCCATTAGCTGAAATAGAAAAAATCCAACAGTCCTATAAGGTAGCAGAAATTGAAGGCATGCCACGCTTTAATGGAGGGCTGGTCGGTTACTTTGGTTATGAAACAATTCGATACATTGAGCCGCGCCTATTAAATAAAAACGATAAAGACGACCCCATCGGTTCGCCAGATGTTTTACTTATGGTATCTGATGAAGTTGTTGTGTTCGATAATCTTGGTGGCAAACTTTTCATTATTGTTCATGCCGACCCGAGTAATGCTGACGCTTTTAAAATCGCACACCAACGCCTAGACGAACTCGTCGATACATTAGCCAATAAACATATCGATAAAACAAAATCGAACGGTTCTCGCACCGTTAATGAAAATGATTTTGTTTCCGGCTTCACTCAAGAAAATTATGAAGCTGCTGTTGATAGAATAAAAGAATATATTGTTGAGGGTGACTGCATGCAGGTAGTCTTGTCGCAACGCCTTTCTATCCCGTTTAAATCAGAACCGATAGATTTATATCGCGCCTTGCGTTGCCTCAATCCTTCACCGTATATGTATTTTCTTGATTTGGACGATTTTCAAATTGTCGGCTCGTCACCAGAAATACTCGTGCGCCTTGAAGATGACATGGTAACCGTTAGACCGATAGCTGGCACACGTCCGCGTGGGAAGACTGAAGAAGAAGATACAGCGCTTGAAAAAGAACTCTTAGCCGATCCAAAAGAATTAGCTGAACATTTGATGTTGATAGATTTAGGTCGTAACGATGCTGGTCGTGTTGCCGAAATGGGTAGCGTGACATTGACCGACAAAATGATCATTGAGCGTTACTCTCATGTCATGCATATCGTCTCAAACGTTACTGGAAAATTAATCAATGGCATGAGTGCAATTGATGTTTTGCGTGCCACCTTCCCTGCAGGGACCGTCTCTGGCGCACCAAAGATTCGCGCTATGGAGATTATTGATGAACTGGAACCAGTAAAACGTGGTGTTTATTCGGGTGCGGTCGGTTATTTATCATGGAATGGTAATATGGATACAGCGATCGCTATACGCACCGCTGTTATAAAAGATAAGACCTTGCATATACAGGCAGGCGCAGGCATTGTCGCCGACTCAGTTCCCCGAAATGAATGGGATGAAACCATGAACAAAGGCCGTGCTATTTTTAGGGCCGTTACTCTGGCAGAAAAAGGATTAACTTAAGATATTGCCACAGAGGACACGGAGTGCACAGAGGGTTAAGATCTTTAATGTATTTGGTTTAAAAATGAACTACAAAAATAACAGTTTAATTAAATTATGATTTTTTATATTTATTTTCCTCTGTGTTCTCCGTGTCCTCTGTGGCTAATTAATATAGAGTAAATAGTTATGTTATTAATGATCGACAATTATGATTCCTTTACCTACAACCTGGTCCAGTATTTTGGTGAGCTGGGGCAAGAGGTAGATGTCTATCGTAATGATAAAATCTCAATAGCCGAAATAGAAAAACTGGCACCAGAACATCTCGTTATTTCACCGGGGCCATGTACCCCGAATGAAGCCGGTATATCCATTGATGTGATTAATCATTTCAAGGGAAAAATCCCATTACTAGGTGTTTGTCTTGGTCACCAGAGCATTGGTCAGGCCTTTGGCGGCAAAGTTGTTCATGCACATGATATTATGCATGGCAAGACATCAGACATTTATCACAACAACACCGATGTTTTTAAAGGTTTTGAAAATCCTTTTACTGCCACACGTTATCATTCATTGGTTGTTGAAAAAGAATCATTGCCTGATTGTTTTGAAATTACTGCATGGACACAAAATAAAAATGGCGAGATGGATGAAATCATGGGTCTGCGACATAAAGAACTTGCTCTATCTGGCGTACAATTTCATCCAGAGTCGATCCTTACGTCATATGGTCATGAACTTTTATCAAACTTCCTTAACAAATCTTAGATATCCTAAAAATGCACTTTTTTCGCGATAGCATCGTCAGCCCCGTACTCGAATCCTCATGTATTAACATATACACTGCGGTTCTGCGTGCGGTGCTTCCTCACTCTCACGAAAAAATTACTATTTTTAGAATTATCTAATGGAATATGTAATGGATATTCAAACTGCACTCAATAATGTCATTGCCGGTAACGATCTAAACCGTGCTGATATGCATTCCGTCATGCAAACTATTATGCAAGGTGATGCTACGCCGGCACAGATTGGTGGTCTGTTGGTTGCGCTACGCTTAAAAGGCGAAAGTGTTGACGAGATTACCGCTGCTGCTGAAGTCATGCGCGAATTAGCTAGTAAGGTTGATGTCGATAAAACAAACCTAGTTGATACCTGTGGTACCGGGGGTGATGGCGCTAATACTTTTAATATCTCAACGACATCTGCTTTTGTAGTTGCTGCTAGTGGTGCCAAGGTTGCCAAACATGGCAATCGTTCTGTTTCCAGTAAGTCTGGCAGTGCCGATGTTCTTGAAGCTGCAGGCGTAAACCTGGAATTAAATGCCGATCAGGTTGTAAGCTGTATTGAACATGTAGGAATTGGCTTTATGTTTGCCCCGATGCATCACAGCGCTATGAAACATGCCATTGGCCCGCGTCGTGAGCTGGGCATTCGAACTCTTTTCAATGTGCTCGGGCCGCTTACTAACCCCGCCGGCGCACCTAATCAGGTAATTGGTGTATTTAGTAATGATTGGCTCAAGCCACTTTCTGAAACTTTGAAACAACTCGGTAGTGAACATGTGCTCGTTGTTCACGCAGAAGATGGCCTTGATGAAATCAGTATTTCAGCTAAGACATACATCGCAGAATTAAAAGACGGTAAAATTAAAAACTACGAAATTAGTCCGGAAGATTTCGGCATGAATAAACAAGACATCTCAGCATTAGCCGTCAATGGTGTTGATGATAGTTTAAGCAGAATGCAATCTGTATTAGATAACAACGATGGGGCAGCAAAAGATATCGTTTGTCTTAATGCTGGTGCTGCTATTTATGCAGCAGGCCTTGTCGATTCAATACAAGAAGGCGTATCAAAGGCACAATCAACAATAGCTTCTGGTGCCGCAAAACAAAAACTCGAACAACTTATCCAACACAGTCAATCGTTTAAACAATAAATATTATGCAAGCTGATACACCTGACATCTTAAAAGACATACTCAACTATAAGACTGAGTACGTAGAGCACGTTAAAAGAACGGCCACATTACAAGATCAAAAACATCGTGCCGCCGATTGCGAAGCTACACGTGGCTTTACTGGTAGTTTGCTTAGAACCATTGCAGAAGGTAAGCCAGCTGTAATTGCTGAAATAAAAAAGGCCTCTCCCAGTCGCGGCATTATCCGCAAAGATTTTCAACCCGATGCCATTGCTAAGAGTTTTGCAGAGGCCGGCGCCAGTTGTTTATCGGTTTTGACTGATATTCAATATTTTCAGGGTTCGGACGATTATTTAAAACAAGCTCATGCTGCTTGTGAATTACCGATCATACGTAAAGACTTTATGATTGACCCTTATCAGGTATATGAGGCAAGAGTGATTGGTGCTGATGCTATCTTGATTATTGTTTCTGCCTTATCGGATATGCAGATGCAAGATCTCGTCGGCACTGCCAATGAGGTTGGTCTGGATGTACTGGTTGAAGTACACGACCGTGTAGAGCTTGAACGTGGCATGATGTTACGTACACCACTCATCGGTATTAATAACCGAAACTTACATACATTCGAAACGGACCTTGATACAACATTGGGACTTTTAACCGATGTCTTTCATGATCGCACTGTCGTTACAGAAAGTGGGATTCATACACAGGATGATGTCAGTTTAATGCGTAAAAATAATGTTAATGCCTTTCTTGTTGGCGAGGCATTTATGAAAGCAGAAAAACCTGGAGAGGAACTCAAGAAACTATTTTTCAATAATTAATTTTCTAACCTGATGGGAAGCCATCATTTCACAATGGAGCACTTAAGTAATGTTTACTCATAATTTAAAAATAAGCGTAATAACTCTAGTATTATCATTCTCATTTATTAATACCGCGTTTGCTGATGAACATGAGCTTGATCTGATGTGGGAAGTAGGCGGTTTAGCGAACCCGGAATCAGTTGTCTATGACCCAATACTAAATCACCTATATGTTTCCAATGTTAATGGTGGTCCACTTGATAAAGATGGTAATGGTTATATTTCTATCGTTTCTATGGACGGCAGAATTATCAATGAAAAATGGGTTACTGGTTTAGACGGCCCAAAAGGTCTCGCACTTTCTGGACGTACGCTATACACAGCTGACATTGATGCACTTGTTGCTATAGATGTTAACCATGGTCGCATCACTGATAGATATAAGGTGGCAGATCCTAAATTCACGAATGACCTCGCCGCTGCACCAAACGGTGATATTTATATGTCCGATATGTTAGCCAATCGTATTTATTTATTATCAGGAAATACACTCAGCATCTGGATAGAATCTGATGATCTGGAAGCACCCAATGGTTTAGATGTAGTGGGTGATGATGTCATTCTCGGCGCCTGGGGCGTAATGACCGATGGCTTTGCAACTGCTGTTCCTGGCCACTTAAAACGCATCTCTATTAAAGATAAATCAATCACCTCAATTGGTGACGGTTCTGCTGTGGGTAATATGGATGGTGTTGAAGTCGATAAAGATGGCGGCTTCTATGTCACCGACTGGATGAACGGCAAACTATTCCACATTTCAAGTACTGGTGAAGCAAAAGAAATACTTTCACTCAAACAAGGCAGTGCTGATCATGAATTTATTATCGAAAAAGACTTGATGTTTATTCCGATGATGAACGACAACATCATGTATGGCTATAAAGTTAAGCGTTAAACTTGTACTTATCAACGCCACCAAACTTGGTGGCGTTGATATCAATAAACACTTTGAATAAAAAAATCTAGAAACTGACTTTACCTAAATCCCTACTGCTTTTTTTATTTTCTCAACCTCAGCTTCCCAACGTTTAACCGCCTTTTCGTAGTAAACAAATACACAGTTTTCACATCCACTGTCACAACACTCCGAGGGGATCGGCTTGTCTGGTTTGTCTGGAAGTTTTAATGAATATTGTTTATGCATTGTATTGTAGGTTGAAGCAAACAATTGATTACTATTTTTGAATAACTTTGAGTCTCGTACCGTAGCTATAACAACGAGTCAGTATTCCTTATACATTAAACCTGAATAAGATTACGTCTCCATCTTTAACAATATATTCTTTTCCTTCTGAACGCCATTTACCCGCATCTTTGGTACCTTGTTCACCCTTATATTCAATATAATCATCAAAACCTGCAATTTCAGCGCGAATAAAACCACGTTCAAAATCAGTATGTATCACAGCAGCGGCCTTTGGCGCAGTCGCTCCAATAGGTATAGTCCATGCACGTACTTCTTTCGGCCCCGCAGTAAAATACGTTTGTAAACTAAGTAATTTATAACCCGCACGGATAATGCGATTAAGACCCGGCTCTTCCATGCCGAGTGCTTCCAGAAATTCTTGTTTTTCGTCATCTTCTAATTGAGAGACCTCGGCCTCAATAGAAGCACACACCGGAATCAGTTGTGCATCTTCTTTATCCGCAAGTGCTTGTAATTTTTCTAACCACGAATTTGAATGCAGACCATCTTCTTCAACATTAGCGATATACAAAGTTGGTTTTAAGGTCAGCAATTGTAAATGTTTAATTGCTTCTAAATCATCTTCAGATAATTCCATTGAACGTACGGGCAGACCTTCATCAAGATGCGCATTCAATGATTCAAGTAGATCTTGTTCTTGCTTAGCTGTTTTATCGCCGCTTCGTCCTAACTTTGTTGCCTTTTGCAAAGCCTTACTTACTGATTCCTGATCAGCCAGACACAGCTCTGTGTTAATCACCTCAATATCTGATATTGGATCAACTTTGCCCGCGACATGTACAATATTATCGTCATCAAAACAGCGCACTACCTGAGCAATCGCATGGGTTTCACGGATGTTAGCAAGAAATTTATTGCCAAGACCTTCGCCTTTTGACGCGCCTTCGACTAAGCCGGCTATATCAACAAACTCCATGGTCGTTGGCACAACCTTTTGAGGGTTTGCTATGCCAGCTAATTGTTCTAAGCGCGCATCAGGCATAGCAACAACACCAACGTGTGGATCGATGGTACAGAAAGGATAATTTTCCGCGTCTATCGCTGAATTGGTTAATGCATTAAAGAGTGTTGATTTACCCACATTCGGTAAACCAACGATGCCACATTTAAATCCCATAGTGTGTTCCGTATTTTTAAGAGGGTGAGTCGGCTTCAGGTTTATTTTTCTTATTCAGTTCTGTCATCAATTTATTGAGATTGTCCTGAAAGAACTGCTCACTCCTTTCTAAAGCCAAAGAATAAGAGTCTATAATTTGATTTTCCTCATCCGTGCTCGCACGTCCAAGAACATACGGCACAACCTTGTCTTTACTACCGGGATGGCCAACACCAATCCTAAGTCGTAAAAATTCACTGCTCCCGGTGCGTTGAATAATATCGCGCAAGCCATTATGGCCACCGTGTCCACCGCCTTTTTTCAATCGTGTCGTTCCCGGCTGCAAGTCAATTTCATCATGAACGACCATGACTTGATCGATTGATAACTTGTAATAATTCATCAATGCCTGCACAGCAGCGCCACTGTCATTCATATAAGTCTGTGGTTTACATAACCAGCAATCTGTCGAACCACTTTGATATCGACACACTTCAGCTTGAAACTTTTTATCGGGAGAAAAATTCAGGGAGAGTTTGTTTGCCAAGGCATCGACAAACCAAAAACCGGCATTGTGCCGAGTCATCAAATATTCAGGGCCTGGATTACCCAGGCCCACTATTAATTTTAAAGAAGCCGGCACTCAGACTCAGTCTTCGCCGTCTTTAGCGCCTTCTTCTGGTGCTGCTTCTGCTCCTTCTGCAGCTTCTGCAGCTTCTGCAGCAGCAGCATCTTCCGCTTCATCGGATGCAAATACTTTTGGTGCATGCACAGAGGCAACTGGTTGAGAATCATCACCACCGTGTAAAAGGGCATGAATTTGTACACCCTCAGGTAATTTCAAATCAGACAGATGTAATGTGTCATTGAGCGCGACTTCCAACATATCGACTTCGATATATTCAGGCAGGTCTTTCGGTAAACACACGATATCAATATCAGTCATGAGATGGCTAATAACACCACCTTCATTTTTAACACCAGTACACTTTTCTTCATTAATATAATGTAATGGGATCCGCATGGTCAGGGTTTCATTAGCATCTACTCGTAGCAAATCTATATGCAAAAGTGTTCGCTTATAGGGATGGCGCTGCAGATCTTTTAAAACGACACTTTCAGTATCATTACCAATCTTTAATGACAGGATGTGCGAATAAAAAGCTTCATGTTCAAGATTATGCATTACTGCATTATGTTGCAGTGTAATCATGCTAGCTTCTTTTCCGGTACCGTAAACAATACCGGGTAATTTGCCGTCACGGCGTAGGCGGCGGCTCGCACCTTTCCCTACATCTGTCCGTGCTTCGGCGACGAGTTCGAATTCATTCATTTTAGTACTACTCCTTAATATTTAAAGGTTATTGATTACCTCCTGAGCGCGACCAATCAGGAGAATTTGCGCAAAAGGCCTAATCCAGAAACCCTAGTCTAAAAACATGGAGCTTAGGGATTCACCTTCTGCAATACGACGCATACTCTCAGCCAGCATTGCTGCAACGCTGAGTTGTCGAATACGATCACAGGTAGCTGCCTCTGAGCGAAGCGGGATTGTATCTGTTACTACCAATTCATCAAGTCTTGAATTCTCTATATTTTTAATTGCATTGCCGGAAAGCACGGGATGAGTACAGTAAGCGACCACTTTTACCGCCCCAAAGTCCTTCAAAGCCCCGGCTGCATTGCACAATGTGCCTGCTGTATCGACCAAATCGTCAATAATCACGCAGGTACGACCATCGACATCGCCGATTATGTTCATAATCTCTGATTCATTCGGATTTGGACGTCTTTTATCAATAATTGCCAGATCCGTATCATCCAGACGTTTTGCTAGAGCCCGAGCACGCACCACACCACCCACATCTGGCGAAACCACCATCAAATTAGGGTATTTATGCTTCCAGACATCACCCAGCAGGACTGGCGAACCATAAACATTATCCAATGGGATATCAAAAAAGCCCTGAATCTGGTCTGCGTGTAAATCGACTGTTAAGACCCTGTCTATACCAGCCCCAGCGATCATATTGGCAACTACTTTGGCTGTTATCGGTACCCGTGATGAGCGTGAACGTCGATCCTGGCGCGCATAACCCAGATAAGGAATAACAGCATTAACTCGAGCTGCTGATGCACGGCGAAAGGCATCGGCCATGACCAATAATTCCATCAAATTATCATTTGTCGGTGCACAGACCGGCTGCATGATATAGACATCTCGACCACGGACATTCTCATTGATCTCAACCATGACTTCGCCATCGCTGAATTTGCCAACCGTTATCTTGCCCAATGGAATATTCAGATATTCCGCTGCCTCGAGCGCTAATTTTGGGTTTGCATTACCACTGAACAACATCATATTGGAGGTGGTCATGAACTTGCGTTCTCCAGGCTATTTAAAAATATGGCTGGGGTACGAGGACTCGAACCTCGGAATGCATGGATCAAAACCATGTGCCTTAACCAACTTGGCCATACCCCAATAAATCGTTTCTAATCTCTTTTTACGAATGAACTGTAATTACACTCTGGTTTGTTCAGTCGCCAATCGTTCCAATAATGGAGATTTATTCATCCCCTTTACAACATAGCCTTGCCAGTTATCAGGCAATTGTTCTTTCACGGCAGTCGCTGCCTGAAAGTCTGAAAATGGTGCAAATATACATGCGCCAGTTCCAGTTAACCTCGTAGGTGCAAATTCAGCTAACCAATCCAGCGCATTTGCCACCTCTTTGTAGTGTTTTCGCACTACAGATTCACAGTCATTTATCCCGCCTCTTTCGAGGAAGTCGCGTATTGTGATTGTCGATGTATTCCGTGTCAAATCATCTGCGCTAAATACTTTTGCTGTAGCAACACTACAACCCGGATGTACGACAAGATAAACGCTTTCTTCAGGCTCAATTGGCGTCAGATCCTCGCCAATACCTTCGGCCCAAGCCGCTTGAGAATGAATGAACACGGGCACATCTGCCCCTAGCGAAAGTCCAATTGTGGCTAGTTCCTTGGTCGATAATCCACAGCTCCATAATTCATTCAAAGCAACTAGTGTCGTTGCAGCATCGGAACTACCACCACCGAGACCACCGCCAGTGGGAATTTTTTTATCTACTTTTATATCAACACCAAGCTTACAGCCTGTTATTCCCTTCAAGGCATGAGCTGCTTTGACAACTAAATCATCCTCGGCGGCAACATCCTTTAGGCTTGAACTACGCTCAATCTTATCCGAATCCAAAATAGTAAAATCAATCTCATCAGCCAGCTCAATAAACTGAAATACGGTTTGTAACAGGTGGTAACCATCCGGCCGTTGACCTGTTATATGTAAAAAAAGATTTAATTTTGCCGGTGCCGGCCATGCCTTGCTAATCATCAGACTATGTTTTCCACTCTTTAATGACCAACTTAAGTTGAATATCATCACTCTTAATAGATAATTTTTCTGGTAGGGAGATACCATTCTGCTCGGTGTAACGTAACACACTCACATTGAACCCAGACTGCTGCATATTTGTGAGTCGACCTTTATCATCAAGTAATAGGTCACTGTAGGTCATATAGGGTTCAGGAACCCCACGTATCCAATACTTCAATCCATTAATATGTATCTTCCAGCCCAACGCCTGATAGAGTAATTGTTCTGCTGTGTTGGCTGTCGTTATTTTATTTTTAGGCCCATGCATAACAACACCATCTCGGGTGCCTTTTAAAATATATGTCCCTTGACCTAGTGGTGCGATAACTCGCAATTCATAATCTGCATAGGATTGCTCCCACAGCAAGGTGGCGCTGCCACTGTCTTTCTCGTTCTTTACTCCCAAGCGTCCATTGATATTCCAGGCAGTAATACCATTGATATCAATTTGATGTTCAAGCCATAATTGTGGCTTTAGGTCTATATCTATTTTTGGTGCAGCACTACACGCAGCTAGCAGAGAAACTGCTAGTAAAAGGGGTAAGAGTCGAATCACGGTTTAAATCGTTTTATGACGTCTAACAAGCGATCATCAGTCGGTGTATCTTTGAGTGCAGTATCCCAAATATCTTTCGCTTGCTGTCTATCTCCCCTTACCCAGAGAACTTCACCAAGGTGCGCAGCAATTTCTGGATCATTCCTCAATTCAAGCGCCTTTTGTAAATATTCAACTGCTTCATCCAGGCGTCCCAGGCGATATAAAACCCAACCCATACTATCCAATATATAAAAGTCGCTTGGGCTTAACTCATAAGCACGTTGTATATAACCATAGGCTTCTTCATATCGATCCGTACGATCTGCAAGTGTGTAACCCAAGGCATTTAATGCAGTAGCGTTATTCGCGTCTTCTTCAAGAATAGTTTTTAAATCGGCTTCTAATAAATCCATACGCCCCATTTTTTCAGCAAGCATTGCGCGAGAATAGAGTATGTCGGCATGACTCTTTTCTTCTATTGCCGCATTAAAAAAATCCATTGCTTCCTGATAACGCTTGGCGTTGATAAGTATTTCACCTTCGGCCTGTATCAATATAAGTCGACTAGAACCTTTAGATTTTTGTATGGCACGAATATTACTTAATGCTTTATCAACGTCACCTTGCTTGGCAAGAATAAGGCTTAACCGAATCCGTGCGTCAAGATAGTTTTCTCCACCATGCACACCTTGATATAAATCACTCGCCTTATCTAACTGATCCCTTTCTTCTGCTATACGCGCTAAATAATAATTTGAATCAAAAACTCGTTTTTTTAATCCCGTTAAACGTAGAAAATATTTCTCTGCCTCATCAAGCCGATTGGTCTGTAGATAAAGCAATCCAAGTGCGTAGAGCACATCGACATTGTTTGGTGCTTGAACGGACAGGAGCTCAAACTGACGTCGGGCGTCATCAAATCTTTTGGCTTCTGTCAGTAAGCGCGCATAGGCCATACGCATATTAAAATCATCTTCCTTATCCTTAAGAGCAGACTCAATCCACGCCAGTGCTTTATTTGACTCACCTTTCTTTTGTAATAAAGCAAGGTATGTCATCGCTGCTGCATCGTTGTTTGGTTTCAATTCCAGCACACGTTCCAGCAAATCCTGAGAACGTTCCATATCACCCATCCTTGCAGTCACATGGGCGAAGGCAAACATGGCTTCAGCATCGTTCATGTGATTTTCCATCAAGCGTTCCATCAATTGTAAAACCGCAGCTTGATCATCTTCACGACCAAGAAAATTGGCGATCATCCACAATTTTTGATCAAACTGACCTTGTGAGTTCTCCAGAATAATCTCAAGGTGATATAAGGCCTTATCAATATTCCCTTCACGCAAGGTCATCACTGTCAAAACCTGATGAGCGTCAGGATTCTCAGGATCAACCTCAACCCAAAGACTGGCAGCTTCATAAGCAGACTCATTATCACGAGCATAAACTGATATCCGGGTTGCTCGCTCAATGACTACCGGATCTCGGGTCGATTTGGCTAAATCAAGATAATTATCCACGGCGACATCTATTTTTCCACGTTGTCCGGCTATTTCAGCAAGCAATATCTTAAAGAGGATATCTTCGGTGAGTTCAATCTTTGGCCGCTCTGGTAAAACTCGTTCGGGGACCGGCTCAGGCTCTGGCGTAGTTGCAACTACTTCCACTTCTGTTGTCGGCTCTACACTTTCGATACTGGCTTCTTCCTGAGGCACTGTAGTACAGGCGACAACAAGGAAAGCCAGCATAAATACCGGTAATTTGGATAAAGCCTTATATAGTGAATATCGAGACATATTTGCAATTTTTAATTCTATTTTGTTAGATCATTTTGTCAGATCGTGGCTAAAAATAATACTGTGTATGGCTTATCAGATAATTGAATAGATAAACCTATTACAATTGATTCGAAATGTGGCTATTTGTTCAGTTGGGTCATATGATTTATATTTGACGTATAAGTCATTGAAATCAATATTTAGCCTGATTTTCCTTGTATTCAGCCACATCATGGCACAGAATTTTCATATAGATATCATTTAATTGCCAATATCATGACACTCATTGCCTACGGAATTAACCACTCGACTGCACCGATTGAAGTTCGGGAAAAGGTCAGCTTTGGCAATGATATCGTCACCGATGCGCTGAATGAGCTGAAGCACCAAAACGGGGTACATGAAGCGGCTATCCTCTCCACCTGTAATCGAACTGAAATTTATTGCAGTGTTGACCAACAGAATAATCACAACCCGGTAGAGTGGCTGCACAATTTTCATGGAATGAAACAGGATCAGCTGCAGCCTTTTTTGTATAAACATCCGGATCAAAACGCGGTGCGTCATGTATTGCGGGTCGCTAGTGGTCTTGACTCCATGATATTGGGTGAGCCACAGGTTTTAGGTCAACTTAAAGACGCCTACCAACAAGCCATTAGTGCTGGCAGTATTGGTCATCAATTAAACCGACTGTTTCAACATTCGTTTCATGTTGCCAAAGAGGTTAGGAGCAATACTGCTATCGGAAACCATCCTGTTTCTGTGGCTTATGCCGCCGTGCGTCTGGCACAACAAATCTTTGGTGATTTAGAAGATCAAACCGCATTATTGATTGGTGCTGGCGAAACCATTGAACTCGCTGCAAAACATCTGCACGACAATGGCTTAAAACGCATGATTATAGCTAATCGTACATTAGAACGTTCACAACGCCTGGCAAGTGAATACTCTGGCTACGCCATTCAGATTGGTGATATACCAACCCATCTGGCAGAAGCCGACATCGTCATCTCATCGACAGCGAGCCCTTTACCCATTCTTGGTAAAGGTGCAGTTGAAAGCGCGATAAAAATAAGAAAGCACAAACCTATGTTCATGGTTGATATCGCCGTACCGCGCGATATTGAAGTTGAAGTCGGCGATATGGACGATATTTATTTATATAGCGTTGATGATCTAAAGGACATGGTCCAAGAAAATTTAAAGAATCGTCAAGATGCGGCCAAACAAGCAGAAAAAATTATTGATACTCAGGCTCAAGAATTTATGGATTGGCTGAGTTCACTTGATGCCGTTTCAACAATTCGGGCATTGCGTGGACAAGCTGAACAGATTCAGGAAGACGTTATTCAAAAAGGATTATCTAAGTTGCGCAATGGTGCTGATCCAGAGACTATCTTGTTGGAAACAGCACGTAATCTTACCAATAAATTAATCCATGTCCCTAGTTCAAAATTGAGAAACGCAAGCGCCCAAAACCGAGATGATTTACTTCAAGCTGCCGAAGAGTTATACAGTCTGAGAGAACACTCCAATCATAAAGACAAAAAACAGTAGCTATCGCGGCTACTGATAAGTTATTCGCCTATTCAGGCACGATCCCTAAATATTTTTATTAGAATAAACCATGAAAGAATCATTACATTTAAAACTAGAAAAACTACTAGAACGGCAGGAAGATCTGGAAGGCTTGCTATCTGATCCCGATGTCATTAATAACCAGAATAAATTCCGTGAATTATCACAAGAGTATGCGGAGGTGCGCCCTATCGTCAGTTGTTTTAACAATTATCGAAAGACTGTTGAAGACATCGACAACGCGAAAGAGATGTTAAAAGATAGTGACCAGGAAATGCAGGAACTTGCAGTAGAAGAGCTTAAAGAAGCCGAAGCAACACATGAACGACTTGAAGCTGAGCTTCAAGTGTTGCTACTACCAAAAGATCCTGCCGATAACAGTAACATATTTCTTGAAATACGCGCCGGCACCGGTGGCGAAGAAGCGGCATTGTTTGCTGGCGATTTAATGCGTATGTATTCACGTTATGCAGAATCAAGAGGTTGGAATATAGAACATATCAGCGCAACTGAGAGCGATCTGGAAGGTTATAAAGAAGTCATCATGCGTATAATCGGTGAAGGTGCTTATTCAAGATTAAAATTTGAATCCGGTGCGCATCGTGTACAACGTGTCCCTGAAACCGAATCACAAGGACGTATCCATACTTCAGCATGTACGGTTGCTGTTTTGCCTGAAGCGGATGAAGTTAGTGAAATAAACATCAACACTGCGGACCTACGTATTGATACCTTTCGTGCATCTGGTGCTGGCGGACAACACGTCAATAAAACTGATTCAGCAATTCGTATTACTCATATACCTACCAATACGGTTATTGAATGCCAAGATGAACGTTCACAACATAAAAACAAAGCACGCGCGATGTCCTTATTGCAAGCCAAGCTACTCACTAGCGAACGTGATAAACAACAAAGTGAAGAAGCTGAAAACAGGCGTAATCTGGTAGGCAGCGGCGACCGGTCCGAGCGTATTCGTACCTATAACTTCCCGCAAGGCCGTGTTACGGATCATCGTATTAACTTAACACTATATAGCCTAGATGAATTCTTACAGGGCAATGTCGACATGGTCATTGATCCCTTAATCAGTGAATATCAAGCCGATCTACTCGCATCGATTAATGACTAATTAACGATTGATTAAAATGCTATGCAAATAGTTGATGCTATAAAACATGCTCAAGAACAACTTCTAGAATCTGACAGTGCAAGACTAGATGCAGAGATTTTGCTCTGTACAGTTTTAAGATGTGAACGTACCCGCCTTTACACATACCCTGAACAAAACTTGTCCAATAAAGAGATAAAATCATTCGATGAATTAGTTGGGTTTCGCGCAGAGGGTCATCCAATTGCGCATTTGATTCAGAAAAAAGAATTCTGGTCACTGGAACTGCAGGTGACCACTGATACACTTATTCCACGCCCCGAAACTGAATTACTTGTTGAGGCAACACTAAATTGTATACCCAATGAATCTCCATATTCTGTTCTTGAATTAGGAACGGGTACGGGTGCGATTAGTATCGCAATTGCATACGAACGCCGATTGGCAAACATTACTGCAACTGACATTAAAGAAAGTGCGCTGCAAGTTGCTCAATTAAATGCTGAATCGCACCAGTTAAATAATATTACTTTTGAAAAGGCCAATTGGTTTGATATAAAAAACATCGGCTCATACGATTTAATCGTCAGCAACCCACCCTATATTAGTATTGATGATCCACATCTCCATCAAGGGGATGTTCGTTTCGAACCAGAATCAGCATTGGTATCAGGAAAAGAAGGGTTAGATGATTTATACATTATTATTACTGGTGCAAAAAAATACCTTGATACAAATGGTTGGTTATTACTTGAGCATGGTTACCAACAAGGAAAAGCGATAAGACGGTTACTTGAAGAGAATAATTTCAGTACTATTTCAACATTAAAAGACTATAGTAATTTAGATAGAGTCAGTATCGGACAATGGATATCATGAACAAATCGAATTCGGATAAAAAAGAACTTGAACCTATAGTGCTTAGAGATAGATTTATATCTTCATTGAAATGTTATTGTGAAAAAAATCGACGCGATCACCATGAACAACCTGCCGGTTGGGGTTATTATGTTCAAAACCTATACCTGAGTTTACAAGAATAAAAGCAAGTAATATGAACGACGAACAACTATTACGCTACAGCCGACAAATGATGTTGCCTGAGATCGATGCGGCAGGTCAGGAACGGCTCAATGAATCGCGCGTGTTGATCATCGGTCTTGGCGGCCTTGGTTCGCCTGTATCAATTTATTTAGCCAGCGCAGGTGTCGGCCAATTAGTACTGGTTGATTTTGATAAAGTAGACATCAGTAACCTACAACGACAGATCGTTCATTCAACCCCGGACATTGATCGATTAAAGATTGAATCTGCAAAAGAGCATCTTCAGGCAATTAATCCAGAAATCAGTATTGAATGTATTGATCATGCCCTGGAAGGTGACGAACTATTAGACGAAGCTAATAAGGCAGATGTCATCGTCGATGCCTCTGATAATTTTCAAACACGTTTCGCATTGAATGAAGCCTCAGTAAAAACTAAAACACCACTCGTCTCTGGTGCCGCTATTCGATTCGAAGGTCAGGTTAGCGTGTTTAATCCAAAAGATGACACATCGCCCTGCTATCGATGCTTATATGGTGAAGATGTTGCCACCTCGGAAACTTGCACAGCCAATGGCGTTATTGCGCCCTTACTAGGCATCATTGGTAGTATTCAGGCTAACGAAACAATGAAGTTGATAATGGGTATCGGTGAAACCTTACAAGGCAAGCTCCTCCTGCTCGATTCACTTTATATGGAGATAAATCAAGCCACCTTGAAAAAGGATCCAGCCTGCCCTGTTTGTAATTGATTGGAATTTATTTAATCTTTAAGCTTATTGGCCTGCTTTCTTAATTTAAATTTTTGGATCTTGCCGGTAGATGTTTTTGGAAGTGGCCCAAATACTATTGTCTTAGGAGATTTGAAATGTTCCATACTCTCTCGGCAATAATTCATAAGTTCTTCAACACTTAATTCCTCATCTTCTTTTATTGTAACGAAGGCACAGGGTGTTTCTCCCCATTTCTTATCATCTCGAGCAACGACAGCCGCTTCCAGTATTTTAGGATGTCGATATAAAATCCCTTCAACTTCAATACTAGAGATATTCTCTCCGCCTGAAATAATAATATCCTTGGAACGATCCTTAATCTCAATATAACCATCGGCATGCCACACTGCCAGATCACCACTATGAAACCAGCCACCTTTTAAAGCCTTGTCAGTAGTAGTCTGATTTTTTAAATAGCCTTTCATGACGATGTTACCCTGAAACATGATTTCACCCATGGTTTCACCATCTTTTGCGACAGGTTCCATTGTCTCCGGATCGCCTACCATCAAACCTTCTAACATAGGGTAGCGAACGCCCTGCCTGGATTTGAAATCAGATTGCTCAAGTATATTTAGATCGTCCCATTCACTTTTCCAAACACAACCCGCAGCAGGCCCATAAGTTTCCGTTAACCCATATGTATGAGTAACTTCAAAACCCATCTTTTGCATGGCTTCCAATACAGCAGCCGGTGGTGCAGCGCCAGCCGTCATCACGTTCACCTTATGATCGATACCTTGAGTCAATTTATCTCCAGCATTCGCCATCATATTTAACACTATCGGTGCGCCACAAAGATGATCGACCTTTTCCATTTTTATTAGATCATAAATCGGTTCTACTTGTACCTTCCTCAGACAAACGTTCGTTCCTGCCTTCGCCGCAATCGTCCAGGGAAAACACCAGCCGTTGCAATGGAACATAGGTAAGGTCCAGAGATAAACAGGGTGTTGAGGCATTTGCCAAAACATACTGTTAGAAACTGCATTCAAGTAGGCACCGCGATGATGGTAGACCACACCTTTTGGATCGCCAGTGGTACCTGAAGTGTAATTCAGACTGATTGCATCCCATTCATCTTCGGGAAGCTGCCAGTCAAAGTCAGACGAACCTTCTTTAAGCAATTCTTCATACTCAAGCTCACCTAGAAACTTACCACCTTCGAATAGAGGATCGTCAACATCCACAACAAGCGGTTTATTTTTTAGCTTAGTTAATGCTTTGCTTATAACGCCGGAAAATTCACGGTCTGTTAAAATAATTTTCGCCTCAGCATGATCAAGCATAAAGGCTATGGTTTCCGCATTGAGACGAATGTTAAGTGCATTCAGTACACCACCTGCCATGGCAACACCAAAATTTACTTCATACATCGCAGGCACGTTCGGTAACATAACGGCAACCGTTTCACCCTTTGATAAACCTCTATTCTGTAAAGCGGAAGCTAACTGACGACAACGACGATAGGTCTCTGACCATTGGTAACGAATGTCACCATAGACTATAGAATCGTGATTTGGATAAATAAAAGCTGTCCTTTCCAGAAAGCTTAATGGTGAGAGTGGTGTATAGTTTGCGCGATTCTTATTTAGTCCCGCTTCGAAGATATGATCAGAATTCATTTGAAAGTGACCTATTTATACAATTCTTACTAATTCCATTTTGGTTTGCGCTTTTCTATGAAAGCATCTATTCCTTCCCGGGCATCATGACTATCTATATTACAAACTATAGTTTCATTGGCGGCACCATACGCAGCACTGAGATCCATATTTAATTGTTGGTAAAACAATTTTTTACCCAATCCAATAGCCAGTGCAGACTTATTTGCAATAATCTCAGCAAGTTCTTTTGTCTTTACAGCTAGTTCATCACTAGGGACCACTTCATTGATCAATCCAAATTGCTGTGCCGTCATTGCATCTATAAATTCACCGGTGAGTAACATCTTCATCGCCTGCTTGCGATGCATATTACGACTGAGTGCCACAGCAGGTGTAGAACAAAACAGACCCACATTGATTCCAGAAACAGCAAAACGCGCACCCTCTTCTGCTAATGCAAGATCACATGCTGCAACCAGTTGGCAACCCGCGGCTGTTGCTATGCCATTAACTTCAGCGATAACAGGTTGAGGTAGTTGGCTAATCGACTGCATAAAGTTACTGCATTGAGTGAATAAAACTTTATGAAATTCAGGATCGTCACTGGAACGCACCTCCTTTAAATCATGTCCCGCACAAAAGGCCTTACCATTCGCAGCAATAATTACCACTCGAACTGATTTATCTTGTGCAATGTTGTCGATCGCATTTTGTAAGGCAGTCAACATATCACCTGACAAGGCATTGTATTGCTTCGGTCTATTCAATGTGAGCCTAGCAATACCGGCATCGATTTCAATCAATAATATTTCATCATTGATAATCTCATTCACATTGGCTGACATAGTTTTCTCCAAGAGGATAGGGAGCTAAAGTACATTAACTTTAGCCATGTAACGACACGTTAGCAATCAGGTTTCAATCAAATAATGATAAAAACCAAATCTCCCGACAACAAACTTACGATGCCAACAGTTCCTTTAACACAGTATCGATCTGCGCCTGACAATCAGGGTCGGTTCCAAACAAGGCAAGATGACCATCTATACTGTTGATGACTTTCATCTCGCTGTTGGGTATGAGTTGTTGCTCAACTTCACAATCTGTAGGCGGAAAAAACATATCATGACTGATCGGCATGACATACATTTTCGCAGTTATTCGACCTAGTGCAGCGGCCAAATCACCATCAGTATGTCGGCTTACATCACCACGTTGCCATTTCCACGCCATGCATAACAGATTATTCGGATCCATGGGAGCAAAGTAGCCGGTCATGAATTCATCAACGAACGCTTGCATTGATTCGAAACCGAGAGCTTGATGACGATTCTGACGAAAAAACTCAGTACTCCAACCCATTACAGTCCACAATTTGGCGTGTCTTCTCAATCCAGCAGCCACTTCTGCTGAATCTGCATAATCACCATTATTAAATTTTGGATCGGTAGTAATGGCCTCGATGAGGGTCTCAGTGTATTGATAATCATGCTCGGTATTTTTTGCAGTTCCAGCGATCGGTGCGGCACGTTTTACCATATCAGGGTAACGCACTGCCCATTCATAAGTTTGCTGTGCACCCATTGAACCGCCGACAACTAGCGCGAGGCTTGTTATACCAAATGTTTCAGTCAATAGTTTATGTTGAGCACGGACATCATCACCAATACGTACCTTAGGGAATGATGCTCCATCAGAATTGTGTGGAGAGGTCGACAAGCCGTCACCAATCTGGTTAACCACAACAATAAAATACTTATCTGGATCAAGTGCACGGCCAGGGCCGATATATACATCCTCCATAATCTTACTAGTACCTGAATACCAAGTAGTAACAAGGATGGCATTATCCTTTTCAGCATTAAGCGTACCATGCGTGGCAACGGCGAGTTGGCAATTTGAAATTGAACCACCCTCTTCCAATTCTAATGTGCCGATATCCATAAGTTCATACGGGCCATGTCCTTCTTGACCATAATAACTATTCGCCGTCATATATATTCTCCAGAGTAAAAGTAGCTTTCGTTTGCAGTTTGTGTCAAAACACGCCCCACTTCCATTATCGTATATAGTTTTATAACAGAATAAACTCTAATCACTCAAGCTTATCAATTATCTGACACAGATTCTTTCATTTAATTTAGTACGTATAAGACAGCGATATCGATCCAAAGCTTTGGCCACTGGGTTGCCCATCAAATTCCTTTGACCGAAATACCTGAGCATAAGAAATTTTAAAATTATTTATAACCACACTGGAACCAAGAACAAACTCTCCGACCAAGGATTTTTTATCGATACTATGGCTATCTTCAAATGTATTTCCATCGAGAAATATATCACGTAATACCCAACGTCCATTCGCGGCGGCAAAGAGATAGAAACTTAATGCATTTTTTCCATGCTGATAACGTGGGTCGGTTGCATCCGTTGGCGCGTTTGTATTACCGGCCGGTCGTATCAAGGCGGAACCAAAATCGGTTGGTATATTCCAACCAAAACGAAATTCAGCACCTGTATTCAAATGTGTAAACACATTACCAAAAGCAACACCTCCGTGCATGATCGTATCAAAGCCTAATAAACCGACTAAATCTGTACGCCTAATCAATCGCTGTTTACGATCATAAATCAGTGCAATGCCGACTTCGTTCTCGAGTTGATTATCCCAACCATTGGCTTTATCGATCCCGCGAATAGAATGAACCAAGTCTTGCGCTTCTTCTGCCAAAGAAATATCACCAATGATACCTAATTGAATTTCGAAGGTATCGAGTCGCCTTTGATTTTTGCTATGAAACGCTATGTCTCCATATAACCAACCAGCATAGGGTCGCTCATTAACCACTAAGCCACTACTAACAATATCTTGTGGGGTGAACATTTTTTGTCCCAACGAAAACGACAGATGTCGTTGCCGTTCAGGATCACTACTAAACGGTAATATGTCGATAAAATTTCTGGCCTGCCGACTTAGAAAAGTGTCTTGCTTGAACCAAGCCAAATCTTCAAACCATTTTAATTCTGGCGAGATCCAATTGAGTTGAATGCCGTTAGTATAAAAACGATCGGTATCTGCGAACAGATCGTTTTCATAACCTAAGCTAAAGGTCCAGGATTCGTGTGGTGGTTTATCGGGCAAAGAAGTATTTTCTTGGGAATTATCTGCTATA
>JAJFKM010000013.1 GCA_021773215.1 Gammaproteobacteria bacterium
CATGGAGAGTCTGTGTCAAAAGATGTTGACCCAGGTCGTCCGCTTAGTGCGCATGGAGAAAATGATGTTAAGCAACTTACAGAGTCGTTAAGAGTTTCGGGTCTTACAGTAAATAAGGTTTTGCACAGCAGTAAGATGCGAGCCCATCAAACAGCGGAAATACTTGGAGAAGCGCTGTTGATCAGTGGCGAAGTAGAAGTTACTGATGGTATCAATCCAAATGATCCAGTACAGGATTTCTCAATCAGGGCACACAAATTCAAACACGATACGATGGTTGTTGGTCACTTGCCGTTTATGGCAAAAATGGTTTCCTATCTGGTAACCGGAAATGAAGACTCGGATATTGTTGCGTATAAACCGGGCAGCGTTGTTTGCCTTCAACAGGATGCTGAAGAGCATTGGCAAATTCAGTGGATGTTGCGACCGGATACGTTTTAGTTTTTATTGGTGTAATTCACGACTGCATGGATGCAGGAGGTAGAGCGAAGCAGGAAGCCAGAGCCGAAGACCTGATCCCGTTTATTTCTTGGGCATATAAAAAACTCTTTATAAAAGAGATCAATCGACACTGACCCTTTTGATTTTTGTATGTTCTTCTTTCGGCCAGAAGCGGTCATTCATTATAAACATTGGCCATGTACAACACATATATAAATTATTGAAAACATAAATGCGGGAAATGCATTTATTAAAATATAGATAATTGGTGCAGCAATCTTTACATATAATTTGTCTTCAAAGATATAAAATATCGATCCAATGATTAACGCTGCGAGCAAAGCAATGGTGTCACTATTACCATTCCATGGAATATCTAGGCCTCTTGTACTTGAAAAGTAAACAGCGAGTATTAGATACGTAGTTAATATGCTTAGCCCAATCTTTTTTAATGATTTCATTTTAATTAAGCTATAAATTTATAGGTTCTATAGATTTCCGGAACGTCCGCTTTGGGCCGTAAGCTGACATAGTGCACCCAAAAAAAATGGCCCCGTGAGGGGCCATCTGTTTATTTCTCTAATCATCCTTGATTCGTCCTTTATCATTTGTTTGCGTTTAAGCAGCGATTGTCTCACGCAATTTTTTCATTGCGTTGCTTTCTATTTGCCTTATCCGTTCTGCGGAGACGCTGTGTACGGCTGCGAGTTCGTGCAAGGTGGCTTTGTCTTCGGCTAACCAACGTTTGGCGATGATGTCTTTGCTGCGATCATCGAGTTGTGAAAGTGCATTGCGTAATGCATCTGTGCTTTCTTCGTCGAGTTGTGCGGTTTCGATCAGTTCTTCTGGGCCGGTACTTTTATTTTCCAGAAAGTACGATGGTGAATAGCTTGAATCTTCGTCGTCATCGCTATCTTGGCCATCGAAGGACGCATCGTAGTTGCCCATGCGTTTTTCCATTTCCATGACATCACTGGGTTTGACGCCGAGTGTTTCAGCAATTTCATTGACTTCGTTTTGATTTAACCAACCTAGACGTTTCTTGGATGAACGTAGGTTAAAGAATAATTTACGTTGTGCCTTGGTGGTCGCGACTTTAACGATGCGCCAGTTCTTAAGAATGAATTCATGCATCTCTGCGCGTACCCAATGTACGGCGAAGGAGACGAGTCGAACACCGACATCGGGATCGAAACGTTTTACTGCTTTCATTAATCCAACATTGCCTTCTTGAATCAAGTCGGCTTGTTGTAGACCGTAGCCGCTATAACCTCGGGCAATCTTTACCACGAAGCGGAGGTGTGACATAACTAAACGACGCGCAGCTTCGATATCGTCTTCTTCACGAAGGCGTCTGGCCAATACCTGCTCTTCTTCCAGAGACAAGATAGGTACCTGATTGACCGATGAGATGTAGCTCTCAATCGACCCCGTCGGTAATGCGAATTGTAAGTTTGTTAATTGATTCATCGAACCTCTTCCCATTGCTGTTGTGTTAATTTTAGCACTCCAAAGATATGAGTGCTAATGTTTAGAATGGTTCAATTTAATGTTGGGCGTAAGTCATTGAATTTTAAGAGTATGGTTACGAATATTTTCGCTTAGATCTTGCCGTTATTCTCGTGAAAACGGGAACAATGTGCCGTTCTTTTAAAATAGGCAACGGTATCCAGGGGGTTAAAACGCTCGTATTGACTAGATTCCCGTTTTTACGGGAATGACACATAGCTAATAATTACTAGATTCCCGCCTCGGCTTTGTCTCCATGAGTCGCCCTACATCCTGCGTCCATGCAGTCGTTCGCGGGAATGACGAGCGATTAGTTAGACCGGCTCGATTGCGCGTAAATGGCGTTTTACCGCTATCCAGGAGCCTATCAAGCCAAGGGCGATGCCGCTGGCGAGCAGGATTACTGAATTTCCGAAACCAAGGCCTATCAACTGGAAGTCGCTGGCGTAGAGGTTGGCGAGTTGTTTGACCGGGCCATGTAACATTTGCATGGATATAGTAATGAGTAACCAAGCGATGATGCCGCCAAAGACACCGTACCAAAGTCCACTATAAAGAAACGGGCGTTGTATGAAGCTGTCCGTCCCGCCAAAGAGTTTGGTGATCTCGATCTCTGATCGCCGATTATGAATCGATAGCCGAATGGTGTTACCGATGATCAGTAACACCGCAATCGCGAGTAGTGTTGAGAGGATCACAATAAGGCGGTTAACGATATCCAATAAATAAAGTAAACGTTTTAACCAGCGACTATCGTATTGGGCGGTATCGACTTCGGGCATGGCTTCCAGTTCTTTTATTAATGCCTCGGTCTCTGCTTCATCAGCGCTATCAAGAGTTGGCTTAACGAGTACAACATTCGGCAACGGATTTTCATCTAGCGTATTGAGTGCCTCTGCAAAGCCAGACAGCTTTTGATACTCAGCTAAGGCATCGGCGCGTTTTATTAAAACCGTTTCGTTTATGTTGTTATTGCTAGACAGGGTGTTTGCAAATTCTGCCGCGCGTGTCTCATCAACATCAGTTTGAAGAAACAATGTGATCTGTACGGAGCCGTCCCAACTTGATGAGACGTAACGTACATTGTCGAGCAATAAATAAAAGCTGGCAGGCAAGGCCAGTGATATGCCGATGACCGCTGTGGTTAAGATATTACTGATAGGGTATTTGATGTATTGCCCGAGACTAAAAATAAATGCCTGTGCATGTTGTAATAACCACATATCAAAGCGACGCTTAAGCTCGCTCTTAAACGTTTTATCAGGCCGTGTATTTTTCTTTCTGTTAGCCGGAGTCATGATGCTGTCGGTGTCCCGCCAAGGGGTAATATGCGACCGGTCTTTAAGGTGATGATGCGCTTTGACATGCGCTTGATCATATCCAGATCATGACTGGCGATAAGTACGGTAACGCCGACTTGATTAAACTGTTCGAATAACTTCATCGTATCCCATGACAAAGCAGGATCAAGATTACCCGTAGGTTCATCTGCCAGCAATATAGCAGGGCGATGTACCACTGCGCGGGCAACGCCGACGCGTTGTTGTTCGCCACCGGATAAGGCCATGGGGTAACTATTCACTTTGGTCAGCAGGCTGACTTTGTCTAATGCGGCTTGTACGCGTTTTCGGATCTCTTGGTGACGATAGCCGGCAATAACCAATGGCAAAGCGACATTGTCAAATACCGTTCGATCATTTAACAGACGATGATCTTGAAACATAAAACCGATATGGCGTCTGAAGATTGGGATGCGACGATTACGCACACGCTCAAGGTTTTGACCGTTAATGATAATCTGTCCACGAGAGTGGCGATCAATTAAAGCGATTAAACGTAGCAGTGTGCTTTTGCCGGCGCCGGAACGACCGGTGATGTAGACCATCGCGCCTTGCTCAATATGTAGATTAATATTACGCAGGGCTTCGTTGCCACCCGGGTAATTCATATGAACATTGGTAAATCGGATCATGATTCTACTGTTAGTAAAGCATCAATAAATTCAGCGGCGTTGAAGGGTCGTAAATCGTCAACTTGTTCACCGACACCAATAAATCGAATAGGAATATTTAATTCATCTGCAAGGGAAAAGACAATGCCCCCTTTTGCAGTCCCATCAAGCTTTGTTAAAACAATGCCATCAATACCAATCATCTCGTTGAATTGTTTTGCTTGTATCAGCGCATTTTGTCCGGTTCCGGCATCTAATACCAATAAAACTTCGCTTTGTAAGTCGGCATCGAATTTATTACCGATGCGATGGATCTTTTTCATTTCTTCCATCAGATTGTCTTTATTGTGTAGGCGTCCGGCGGTGTCTGCTATTAGTACATCGATATTATTAGATCGGGCTGATTTCAAGGCGTCGAAGATTACCGCGCCTGAATCCGAGCCATGTGTTTGGGCAATGACCTTTATTTTATTGCGCTCGCCCCAGACTTGTAGCTGTTCAATTGCCGCTGCACGGAAGGTATCGCCTGCCGCCAACATAACGCTCTTTCCCTCATTCTGTAAACGTTTGGCGAGTTTGCCAATGGTGGTTGTTTTACCAACACCATTAACGCCAACGACCAGTATTAAGTAGGGCTTGTTTGCGATATCAGGAATAGTCAGAGCTTTTTCGACGGGTTTGAGTGCGGGTAGTAAGACCTGTTTTAACTGTTCGAGAGGGTTTTCTGTCGAATTCTTTTTCGTGTCGCTATTAGCCTGGGCTTTTAATAATTGGATGACCTGATCAGTTGTTTTAACACCGATGTCTGCTAATAAAAGACGGTCTTCAAGTTCTTCCAGCGTGGCATTATCAATAATAGTTTTATTGCGACTGAAGAGCCCTCCGAAAAGGCCGGTACGCGTGCGTTTCAGGCGATCCGAGAGTGTTGCGCTCTCGTTTGATGACTCTTCAGGGTTTTTAGCACCGCTTTTTCTTTTTAAACCAAACACAAAAGTAAATTATTTTAGTATGCTGTAAGTAAGTTGCGGTATCCTACCATTAAGTTAGATCGAACTCATGAAGAGAAATACGCTCTATATAGCGTGATTCACAGAAATTTAATTCCTAATTAATGATAAATATAAAAATGAAAAATTCTTGTCGTTCTCTGAAAATTGTTTTGCTGGGACTCATCTTAATAGTTCCTAGCCTTGCCAATGCAAAAGTTACCGAATATCAACTGGAAAATGGGCTTAAGTTGTTAGTAAAAGAAGACCATCGTGCCCCCATCGTCGTCACACAGGTCTGGTATAAGGTCGGCGGAAGCTATGAACATGATGGGATTACCGGTATATCCCATGCACTTGAGCACATGATGTTTAAGGGCACAGAAAAATATCCAAATGGCGAGTTCTCTCGAATTATATCCGAGAATGGTGGCAGCGATAATGCCTTTACCGGTCCGGACTACACGGCTTATTTTCAAACACTGGAAAAATCACGTCTTGAAATCAGTTTTAAGTTAGAAGCCGATCGCATGCGCTTTTTAACTTTGCCCAAAGAAGAGTTTGCTAAAGAGATTGAAGTCGTAAAAGAAGAGCGTCGTTGGCGAACAGAGGATAAGCCGCAGTCTTATGCTTATGAAGTTGCGATGGCTACGGCATATCAAACCAGTCCTTATCGTTATCCCGTGATTGGTTGGATGCAAGATTTGGATAATATGACTATAGAGGATCTGAGTGCCTGGTATCAGAAATGGTATGCGCCTAATAATGCGACTCTGGTGATTGCAGGTGATGTAAATCCAGATGAGGTTTTTGCATTAGCCAAAAAATATTTTGGACCCTTACCCAAGGGTGAGCCGATTTCGGTTAAGTCTCTGGATGAAGTCGATCAGAAAGGCGAAAAGCGCGTTACCGTAAAACGTCCAGCAGAATTACCCTATTTAATGATGGCGTTTAAAACACCCGTCGTGAAACCGGGCAGTGAAAAACAAGAAAACCATGATTGGGAGCCTTATGCATTAGAAGTGTTGGCCGGGATTCTCGATGGCGGTAGCAGTGCACGTATTGCCAGCCGCTTGGTACGTGGCAGTGAGATCGCTGCTGGAGCGAGCGCAGGATATAGAATGGTCTCTCGATTGGATAATCTATTCATCATGTCGGGGACACCCTCTAAAGGTAAAACGGTAGAAGAATTAGAAACAGCATTACGTAATGAGATAAAAGATTTACAAGATAACCCTGTTACTAAAGAAGAGCTGCAACGCGTTAAGGCACAAGTTATTTCTAGCGATGTGTATGAAAAAGATTCTGTGTTTTATCAAGCAATGATCCTCGGCACATTAGAGACAGTAGGTTTGTCCTGGCGTCTTGCGGATGTCTATGTTGATAGCATTAAAACAGTAACAGCGGAGCAAGTAATGGCAGTAGCAAAAAAATATTTAGTTGATGACAGATTAACGGTGGCAGAACTCGATCCACAGCCGATGGATGGACAGCCGCGACGGCCTAGAGGAGGTAATCCTCATGGACGCTAGAAAATCTTTTATTAATTGCACTATCGAGCGCATTGCTTCGTTGTGTCCTCGCTCGCCCCTCACCTATCTATCCGATATGTCTCGGGTTCTCGCTCCGGGACGCCTCGCACTGCATCTCGATATCACAATGAATAAGAGATTTTTGAGTCTCTTATTAAGCGGTGTCTATTTAGCGGGTGCAAGCTGGTCTGTTCAAGCATCGCCAAAGATTGAGACTTGGAAGACCAGTAGCGGTGCGGAGGTTTACTATGTGTACGCGCCTGAATTACCTATGATTGATATGCAAGTCGTATTTGATGCAGGTAGTAGCCGTGATGGAAAGTTGCCGGGTGTTGCTGCATTAACCAGCGGGCTATTAGATCAAGGTGCTGCAGGAATGGATGCTGATGCAATCAGTAAGGGTTTTGAATCATTAGGCGCGGTGTTTGGTTCTAATGCGGGATATGATTCTGCATCAGTACAACTACGATCTTTAACAGACGAGTCTTTGTTGTCTGCTGCTCTTGAAAACTTTAAAAAAGTGGTTTCAAAACCATCTTTCCCAAAAGATGCTTTAGAGAGAAGACGTGCTCAGACACTAATTGGTTTACAAGCTAAACAACAAAACCCGGGTGCTTTGGCCAGAGATGCTTTTATGAGTGCTATCTATCAATCACATCCTTATGCTCAACCAAGTTCAGGCACGGAAGAATCTGTAGCGGCAATCAAACGCGAAGATATAGAGGCGTTTTATAAACAATATTATGTTGTTAAAAATGCCATGGTCGCTATCGTTGGTGCTGTTGATAGAAAACAGGCGGAGAAGATTGCCGAAGACATCACCAGTGGGCTTGCTCAAGGCGAGAAAGCTAAGGCATTGGCAAACGTCAGCCTGCTAGAAAAGGCCAATAAAATATTTATAGAACATCCTTCAGCACAAACGCACATACTTGTTGGTCAGCCTGGTGTTAAACGTGGTGACCCTGATTATTTTCCACTTTATGTTGGCAATCATGTGCTAGGTGGCGGCGGTATGGTGTCGCGTTTGTTTGCCGAGGTGCGCGAAAAACGTGGGCTGTCTTATAGTGCCTATAGTTATTTTTCGCCAATGCGTTTTAAAGGTCCTTTCCTCGCTGGTTTGCAAACCAAGACTGAACAGGTTGATGAGGCCTTATCTGTATTAATGGAAAACATTAACCGTTATATAGAAGCTGGGCCAACTGAAGAAGAGTTAATCGCGTCCAAGAAAAATATTACCGGTGGTTATCCATTGCGCATAGATAGCAATGGCAAGATCCTAAACTACGTCGTCGTTATCGGATATCACAAACTACCATTAGATTATCTTGATACTTTCAATGCTAATGTTGATGCGGTAACCATTGATCAAATTAAAGATGCCTTTAAACGACGCGTAACACCAGACAAGTTAGTCACCGTGATGGTGGGTACACCAGCTGAAGAATCGAAAGAAGGCTCCTCCGCCGAATAACAACGTACTTAAAACGTAAAAAAGTTAGCCACAGAGTACACGGAGTACACAGAGAAAACTATAAACAAACAAAAACTTTAAAAAATGAGACAACATCTTATTAATCATATTTGTTTCATTTGGTTTACTGATTTAACGTCATTGATTTTCTCTGTGTGCCCCGTGTACTCTGTGGCAGAATTGTTTTTTAACTAGGTTTTAAGATTAAGTGAGTAAGATTCGTATAATTGCTGGTAAGTGGCGCGGAAGAAAGCTTGACGTAATAAATTCGCCAGGCTTACGTCCAACGCCTGATCGAGTTCGCGAAACACTTTTTAATTGGTTACAACAAGAGATCGTCAGCGCGCGTTGTTTGGATCTCTTTGCCGGAACCGGCGCGCTTGCCTTTGAAGCCTTGTCGCGGGGTGCGACAGAGGTCTTTATGATCGAATCCAATCCAACAATTGTCGAATCCCTAAAACAGCATGCAGAAATACTGGGAAGTGAAGGCCATACAATTCAACTCGCAGATGCAAAAAGCTGGCTCAGGCAGGGCATTAAAGGGTTTGATATCATCTTTCTTGATCCTCCTTTTGGGGAGGGTTATATCGAGCAGTGTTGTGAAGCAATAATTGAAGAAGCGTTGTTGAACCCTGGAGGGCTGGTTTATATTGAATCAGAAAAACAACTAGCATTGCCGAATGGTTGGGAAATCAGGAAACAAACTAGGGCAGGTAATGTACAATCAATGCTTATAGAGCCGATTTAAAATGCACTTTTTTAATTATGGCGCTATTAATATGTTTAATGGGGAACAGAGATGGTAACGGCAATTTATCCAGGTACATTTGATCCAATCACAAAAGGGCATGCAGACATCACCCGGCGTGCGGCTAACTTGTTTGATAAAGTCATCATTGCTGTTGCTGATACGACGAGTAAGAACACTCTATTTACCATTGACGAGCGAGTTGATTTAGCAAGCAAGGTCCTGTCTGATATAAAGAACGTTGAAGTGATCCCGTTTCGCGCATTAGCAACAGATCTTGCGCGTGAAAAAAATGCGAGCGTTATTGTTCGAGGTATACGCGCCGTATCTGATTTTGATTATGAGTTTCAAATGGCTGGCATGAATAGACAATTAAATTCTGATATTGAGACTGTGTTTTTAACGCCGGCAGAAAACCTGGCTTGCACTACGTCGAGTCTGGTACGAGAGATAGCGTCACTGAATGGGGACGTCAGTTTATTTGTAGATTCATTAGTGGTCGCTGCACTAAAAGATAAATTTTCCTGATTTTTTAAATTACCACCATGATAAAAAACAATAAGACACTGTCTTTATTTCTTTGCGTATTATTCTTTGCTTCTTCTCCTTATGTCTTTGCGGAACCTAAGCAAGCTGCGATTGCAAGTGCGCACCCTTTAGCAACGCAAGCCGGCATTGATATTTTAAAACAAGGCGGCAATGCCTTTGATGCGGCTGCTGCGATAACAGCATCATTAGCTGTTGTTGAACCTTATAGTTCTGGCCTAGGGGGAGGTGCCTTTTGGTTGATACATCGTGCATCGGATAACAAGCAGACTATGATCGATGGGCGCGAGAAGGCGCCAATGTTCAGTGCCCATGATATGTATCTGGATAAAGCGGGTAATGTTGTTAAGGGCTTGTCATTGAATGGCCCTATGGCCGCAGGCATACCGGGCGTTCCCGCAGGCATAGAACACCTTGTGAAAAACTATGGTCGTTTGTCATTAAAACAAGTTCTTGCGCCAGCAATAAAACAAGCGCAAGAAGGTTTTGCTGTAACCGAGCGCTATCAGAAATTGATGGGCTACAGGAAAGAAGTTGTAAAACAGTATCCCGATGCCGCACAAATATTTCTTAATAAAGATGAAGTCCCTGCTATAGGCGAGTTGATCGTTCAGAAAGATTTGGTCAAAACGCTGACAGCGTTGGCGAATCATGGTCGTAAGGGATTTTATCAAGGGCCTGTTGCTATGCAGTTGGTTTCCAGTGTTAGAGATAATGGTGGCATTTGGGAATTGGCGGATCTGGAGAAGTATCAGATCGTTGAACGAGAACCTATTGTAATCAATTACAATGGCATCAAGGTTACTTCAGCGTCACCACCTTCTTCTGGCGGCATTGTTATGGGACAAGCGCTGAATATCCTGGAGCAATTTAATTTAGGCAAGTTGGATTCGATAACACGTAAACATATTGTTATAGAAGCTATGCGCCGTGCCTATCGCGATCGCGCCGCCTATTTAGGTGATCCTGATTATATTGATATCCCTGCCGATCGTTTGTTAGATAAAAATTATGCAGAAGGTCTAGCTTTAAGCATTAATTCGGAACGTGCAACACCAAGCAGTGAATTAAGTAATATTGCAACGATAGATCAAACAGGGACTGATACAACGCATTTTTCAGTTGTTGATCATGAAGGCAATCGGGTATCGGCAACCTTAAGTATTAATCTGCCCTTTGGTTCGGGATTTGTTGCGAAAGGCACAGGTGTTCTTCTGAACAATGAAATGGATGACTTTTCTGTAAAACCACTTACGGCTAATGCCTATGGCTTAGTGGGCGATCATGCCAATGCTATTGCACCGGGCAAACGACCATTGTCGAGTATGACACCAACGTTTCTTGAAACAGATGATCGTATCGCAGTGCTAGGTACGCCGGGCGGCAGCCGTATTATTAGCATGGTGTTGTTAGGAGTGTTGGATTTTGCAGAAGGAAATATGCCTAAATCGTGGGTGAGTTTACCGCGCTATCATCATCAATACCTGCCTGACCAAGTGCAATACGAAAAGGGTGGTTTAAGCGACCTTGAACAAACTGTACTTAAAGATAAAGGCCATACACTCAAAGAAAAAAATCGTCGTTATGGCAATATGCAGGCGATTATGATCTGGAAAAAGAAAGATCTAATGTTTGCTGCAAGCGATCCTCGTGGAGAAGGTCGCGCGGAAGTTTTTTACTATCCTTAATTCTGCTGCGTATTATCAGTTACAACCAGACTCGTGTCCCTGAATAGACGAAACCCCAAATTAAAACTACGATAAGTCGGCAAATACCAATAGCGGTTTGCTGAGCGAACGCCCAACGGAATGTTGTACCAAGAGCCGCCGCGCGTTACGCGATTATCGCATTTGTTGTCTTTGTATACTGTGCCATTGCTAGGGGCATCATGGTAGCCAGACTTCCAGCAGTCCTCTACCCACTCCCATACGTTACCGTGCATATCATGCAGACCAAAGGGGCTTGCTTTATATTGCCCTACCTTGGATGATTTTGCTTCACCATCATCACAGGGTGCGTGCCTCCAACCATAACTATTGACGTCTTTAGCGACTTCATCATAGACATTGGCATAAAGGCATAAGTCTGATTTTGAATTACCAAAATGATAATCAGTCGTGCTGCCTGAGCGTGCGGCATACTCCCACTGTGCCTCTGAAGCTAAGCCGTAGTTACTGCCAGTTTCTTTATTAAGCCAATCAATATAGGCGTGCGCATCATTTAAACTGACACAGACCACCGGATGACTATCTGTCTGAGTGTAGCTAGGATTGCGCCAGCTCAAACCTTCTTTCTGGCCAAAATCAACGCCGCCGCCGTCGCTAAAACAGCCCTTATGTATTCCAGCATTTGTCTCTGCATCGGTAAGATAAGCTGTGGCCTCGATAAATTTTTTGAATTGACCGACGGTAACCTCGTATTTGCCGATTTCAAAAGATGAGACGGTAACGATGTGTTGCGGTTTTTCATCTACTCTGCCTTCTAGAGTCCCCATCAAAAATGATCCGCCAGGGATTTTCACCATCTCACCGGCTAAATTGTGTTGCTCTGTTTTGCCTACATCCTCTGGTATCGCTTCTAGCTGATCATCAAGCATTTTCTCAGCTTCAGTTATTGCTATGGCCTCGGGATTAATTTTACGTATCACTTTTAGATATTCTTTTGCCCCTATAGAATCTCCGTCGTTTAGTGCTGTCTGTAATGCTTCAATATTTATTTTTAAAATTTTGGCCAGAATTCGGGCTGCCCCTAGGTTATTTTGGTCTTCTTCCAGTATTTTCTTTACCTTCTCATAGGCATTTTTTCCGGTAGGCTCGATGTAGCGTCCTGCCTGAACATCTTTTTCGGCAGCCGCCAATAAGCCCAATATAGTCAATGAATTCAGGTCGTCATGTTCGTCTACAGTCAGGCTTACTGCGGAAGCATTTAAAACAGGTAGGAAAACCAGTGTTATTAAAAGAAGAAGCACACTGAAGCTATTCATATTAAGTAGCGATGTTACAAAAGTACGTTGATTTATCATAAGTTATCTACTTTTTTTAATTTAATTTATGCTGTCCGTTTTGTAGTTATTTGCTTAAAAGCAAATAACTGCCCCAAGATGATGTAGACATAGCTGTTCCCAGTAAGTTTAATATTTTACGTGGTCTCTTGAAAAGCCTTACATTCAAGCAGTTTACTCCAGCGCTTGCTCAAGCCAAACTCCTGTTTCAGGGCTTGAATTAGCCTTCTTAAATCTATTTCAGAGTAATTATTTCGCATTACAAGCAAAGTGATGCTTGCACAATCTACTTCATGTTCATCATTGCTCCTGAGTTTTAGATGAGCACATTCATGATAGTAAACAAATTGTTTAGCATTCTTGGGCAATTTAGTGAATGCACCTTCATCTATGGCGATAGTGGGGTAGCCCAGAGGCCACTGTGCCGTCGCGATTTTCTTTCCGGGAATACCCGAAACAACTATTACTTCTACCTCTTTGTCAGTATCTAAATGACTGGCTGTGCATGAGAGTTTGTCATTTTCAATTGCATCTTGTGCCATTGCAATTAATGGAAATGAGAAACAAATACTAATAAGTAAAAAATATTTTAATCTCTTAATCATTTAATGTTGGCACTTCGTACAATAAAATGTTGAACGCTGTCCCTGGCGAATCATTTTAATAGGCGTCTTACAAAAATTACAGGGATCACCTGCTCTATCGTAAACCTGTAATTCATTTTTAAAATAACCGGGTTTGCCTTCGCCGTTGATAAAGTCGCGTAAAGTCGTGCCGCCTTTTTCAATGGCATGTGACAAGACGTTCTTTATTTCAACCACGAGCCTTTCATACTTTGCTTTTGAAACCTTTCCTGCTCTCTGTGTCGGCTTAATGCCTGCATGATAAAGTGCCTCACTTGCATAGATGTTGCCTACGCCAACAACGATACAACTATCCATAATAAAAGTTTTAATAGCCTTAGTTCGTTTTCTCGATCGAGCGTATAAGTAATCAGCCTGGAACTCCTCACTTAATGGCTCGGGACCGAGATGATTGATCAGCTTATGCCCCATTGGGTCATCTTTCGTCCAGAGCATAGAGCCAAATTTTCTTGGGTCGCGAAAACGCAGTATCTGGCCAGACTCAAATATAATATCGACGTGGTCATGTTTTTCAGGAGCTTGCATGTCATTAATGACTCTTAAACTGCCAGACATGCCAAGGTGTAAAATCATGCAACCATTGTTGGTATAGAAGAGTAAATATTTTGCGCGGCGACGTAACTTTCTAATGACTTGGTTTTTTAGTGATCGCTTCAAGCTTACCGGTATCGGCCAACGTAGTTGGCGCTCGCGGATTATGATGTCTTTTACAGTTTCACCTACAACAAAAGGCGCTATACCTTTACGTGTTGTTTCAACCTCGGGCAGTTCAGGCATGATTTATTACTTTATTGATTTAACGCAATTGAAGCGTCATTAAGTGCGGTTAGAATAGCATTAGAATGGACACATCAATAATAAAAAATAATCTGCAGTATCATCTATGCTCAGTTAATGATCTCTATGATCATTACGAGGTCGATGCCCAGGGCCTGTCTTCTGAAAGCGTTCAAAAACGATTAAAAATTTATGGGACAAATGAGTTACGCGTAAAACAGGATGTTCCCGAGATAGTTAAATTTTTATATCAATTCAAGAATTTTTTCGCATTATTGCTGATTGTGGGTAGTGGTCTAGCGCTGTTAGCCGAGCATCTTGACCCCGGTTTGGGGAATCTTTATATAGCAATCGCTTTGTTCGGCGTTACTATTTTGAATGCAACATTCACCTATATGCAACAGCATCAAAGTGAAAAGATCATGGAAAGCTTTCGTAAGATGATGCCGACCATGGTACGAGTTTTTCGAGATGGGGCTGAGGTTGAGATTGAGGCAAGCATGATTGTTCCCGGCGATATTGTTCGTTTAGGCGAAGGTGATCGAGTACCTGCTGACGGACGCTTGCTCGAAGACCATTTATTTCGAGTGAATCTTAGTAGCTTGACGGGCGAGAGTGAAGCGGTGCTATTGGATAGCAATCATCATGCAGAGAATTTACTGGAAAGCCATAATATGGTGTTTTCAGGCTCCTTGGTTGAAAGTGGTGTTGGCTTGATATTGATATGTGCAACAGGGATGAACACACAAATTGGCAAGATTGTACAACTCACCAAAGAAACGTCTGTAGTTGAAACACCGATAGGTAAAGAACTGAAATATTTTATTCGCATTATCAGTTCAATCGCAATATTTCTTGGCGTTTTGTTTTTTATTGTCAGTATTATTATAGGTAAAGGATCGATAAGTAGTTTGATATTTGCCATCGGCATTATTGTGGCCAATGTACCAGAAGGTTTATTGCCAACGGTTACTTTGGCGCTAGCAATGGCGAGTAAACGTATGGCGCGTAAAAATGCGCTAATAAAGAATCTGGAAAGCGTGGAAACATTGGGCAGTTCAACCGTTATCTGTACTGACAAAACCGGTACGCTCACACAAAACAAGATTAGTGTGAACACCTTGATTTTTCTTGATGAAGAATATCAAGCAGAACGAATTGATTCAGCGCACCCTGGTTTTAGCATGGCGTGCAGGATAATGAATCTCTGTAATAACGCGCAGTTAGTTGATGACGGCTATATTGGTGAGTCGACAGAAGGGGCGCTGTTGTTATTCGCAAACAAGTATCAATTAATTACAGGGCTTAAGGATCAGAGACGGGTTACTGAAAAACCGTTTGAATCATCGACAAGATATATGGTTACGATCAATCACGACCCATTGCTGGATAATAATCAGGCATATTTGAAGGGCGCACCGGAAGTGGTATTGGCTATGTGTGACCGGGTTTTAGACGGAGATAATGTACACAAGCTTGATAATGACCTCCGGCAAGAATTACTAAATAAATATAATAATCTCGCAGCTAAGGGTGAGCGTGGTCTGGCAGTCGCTTATCGAGAAACAAATAATGATGAGATTGTTGAAGGCGGGTATTTGTTTGTTTGCATTATCGGGATGTTGGATCCGCCCCGTCCAGAAGTTCATGACGCCTTGTCTAAATGCCGTACAGCAGGTATCAGGGTGTTTATGATGACCGGTGATTATGGCCCCACAGCCGAAACTATTGGCCGTAACATTGGATTATTTACCGGTGATGGCCAGGTAATACAAGGGCATGAACTCACAGAAATGGATGCAGCAAATTTGAGTAAGGTCTTAGATGAGAAAGAGCTGATCTTTGCTCGTATATCGCCTGAGCAAAAGTTACAGATAGTCAGGGCTTTGCAAGAAAAGAAAGAAATTGTCACGGTTACGGGTGATGGTGTAAATGACGCGCCGGCTTTGAAAAATGCTGATATGGGTGTTGCTATGGGGATCATTGGAACTGATGTTGCCAAAGAAGCGAGTGACATGGTCTTGATGGATGATAATTTTGCAACCATTGTCACGGCGATAGAAGAAGGTCGGACTATCTTTGAAAATATTAAAAAATTCATTGCCTATATTTTAACGAGTAATATTCCACAGATTACCCCCTTTATAGCTTATGTAATGCTCGATATTCCTTTGCCATTAACCGTTATTTTGATCCTTGCTATTGATCTTGGGACAGACTTATTGCCAGCGTTAGGTCTGGGTGCTGAACGTCCTGAAACCGACGTGATGAAAAAACCACCACGATCACGAAGCGAACGATTGTTAACTCGAAATCTACTTTTTATGAGTTATGGCGTTGTTGGAATGATACAAGCAGCAGCAGGTTTTTTTAGTTATTTTGTTGTGCTCTTTTCTAATGGCTGGCAATGGGGCCAGGATCTGGCAGTTAATGATCCCGTCTATCAAACAGCCATTACGGCATTCTTTGCGTCTATTATAATTTGCCAGATTGCCGATGTGATTATTTGTCGTACCCGACGACAAAGTTTAAGAACGGTTGGTTTTCTAAACAATCGTTTGGTGTTACTTGGTATTTTTGCAGAGTTGTTATTGCTTGGCTTAATTAGTTATGTTCCCTGGTGCAATGTGTTTTTCAATACGGCGCCTTTAGAGCCATGGCATTTAATGCTTAGTGTTCCGTTTGCAATTTTTATATTATTAGGTGATGAACTAAGGAGAGTTTTTGTCAGGAGAGAAAACCCGTTTGTTTTGAAATGGCTAACCTGGTGAATTTATTGAGGCAGTATCTCCAAAGGTGTATCGGCATTTCCTATTAATAAAAGTTTACCTGCTTCATCGCTGCCAAGATGATATTGAATACCGATATCTTTTCTGCCAAGTATTAAATGTGGCTCGGCAGAAACAATAACAAACCTGATTGTAGTTCCACTCGAAGAAGAAATTACTATCGGCAGTTCTGTCTCAGGCGCTGTATATTTGCTTACTGAGATTGCAACGGCATTGTTCCAATTAAATACAATTCGTTTTAATTGCTCCGGTTTTATATCTATTAATGATTGTGCATGCCAATTACCATTATTGAATTCAATTTTATTATTCGGGAACTGTATAGCGTTAATATCCATATCAAGCGGTAATATTTTTGGATCTGCAAAGAATGCAGCGTTTGTTGTTAGCTGAGCATAAAGAGAGTCATTTACTAAATGAATTATTCCATTAAATAAAATATACCGGCGTTGATCAATGGCGTCGGTGTTTCCAAATTGGAAAACATGGTCATCAAGTTTTAGCGTAAAGATTGGATCAGCCAGATGAAACCGCGCCAGATCAACCTCAGCAGGATTTAATTGCCCGTGCGATTCTGCCTTTAAAAGATGTAGCATCGCATTGATGCGTGCGTTGTTAGCGAGAACCTTTAGTGGCGAATGCATATGCCAGGCATCGTCTTGTTTATTAAATTCGAAGTTGTCGAGATTTTTTCTTAATACTTCTATCTTGACGATATCATTCTGTTCAATTGTAGTTAGTCGAGGCAGGACTTGATTAGTCTTGTCTTCTGGCATAAGAAGAACTGCAGACAATAAAACAATAAAGACAAGCAGGCCAAAGTTAATCCAGAGTCGCTTATCCACTTTATTGCTTTTTTCTCCGTAGACCAATGGCAATGCCAATGGCGATCAGTGCAGCAGGGAGTAAAAATAGAAATCCAATACCGATAATGCCGAGTATCGTGGGCGAAACATTTAATTGTGTGTCGTTTGATATCTTTGGTGGAATCGCTATAAATTCATCGTCACTACTTAACCAGTTTATTATGCGTGTGCCGAGTTCATTATTGCCGCTGTTTGCAAGATAGGTGTTCGAAAGAAAATCTCCATCGCCGATAACAACTATACGCTGCTGTTTGGTAACCAGTTCTTCGCCTTGTTCCGATTCGAGTTCACGTTCCAGACTTATGCCAATAGACAAAGGCCCTTGTGTGTCGCTGCCTTCATTAAACTCAACGGCACCTTCCAGCTTTGCTGTTTCATTCCAGGTATGATCACCAGTGCTTAAAAGTGGTTTAGCTGTCCAAATTTTGGTCTCTAATAACTCTATAGCGCCAGCCATAGGGAATAAGGTTGTGAATTCAAAACCCGCAGTCAAGGCGTGTGGTGAATACAGTGTTTTAGTCACTAGAGAAATAGTAGGGTCATTGATTCCGATCAATTGCCCGGCATAATCAATTACAGCGCCTTCATAAAACTTTAGAGCAAGCTCTTCAGCTAATGCGTCGAGTTTATAAAGCGGCCCAGGTTCTTGTAACCATAATAAATTGCCACCGTCATTAATATAATTAATGACGATCTCCACTTCGCCCGGAAGATAATCGATGCGCGGGCCGGCAATGACCAATATGCCGGTGTTATCTGGAATAGTCTGTGTTTCACTAAGGTTGATCGGTTGCACGCGATAACCTTGATTAAACAATTGTTTAACCCATTCCCCCATATCATGATTCGCATCACCTAAGGCGTTACGTTCACCATGACCTTCAACAAAGGCGATCCAGCGTTCCTGATTGCGTGCTAGTCGTTGCAGGGCATTAGTAAAAACTTGTTCTTTATCAGACTTTACATGCTCACTTCGATCTTGATAACGAACAATAATCTCGCCATCAACACTAATACCAAGATTGCGCACTTCATCGGGAACCGCATCCGGGTTAACAAAACGCAATACGATGTCTTCTTTATGACGTTGATATTTCCCGACAAATTTTTTAATTGCATCACGCAGTTGCGAATTTTCTCTTGCATAAGATGTGATCTCAATCTTATCTGGCATCTGTGCCAATAGATCCCGGCTTGCTTCAGACAAAGTATGTCGACCGTTAGCGGTCCAGTCATATTCTATGGAATGTTTATGGCTCAACCATGACAACAGTCCCACGCTTATGCACAACAAACAGAACATAAGGATACTGTTAAGGCGGTTTTGGAGTCTTGTTTTGGCGGTTACGAACATTTTAAATTAACCATAGGTCCGTTCAGCATCCAGACGCCAGATGCTCAGTATGATGAAAAAGACGGAGACTATGATATAGAACAAGACGTCTGTTGAATTGAAAACGCCGGTTAATAAACTGGTGTAGTGTTTGAGTAAGGACATATAAGCAAATACTTCTGCCATGCCTTCAGAGGCATTAGTGCCGGCGATGTTTATTATCCAGAGTAAAAACAAAACGCCAAAAGTGCTTATAGCTGCAATTGCGGGCGAGCTTGTTAATGATGAAATAAATAAACCAATAGATGCAAATGCGGACATTAATAGCAACACACCGATTAGACCCGATGCGATTTGACCTAGATCGAGTTGCGTGCCGATCATTAATGATGCCGGCATTAAGCTGATCATGAATAACATCAAACAATAAAATATGGTGATCCCGACATACTTGCCGAGCACCAATTCAGTAATGCTAATAGGTGAGGAAATTAGTAATTTAATCGTGCCGAGTCGACGTTCTTCTGTAATTAAGCGCATAGTTAACAGTGGTGAAACCAGCAACATAACAACGCCTGAGATTTGATACATGCCAGAGACAACAACATCGGTTAAGCCTGAAGCCGGGGAAGAGGGTTGCATGTATTGCGATAACAATAAATAAAAGAATATCGCGATTAGAAACTGCACTACTGCAAGGATGACCCAGGCCAATGGCGATTTAAACAAGCGTCGTAATTCATTGGCGGCGATTAAACGTATATTATTAATCATGCTGCATCATCTTCTTTTTCAAGCTGTTCATTATCGCCATGCGTGAGTCGCATAAATGTCGCTTCAAGCGAGGTATCTCCATGGTTCAGTTTGAATAAACCCCAGTTATCTGACACTGCTTTTTCTACAATGGCATCAATCATATTTGATTCTGGATTAAAGTTAATGCGTAGGGTGTCATCATTGATACTTTCAACAGATGCAACACCTTCGATGCCAAGCAATGATTCCAGTGCGGGTGGATTGCGTAAGCCAATTTCAATGCTGTCTGGTTTGTCAGAATTATTATTTAATTGATCCAGTGGTTGATCTAAAACTATATGGCCTTGATTTATGATCAACACGCGATCGCACAGGTTTTGTATTTCCGAAAGAATATGTGTAGATAGTATGATGCTATGATCTTCCCCCAGCTCGCGCATCAATTCTCTTATTTCGCGAATCTGTATGGGGTCAAGACCGGAAGTAGGTTCGTCAAGGATAATGACCGAAGGTGAGTGGATAATCGCTTGAGCAATCCCGACGCGTTGTTTATAACCCTTTGACAGGTTTTGGATCAGACGTGAGCCAACATTTTCCAGGCCACAGCGTTCTTTACTTAAATTAATTGCTTCTGTTAAGCCGTCTTTATTAATGCCACGAAGTTTTGCTGCATAATTCAGATATTCATTGACGGTCAGGTCGTTATACAGCGGCGGCTGTTCTGGCAAAAACCCGATATGTTTTTTTGCCAGACGCGGTGCTTCATGAATATCATGTCCGGCAACACTAACTGAACCTTGATTTGCGGCGAGGACACCACATATTATTTGCATCGTGGTTGATTTGCCGGCACCGTTTGGGCCTAAAAACCCCAGGATTTCACCACGGTGGACATTGAAGCTGACATTTTCTATGGCCTTTTGTTGGCCATAAAAGCGAGAAAGCTCTTGAACCGATATAAGTATTTCACTCTCCATTGCGCAGCTATTATTCTTATTACGTCATAACTTGCAAGTACCTTTCCGAAATGTGCTTGTCAGATAACCTTCTAGGAGTAATGCGAGTAGACTAAATCACGATAAAGTTTAGGTTTGTCAGCTAAACTTGGATCAAATAGTGCAAAAGTGAAGTAAACGGCTTTGAGATTATTATTAATAATAAGATGAGGAAATGAGACATGTTTAACGGCTTGATTAGTCTGCCCTGGTGGGGCTATATCCTGGTAGTTCTTGGTGTAACACACATTACTATTGCCGCTGTTACGATTTATCTACACCGTTATCAAGCGCATCATGCCTTGGAATTGCACCCGTCTATAAGTCATTTTTTTCGTTTTTGGCTGTGGTTAACGACAGCGATGGGCACAAAAGAGTGGGTTGCAGTACATCGTAAACATCATGCCAAGGTTGAGACGGCAGAGGATCCTCATAGCCCGGTAATCCATGGCATAAATAAAGTCCTTTGGGATGGGGTCGAGTTATATCGTACCGAGACAAAGAAACAGGAGACTCTGGATAGATATGGCCACGAGACGCCGGATGACTGGATAGAGCGCAATCTGTATAGCAAATTTACCTTCCTCGGCATCGTGTGTTTGTTTTTCATCAATTTCTCATTGTTTGGCGTACTAGGCATCTCAATATGGGCGATACAGATGATCTGGATTCCTTTTTTTGCGGCGGGAGTGATCAATGGTGTTGGTCATTGGTACGGTTATAGAAATTTTGAGTCTGCTGATGCATCGACCAATATTGTCCCTGTTGGTATCTTTATTGGTGGTGAAGAGTTGCATAATAACCATCATGCCTTTGCCAGCTCGGCAAAATTTTCAAACAAGCCATGGGAGTTTGACCTCGGCTGGCAATATATTCGGATGTTAAAATTGGCGCGATTGGCAAAGGTAAAGAAGCTCGCGCCGACACCTCTATTTAATAATGCAAACCCGGTAATTGATTACGATACCGTTAGTGCGGTTATTTCTAATCGTTGGCATGTGATGTCTGATTATGCGCATGAAGTAATAAGCGATGTCTATAAAGATGAAATGCGCAAGGCCAATGTGACCGGAAAAAAGTTATTGCGTCGAGGCAAAAAACTGATGAGTAGAGCGGATAGCCTTATGGACTCACATGCACGCCAGCGCTTGGAGAGTATTCTTGCCCATAGCGACACACTAAATGAGGTCTATGAATTTAAGCAGCGTTTGCAAGAAATTTGGTCAGAGAAGACCGCAACGCGTGAATCTTTGGTACACAACCTACAGGAATGGTGCCGTCAGGCAGAAGCAACAGGGATAGAAGCGTTGGAAGAATTTTCAAGGAATATACGGGCTTATACGTTACAGCCTATTCCAGTTCGAATT
>JAJFKM010000014.1 GCA_021773215.1 Gammaproteobacteria bacterium
TTCTTCTGCAGCATTTCCCATACGACCTGATTTTTTAATGACGCTAACTAAACCTTCTTCCAGATCCTGAACCAGTTCGATAACTTGCCTGATGATTTGTCCGGTTAAATCCTGAAAGTCTTGCGCCATCATCACATCAGACAGACCTTTGTTTAAATGTTTCGCATCTACTTCAACTGACTCCAGAAAACCTTCAATACGTTTGCTCATCTGCCTGAATTCTTCGGCATTCATCTCTCGGCGAGTAAATTTTGCCCACTCTTCTCGCATTGCAATGCCGCTTTCTTCCAGATCATGTGCAATAGGTAAAGCTTCTTCAACAGCATTCAATGTTCTGTGTGCTGATTCTTCGGTTCTTTCAATTACATAATTCAGCCGTTCTCTGGCGTCAGGGATACGGTTTTCAGCCAGGTTTGAAATTCGGTCATCGTCACGAAAATTACCTAGTGCATCGTGCAACTGGCGTGTTAATTTTCCTACCTCTTGAAACAACAATGATTCATGTTGGCTATTAAGACTGGCAATTAACTGATCAACTTCACTTATATTTCCATTCTCAAGATTACTAACCAGCGATTTTGCCAAAGATAGACGCATATCAATTGGTTGCTGTACTTCTGCTGTATCAGTCGTCATAACCATATCCCCTTAAGCGGCTTCAATGCGTTCAAATATTTTGTCTATTTTTTCCTTTAATGTTTGTGCGGTAAATGGTTTAACTACATAGCCATTCACACCAGACTGTGCCGCTTCAACAATCTGATCTTTTTTTGATTCCGCAGTCACCATCAATACAGGCAAATCTGCAAGCTCAGGGTTTGCACGGACCGCTTTTAATAGATCAATACCCTGCATTCCAGGCATATTCCAATCGGTCACAAGGAAATCATATTTTCCACTCTCTAACATTGGAAGTGCTGTCAAACCATCATCAGCTTCACTGGTGTTAGTAAATCCAAGATCACGCAAGAGATTCTTTATGATTCGTCTCATAGTAGAAAAGTCATCTACTATCAGTATCTTCATATTATTATCCACAGCAGCCTCCGTTATCGTTTGCCATATATATAAACCAATAATTATTAGTTAACATGTTTGCTAAATTATTCATCTTTGATTATTCGTTGTATTTTTGCCTTGAGGCGAATTAGTGCTTGAGAATGTATCTGACAAACTCTTGATTCACTCACACCAAGAACCTCACCGGTTTCTCTTAAATTTAATTCTTCATCGTAATAAAGCGACATCACTAACCTTTCTCTTTCTGGTAGTCCTGCTATTGCATTGGCTAATGTCTGTTTTAAATCATCTTCTTGTAGATGCTCCAATGGCCCGGTTATTTTTGCGCTTAAACCATCAATCACCTTTGCATCCTTCGAAGGAATATCTTCAAAACTGACTATTTGGTGACTACTCGCATCTTGTAAAACTTGATGATATTCATCCAAACTCATATCTAATCTTTCTGCCACTTCACTATCGCGCGCATCCCGTCCAAATTCTGATTCTATTTCACGCATGGTCTGGGATATTTCCCTGACTTTTCGATGTAATGAGCGCGGTGTCCAATCGCCTTTTCTTATTTCATCCAACATTGAGCCACGAATACGTATACCCGCATAAGTTTCAAAACTTGCTCCTTGTGTCGCATCATAATTTCGTGCTGCTTCTAACAATCCAATCATTCCTGCCTGTATTAAATCGTCGACCTGTACACACGAAGGCAAACGACTAATCAAGTGATAAGCAATTCTTTTTACCAACGTGGCATGTTTTACAACCAAATCATCTTGAGAGATTTCATTGGTACTGGCCACTTCTGTATAGGCTGCAAGTTCGCTCCTCATGACATTACCCTCGATGGTAATACTTCTTGCGATCCAATCATTTTCTCCGCAAAAAAGCTCAATCCGCCACTTGCTCTAACTACCCTATTCTGGTTATCGACTTCTGATGCCAGTTTCTTGAATGATTTTATTGATTTGGAGCTCGGATATGACAAATAAAAGGGGCGTCGTTGGCGTGCAGCACGCAAAATATTATCATCTTGCTGAATAATAGCTTTTAGGTGCAACACAACATCCAGGAATTGCTCTGTGACGGAACGCAAGCGCTCAAACAAATCACAACCTTCAGCATCGGTTTGTACTTTATTAACAACAACTTGAAAGCGTTGAACTCGAAAGTCGCGGTTTAGCGTTTTTATTAATGCATAGGCATCTGCTATCGATGCTGGATCATTGCAAACAACAACCAGTATTTCCTGAGCAGCACTACAAAACCTAACGACGCTATCAGATAATCCACCGGCAGTATCCACTATCATAAAATCCGTACTCTCTTCTAATTCATCGAAGGCATGTATCAATCCCGCATTTTGTGCAGGCGTCAATTGGTTCATCATCTTAATGCCCGATGAAGCGGGTATTATTCGAATATTATTCGGCCCATCGATCAGAATGTCTTTCAACTCACAATCACCTTCGATGACATGAGACAAATTCCGTAATGGTTTTAATTTTAGAAGTACGTCAATGTTTGCCAAACCCAGATCAGCATCCATCAAAGTCACAGACTTATCTCTGTCAGCCAGTGCCAATGCCAGGTTGATCGATATATTCGTCTTGCCTACACCACCCTTTCCACTGGTTACAGCAATAACCTGTGTTGTATTTTTTCTAGTCTGCATGATTCACCCGCTAGTGCTCCATTCCATATTCATTTTCGTAGTGCCCAATCGATTGCTCTAAGTGTTCCTCATCACAATTTATTTTATTTTTATTAGCCCTGCTAACAACTCGTGATACAAGCTCATACGGTTTCATCTTATGCATATCTTCTGGTACTTTTTGTCCATCACAAATAGAAGCGATAGGTAAAAACTTTTCAATAGCAACAGAGAGTAATCCGCCAAGCGACGTGGCTTCATCAAGTTTTGTAGGGATACAAAAATCAGGTTCCAAAGAACTATAGCTATCAATTAAACGAGAGAGTCCATTGTAATGTTCCGTTGCTGGCAAGATCAGACAGTTAGTCGTTTTATGCATGGTAGATTTAACAAGGTCAAATTGCTCCTTATGCTTTGTATCATTGATACTCAAACCTGCTGTATCTACCAAAATCAGTTTTTCGCTATTAGCACCTTCGAATAGACCTTGATATTCTTCCGCATTATTAATAGTACGAATTGGAACACCTAATATTCTTGCGTAGCTTCGAAGTTGTTCACGCGCTCCGACACGATAAATATCAGTCGTTGCCAACATAATGTTGTTCGCCCCATGCTCAAGCGCATAACGCGTAGCCATTTTTGCAATCGTGGTGGTCTTGCCAGAACCGGAAGGACCAAGAAAGAGTACCGTGTTCCCAGCTGTCAAAATATTGTCGTGATATTGTGGGACCTTGTATGTCAGTAATGCCAGTACTGTCCGCCAAGCCTGATCAAACTGATAGTTTTCGGGAATCTCTTCAACTAACTCACGCGCTAACTTTGGCGTTAAATCAAGATTAATCAATTGCCGGATTAAATTTGCCCAAAGCGGATGTTGTCTGCCTATCGCGCCCCAGGCCAAACCTGACATTTGCTGTTCTAACATAGTCCTGAGTGATTTTATTTCATCACGCATTTCAACTATTGTTGATTCACGAGTCCAGATGTCTGTCACCGAATCGTTGACAGCAAGTTCTTCTGGTTTAAATGATTTTATTTCCGTGGACGTATCAGGCTTTTGTACTTGGTGCTCAAGCTGGCTGCCGATTTGCCTTGAGTTTGAAGTCTTATTGTAGACTTCTTCATCATAGTCCTCTGCTGCTATTAATTCGACACCACCTAATACTTTTCGGTTCGAAAGTATCACGACATCTGGCCCATGTTCATCGCGTGCCATTTCTAATGCCTGACGCATATCGGATGCAAAGTATTTTTTTATTTTCATGGTCACTGTATTACCCGGTTTTTATTGTCATATTTTTGTCGTTTTTAAACTTAATTATGCAGAACCTATCGTATTAACTATCCTGATATCCTTATTCTCTGGTACTTCATTGAAAGCTAGGATATTCAGCCTTGGGATACTAAACCTGACAAGTTGAACCATTAGTTCCCTCATATTATCTGCAACCAGTAGTACTGATGGTTGTCCTGCTAATTCTTGCTTTTCACATGCTTCGCGTAATGATTGAATCAGTCTCTGCGCAAGGCTAGGTTCAATCGCCCCTGTCCCATCTGACATGGCTTGTAGTGATTGTTGCAATAACTGTTCCAGCGTTCCGTCCAGCGTGATAACAGGTAATTCATCATCACCGCCACTAATTCGCTCAATGATTAATCTACCTAACGCGATCCTCACTGCCGCGGTTAATTGTTCGGTAGATTGTGTATTTCTTGAGTGTTCAATGATCGTTTCGATGATTGTTCGAATATCACGAATGGGAATATTTTCGCGCAATAAATTTTGCATTACTTTTAAGATTGAGCTGACCGGAATGATGGCAGGAATAATGTCATCAATAACTTTCGGTGAATGTTCATTGTATCTTTCAATCAAAGACTGAACTTCTTTGTGACCTAACAATTCATGTGCGTGTTCTTGTAAGACCTGACTCATGTGTGTTGCAATAACAGTACTCGGATCAACAACCGTGTAACCAAAGGTTTGTGCCTGATCGCGCTGGGATGGTTCTATCCAGACTGCCTCAAGACCAAACACCGGATCAGTTGCAACATTACCTGGTAATTCGCCGAAAACCTGACCTGGGTTTATAGCTAATTCAGAATCTATTTGAACTGAAGCCTTGGCAATCGTGGCATCTTTAATCACTATGCGATAACTGTTCGGCTCAAGATCCAGATTGTCGCGTATATGTACGGCGGGTAATAAAAAGCCCAGTTCCTGAGTCAACTTTTTCCTGACCCCTTTCACCCTGGATAACAGTTGTCCGCCTTGCTTTCGATCAACCATAGGAATCAAGCGATAGCCCACTTCCAATCCAATTTGGTCAATACTTTCTACATCACGCCAACCAAGTTCACGGTCTTCTTCTGGCATTTCTTCAGCGGGTTCAGCTTCTACTAATTCTGTTTGTTCAACTGGCTCTGTCATTCGCTGATCTCTCCAGTAAGCCAATCCACCTGCTGCAATAGCAAGTATTAGAAATGCAACATTGGGCATGCCTGGGACAATGCCAATTAAACCGAGAATGCCTGCTGTAACATATAAGGTCTTAGGGCTATAAAACAATTGAAAAACAATTTGTTCTCCCATGTCAGAGTGAGAAGAAACACGAGTGACAATGATTGCCGCAGCAGTTGATAAGAGTAATGAAGGAATCTGTGCTACCAGACCATCACCAATCGTTAATAAGGTATATATGCGCGCTGCATCACCCATAGCCATTTTATGCTGTATAACGCCTATCGCTAAACCACCAAGGATGTTAATAAATAAAATTAAAATACCGGCGATTGCATCACCACGTACGAATTTACTGGCACCATCCATTGCACCGTAAAAATCAGCTTCCTGAGAAACTTCAGCGCGTCTTGTTTTTGCTTCTTCCTGATTGATTAGCCCCGCATTTAAATCAGCATCAATAGCCATTTGCTTACCGGGCATTGCATCCAGTGTAAATCTGGCGGTAACTTCTGATATTCGGCCAGCACCTTTCGTAATAACGACAAAGTTAATGACAACCAATATAGCAAACACGACAAAACCAACCGTGTAATTACCACCAACAACAAAGTCACCAAATGATTCGATAACTTTACCAGCGGCATCTGGCCCGGAATGACCATGTAATAAAACAACACGTGTTGAGGCTACGTTAAGACTTAAACGCAATAAAGTTGAGATTAAAATAACTGTCGGAAAAACGGCAAACTCTAATGGCCGTTGACTATAAATAACGGCCAGTAACACCACCAAAGAAAGAGCAATGTTGAATGTAAAAAAGATATCCAGAATGAAGGGTGCTAATGGCACTACCATCATTGCCAACATCGCCATCAATAATAATGGCGCACCCAGGCCCATACGATTGAGTTCTGATAGTTTTAATGACATTACTCCTGATGTAGCCATTATTTATCCTTCGCCTTTAAAAAATAGTGATTTTTTTGTGAGTGCGAGAAAGCACTGCGCGCAGAACCGCAATGTATAGACAATACATGAGGATTCGAGCACAGCGCTGACGAAGCAATCGCGAAAAAAGCACATTTTTTAGTCATGTTGAAACTCTTCTGGTATCGGTAAGTCCGTAGGCGGTTTAGGTTTAATACCACGAGAAACATTTACGCTTTCACGTAGCTGGAAGACATAAGCCAATACTTGCGCTACAGCGAGGTATAGACCTGCCGGGATATCCTGATTAATCTTGGTACTGAAATACAATGCACGAGCTAGCATGGGTGCCGGGAAGATCATGACATTATGTTCCGTGCCCACATTCCTGATTCGTTCGGCAACAAGATCTGCGCCCTTGGCTACTAACTTTGGCGCGCCCATATCATCTGGCTTATAACTTAAAGCAACTGCGTAATGGGTGGGGTTGGTAATAATAACGTCGGCATCGGGTACCGCTTCCATCATCCTTCGGTTCGCAAGCTCTTGCTGTAATTGCCTGATTTGCGCTTTCACTTCAGGTTTACCTTCAGTATCTTTCATTTCATCTTTAAGTTGCTGTTTGGTCATCTTTAATTGCTTACTGTGATTCCATATCTGGAATGGCACATCTACAAAAGTAATTAATATTGAGCCAAGACAAACAACAAGAAAACTTCCCAAAACAAGACCAGTCGCATCAACGAGACCCGCTTCCAGACCATTATGGCCTATGCTCAACAGATCGAAGGTGTGATGCCAAAGCAATAAAATGGCGATGCCGGTAAACAATGTAAACTTTGCAAACGCCTTAAGTAACTCCATCAGACTATTGGCACTGAATAATCGTTTGATACCTGAGATAGGATTTAACTTATCAAGCTTTAATGCCAGTGCATTGGGACTAAATAACCAGCCTCCCACAAGCATTGGTGCAAAAAAAGCAACGATTAGTAACACAAGAAGAAAAGGTGTGAAATCAAGCAGTACCTTTCCGCCTGACTCTACAACAGCGGTAAATGGAAATGACTCATTAAAAATATTGTGTCGTTCAATGATAAAATTATCCCGCATCAATTCCTGCAGACTCATTGATAATTGTGGTCCCATGAGAATAAAGCTGAGGGCACTAGCCATTAGTATAAGCATCGTAGTCAATTCTTTAGAACGCGAAATCTGGCCCTTGCCACGAGCCTCTTCCTGACGTTTCGGCGTCGCCTCCTCTGTACGTTCCTGACTCGTATCTTGCTCGCCAGACATTAGATAGACACCAGCTTATGCATCATCGCTATACCATCTTCAAACATATTCATCATGTGCGGTATGAAACTGTTTAAATTATAAAAAATGATGATGACACCGAGGATTATCATGACAGGGAAACCAACTGCAAAAATATTAAGTGATGGTGCTGATCGTGTCATAACACCAAATGCTAAATTAACAATTAATAATGAAACCATTGCAGGTAAAGCAATAATAACAGCGGTACTAATGATGCGGCCTGTCCACATCAAGATTTCCCATACACCGTCTTTAGAAATCCCTGTTGTTCCTATTGGCATACTTGTAAAACTATCTGCCAATACACGTATCATCATCAAATGGCCATCAACGACAAGAAACAATAATGATGCGAGAAGAAGATAAAGCTGACCAATAATTGGTACTTGATTACCGTTTAGTGGATCAACCATCGATGCCATCATTAAACCCATGAGTTGTCCAATTGCTTGGCCTGCCAACTCAAGCGCCGTAAATATTACTCTCATACTTAAACCCATACCGATACCAATAATGACTTGCTGCATTGAAATCAAAGTGCCTTGTAATGAAATGGGGTCAATTTTTGGTACTGCAGGAATGATTGGAAAGATGACCATTGTGATAACTACCGCAATTGATATGCGCACTCTAACCGGTACAGATCGGGTGCCAATTATTGGCGCCGTCATGAGTAATCCAGTTATACGAAAAAATGGCCACAACCACATTTGCACCATTTGCACGATTTCATTTACTGTAATTGTTAACATTGTTAATGTTTTTATTTTCAACCCAATAAACTTGGTATGCTTTGAAAAAGCCTTAAGGTGTATTCGGTCAATAACGTCAACATAAATGGCCCTCCTATGACTAATACGAGTAATGTCACTAATAATTTAGGGATAAAACTCAAGGTCATTTCATTAATTTGCGTTGCTGCCTGAAACATACTTATCAAGACACCAACTATTAATGCCGGTACTAACAGTATCAAAAGAATGATCGTTAAATTTAATAACGCTTCCTGTCCGATATGTATGACTGATTCTGGCGTCATCTTATTCAGGCAAAATAAAAGCTGCTTGCCAGTGTTCCCATAATCAATGCCCACCCATCAACAAGAACAAACAGCATCAATTTAAACGGGAATGAAATAATCAAGGGTGACAACATCATCATACCCATAGACATCAAAACACTTGCAACCACGAGATCTATTACCAAAAAGGGAATAAATATTAAGAAACCTATCTGGAATGCTGTTTTTAATTCACTAGTGACAAATGCGGGAACAATCAAAGAAAATGGAATATCTGCTTCAGTTGCGATATTTTCATTTCCCGAAATTGTTGCAAACAATTCAATATCCGTCTCTCGAGTCTGCGCCAACATAAATTCGCGTATTGGAAATTCTGCATGTCCTAATGCTTCACTAATTGTTATTTGCTCATCAAGATAAGGTTGTACAGATCCCTTGTATATTTCATCAATCACCGGGGTCATAATAAAAAAACTCAAAAATAGCGCCAGGCCAATAAGAACTTGACTGCTTGGTGTTTGAGCCGTGCCAAGTGCTTGGCGTAATATCGCAAGAACAATAATTATTCTGGTGAAAGAAGTCATCATCAGAACAGCAGCTGGCAATAATGTCAGTGCTGTCATCAAGAAGAAAATCTTTATACTTAATGTATAAGTTTGGCCACCATCTTGATTATCTATTACAGACAAAACATCCAGTCCCGGCTGAGCATAAGCTAGACTAGGGAATAGTAATAATATCAATAATAAATTACGCATTGCCTGGTTCCATGCTGTGTGAATCATTAGTTGATAGTGACGCTTCCGCTTCATCCATAAGTGGTGCGAATGAAGTTTCTGTTGCAGATGCATTTTCAACTGTATCTAGTTTTTTAATCTGTCCCGGTGTTATAGCTAACAAAATCTGTTTGCCTTTTAATTCGACTAACACCAATCTCTCGCGATTCCCAAGATGCAAACCATCAACAATTCGCATTTGACCGCGACCTGTCATCGGCCCATGGCCATAACGTTTAAAGAGAAATGTGCTGACAAGAAATAGAGCAATAACAAATACCAAACCTAACACCACTTTAAAATAATCAGAGGTATCAATTACGTTTGGGTTTGTCAGTTGTGCGGCAGCATTAATATTCATACTGATAGACAGCAACAATAACGTTAATAAAGACGGCTTAAATCCGACCACCAATCTGTAAACCCAATTATTACTGCAATTTTTTGACACGTTCATGTGTACTCACAATATCGGTCAGTCGTATGCCATATTTTTCGTTTACAACTACAATTTCTCCATGTGCAACCAGAGTGTTATTCACCATCACATCAAGTGGTTCACCAGCGAGCCTTTCCAGCTCAACTACAGAGCCCTGATTTAGTTGCAGTAAATTTTTTATACTGATCTTGGTTTGTCCAATTTGAACAGATAACGATACCGGTATATCCAAAATTGTTTCAAGATTAGCCTGTTCACCATTATTAATATTATCCGCTTGCAAGTTTTGTAGTGGTGCCTCTGGTAAATCTTCGTTTGCATTTGCAGATTCTGAATCGGACTGTTCTGACATAGCGTCAGCCCAATCGTCTCCTACATCATCTTCAGCTGTGCTTGTTTCTTCAGTCATTTGATTGCTCCTGTAAAGTCTTAATTGCGGGTGTTACTGCATCGTGACGAATCATTTCAACTACTTTTAATGCCCGATTACCTCTAGAAAGCCCGTATTGCCCGCGGAATACTGGAATACCTTCAATTTCTGCTGTAACTACATCGGGGATATCAACAGGAATTACATCGCCAACATTTAAATTATTAAGATCACGTAGTGAAATTGATGTTTCGGTTAATGTGCTAGAAACCTGCACTGGTGCACCTTTAATTTCTTCTCTAAATGAATTGATCCATCTTTGATCATGCTCTGATGTATCACTTTGGACGCCAGCATCTAGCTGTTCACGTAATGGCTCAAGCATTGAATAAGGCATCGTAATATGAAGGTCACCACCACCATTATCCAATTCAACATGTATAGTAGAGACAACCACCACTTCACTAGGTGTGACTATATTTGCAAAATGCGGATTAACTTCTGAGCCAGCATGCTCAAACTCAACATCCATGATTGGTGCCCATGCGTCTTTAAGATCGATAAATATCTTTTGTAAGATATTTTGAATCACCTGCATCTCAGTATTAGTAAAGTCACGACCTTCTATCTTGGTATGAAATCGACCATCGCCACCAAAGAATGAATCAACAATCGAATAGACTAGTTTTGGATTTAAAACAAACAGAGCGGTACCACGCAGTGGTTTTACCTTCACCAAATTTAGATTTGAAGGCATAAACAAACTATGGATATATTCACCAAATTTAGTCATCTGTACACCATCAACAGAAATCGTTGGTGAACGACGCAAAAAGTTAAACAGTGTTATGCGGAAATTTCTAGCAAAACGTTCATTGATCATCTCCAGTGTTGGCATACGACCGCGAACAATACGATCCTGACTACTAAAATCATAAGACCGAGCTTCGCCATCCTCGAGTTCATCATCACTCTCTGTCTCAACATCACCACTATCAACACCCGTTAATAATGCATCAATCTCATCCTGTGAAAGAATATCTTCCGCCATAATTATTTACACCCTGTGTTATTGCATGACAAAGCTGGTGAAGTACACATCTTCAACACCTTCTTTACCGGTTTCTGCTTCGAGAACTTTTTGAACTTCTTTTAATACCTGTTTACGAAGTACAGACTTACCCTCTTGAGTATTTAGTTCTTCATAAGTTTTCCCGCTTAACAATAGAACAAGATTATTTCTTACTTGAGGGAAGTGCTTGGTAATATCTTCTTTGACTGTTGCATCTCTTGTTAGACCCTCAATACTAACTTGCAAAAAACGAGCTCGGCTTTTACCGCTAAAGTTAACTATGAAGGGAGGATCAAGTGAAAAGTAAACGGCTTCTCCTGCAGTTGCTGATTCTTCTCCTTCTTCAGCATCAGCATCAGCATCACCACCTGCTTCGGCTACTACTGCTTCATCAGCTTTATCGCCCATCATGAAAAAAGCACCACCGCCACCGCCGGCAAGAAGTACTACAGCGATAATAATGATTAATTTTATGGGTAATTTTTTCTTGGTATCTTCACTACCTTCTTCAATTTCATCCTCACCTTCTACTACTTCTTCGTCAGCCATCATATATCTCCGTATTAATTGTATTAATCATTTAGCAAGCCCTATGCCATGGTTGATTTATTATTTAATTCAATAACTTAGATATAGCCGAAAGAAATTATGTCAATTCATTGACATGCCCTTATTTTACAATCTAGTGAGTAAATGAAGCGGTTGTAATTCACTCTCAGAACGAGTAATGAAAATTTCATAAGAGAAAAAAGTATTAGGGGAATTCTAAAAATTAATCTGAGGCTTAATCAGCGGAGTAAAACAAACAATGTAATGTTAACTACATACTACTTAGAATAATTGGCTTCAAAGAGCTTTGAATATTGTCCAGCAGTGTCCAAAGTAGATATGTGCATCCAGATTTTACTCGTACATATGATTAAACCACTATGGTTTAAACGTAGTGATCAACAAATCCAGTATCAATGATATTAGGCTGTCTACTTTCACCTTGCGGCTCATCAGTTTCTAATAAATCAGTGTCAGAAACGGTCTGTGACTCATGCTCATTTCTTGAGTTTGAGCTACTTTGTTGTGAGGATTGTTGCGATACATTTGCATCCGATAAACTTATGCCATTTTGCGAAAACATTTCCTTTAATCGAGGAAATGCATCTTCAATGGCATCTCGAACAACACTATTGTTAGACACAAAATGTACACTGGCCTGATCATGATTAATATTAATCTTTACTTCTATAGGCCCAAGCTCTGCTGGGTTTAAATGAATATTTGCAGACTGTATCTTGTCATTGACCATCATAATCAATCGATTACCAACCGCCTCACCCCAAGCTGCTTGTTGAACAGGGACGTCGACACGGTTAAGAAGCATCAAGCCTGATGTTGAACTGTTTGATTGCGGCTGAACTGTTGCTGTTGGATTACTAATAGCGTTTATTACATTGGTCGGCTTGTCTAAGCTAATCGCTTGATCTGTAAGTTTTATTGTACCGATATCTTGTCGACCTGATTGCATTAATATTTCACGGTTTATATCTGCATCTTTTACGATTAAATCTTTCATAAATGGTGTGGTATCAGAATCAACCACATTGAGTACATTAGTTAAGCCTGGATCTTTCTTAACCGCAGTCTGTTGCAGCATATCCTCAGAGACCACTCTGCTAAACAGATCAGTTTTGTTCACATAACTATTATCTAAGCTATTTGCTTTTACGCCTTCTATAAAGGAATCACTATTAACGATAGCTGCTTTTAATAACTCACGCGCATTTGGATTAGTAAGCAAATTAACATCATTAATTGAAGGATTGACTTCAGTCGCTAAATTATTCAAAGGTGAGTGTTTTAAATCATCTGCTACAGATAACAACTCAGGTGGAAACTGAATACCCATCTGTTCAGCTAAATCGGTAAGTTGCTTAACATCGAGATCTTCTAAAGCGGCAAGATCCAGCGGTTCAGATTTGCCGCCTGCGGACATTATTTCATTCATTGCCGCGGTAAATTCACTAGCAAAACCGTCTTCTGCTAAACCTGTTAGCGCTTCGCCTGGAGCAGATAAACTACTGTTTTCAATAGCATTTATTGGGCTAAGAGAATTTAATGGTATTGTTGAGTTCAATTGCTTTTCCTCTAATTCAATCTGTATTGAAGAGGTAATTGCAACGCTTATGCCAACTATAAGAAAGAGATCATTACTTAACTGTCTGTCGTTGACTAAGTTCGTCTAACTGATTCTGTTCACGCAGTGCGACAACTTGTCTTTCGGTTTTACAGAAACGTTCAAAAATATTTTCCATCGTATCAAGTTGTTGTTTTTCCTTAAGCCAATTATCTCTTTCACGACTATTCATAGATTCTTGCAAATTAATTTGCTGAATCAATAATCGTATCCCTTCATCAATTTGCAAGATGAATGCCTGATGTTCACGTAGAACTGTAATCGACTGTGCCTTACCACTTGGTTGTAAATAATTCAGATATTCCTTTCGATAACTTTGTAACTGGCTTAATCGTTCTTTATAGTCATTTAATGTTTTCTGTGTTGCAGCGAATTCGCGTGCTGCGTTTCGTTCCTTGTTCTCTGTCAATCTGACTATTTTTTTAATCCGTTGAGACCGAGTCATTCGTTCCACCCTGTATTATTAATGCATTCGAACTATCTTGCTTGCAGTTCTCTAGTAATTCTTTCAATTGTTGCATGGAGTCAGAATAATTGACTTGCTCGTTCATGTTCTGACTGATGTACTTTAAAAAATAAGGTTGTAACTTTATGGCCAAATCAAGTTGTTCGTCTGCGCCTGGCTGATATGCCCCGACACTGATCAAGTCTTTATTTTGTTGATAAACAGAATTTAACTGACGAATGAAAAGCGTAGCTTTTTGATGTTCGTTGTCCGTAATTAAATTCATTACTCGGCTGATTGACAGTTCTATATCAATGGCAGGATAAATGCCCGATTCGGCAATCTTTTTAGATAACACGATATGTCCATCCAATATTGCCCGAGCTGAATCAGCTATGGGGTCATTATCAGCATCAGCTTCAGTAAGCACAGTATATATAGCCGTTATTGACCCTTGTCCATTTGCACCGTTACCAGCACGTTCTACTAATTGTGGTAATCGTGTAAAAACAGAAGGTGGATAACCCCGAGTTGCTGGTGGTTCACCTATGGTGAGTGCAATTTCTCTTTGTGCTTGCGCAAAGCGTGTAATTGAATCCATTAACAACAATACATGCTGTCCTTTATCACGAAAATATTCGGCAATACTGGTAGCTAGCATTGCTCCATGTAAACGCATTAAAGGAGGATCATCAGCAGGAGTAGCGACAACAACAGAACGAGACAAACCTACTTCTCCTAAACTCTGCTCTATAAACTCTTTTACCTCACGACCTCGTTCACCAATGAGCCCAACAACGATAACATCTGCTTCGGTGAAACGTGCCATCATCCCTAGTAAAACACTCTTACCCACTCCACTACTGGCAAATAAACCCATACGCTGCCCACGACCCACTGAGAAAAATGTGTTTATAGTACGTATACCCACATCCATCGGCTCAGTGATTTTACCTCTCGATAGTGGATTAATTGGTCTGCCTGTTAAAGGAACTCTTTCTTTTGCCTTGATAGCGGGTCCACCATCAAGTGGTTGACCAGCACCATTGATAACACGTCCCAGTAGTTCTGGTCCAACAGCAACATCACCTGCTCGACCTAGTGGGATGACACGTGCATTAGGAGACAGTCCGTGTGGTTGGCCAGTTGGCATGAGAAAAAGATTATCTCCGGAAAACCCAACAACCTCTGCATCCGTCAAGGTTTTTCCATCTTCTTCAATCCGACAATAGTCACCAATGGCTGCGCGGCAACCTGCGGCCTCCAACGTTAAACCTACCATTCGGATTAATCTTCCCTGAACCGCCATCGGAATCGGCTTACGATTTTTTTCAATAAGCTGATTTATTCTATGTTTCCAGGCGGGTCGTCGATCGGCTTCAAGTAACATCATCACTTTGACTCTCATCATGTCGACGCTCATCACCCAACATATTTATTGCAATTGCTGACAAGCGTGCTTCGATACTTGCATCTATATTAGATGATTCTGTTTCTACTCGACAATCACCACGAGTCAATAATAGGTCCTCTTCAAAACGATATGATTTTTCATCTTCACCAACGGATAAGGCATTTCTAACAAGCTGAATATCTTCGGGATGTAAATATATTGTTGGCTTTCTTGCTGACAAGGGTAATGCTTTAACAGCCTCTCTAACAACTGCAACAATTTCACCTGGTTCAGTTTTTATTTCTCTTCGTACTAATTGCCGTGCAATCGACAATGTTAATTCTGCGATACTGTTTTCAATTTCATCATCCAATAGAGAAACCGGATCTGCCAATGAATTAAAAATATCACCTAGACTTTGGAGCAGTGCTTGTGATTCTATTCCAGCCTGCTCACGCCCTTCCTTGTACCCTTGTGAACGCCCCTCTTTACGCCCCATATTGAAGCCTTCATCATAGGCATCTTTGTGTAGGGATTGCATTTCATTGGCCGTAGGAGGTCGGACTCCATTATCAAATTCACTGGAAATTCTTCCTTGTACTTGCGGCTCCTGCCACTCAACATATTCATTTGCATCTTTAGCGGTGATAATGCGATTTTTTAAATTACTCACGGAAACAATATCTGATTTATGTATTATGGTTTAAATTCTGTTAGTAATATAAGCATATTCTTTGCGTCATTAAACTAACTCTTCATCAGCACTGCCGCCTAGAGAAATTTGTCCTTCATCGGCCAATCGTCGTGCAATTGAAAGGATTTCTTTTTGTGCTGTTTCTACTTCACTTAATTTGACAGGTCCCTTCGCCTCCAGATCATCACGTAACATTTCAGCAGCTCGTTTTGACATATTGGCATAAATCTTTTCCTTCAATTCGTCATCAGCTGCTTTCATCGCTAACAGTAAGCTATCAGTAGAAACCTCTCTGAGAATAGTTTGCATAGCGCGATCATCAACGCCCATAAGATTTTCAAATACAAACATCAAGTCTTGTATTTCTTGACCTAAATCTTCATCGACCTCTTTGACCTTTTCCATAATCGCAGCTTCAGCAGATGTCTCGATAAAGTTCAAAATATCTGCTGCTGCCTTAACACCACCGATTGAAGAGGATTGAATATTACTGCCACCTTTTAATTGCTTCTCCAAGGTTTCATTTAATTCCTTCATTGCCGCAGGCTGGACACTTTCTAATGTAGCAATGCGTAATAACAAATCAGAACGTACTTTTTCTGGAAACTCAGTAACAATTTCTGCTGCCATGTCGCTTTCTAGATAAGACAAAATAATTGCGATAATCTGTGGGTGTTCATTGCTTATTAATTCAGCAACAGATTTTGGTTGCATCCACTTTAATGACTCAAGCCCTTGTGAATTCCCGCCGAGTAGAATTCTGTCAATGACACCTGCAGCTTTATCTTCACCCAATGCGCTGTGTAAAATATTACGCACATAATCATCAACGCCAACACCTAAACTGGTCTGTTTATTCACCGTAGTCATGAACTCGCCAATAACAGCATTGACCATTTCCTTAGTTAGATCCTTGACCGTAGTCATGGCTATACCAATTCGCTGAACTTCTTTTGGTCCCATATGTTTCAGAACTTCAGAGGCAGACTCTTCTCCAATAGACATCAAAAACACCGCTGCCTTTTGAGTAGGGTCCATTCCGCTGCTTTTCTTAGGTGCTGCCACTACTCTTCACCAACCCAATTACGTACCACCTGCGCGGCAAGCTTGGGGTCGGTGTTCACCATTTCTTTAACATTATGAATTGATTTATCGTATTCAGGTGCTGCTTCAAGCGCCTTCATTTCTTCGGCTTGTGGTGATGAACCGTCAGCAGTCAGTTGTCCTGCGACACCGGCAGGCCCGTCTAATGCTGTCTGATGTAATGTTATCTCCTTATTCATCATGTTTTTAATGGCAGGTTTTAAAATTCCAAAAACAAGAAATAAAACAAATAAGCCACCGAGCACTTGTTTAGCAATATCCCAAACCCATGCTTGCTGCCAAATAGGCATTTCTGGTAAAGGCTCTATTGCGTCAGGCAGTGTGAATTGCGCATTCATAACATTGACACTATCACCACGAATTGAATTAAATCCGATAGTTTCTTTTACCAGATTTGTGATCTGATTGATCTCTTCTGGTGAGTGTTCCACACGCTCAACTGCGCCCTTTTCATCAAGGCTCTTTTTATAATCTATAATTACGGCTACAGACAATCGAAGTAAGCTTCCCGTAGGTAGACGCGTATGACTGATCGTTTTATCTAATTCATAATTTCGCGTTGACCTGCGTTGCATACTGCCCATCGCTGAATTGCTATCATCATCGTTATTTGTATTATTGTTTCCAACAATCTCTGGTGCGCTAGCATTTATACTTGGTTGGTTTGATAAAGCGCCAGGCACACCGCCTGCGAGTCCAGATGAGGACTTCGAATCTTCTTCTAACTGTTCACTGCGTAAAGCGGGTAGATCGGGGTTAAAAGATTCACGAGTTTGCTCTGTGCTAGTAAAATCCAGCTCAGCTGTTACCTGTGCCTTCACACCATCTTGTCCCAGCAAAGGAATTAGTATGTTTTCAATTCGTTCGATGTACGAATTTTCAACTTGAGTTGCATATTGAAATTGTGATGCTGTCATTGCAAGGTCTGCTGATGATTGATTCTGTGTCATTAACCGTCCATATTGATCAATCACGCTAACATTCGTTAATTCAAGACTCGGTACACTTGACGCAACAAGATTAGCAACAGCTGCTACCTGTCCGGCCTCAAGACGATGCCCTGGATATAAATCCAGCAGTACTGATGCACTTGCAGCCTTGCGATTACGTAAAAAAACACTTTCCTTAGGTAATGCCAAATGAACCCTTGCAGCCCTGATCGCACTGACTTTAGTTATTGATATTGCTAATTCATTTTCCAATGCGTGTTGGTAACGCGCCTTCTCAATAAACTGGCTGGTTCCCAGCTTTTGTTCTTCATTCAACATTGCAAAACCACTATTGGCACTTTTAGGCAAGCCTTCTGCCGCCAACTTCATCCTCGCTTCATGTACCTTTGATGAAGCTACCATTACTGCACCAGAATTTTGATCGACGTGATATTCAATATTTGCTTTTTGTAATGATTCAATTACCGCAGAAGCATCTTGATCGGACAAACTTCCATACAACAAACTAAAACTTGGTGTCTGAGACCAAAGTAAGACATACCCACCAACTGCGACACTTCCAGCGATAGCAAACAAAAAAACTATCTGGCGAACAAATAGAGTACGTTTTACATCAAACGGAATTTCAACTGCTTCAGCCATTTTATTTTCCTAACATTTTTTTATTAAACAGACATGTTCATAATTTCTTGATATGCACTGACAAGACGGTTACGAACCTGTGTCATAGCTTGAAAGGAAACTGTAGCTACTTGTGACTTAACCATTACGTCCGTGATATCAATATCTGGATTCCCTAACTCAAACTGTGTTTTTAATTCACCAGCCTGTTGTTGTGTTTCGTTGACCTTGTTAACAGCACTTTGAAACATATTTGAAAAATCCGGATTACTACCTTGTACAACTGCCGATTGATTAATTGTATTTGCTTTATCAGCCATTGCTCGCATTTGAACCAACAATGTATCCATATTAATTTCACTCATAATTTACACCTTTTTAATCAACGACTAATTAACGGGTATGGCAACGCCATGTTCACGCATCTTTGCAAGTTTGTACCTTAATGTACGTGGGCTGATACCTAGCTTTTCTGCTGCCGACTTCCTACTGCCCATCGTTTCCTTTAATGCTTCGATAATCATATTTTGCTCACGAACTTTAAGATCATCGCTAAGTTTGTTATCAGCATCCATCTCAACTTCTTCTTGCATATCAGACACAGCAGTTACTTCTTGATAAGCCTGTTGCTCAAATTGTATTTCATTGCTTGTGACTGTCCCTGTCATTTGAAGAATTAAAGCGCGTTGCATAACATTATCCAGTTCACGGACATTCCCTGGCCATGAATAAGTTTTAAGTGTTTCGCAAACATCTTTTGACAATTCTGGACAAGCTGTATTGTTTTCTGTCGCTGCTCGGGCAAGTAGAAATTCTGCGAGGGGAACAATATCCTCTTTACGTTCGCGTAGCGCAGGCATGTTTATTGGAAAAACGTTTAATCGGTAGAATAAATCTTCGCGAAAATGACCTGCTGTCACTTCCTTACGCATGTTTCTGTTTGATGTTGCTATCACACGTACATTCAACTCAATTGAATTTTGGTCTCCCAATCGTTCAACTTCTTTTTCCTGAAGCACACGTAACAATTTTGCTTGTAATGGCAAACTCATCTCTGATATTTCGTCTAACAAGATAGTGCCATCCTGAGCTTGTTCAAACTTTCCGGGACATGATTTATAGGCGCCTGTATAAGCGCCTTTTTGATAACCAAACAAGATTGCTTCCAACATGTTTTCCGGAATGGCGGCGCAATTGATGGCGACAAAAGGCTTTTTGCTTCGTTGTGATTGTTGATGGATATATTGTGCCAGGACTTCTTTTCCTGTTCCGCTTTCTCCAGTAACCAATAATGTTGCATCACTATTTGAGACGCGTTTTGCAATTTCCATAACCTCTTTAGTCTTGCTATCAGCTGCGACAAAGCCAGTATCCGTTTCGGTCAGCACTGCCGGCAAAAATTGACTGACCTTAGCAACCAACACCTCTGGTTCGAACGGTTTAACAAGATAATCAACAGCACCAATTTGCATAGCGTCTACTGCTTGTTGAACAGTACCAAATGCAGTCATCAGTATTACCGGTAGATTTATTTGCGTAGCTTTGATGCGTTTTAGTAGATTAATGCCATCCATTCTGGCCATTTGCACATCGCTAATCACCATGTCGATTGATTCGTTTTGAAGAACATCAAGTGCATCTTCGCCATTGATAGCAGTCTTTGGGATATAACCAGCGATAGTCAGTGTGTCCGACAAGGCCTCGCGTAAATCGTTATCATCCTCAACAATCAAAACCTTATAATTCATATTGCACTCCCATTAATATTCAAGCTATTTTTTGTTATTGGATATTTATTGTTCTCAGATTTGTAAACGGGCAGGTTTATTGTGAAACAAGTTCCTTTTTCAGATGCATTTTGCACAGATATAGTGCCTTTATGTGCACGTACAACAGCATCTACAACAGCAAGACCAAGGCCCGTTCCATTTGTACGTGTTGTCACGAAGGGTTCAAACAATCTCGACTTTATTGATGCTGGAATACCCGGACCATCATCAATAATAATTAATTGAACTTGCTCTGATACATCATGTGACAATTCAATATGTATATTGGTGACTATGCCTCCAGCCTGACATGCGTTATTAAATATATTTTGCAATGCGCTTTTAAATGCGTCACAAGCTAGGCTAACTTGTACATCTGCAGCCAGATTATTGTATGTGATGTTTAATTCGCAGTTTTCTAAAGCACCATCTTGTTGTTCAATAAAATCTTGAATGATTGCAGATATGACAGATGGCTTTGTTTTCAAACGTCCGCCACGAGCAAACAACAACATTTCTTCAACTAGCGTTTCCAGATGTTGTAGAGCAGACAAGGTTTTTTTTGTGAATCGTTTTCTACGTTCTAAATCAAGTTGGTTTGCACCTAGATTTGAAACATAAAGTAATGCGGATGATAGTGGTGTACGAATCTGGTGAGCTAATCCAGCTGCCATTTCTCCCATGGCAGACATTCGTTTTAAACTGGAGATCTGTTCTTGTAGCTGACGTGTCTCAGTAACATCTGTTATCAATAATATCTGACCCGGTTCTGAATCAAGTGGTTGTGTAGAAATATTGACATATTGACCATTGCACAAGGTTATATCATGACCATCATCCCACTTTGGCTTAAATGCGCGATCAACAACATCACGCCAACGTTCACTGAGTAACGGTTCTCCCAGCAGCGCTAATGCTGCTGGGTTAATCTCTTTTACAATACCTTGCCCATCAATGACTATGACGCCACCGGGTAATGCGTGTAAAAGATTTTCAAGACGTTTGGTAACGCGTTCACGTTCTACATACTCATGCTTCTTCTGAGAACGTGTATCTACGAGCTCTTTGTTTAGTTGAGCTACTTCTTGTTCAAGACCTTCATAAAAATGGGTAAGTGATGAAGAAATTTCATTGAAATTCTGGAAAGCCTGCTCTAATGATTCTGCTTTGCTGATTTCAGTTTTACTTGATAACTGCTGTTGTGACATTTTCTCACCATTAACAAATTAAAGTTGTTAACTATGGGAGAGCAAAGACTATGCCATTGAGTTTATCCTAATAAATACAAGTAATTACGTTGATAGTGATCTGCGGCTGGAAGGATTACGTCAAATACCCGACGCTGTTTCTTTACGTTGCATACCAAGCTTACGCATTTTTTCAACTAGTGTCGTCCGACCCATGTTTAATCTTTTTGCGGCATGAGCGACAACACCGTTAGATTCATCCAAGGCTTGCTTGATAAGACTGAGCTCAATTGAATTGACATGACCTTTTAAATCAACACCACTTTTAGGTAATCTCGGCATGCGTAAATGCATATCAGATTCAACACCACTGTCTTCATTTGGAAGCGCTTCCATTATAGTCTTTGCCTGATATTTTTCTGGCATATCATGTATATCTACAACACCATTGGGATACAAGATTGAAAGACGCTCTATTAGATTAGCAAGTTCACGGACATTTCCAGGCCAGGAATATTGAGCCAGCGACTCTGCAGCTGATTGTGTTAGAGATAAACCACTACTGCCTTCATGTTCCAATCGTTCAATTAAATCACTTATCAGCATGGGTAAATCTTCAGTACGATCCCTTAATGCAGGCATTTCAATTGGAAAGACATTCAACCTATAAAACAAATCTTCACGAAACCGTCCTGTTTCTATTGCTTCGTCTAAATCTACATGGGTTGCTGCTACGATACGAACATCTGCTGTAATACTTTTGTTGCTACCAACGCGCTCAAATGTACGTTCTTGTAAGACACGCAGTAGCTTCACTTGCATAGGCAAACTCATATCACCTATTTCATCAAGGAATAATGTGCCTCCCTCCGCCATCTCGAAACGCCCTTGTCGTGCGCTTATCGCACCTGTGAATGCTCCTTTTTCATGTCCAAACAACTCACTTTCAAGTAATTCAGATGGGATTGCACCGCAGTTTATTGGAACAAAGGGTTTATTTCTTCTTGAAGATTGATAATGAATATTACGCGCAACAACTTCCTTACCAGATCCGGAATCTCCCATGATGAGCACATTGGCTTCCGTATCTGCAACCTTATCAACCATGCGACGTACTCGTTTTATCGGTTTACTAGTACCACCAAGACTACGAAATAACTCCATGGAGCGAGGACTACCGTCTTCATGTCTGGTTTGGCGATAGAGCTTAATTTGTTGTAATACTGGTTCCAGTTTCTGATATCGTAATGGGAGATCTATCGAAGCTATTGATCCTATATCCAACTCATTACTAAACCGTGTTTTAGCTTCTGGATCATTAAGTAAAATGATCGGCAAGTAGGCATCAATTTCCTTTATTCCTCTGAATACAGCTAATAGCCCTTTGCCCGTACCACATTCACCAAGCACAATCATAATTATGCCATCAGTTTTAACATAGCGGGCTTGCCAATTTTCGGTTTCCGATACTGAAATAGGCTCATAGCCCATGAATTCTATGACGGCGGCAACATGGTTACGTACCTTGCTAGAAGTATCAATTATCATGACTTTGTTATTCACTTCTGCCACGTGAGCCCCTCCATTATCTTAAATATCACGTTGCCACTAAGATGATAGTTAAGCAGTTGAGGACAACAATGTCAAAATTCTGTCATCTATAATAGAGAATTAATTATTGGAATTGCGTGGAGAACCACAAGGAGGTCGAGAAAAAATAATCTTTTTTTAAAATTAAATTACTACCCAGGTGATTTAGAATGCTGCTTTTGGATAAGTGTTCTGCATCTCTTTGCCCGTCTGTAGCTGCTTAATATTATTAGAAATAATATCTTTTTTATTAGTAATGAGTGCGGCAATTTTTTTATGGTTTTCCATTATCGATTCTAAACATTCAGCATCAGTAGAAGTTAATTTTTCTTTATCTAGTGCATTGAAAAAATGTTCTATTTGTTGCGTATATGCGGATATTTCTTTTTCAAGACTCAGCAATTCCGTATCCTTTGCCAGACCAATAAGTCGTATACCTAATGCAATTATTGCATCAACACTTGCTTGCATCATGATTTACCTTTCAGTCACATCAAGCTGCAGGTTGTTCAAATCGGGTTTCAACTTGCGCTGCTACGGATTGATTTGCGATCGCATCCCAGGCTGACTTAATCTCCGTTAATAAACCATGAACTTCATCAATTATGGAAACATCATTTTTTAAATTTGATTCCATCAAACGATACGTCATATATTCATATAAACTATCCAGATTATCTGCCATAGAACCACCCTTGTCATGATTCAGGCTATCCCGAAGTCCACCAATAATAGAGATGGCCATACTAATGTCTTCGCCTTTTTGTGCGATAGAATTTGCTTTCATATGTCCCTTGGCTTGTGTAAGTCTTGCTAGTGCACCATCCATAAGCAATTGTATTAAACGATGGGGAGATGCTCCTTCAATACTCGTCTGTAAATTGATTTTGTTATATTCCTTTAATGCGAGAATGTTTCCCAAATTAGGATTATTCATTAGCCTTTACCTCACTGTATATTTTTAGTTGTTTCATTCTGTTGAATTTTAGTTCAATTAATTTGATGGATTATTAATATTTTTAATCTGTTCAAATTGTTGTGTAAGAAAACTACTTGTTGAGTTTAATTGCGCCATCAAAACATCCAGCGCTGAAAATTGTGCTAACAAACGTTCTTCAAGTGAAATCAATGTCAATTGCAAATCTTCAAGGTCTTCATTTATATTATTTACCGTTGCATTCAACCCCTGTGATTTACTATCAAGCAGTCCTTCTGCTTTTATATATTCATTTACAACACTATCAAGCTTTACAGCGATACCATTTGTAGAAGAAAATAATTCGGCCACATCATCCATATTGTTATTCAACGCTGTATTCAATTCAGTAGAATCTATTTCTAATGTGCCATCACTTTTGGACGTGATACCTAAATCTACCAGCGTTGAATATTGACCACTAATACCTGTCACTGCATCGTTCATTTTTGTTCTTATTTGATTGCTGAGGCTTCTTATTGTGGCATCACCGAGTAAAATCCCTACCTGACCGTTTTCAGGATTAAATGCGGTGACATTATTCGTATACGTTATGAAGGCATTATAATTTAAAATAAATGACTCAACGTTAGCCTTTATCGTTGCTGTATCTCTGGCAACAGTCAAACTATGAACATTACCTGTATCTTCTTTATTTACCGTTATCGTCACACCTTGAATAGCATCAACAACTGTATTTGATGCACTTAAAACCTTTTGCCCATCGATATATACCTCTGCATCATTTGCAGCATTAATCTGTGTCATTCGTTCCGGGGATGTTGCATCAGCCGAGTCATAATAGAAGGCTGACAAACCTGTCGCATCTGTATCATTTAAATCATCATCATTAACAGTTACAGTTATTGCATTAGCAATACCTGTATTGTTTGAACTTAAAATGAGCTTTGCTTCAGTACCGCCACCACCATCATCTACATTAACAATAGTCGCTGAAACACCCGTGTTATCAGTCGCATCATTTATAGCGCTACGTATTCCTGCAAGCGTTTGATTACTGCTGTCGATGACTACATCAAAGCTGGAGGCGCCTACCGAGATAGTCAAAGTGCCTGTACCAATATCAGTATCTTGATCGGTAAAACCTGTTGTTAATAGTTTATGTGCTTCGGCCAAGTCTCTTACTTCTATATCAAACACACCAGGTGGAATAGATCCTGTATTTGAAGTTGCCGTAAAAACAGTTTCATCAGAAGAAATTAAGGTGTTAGATTGAAAATTTGTTGCGGTTTTTAAAAACGTCAATGAAGGCGTTAATGATGTTGAAAGAATACTTTTTAAACCACCAAAGGCTGATATCTCAGCTTGTGTATCAGAACGTTTACTCGCGAGTAACTGTGTCTTGGCATCACCTTCAGCAGCGACAAGACCATTTACTATTGCGTTAATATCCAGTCCGGAACCGATACCGGGCACAGAAATCATGACAGCTCCTATATGTTAGGTTTCTTTGTGTCAATAATGCAGTAATCGCACCAACTAAGCCTGAGCATTGAGTAACATACCCACTGTCTGATTTAATTGTTGTGACATATCAAGAAACTCTTCTGATGGTATGGTTCGAATCGTTTTCTGACTCTCGCTATCGACAACCCTGATAACGGTTTCACCGGTATCGTCGTTAATACTAAAGTGCAAATCACGCTGTAAATTCTGAACATGTTGATTCAGATTTTCAGCGGCCTGTTCTAATTGTTCATTCGATGGCTGGCTACTTTCCTTAGTAGGCGGCACTGATTGTTCATTTCCAGACAACCCTTGCCGTGCAACTGCCTTGTCCGCCTCAATCACCCCATTCTGCTGAACTCTCGAGGTATCAGCGACACGAGACATGGACTGTCTCATTTCTGTGGTGACTTCAGTAGGCATAATATAACCTCCAAAAGGTTTTAAACTTAAAGTGCGGTCGGGTTATTAACCCGACCGCTTTTTTACTACTGCTCATTCTCACTACTACTTAATTTAATTATTACTGTAATAATGAAAGTACTAACTGAGGTTGTGAGTTAGCTTGTGACAAGATTGACACACCTGCTTGTTGCAAGATTTGTCCTTTTGTCAAAGCTGCTGTTTCAGCTGCGAAATCCGCATCCTGAATTCGACTACGTGCAGCTGATAGGTTTTCTGCGGTAACTGACAGATTACTTACAACAGATTCAAATCGACTTTGTATCGCACCTAATGTTGCACGAGAAGAGTTGATAGCATCTAGTGCAGCATCAGCAGAAGCGATAGCGGTATTAGCGCCAGCTACGGTTGAGATATCCACCACTGAAATTGCTGTACCACCTGCAGCAGCTGCTGCAGTTTGGTTGTCAGTAAAACCAACATCCGTTTCTGTCGCACCCGTCAAGGTGATACCTTGGCTACCAGTAGAATCCAATGTAACGGAACTACGTGTAGTCGCTGCAGTTAGACCTGTTATTGCAGTAGTTGAAGTACCACCAGCATGTGCAATCGTAATGTTTCTGCCATCAGCGGCTGTCAACTGAACTGTTGTTGCGGTTGCAGCAGAAGCAACTACACCGGTTGTTGCAGAAACAGTATTAACTGCATCTATGATGCCATCACGACGAGTAGCAGCATCAGCATCACCCGCAACTGCACCAACACTCACACCGTTAACCGTCAAGTCACCCGCTGTAATAGCGGTGAAAGCTGAAGCTGCTGCACCTGTAACACCAGTGGATTGTGCAGTTGCTGTTACACCAGTACCAGACAGTGCATTGATAGCCGTAGCAATATCTTTAGCATCGTTGTTTGCACCAACGCCACCAGCTTGTTCGCCAAGGCTAATACCGTTGATAATCAAATCACCCGCACTAATCGCGTTGGCCGTTACTGCAGTACCAACTATTTGAGATGAGAAACTTGTACCTAGTGAACCTGATCTGGCGCTATCAATTGATGAAACAGAAATCGTCTGATTTGCATTAGCACCAACCTGGAATTGCTGTGAAGAAAATGTTCCGTCTAACAGGTTAACGTTGTTAAAGCTGGTAGTGGTAGCAACACGATCAATTTCAGCGATAAGTTGTGAAGCTTCTGTCTGAAGTGCTGCACGATCAGAGGCACTATTGGTTGCGTTAGCAGACTGAATGGCCAACTCACGAATACGTTGTAAGTTGCCTGTAATCGTACCCAAACCACCTTCAGCTGTTTGCGCTAATGAAATACCATCATTCGCATTTCGACCGGCCTGATTCAATCCACGAATCTGAGCAGTCATCCTGTTAGAAATAGCAAGACCAGCAGCATCATCTTTCGCGCTGTTGATTCGCATACCGGAAGAAAGTCTTTGTAACGACGTTGCCAAGTTACTACCTGATGTATTCAGGTTGCGTTGTGCATTTAGTGAGGCAACATTAGTATTAATTACTTGTGGCATAATTTTGCTCCTATAAAAATCCTGTCGCTATTTAGTTGTACAACAGAATCAAAGGTTATTCTCTAGCAGATATATCAATTCAAGAGATCGATATTCACTGCTTCCGATTAAGGTTATCGGGTGGGCAAATAAAAACTTTAGCTCAATTTGGCTTTATTTGAAGTGGAATTTGATTGGTTCGCAAGACCATGTAATTTATAATAAATTTTGGTCTTGATCGAGATGAATCTAAGAATAATAATTCGATTATCGAATGTGATCAAAAAGTGATAGGCCCTGGATACGGGTATAGGTGGTTTGTGCAGCCTCTAATGAGATCAATCGTGATTGCAATTCAACTGCTGCTTCTGCGATATCAAGATCCCTCACCTTAGATAGGGTTGACGCTAATTCAATCTTGAATCCCTCGTTGACATTAATCTGATCATCTATCGTTTTGAGTCTTGCACCGACGCTCGTACGAACTCGTGTTATATTTTCAAAGGCGAGATCTATTTCACTTAATGCTGGGTTGATTAAGTTAAGAATATCGGATTGCCCGGCTGGACTTGAGGTTGTAGTTTCCAATGCTGTGACCAGATTTTGAACAGAAGAAAACATGTCCTGTGTGGTACTCGGAGAGATGGTAAACGTATCACCAACAGCAGGCGTTCCTGTTATACCCGTTTGTATGCCGTTAAACTGAATCGTACCGCCGTCGGAAAATGCTGTTCCTGCTGTAACCACAACACCACTAGTAGCTCCAGTTACACCATATGTCAGGTTTCCCGGCGCACCGCCTATAGTGATCGTATAAGTATCAGAAACATAAGTCGTTGGATCGACAACTTGTCCAACATCGAACACACCGGCACCAGCATTTAAGGTATTAGCATTCGTCTGGAATGTACCATTACCATTCTTTACATTAACAAAGACATCATTCCCCGAATCACTATCCATCATTTGGCGTCCAGATGATATCTGTAATGCGCGCTGACCTTGATCACCACTATAAATAAAAGTGCCGTCTGCAGCTTCAGTAAACGGTTTTGTAGTTACTTTGTAACCAGAAAAAAGATATTCCTGATTAGCATCTTTGGTATTGGCCAAACTCACTATTTCATTTAATCTCTCACGCACTTCTTGCGCCAAGGCTTTACGATCCGTATTGCCTATCGTTGCATTAGTACCTTGAATGGCTATTTCTCTTATTCGAATTAATGAATCCTGCACGCTGTCCAGAGTGGATTCTTCGAGGGTCAATCTATTTAAAGCGTTATTCGCATTACGTTGATATTGATTAGTCACAGAAAGCGCCGATTCCAGCCGTAATATCTGAGCTGCACCCGTTGGATCATCTGATGGTCTGAGCAACCGTCTCCCCGAAGATATCTGCTCTTGTATATCTGCCAGGCGAGCCTGTTGTTCGAGAATACTCGTTAGTCCACGTTGGGTAAAATAGGCTGTTGAAACTCGCATAATTAATCCCTATCGGAAAGCGTTCATTAATGAATTAAACAAGTCATCAGCAACGCTAATCATTTGTGCAGCAGCAGAGTAAGACTGTTGAAACTTCAACATGTTAGCCGCTTCTTCATCCAGATTAACACCCGAAACACTCTCTCTGGCTTCTATAGTTTGTTCCTTTAATACTTCTAAGGCCTCACTACTTATCTCTGATTGACGCGTGGTCGATCCAACACCGGCGACCAATTGTCCATAGGTATCTTGATAGCTTGCTGAACCATTTAATAACAATCGATTTGATTGTAAATCGCTAAGTAATAATCCATTTCTATTATCACCATCAGCGCCGGTATTGTTTTGGATTAAAAACCCATCACCATCTTCAGGAAAGCCCGAAACGGTGAATGTCGCATTACCAGCAGCGGCAATAGTAAATTGTACTCCTGCATTATCAGTAGCAGGAGTGTAGGCCAGTGTTCCACCAGGTGGTGCAGAAATATCAAATCGATTATTTGTTGCATCAAAGGTCAATGTAATATTTGAAGCCAACGGAACACCAGTCGTAGAGGAGATATTCACATCTGTAATTGCTGCATTACCGATATTGGTTGGTACCCCAGAAGCGTTGGTAGCAACACCCCCCTTTAAAGGTCCCGCAACGGCTACTTTTCTTGGGTCAGAAATCAAAACAGAGATATCACTGGCGCCATTTACCGTTGGACGAATGACATATTGATCACCTGCTGTGGCACCAGCAGTAATATTCATTGTAAAACCATCGACAGCGGGTGTTGTATAGGGTGAAACACCACCTGTGTCGATTGCCGTCGTTGTAGCATCACTCAAACGAATTAATGTATAACTATTACCACCGTTAAACGTTAAATTATAATCGCTATCCGAAAGTGTTGACGGATCGGTTATTACCGATGTCACATTATTGGGTGCAGAACCTAAAGCAGCGACACGGGGTGTGCCTACATTAAAGAAGGCGGTATTAACATCACCGTCCAGACTTGCACCTAATCGATGTTGATCATTAAACGTCTCTGCCACGCCAATGGCTAATCTGCCCAAGGCATTCTTTGCAGGCTCCAGCATTTGCGTCTGGAAATTAATTTGTCCTCCCAGAGAACCGCCGTTGATACTGTCTGTAATGATGCTGGAACTAAATTGGTTAGCCAAAGACACTTCATAATGACCTTCATATGTTTCAGTTATAGCTAGTGAACTGGCAGTTTTACCAATCACAAGTGGTTGCCCTTTACCTATAAACACATTCAGGGAGCCGTCATTTTGTTCAACCGTATTAACCGATACCAACTCTGCCAAATCCAGAATTAATACCTCACGCTGGTCCAGTAAATCATTTGGCGGCGCACCGCCGGCAAGGCCGGTTGCCTCAACAATTTGTGAATTAATATCAGATATAGATTTAGCGATTGTATTTATATCGCTGACATTATCACTAAGCTGAATTTTTACTTCATCAACAAGATCTGACAATCGATTATCGAGAAACTGAAATCGTTCAGCTAACGATTCAGCCTCGCTGATCATGACCTGTCTCGCTGTTGCTGATGAAGGTAAATCATTCACATCCTGAATTGCAGAAAAGAAATTTTGTAAACTAGGACTTAAACCTGTTTCTGCATCAGCCAACATATTGTCAACTCGACTGGCTAATGTTAAAAATGAATTAATCTCACTTGAGCTACTCGTACTTGTTCTTAGCTGAGTTGTTATAAACTGATCGGTAATTCGCGTAATACTCGAGGTCTCGGCGCCACTACCAATATAACCCGCCCCTACAAACTGTGGTTCACGTGCTACTAAGTTAACCCGTTGTCGACTATATCCTTCAGTATGAACATTAGAAATATTATGACTGACTGTCGCCAGACTGCGCTGCGATGCTAGAAGGCCACTAATTGCTGAATTTAATATCGACATGGTTTTTTATTTATATCCGATCTCTAAATTGCTTCGCGATTAACAATGTCCATCACCTTTTCGGCATATTTAGGGTCAGTTGCATAACCCGCATCCTGTAATGCTTTAATATATCCTTCCCCATCACCACTTTTCTGTAACGCAGTATGGTACCTATTATTAGACTTTATGAAATCCACATAATCATCGAAACTTTGTTTGTAAGATTCATACACTCTGAAACTAGAAACTTCGCGTTTTGCATTACCATTAACATATTCAAGAGAACTGACATGTGCATGTTGCCCATCCCATTGCTCGTTTGCTTTTATGCCAAATAAATTATGACTGCTTTGACCATCCTGATGCTGAATGACTTTATTACCCCAGCCTGTTTCCAAAGCCGATTGTGCCAACAGAATATTTGCTGGAACGCCTAACTTACTAGCAGCATCTTCGGCATAAGGGCGCATTGTTTTAATATAGTCTTTTGGCGTCTCGAAATTATTTTCTTTCAATTGAATGTCGCTCGACATCTTTAACATCGGTCGATCAAGATTAGTTCTCTGAGGCAGAGGGTTTAACTTTACTGATTTTTCATTTTGTTTAACAGTGTGTTGCAACTGCCTGATAATACTGTCTGCTATACCAACGGTTCTTTTATCAGCAAGGTCCAGAGATAACTGTTGATCCATCATGTCTTGATAGAGTCGCGATTGATCAGAATCAAACATTCCTTCACCCAAACTGGCATCACGCATTTGTTTTAACATCATCTTCAAGAAAAAAGCTTCAAATTGATTGGCCACTTCTTCAAGTGCTTCAGGAGTAGCATTCTTGGCGGCAAGCTTGAGCTTATGCAAACCACTAAATTCAGTATAAATTTTTGCGCTAGAGAGATCGGTTTCCATTTCGTTTATCTTATGCCCTATTAAATAATAATAAGTTGCGCACGAAGTGCACCGGCTTCTTTTAATGCTTCAAGTATTGCTACCAGATCACCCGGTGCTGCACCAACCTGATTAACCGCTCGAACTACATCGTCTAAAGACACCCCTGGATTAAACAGAAACATACGATTATCTTCCTGTTCAACAGATATATCTGATGATGGAATTATCGCTGTTGTACCATCAGAGAATGCGCCAGGCTGACTAATAATAGGATTCTCAGTAATCGTAACAACCAAACTACCATGAGATACAGCTGCTTCATCAACAGTGACATGTTGACTAATAACAACCGTGCCTGTTCTAGAATTGATAATCACGCGTGCCGCAGCAGACCCGGGTTCAAAGGTAATATTTTCGACTAATGATGTGAAGGCGACACGTTGAGAGTAATCTACTGGTGCTGTTACTTTCACAGATGTACCATCGAGCGCTTTCGCAGTACCCAATCCTATCCACTCATTTATGGCATCTGACATACGGTTTGCCGTCGTGAAGTCTGCTTTATGTAAATTTAATACAATTGAATCTGACAATCCAAATGAAGTCGGCACCGATCTTTCAACAATTGCACCATTTGGGATGCGACCAGCACTCGGAACATTGACAGAGATACTGGAACCATCATCTGTTGCGACACCAAAACCACCAACGACAACGTTTCCTTGCGCAATCGCATAAACATTTCCATCAATACCTTTTAATGGTGCCATTAATAAACTACCACCACGTAAGCTCTTGGCATTACCTAATGATGAAACAGTTATATCGATGTTTTGCCCTGGCTTAATAAAGGGTGGAAGCATGGCATGAAGAACGACAGCCGCAACATTCTTTAACTGCGGATTAGTACCGGCAGGTAATGAAATGCCAAACTGTTTCAACATGCTATCCAAACTCTGAATAGTAAACGGTGTTTGTGTTGTTTGATCACCAGTGCCATCCAGTCCTACCACTAGGCCATAGCCAATCAACTGGTTTTCTCGTACGCCCGCTATGTTTGCAAGATCTTTGATTCGTTCTGCATATAACAGCGTTGAATTAAATAAACAAAAAACTAATAAAATTATTTTTAGTAAATTCATCTGTTACCCCTCAATAAGGCATAAAGGGGCCAGCAAAAAAACGTGCTAACCAACCAATTATGCTGGAATCAGCGACAGCACCTTCACCGATGTAATTAATCGTCGCATCAGCTACCTGCGTTGATAAGACTGAATTATCGGCCAAGACATCGACTGGACGAATGATGCCCGAAAGTTGTACATATTCGACGCCATTATTTAGGGTGACACGTTTCTCACCGCGAACAATCAGGTTACCATTAGGTAACACTTCAATAACTGAGACCGGGATACTACCGGTCAATGCATTTTGCTGAGCTGTTGAACCAGAACCATCAAATTCATGATCTGAACTTAAACTGGAAGCGAGACTTAGATCTTGTGTTCTATCCAATGGTAAAAATTTTGGAACATTAAATTCGGGACTGGCACCTAAGATAGTCGGATTCGTTATGGTACTCGTGTTAGCTTTATCAATTTCCGTTGATGACGATTTATTGGCGTTTGTCGCTTCAGCCAATCTAACCGTCAAAATATCGCCAACCCTGCGTGCCTTTAGATCTTCAAATAAGCGCACATCAAATCCCGGTTTATAAATACCCCCATTTGATTGTGGCTGCACTGGCGGCAAAGGTGGTCGTACAGCGGCAAATGCCGGGTCGCGTTTTGCCATATCCTGACAACCAGAAATCAATAATAAAATTCCTATCATCATGATAACTTTAGAAATATTTAACTCATCCAAATATTCATTCATTACTTGTTACCCGCTTTAAAGATTGTTACTAGCGTACTGCAACATTTGATCCGAAGTTGATATTGCCTTTGAATTCATTTCATAAGCACGTTGGGTTTCGATCATGTTGACCAGTTCCGAGACAACATTAACATTCGAACTCTCTAGTGAACCCTGTACAGTTCTCCCCAACCCGGTCAAGCCTGGCGTGCCCGCTGTGGCCGAACCACTAGCTGCTGTTTCTTTTAATAAATTATCTCCAATGGGTTGCAATCCTGCCGGGTTTATAAAGTCAGTGAGTTGAATTGATCCGACCTGAGTTGGAGATGTACTACCTGCAGCCAAAACACTTACAACACCATCTTCTCCAATGGTCATACTTTGCGTATTGGCAGGTATAGTAATTTGCGGTTGCAAAATAAAACCATTAGACGTGACCATTTGCCCTTGTGAATCAAGTTGAAACGTACCATCTCGAGTATAAGCAGTACCACCATCCGGCATTAGAATTTCAAAAAAACCTTTGCCTGTAATACCAATATCTAATGGGTTCTCTGTTTGAATAATGTTGCCCTGACTGTAAAACTTTTGCGTCGACATGGTCCTCACGCCGGTACCCACCATTAAGCCAGAGGGTATTTCTGTATTTTGTGATGACTGCGCACCAGGTTGTCTGACTGTTTGGTACAACAAGTCATTAAAAACCGGTCGCGAATATTTATAGCCTGTTGTATTTACATTGGCGAGGTTATTTGAAATTACCGCCATTCGGGTTTGTTGCGCATCTAGCCCTGTTTTTGCAATCCATAGTGCTTGAGTCATTATTGTTTCTCCAACTCGTTTAAACTTTGATTATTCATAAATTAATTAAGTGCGAGAATTCGTGTTCCCACTTCGTCATTTTCTTTTGCAGCCGTCATTGCTTTAATGTCCATTTCAAAACGGCGTGAGTGTTCTATCATTCGTGCCATAGCACCGACCATATTGACATTGCTGGTTTCTAATGATTCTGGCGCGACACGAACGCTAGCGTCAATATTGGCTTGTGAACCATCACGTAAGCGAAACAATCCATCTGCTGATTTAACAAGATCCGAAACAGGCGGGTTAACTAATTTGATACGGTCAACAACTGCTAAGGTCTTTTCATCTTGTCCCGCAGGACGAATGCTAATAGTGCCATCACTACCTATCACAGCTTCTTCCGAAGGTGGCATAGCAATAGGGCCACCATTGCCATAAACTAGAAGACCATTTCCATTTTCCAAGAGTCCTGCATTGTTCAAACGTAAATCACCGCGGCGTGAGTAAGCTTCTGATCCATCAGGTGCCTGAACAGCAACCCAACCGTCTCCATTTATTGCGAAGTCGAGAGGATTACCTGTTTTATAGATGGTGCCATCCGTAAAGTCGATACCAGGTCTTTCAGACATGGCATAGACTCTTGAAGGATGTCCATCACCAAATACTGGCATGCTCCTAAACTGCTCTAGGTCAGATTTAAATCCAGGCATCTCAGAATTTGAAAGATTGCTAGAAATTGTTGCCTGACTCAGCATGGTGTTAGTTGCCGCCGTCATTGAAAGATAGAGTAATTTATCCATGTCTTAATCCTTTTCTTATCTCAGATTAATAATTGATTGAGTGACTGTGTCAGAGGTACTAATCACTTCTGCATTCGCCTGGAATGAACGCTGTGCAATGATCATATTCACCAGCTCTTCAGATAAATCAGTATTCGATTGTTCTAATGCGCCCGCCTGAATTAATCCCAGACTTGCTGTCCCGGGCGAGCCCAATGTTACTGCACCCGATGAAAATGTTTCACCCCAGGAGGTATCGCTCACAGGTTGCAAGCCTTGTACATTAGCAAAATTAGCCAATGCGATTTGACCCTGGACACTGGATTGACCGTTGGTGAAACGGGCAAAGATGATGCCTTCACTATCGATATCCAGACCACTAAGTCGGCCAGTAGTAAAACCATCCTGAGCCAATGCATTGACAGAAAAAGAACTACCATATTGAGTAGTTGCAGAATAATCTTGCGCCAATGTCATCGCTGCACCACCACCAGTAGGTGTGAACGATGGTGTCGTTGTAACGCCACTCGCCGGTGCGGTTAATGCACCACCAGAAGAAAAGTTTAATGCATCCGGACCATCAACTTGAGTGCCATCAACGAAAGTATAACTCTGCCATTGGTTGGCCGTTGCTGTTTTAACATAGTACATCGATGCTAAATGAGAATTACCCAAACTATCAAAAATCGTTGTCGACGTTGAATGATTGAATGAATTCGGATTCGTAGCATCAAATACACCTACTGCGGGTACGCCTTGTGCTGCATCTAAATTTAAATCAATAGTCATATTGGCACTCGCTTGAGGTGCGATGTTTGATGAATTAACTTGTATCGGTCCTGCAGCACCGGTTATGTTGCCACTGGCGTCAGCCCCAAAGGCAATCAGGTTTTGGCCTTGCGCATTAGCTAGAAAACCATTTTGATCAACGCCAAAGGCACCATTACGAGAATAGATTTGCGTACCACCATCATCCAGGATAAAAAATCCACTGCCATTAATCGCCATATCAAGGTTATTGTCCGTAAATGCAACATTACCTTGCGTAAATTGTTGTTTGATTGCAGAAAGACGCACACCACTACCCGGCGTACTACCGCTACCACCAACTCCAGCTACGGCAAATACATCAACAAATTCAGCACGTGATTTCTTAAAACCGGTTGTATTTGAGTTAGCGATATTATTACCGATCACATCTAACTCACCTGAGGCTGCTTTTAATCCACTAATTGCTACTCTAAATGCCATTTTGATTCTCCTGACGAATATCTACGTCATTAAGTTACATAATTTCTCTTACTTCGCTGATACTTATCGTACCCAATCCATTGAGATTCAATAAAGGTTCACCACCAGACTTACTCAGACTGACACTATCTACCTTTGCGTTGACTAATACTGATTGCGCCACTGCCTCACTATTAATTAATGCGGCAGCTTGTATTGAATAGGTTCCGCCTGGTAATGCGTTACCATTATTGTCTGTGCCATCCCAGGTAAATTTTGCCAATCCACCGCTGTGCGAGCCTAAATCAACCTGTCTAACACTCTGTCCAGTTGCATCTGTAATATTTAACATAAGATTAGAAGTAGAGTTAGTTAAGTCGATCGCACCACTGATCTGGCCACCACTTACCAATGCTGATTTATCACCTGGTACAAGCACTGTGTTACCTACCATTGTTGAGGCTTGAAGTGCCTGGCTTGATTGAAGTGAACTGGCTAAAGTTGCAAATGAACCATTTAATTCAGTAATACCATTCACCGTGCCAAACTGAGCCATCTGACTTAAAAAGTCACCGCTCTCCATTGGGTTTAATGGATCCTGATGCTGTATTTGCGTTAACATCAATTCAAGAAAAGCATCCTGATCAAGACCACTGCCTTCTTTTTTCTCTGGTTGCTTGAGTGCAAGATGTTGTAATTCAGCAGGTAATATTGTGTTCGAATCTGCCATGATATGTTCCTCTATATATTCTTAATCTGTTTATTGTCTAATAGCTATTGGTCAATCCTATTGACCGATGCTCAGGGTTCTTAATAACATCTGTTTCGATGCATTAATAATTTCCACATTATTTTGATAAGTACGTGATGCTGAAATCATATTTGTCATTTCTTCAATCGAATTTACGTTCGGATAAAAAATGTATCCATTCTCATCCGCCTTAGGATGCTCTGGTCTATGTTCTTCTCGTAGTGGAGCCTGACTCTCGATGATTCCCGCAACACGGACACCATTGCTAATGGAGTCATCTCGCATAATGTCTGAATACACTGTTTCAAAAACCGGATGTCTTGCTCTATATGTTTCACCAGTGCTACTACTAACAGCATCCATGTTTGCCATATTACTTGCCGTCGTATTCATACGAACTGTTTGTGCGCTCATGGCAGAACCTGCAATATCAAAAATGTTTAATAAAGACATTAAATCTCTCCTCTTATAGCTGTCATCAATCCACTAATCCTGCCATTCAAAAATCGCAAACTGGCTTGATACATCATGGAATTTTCTAAAAATGCAGAACGTTCTGTTTGTAGGTCGACAGTGTTGCCATCAAGACTAGGTTGGGTTGGTGTGCGGTACATGATCTCTGCGCCCATTTTTGAAGTGCCGGCACTGGTGATGTGGCGGGCATTTGTTGTAACCATCTCACCACTTTTACCTGCAGCTAATTTAAGTGCTTGTTTAAAATCGATATCGCGAGCTTTAAAATTTGGTGTATCTGTGTTTGCGATATTCGCCGCCAGTAATTCTGCTCGATTTGCTCTTAGCTTGAGTGCTGTTGCGTGTATTCCAAATAAATTATCCATAATTCCTTTCATCACAATCATTTAACGATGTCAGGGATATTGCATCTGGCGTGCCAGAGTTATAATTTATCTAAATATTAATGACTTATGATTAATTTGTGGCTTTATGAGCGGTTAAAGCGGAAGGGGTTTGCCTCTAAATGGCAAGGTCTGTATTGAATGCCGTTATAAAATCTATTTTAGAAGTGTCGGTAAACAACACCACGTTTACATTTGACCATTTCAAAAGCCTTACTGTAATTACTGACTGTTTCTGATGCACCTAGAATTAATACACCGTCATGATTCAATGCTTTAGCGAATTTTTCCATAATGGCGCTTTTATTTTCATTTGAAAAATAGATCAGTACATTACGACAAAAAATAATATCGAACTTACCCATGCTCGCATAACTTTCGAGCAAATTAAGGTATTGAAACCGTACTCTATTTTTTATTTTACTTATTAAGCTGTAATGTTCATTATTAGTTTCTGTGAAATATTTCTTTTTGCGATCTTCGGATAATCCTCGCGCTATTGAGAGGCGGTCATATTCTGCTGCAGAAGCACTCTTTATTACTCTGGATGATATATCTGTTCCTATAATTTGTATGTCCGTTGGAAAAGCCCCTGGATTCCTTGACGTATATTCATCAATAATCATACTAATTGAATAGGCTTCATGGCCATGAGAACAAGCCGCAGACCATATTTTAGGCGTTGCCATCCGTTTACCTTTGAGTTTAGGCAATAGCTCATCATGTAGATATTCAAATGGATATTGATCTCGAAACCACGACGTCTCGTTAGTCGTCATGGCATCAATGATTTCAAGATTTAATTTCGGATCTACACCCCGTTTAATTTTCTTCATGGCATCTGCTAGTGTTTCTACACCATGCGCAGTCAATATTGGCCGCAGTCTATTTTTGACAAGATAGGCTTTATTAGTGCCTAGTGTAATACCTGATATTTCTTCCAGATAATCACAAAAGGCAAGATATTCATCCGTATTTGAATGCTCTACGTTTGTCATATTTTTTGGTATTGATATTGTTCTTGCTTCTGACAAAGTTTCTTTCCTTACACTATTTTTAATTGTGACGAATGAAAATAACTGATGTTAAGCCGCTTGTTTATCTTTATCACTATTATCAATTTTTAAATGTTGCAAAACTCGCGCCGCCAATTCTGTTGCATCGTATTTAGCCAGAAAATCGTCCGCACCTACTTTCTCCACCATGCTGTCATTAAATGAACCACTGAGTGATGAATGCAACAGTACGGTAAGATTACCTAGTAGGGGATGTTCTTTGATTGATTTCGTGAGTGTGTAACCGTCCATCTCTGGCATCTCAACATCAGACAGTACCAAAGAACAACGTTCATCTAATGGTATGCTTTCATCTTGCGCCCATTCAAGCAGCATTTCAAAAGCCTCTTTACCGTTCTTAGCTTGGGAATATTCGACATTAACTTGCTCAAGTACTTTAATTATTTGCTTTCTTGCCATAGTAGAATCATCAACAACTAGGACATGCTTATTTTTCACATCATCATTATTCTTTTCGTTTAACACATTGTCATCAATGGCATCAGAAAAACCCATGATATCCGCCATTACTTTTTCAACATCAATAATCTCGACTAAATCATCATCCACATTAGTCACTGCTGTAAGGAATGTCACATTACCAAGACCATCAGGTGGTGCTTTAATATCTTCCCAATTCATATTAATGATTCTATCAACACTAGATACCAACATTCCTTGTATATTCCGGTTGTATTCTGTGACGATGACAAAACTTTCTTCCAGATTATTAACGGGTGGTTTTCCTACCGCCATAGCAAGGTCCATTACTGTAATCGTTTTACCACGCATATTGGCAATACCACGTATAACAGGATGCGCTTGCGGTGCTCTGGTCAAAGGGGGGCACTTGATCACCTCGCGGACTTTGAATACATTAATACCGAACCGTTGTCGTTGACCAAGGCGAAATAACAATAACTCAAGTCGATTCCTGCCTACCAATTGTGTCCTGGAATTTACGTTTTCCATTAATTGTGTCATGCCAAACTCCAATATGAATATTTATCTGATTTATTTATCGGCAACACAGGGAAACACTTGAACTTAACTATTCGGCACGTCATTTGCATAGTTCTATGCTGTAATTGACACCGATAACGGGTGGTACCAAAAATGACACAACATAAGCATCAAATATCGCAAGCTTATTATTTCACGCCTAAGCATGACTTGCGTGTTTCAGGTATCAATAGTGATTACTTAAAAGTGATAACCCCAAATAAAATTCGATTAAACGGGCAGTTATTACGCATTCTTTTTAATGTGTTTTCCAATAGGGAAAACAATAAACACGATAGCTCATGCAATGAAGATACTCATGTTAAACAACATTTAGGTAGAAATGATGCGGAGAACAAAACCATGCGGGATCTTGAGAATTGCGCAAATGCAGCAAGAGAAATTGGGGCCTGCGGTCAAACTAAATCGACAAATAGAAAAGATGAAACATAATAATCACACAAGGTACTTCACGCCTAATATCCTTGTATTACTTGCTATTACGTCATTGTCTACAAATGTTTATAGTAAAGAATACCATTCGCTAGAGGACATCAGCAGAACTGCACATGATTTTTTATTAAACCAAATACAAACCCCTGATGAAGAGATACAAATTAGTGTAGGCCACCTTGACCCGCGTTTAAGTTTGCATCAATGTGAAATGCCACTTGAAGCGTTTAGTCAAGGCTATGAAACACGACAAGGGCGAAGCACCATTGGTGTACGTTGCACAGACCATAAACCATGGTCTCTCTATGTACCCATAACAATAAAAAATTTCAAACAGGTTGTTATTCTTAAACAAGCATCGACACGTAACAAAATGCTGACTGAAGCAGATATCTCGTTAAAAAAAATGAATATCAACCGTTTGTCATCTGGCTATTTCAGCGATATAAATCAAGTGAAAGGCAAAATATTGACTCAAAGCCTTTCTAAAGGTGCTGTTTTGACCAACAATCACATAAAATTACCCATGGCAATTAATCGTGGACAACTCGTTACTCTGATTGCAAAAAATTCTGTGATTGAAGTTAGAGCAGAAGGAAAAGCGATGTCTAAAGGCGCTATCGGTGAAAGAATTAAAGTCAAAAATATGAAAACCAAGCGTATAGTCGAGGGTGTGATAATCGACAAATACTTGATAAATGTGAACTTATAGTCATTTTAATTAAAATATGACTAAAGTTTTAGTATGTAGTGTCGATAAGTAATTAGATAAAATACGAAAAATGTGGAGCGACATATGGTTAATGACATAAAAGGTTCAAATCATTCTCTGTTATCCGGTCTTGCTAGTCAGCAACAAGCTGAACAGACCAGAAACAATGAGAATGCAGCTGGTAACAAAACACAAGGAACCGCTGATGACAGGGTCAATTTAACAGATCAGGCAGAGAAACTCAGAGCGCTAGAATCCAGTATCGCTAAACAACCCGTTGTTGATACTAAACGCGTCGAATCAATAAGAAGTGCAATCTTAGATGGCTCTTACACTGTTGATAGTAGTAAGACTGCGGAAAAAATGGCGCAATTTGAGGGTTTACTTGATTCTAAAATCGGGGATGAGCAATAATGAGTGAAACACAGGGAAGGTTTTTATCTTTACTCAAGCAAGAAATATCACTTTTAGATGAACTTCATGATGTTCTAATAAAAGAACTCGTCGCGCTAAAAAAGCGCAATACTGATTTGATTACCGAATTATCCGAAGAAAAAACAACAATGCTAGATAAGCTTGGCATGCTGGATAATCAAAGACAGCTTTATTTAGAGAATGAAAAACATCACTATGAAATTCATGATGAAAAAACATCATTTTCAAACGAAGTAAAACTGTTAAATATTGAAATTCAGGATTATCTAAAAAAATGTAAACAGCAAAACAAAATAAACGGTGGCGTTATTGAAATCAGCCAATTATTTAATGAAAAAATACTCGATATTTTTTACGGGAATACTGATAAACAAACTACTTATAGCGCTGAAGGAAGAAACAAATCAAATGTCGACCAACATAGCCTTGCTCGTGTTTAATTACACTCATGGTAATGCAAAACACAGCTATAACTGAGAAACCTATAACTGAAAAACGTATTTCAGATAATAGTCTAAGTAGACAAACTGATCTTGAATCGATAAAGCTCACCTCAGTTGAAGACATCTGTCTTTTATTAAAAAAAATACATTTAAAACACTCTCTATTAACTATCACAATTGAATCTTCGGACGAGTGTTATGGAAGTACTATTCTTGAGGTCAATAATGACAACAATTATCTAGTCATTGACGAACTCCATCCGGAACAAGGCCATTCTAAAATTGAAATAGGAACAGCTGTCACATTCAACGCCCATTATGCAGGTGCGTTTGTCTATTTTGTGGCGTCTGTAGAAGCCATTGGTGATAATCCAAAAGCGGCCTATTATAAAATCGGGATGCCTGATGAAGTCCAGTATCATCAAAGACGTAACACATATCGAATTACAACCAGCATTAGTGAACCAGTAACCGTTAATCTCGTCAACGAAGACGAAATATTAATAAAAGCTGAGTTAAGAGATATTTCACATGGTGGCGTTTGTTTACGCGTTAATCCAGCTTCTCATATCTCTATTAATAGTGGCGATGTAATTCCGACCTGTTTGATTCAAGTTAGTGATGAACGAAAAATTCTAAGTTCTCTCAATATTTGTCATGTTGAAGTTATCAAAGAAACGGGATCATTACGTATAGGTGCTGAGTTTTCAGATATGAGCAGCTTTGATCAGAGAGAACTTGAGCATTTTATCGCTGCATTGGAACGTGCAATCATTAAAAATATTAAACGTGCAGATACACGGATTGCCGTTTAATAATAAAGGATAGAGTTTTTTCGTTTCATCTTAAAATACGGCAATAGATCCGCTGTTCGATCAACATCCCAACGCTGAGGCAATAATTCAAATTTCCAACCTAAAGTGTTTATCTTTTCACACGTATCAGTAAACACTCTATCTTTACCCCATTTTATATTTGAAAATAATCGAGTATTATTTTTATTCAATCCTATTAAATAATAACCACCATCAACTGCAGGTCCTAAAACTACATCGATATTATTTTTAAGATATTCAGCAGCCGCATTTAAATCTGAATATTCTAATGAAGGACAATCGCTGCCAATTAAAACAGCATGTGAATATTGGCGTAAAACAGTATCAAAGGCATTGGACATACGATCTCCCAAGTCTTTACCTTTCTGCTGGTAAAATTTGACAGAATGTCTGCTTTTTAAGCGTCTAAAGTAACTATGCTCAAGCTCACCGCTAACCCAAACCTGAATGGAAGAAAATCCAGATTTTCTTGCCGTGATTAACGTTTTTGTTAACAGTTCCTGATATAACAAGGTAGCACGCCGACGACCAATGCCGGGGATTAACCGTGTTTTAACATGTCCGGAAACAGGTGCTTTTGTAAAAATGAGTAGCGCTCCTTTCGAACATTGATTACTCATAGAGTTTTGCAAGTTTATTAGTATCGTAATGAAAGAAATATAGTAAACGTAACCCCCACATCTTTATAATTGTTTTAACTATCCCATTCTTTTCCCAGCGTCGGCTAGAACTGATTACTTTTTCTCTAATACGAATTGGCTTAGCGAACTTAATCAACAATGTGGAAATTGCAATATCTTCCATCAAAGCTATTTCTGGATAGCCCCCCACCCTGTTAAATAATTCTTCTCCGATAAACATAACCTGATCACCAGTGACAATACCAGTAAAACTCGAGCGACTATTCATGCATGATTCAATGATCCTAAATAACCAGTTACGTCCAGACAGATGAATATCAAACCTACCCCACTTACTCTCAATATTGTTAATGCTTGAAAAATATTCGAGGATATTGTCGGGCAATACCGTATCTGCATGCAAAAATACAAAACACTCTCCCGAAGCTACTTTAGCCCCACAGTTCATTTGAATTGAGCGTGATTGTTGCGACTGACAGACTTGATCACATAAAGAGGAAACTAATGATACAGTATCATCAATACTGCCACCATCGACAACAATCACTTCGTGACCATGTTGTCGTAATACTTGAAGCTTACTGAGGTGCTGTTCTATTTTATCGGCTTCATTTAGCGTTGGGATTATGATAGATAGTTTTGTTTGCATATAATATTAAGCTGTTAATGCACCACCGCAGCTACTGCCTTGGCCGGCAGTGCAACCATAACAATGATCTCGGACAGCAATCACATCACCTTCAACATCATTGTCAATCAATTCTGAGATATGTATCTGCTTTTCATTGTCGCTCAGATTAATATTTAACATTTGATTAAAATCACAATCATAAACGTAGCCTTGCCAATCCACGCTGATTAAATTGCGGCACATTACATTTTCAATATTTTCATCCCGATGCGACTGCACGAGGATTGACATATAATCATCTAATTGATTATTAGATACCAGAGTACTTCCAAATCGGTTTATAGGCATATTGCATAAAGTGAAGAGTTTATTAAATTCAATGCCATGCCTATTTAACAGTTCTTTCTTATAAGCACTCTCTAGTTCATCTTGTGCTGGTGGTAATACAGGCCCCTGTGGATTGAAAACAAGGTTCAATGACAACTTCGAGTTTGAATAACCATAACCGACACTGTTCAATTGTTTTAAGCCATCAATGCTTTTCTCAAACACACCTTTACCACGCTGTTTATCTACATTTTCCAGCTCATAGCAGGGTAACGAAGCTATAACTTCTACTTCATGATCTGCTAGAAATTGTGCGAGATCTTCCATCCCTGGTTCTTCAAGTATGGTCAGGTTGCATCGATCGATAACATGTATGCCATTTTCACGCGCATACTTTACAAGAGATCTGAATTCAGGATGAAGTTCCGGCGCACCACCGGTGATATCTAAAGTATCAATGTTTTTTGTTATAAGAAAAGTTTTAACTGCCTCAATAGTAGCATCTGACATCTTTTCTTTTCTTTTCGGACTCGAATTAACGTGACAATGAAAACATTGCTGATTACATTTCAAACCAATATTAATTTGTAGCGTATGGAGATTGCCCCGCTTAATGATTGGGAATTTTCTTTGGTTTAGAAAAGGTAAGGTACCATGCATGCTTGTTATGCCTTTATTAAATTACTTAGTCACGCCCAAAATCATCATCAAATCGAACAATGTCATCTTCACCCAAATAGTCGCCTGACTGCACCTCGATGATTTCCAGTAAATTATCCGTCGCGTTTTCTAATCGATGCTTAACGCCAACAGGAATGTATGTTGACTCATTCTCTTGCAAGACAATAAGCTCATCACCTTTAGTCACCTTTGCAATACCCTTGACCACAACCCAATGTTCAGCACGCTGATGATGTAATTGTAAAGATAGTTTTTTTCCAGGGTTTACTGTCAAGCGTTTAACCTGAAACTTTTCCCCAGAATCAAC
>JAJFKM010000015.1 GCA_021773215.1 Gammaproteobacteria bacterium
GCCATCGATTAAACGAAGCCCTACCTCTTTAGGCTCACTGTGTGTTGGTAACTCGGGCGAGGAGAGTGACTCAGTTTCATCGAAGACATAGCCTGATGTTCCAAAGTAATCCTTAAGGGCGAGCAATTGCGCATCACTAAGGAGGTATTTTTTGACCTCGAATAGCGCTAGCGTGGTGCGACTGATGTTGGTTGCCTTGGCCACATGATTTTGGGATAACCCCAAAGAATGTCGTGCTTTTGCTGCCTCGTCGGGCGTGAGAATCGTGTTAATCATATTAAATACTCCTGCGTTAATTCTGAATATACCCAGAAAGTACACTAGTGAGCATAATCCAGTCAAGCACAATTCCGAAATATGACTGCATTTAAGCTGAGTGGATGGGGCTTTGAAGCGCCTAATTATTGCAAGTTATTGATATATATCGTGATAAGTGAAATAACAAGGTTTTTATGTATTTGGAGCCCCCCGTGTTACATGAACGGGGGTGTAATCTAATATCCGGTATCGACCATAAGCAATCGATCTAGTTACGAAACTAAAATGACAGCTTCACACTGATAGCAATCGGTCATAAAAATATTGTTGATTGGTAAAATTGCGCTTCGCTCCAGAATTTCTATATGTTTCTATCATGATGCTAAAATAGAAATTCACATTAAATTAAATATACAACCAACTGTTAAGATATGCGCTGGAAAAGTAAAAAAGGAATGGTTGAACTTACTTTTTCGGACTCTTTGAAAGAAGGCACGCCACTTGTCTCAGGATTGATACAGAACGCCTTGTCACATCATCAAGCAGGACGATTACAAGAGGCTGAAGCTATTTACCAATCTATCTTACAAGAACAGCCTCAGAACCCTAGGGCATTGCATTTATTAGGTGTTATTGCACATCAGGTGGGGAAAAATGAAATTGCTGTTGATTTGATTGAAAAGGCAATAAGCATAAATCCTGACTATGTCGATGCGCATTATAATTTGGGAGTTACCCTTCAGGAACTGGGACGACATGATGGTGCCATTGCCCATTATAAACAAGTCCTTACCATTAAGCCTAACTATGCTGAGGCGCATAACAATATGGGGGGAGCACTTAAAGAATTAGGTCGACTGGATGATGCCATTACCAGATATGAACATGCCCTTGCCATTAAGCCTAACTATGCCGAAGCGCATTATAATTTAGGAGTTGCCCTTCAAGAACAAGGAAAATATTTAGAAAGTTTCTCAAGCACAAAGCAAGCGATCAATCTTGATCGACAAAACGATGCGTATTGGCAAAGTTTTGCAAATTTATTAGAGAGGTTCAAATTTAATACTGTTGATGATAATCTTTTGCAAGACTTATCAGATTTATTAGACCGCCCTACGGTTTCACCAAAAACTATTGCTAGTAGTATTATAAGTGCAATACGTTGCCACCTTGATTTTGTACAACTTCTAAAACATGTTAATAGTGAAGATGTGAGTAATACATCATACGAAGATGTTGTCCATCGCCTCTCGTCTGTTCCACTTTTACTAAAGCTTATGACGCTTAGTAGTATCAATGATCTTGAAATCGAAAAGGTGCTGATCTTTTTACGTCGATCCATGTTGTTAGAATTACAAACTAAAGAAAGCAATAACGTCAAAACATATTTCAAGCTTTTTTCAGTCTTAGCTCTTCATTGTTTTGCGAACGAATACATTTTTCAGGAAACCATAGAAGAGAAATTAACAGTTGAGCTCCTTAATAAAAATATTTCTCGCTTACTTGAAGATAAACAGGAAGTGCTTGAAACTGAATTGGTTGTACTAGCATGCTACAGACCACTATATCAATACCCTTGGGCTAATTTATTACTTGAACGTGACTGGTCAGATGATTTCAAGATGGTGATCATGCGACAAGTAAAAGAACCCTTGGAAGAGAAAGCTCTACGTGTTCAAATCCCCAATATAACACCCATTCAAGATTCAATCTCACAAGCTGTACAAAGTCAGTACGAAGAAAACCCTTACCCTATTTGGACCAAGGCAGATTTACCTTCTAAAACTTCAGAAATTAAAGATTTATTACAACGTTACCCATTTAATTTTGATCTTGAGGACTATATTTCTCCCAAAAATCCTGAAATTCTAATCGCTGGTTGCGGCACAGGCCACCATGCGCTATTGACATCTTCAAGGTTTACGAATGCAAGAGTATTAGCTGTGGACATAAGTTTAACTAGTCTATCTTACGCATTGAGAAAAACTAATGAATATGGATTCTCAAACATTGAATATGCTCAAGCAGATATCATGGAATTAAATAAGATTGATCGAAAATTCGACCTCATAGAATCTGTTGGTGTCCTTCACCACATGAAGGATCCATTAGCTGGATGGCAGGTTTTAACAGACCTTCTGCGTCCTGGCGGAGTCATGAAAATTGGTTTGTATAGTAAACTTGCACGCTCAGATGTTATCAGAGGTCGTTCATTAGTCGACGAAAAAGGATATTCAACATCTCCCGAAGATATTCGCCGATGTCGCCAAGACATTATAACAATGATAGCGGACGGAAATAGAGGAATGGAAAAACTAACAACCTTTACAGATTTCTTCCATCTCAGTGAATTTCGTGATCTTCTGTTTCATGTTCAAGAACATCACTACACAATACCGCAAATAGAGAATGAAATTCAGCATCTAGGACTTGTATTTCTTGGGTTTGAAACTAGAAATAAAGAAGTTATGAAACAGTTCAAATCAACATTCCCTGAGCGTTCCTCGCAATCATCATTGCCTTTGTGGCATGAATTCGAATCCCAAAATCCAGACATGTTTCGTAGAATGTATCAATTTTGGGTAAAGAAAATATAGTGATTATTATATAAAATTAAGTTTATAGAAATCCGTGAAGACCCCAAGTAATTTAAGGATATGACAACCTACGCATAACAATTTAATAAACAGATAGATGCGCTTATACCAAATTTCCAAAATCACATCTAAAAATATGGACGACTGATCTTGTAGAATAATACCAATTTAAAATGGTTTAGCATATTAGTCTGTTATCGCTGGCTAGCAGATGATTGTATTAATTATCTCTATGGGTTGCGGCCATTCATATACAGAAGCGCAAATATATCGAATTTGGCTAGGCTGGCAGTCTTAGGTGCTCAATCCAGTGCCCAGATTTATCCTTCCGGGCGCGCCATATTTCTAAAGAATTTGATATCGTAGAGAAACTGCGTCTTAACATCTCCCAAGAACACAGCTATATTCCCCATCCCGCCATTAACAAAAGGATATATTAATGAATACAGCAATTGTCATTGGCGTTGGTCCTGAAGATGGATTGGGTGGTGCGCTTTGTAAGCGTTTTTCATCATTAGGCAAACATGTTGTTGTAGCGGGACGAACCCAGTCTAAATTAGATGCTGTCGTTTCTGCTATTGAAGCAGCAGGTGGTATGGCCACACCTTGTGTAATTGATAGCACTGATGAAAACCAGATTATCAGCTTATTTGATGCAGCGTGTGCAATAGGACCTGTCGATATCGCAATTTATAATGTTGGAAATAATTTTCCCGGTCGTATTATCGATATGGACGCTGATTATTTTGAAAATGCGTGGAAGGCGTGTTGTTTTGGTGGATTTTTATTTGGCCGTGAAGCAATTCGTCGCATGCAACCCAATCAATCCGGCACGATATTGTTTACTGGTGCCAGTGCCTCTTTGCGTGGTCGTGCTGGATTCTCTGCCTTCAATGCATCCAAGGCAGCATTAAGAACTCTTGCTCAAGCAATGGCAAAAGAAGTTGGGTCGGTAGGGATTCATGTGGGGCATGTTGTTATAGATGGTTTAATCAATGGTGAAAAAGCCAATGTCAATTTTAAAGATTATGCCGATAAATTAGGTGACGAAGGCATGATTAGTATTGATGGTATAGTTGATGCCTATGAATTTCTATACAAACAACCGAAAACGGCCTTTACATTTGAAGTCGATCTTCGAACAGCTATTGAGGATTGGTAAAAATTCTCACTTATGTAATTTTGAATTAGAATCGAAATAGTTCATGGCATGCAGAACAGGTGTCATTTAGCCGCTTATAGGAACGCTCCATATTAACCATATCATTTTGTTCGGCCATCTCTTTAATATTTTCCGCTTCTTTCTGTAGTTGTATAGCGATTGCATGAAAAATATCTTTTTCTTCGGTGTTTAACTTAAAGCCTGGTAGCGCATCTTGTAAAAATATTGCGGCATAACCTAGCTCATTAACGGTATAAACCAAGTCTTCCAGATGTTGACTGCGGAGCTCTTTTTTATTTAGTTCACTCAATTCTTTTTTATAAACTAATTGGTTCATACGCTGCATGATGTCTCGTAAGTTTTTGCTATAAACAACATGGAATTCCAATTTATCAGATGGAATGGACGAGTCTATTTCTGAATATGTTGTAGTAGCACTCATCAAGTAGATAAGTAAGCATATTAGAAGATAATGATTTCTACTCATCCTAAGGTTCATAATGACTTCATGCTATTTTTGGTTTCACGATTAATATAATAGCGGGTAACAATAATAAATCACCGACTAAAGCTACAAACATGGCAAAACTGGTTAGCAGACCGAAGTATATGGTCGGGATAAAATTTGAAAATGAAAGCAATGCAAAGCCAAACATGATTGCTATAGATGTGTAGTACATAGCTTTCCCAATACTGCCATGACAGAGGTTGATAGCTTCTTTATAGTCATGGCAAAGTGGGTATTCGTGTTGTAAGCGATGTAAATAATGAATGGTGTTATCGACGGAAATACCAATCGTTATTGCAGCGATTGTTATCGTCATCATATCCAGAGGTACACCAACCCAACCCATAATGCCAAGAATTAAAATTGCTGAAAATATGTTGGGGACAATGGCAATGAGTGCTAGATGAATACTTCTAAACAAAATAATAAACATAAATAAGATGGCAGTAAAAACAGCGCCTATGGTTAGAATTTGTGAACGATAGAGACTTTGTAGCATATTGTTATAAAGCACCATCATCCCGGTCATATGTACCTGATCATTTTCAAATTCTAAATCTTCAATTAGATAATCATGAATATTATTCAATAACTCTTTGCGGTTTAATTCTGGATCAGATTCAATGACACGTATGCTAAAGCGCAATTGATTTGAATCATCAGATAAATAAGGGTTTACAAGATCACCAGCAATTGACGCTGGAATGCGTTTACGCACTAAGGCTAATTCAAATTCATCAAACGGCGCACCATTAAGTTTTTCTACAATACTTAATGAAGTAACAATTGAAATAACTTTGCCTATAACAGACTGCGACTCTAGATATTCATGAAATAATTTTGCCTTATCAAGCATAGTTGGATTTAACCAATAATTTGGTTCAGATAATTCCCCGGCTTCATCAAAAAATAAATCATCCAGTTCATTTGTTTCTGTTGCGAGCTCGTCTCGCATTCCTATAAATGATTTATCCGGATCAATAATGATGTCCAAAGGCATTGTGCCTCCTAATTCATTATCAATTAACTTCATTCCTTGATATATCTCAGTATCAGATTTGAAATTATTGATAAATCTATTTTCTACTTCTAGTAATGAAATACCAGAACCAATAGAAAGCATCAGAAATATTGAAGTAACAATTATAAAAGCTGGCTTGCGATGTACTAATTTAGCGAGTTTTAAAGTTATGGCTTTTGTTCTGTCATTTTCAGGAGGTGTTTCAGTCCCACCTAGTAAAGTTAAGCATGCTGGCATAACAGTAAAACTCACAATAAATGCTATACCAAGGCCAATTACCATAATCCAGCCAAAATCAATTACGGGTCTGATTTCACTTACAACCAGTGAGGCAAATGCAACAGCAGTCGTCAATATTGTATAAAAGCAAGGGCGGGCCATTGATGCAGTTGTCAATTTGATTAACTCACCATGTGTTGAGGCTGGATGTGATAACTGTAGATCTCTATAACGTACGATGAGGTGAATAGTTAATGACAAGGTGATAATTAACAGGATAGATAAGAAATTTGACGATATAACCGTTATTGCCCACCCGCTAAAACCCATGAAACCAATCGAGCATAGGCCTGTTATGGCGCAAATCAACATGGGCAGTAATACCCAACGAATTTTATGAAAGAATAATGAAAGAATTAAGACTAGAAATAAGAATACACCGCCACCAAAGATAACAAGGTCATTTTTAATAAATTGAATCATGTCAACTGTGATCATGGGAATTCCACCTAGATATAATTCTCCTTGATCTTGTTGTCGCTCAATTATTTCGCGTATGCGTTTAATATCGTTCTCACGAACTTTGGAAAGCGACTTGTTGCTGATTTTAATTTTTTTTCTTACTTTTTCAAGCTCAATTATTTCAGTATTAGATAAAGTATGAGTTGATGATTGCAACTGTTGGCGTTGGTTTAATAAAGCCTCATATTCAGCATCTCTTTTAAAGAAGGCTTGTAGTGCAGTTATTGCCCCGTCTTTACTGACAAGCAACTCTTTATAGAGTGGGTTTGATTTGAATTCATTATATGCAACGTCATAATCTACATTAGCAGACTCAAGTGATTGCAAAGTTCCTGTAATTTCAGATAATTTTAATCCAGATTCATAGATAATAGGTACATCAAGAATCGAGTTTACGATTTCTATATTATTCAGCTTTAATAGTTCGTTGCGTAATGTACGGATGGTGTTAATAGATTTTTCTGATAAAAGTCCGGCAGTCGGTTTGAAAGCAATAACGATGAAGTCGTCAGATGCATATTTTTGACTCATCTGACGGTAGTAATGCAGGCTCGTGTCATTCTCTAATACCAGTGATTCACCTGATGCATCAAGTTCAAAACTGAAAGAATAAAAGAGTGAAACAACTACGAGACACAGCGTAACAAAAATAACTGCGATTGGGTTTTCTAGTATGAGGCGGTTATATAGAGATAAAAATTTCACAGGTATATTTAATGTGATCGTGTCTACCTGAAATTAATTCGCATTAAGAGCTACACTCCTTAAAACTTTTGATAAAATCAACAAGTCCATTTAGTTTTATTTCTTTATGAAACATCTTTCTATAATTTTTAATGAGACTGATGTCGTCAATAAGAAGGTCTGCTACTTTCCAGCTGTCACCATCTGGGTGCATGCGATATTCTATAGTAGAAGACTTTGTTTCAGGACGGGTTAATGTTTGTATTACAGAGACATAGTCTTTTTCGCCAATAGGTTTGGCAGTTTGATAATAAATATCATGGTCACGATAACTTAATAGAACGTGTGCGTAGCGCTCGACTAATAAGTTCTTAAAACCACGATTTAAGCAAGCTTGTTTGCCGCCATTTAATATTTCCCAATTATCTCCCAGAGCGAGGGCAGACATCGTATCAAAATCTAAATGCGGCATGATTAATTCACGAACAATGATCTTGATGTATTTTTTTTCTGCCTGCAGCCGATCCTTATCAATCTCGAGTCGATTTAGAACTTCCTGAGTTGTTTCATAAACAACTTCGTCAGCAGTTAAGCCGATGGCAACACTAATATGAGAGAATAAACATATAAAGATAACAATTTGTAAGTTCTTGTAATACGGTTTGTTCATTTAATTTATTACTCCATTTAATACCTTTTAATAATAGGATTTCGTTACATACACGTATTGATCTATATCAATATATAATAAATGGTAATCACCATATCCTCAATTAGAATAGTTTCAAGTTAATTAAAGTTAATATGGCTCCGTTGGTGTAGCTGTGAGACTATGTAAGGGAGTCTAGCTTGCAATAATAATCCACTAATTCTAATTAATATCATCCCTCGATAAACATAAATAGCAGGTGCCATATTGGAAAAAATCAGTATTTTTGTTGATGTACAAAACATCTACTACACGTGTCGACAAGCCTACCAATGCAGTTTTGATTACAATAAGTTTTGGGCGGAAGTGACTCGTGATCGTGAAATTGTCAATGCGTATGCGTATGCAACAGATCGTGGTGATGAAAAGCAGATGCAATTTCAGAATATCCTTCGCGCAATAGGTTTTACTGTAAAACTCAAGCCCATGTTACAACGTCTTGACGGGACAGCTAAGGCAGATTGGGATGTCGGTATTGCGCTAGATGTTTTTGAAGAAGCAGAAAATTGTGACACTGTAGTCTTAGCGTCGGGCGATGGTGATTTCGACGTTTTATTACAACGAATCAAAAAACGTTTTAATACCAGAACAGAAGTTTATGGTGTATCTGAATTAACTTCGGATTTGCTAATTAAACAAGCAACAAAATTTATAGCGATAGACGAAAAATTGTTGCTTAGAAAATGAGGTGAATCATGAAGTGGGTGATTCCAGCAGAGCAGGAATCACCACATGTATCTTAGACAGAGGCGATGCGCATCTTGCGCTGGCCGCCTCAGCATTAAAGCTTAACGGCGCCCGCGCCCTGGTTTAATCACTTCAAAGTTAACCTTTAGCTGTTTACCGTTAAAGTCTTTGCCATTCAAACCAGCAATGGCCGCACGTGCTTCGTGGCCTTCCATTTCAATAAAACCAAACCCTTTACACTGACCAGAAAATACATCTGTCACAAGTTTGAGTGATCTAACTTTACCAAATCCCGAGAACAGGTCTTCAAGTTCTTGTTCTTTAGTACTTGGGGCTAAATTGCCAATAAATAATTTTTTCAATTCTTTTCCCCTTTCGGAGTATTGAAGTTGTTATTGCAAATAAACCCAGAAAAAAAGAAACCCGTCGAAACGGGATTCTTTATCGGTTTATCCGATTAGGTATTACTTAAGCGGAAACGTTCGTTGCCTGGAGGCCTTTTGGGCTGTCCTCAACGTCATAGTTTACCTTTTGACCTTCGTTCAAGGTTTTGAATCCGGTTCCTTGTATAGCATTGAAATGTACGAATACATCTGCGCCGCCATCATCCTGAGTAATAAAACCAAAACCTTTTGATTCGTTAAACCACTTTACTGTTCCTGTTGCCATGTCTCTTTTCACCTGAATTTAATTAAACAAATTGTGTCTTGTACAGGTAATGAAACGGGGAATTCATGAGAGTATCACGGATGGAAAAGACCAAAACTGCCAATAACACTAACTGTAGCTGGGTGCACTATAGGAGAATCTCACTGGTATTGCCAGAATAATTAACAATTTCAGGCTTATAGAACGGTATTTATTAATAAATCTGCAATTAATAATCAAAATCATCAACAAATATAGTTAAATAAGAATTGTGTTTATTGGTAATTAAGCAAACGTATTATTTTTGATTTTGGAGCAAATAACAGAGATCCATTTTTAAACTAAAGCATTGATTCTAATCAATACAATTTATTGGCAAGCGTTTATTATTTCTTTTAATTGAACTGCCTAGGTGAAGAATAATTGTGAAAGAGTGTTGCCATAGTCATGAATATAAACCAGCTGATAAAGCAGGGCAAACGGGCGACTATATTTGCCCGATGTGTCCGGGTGTTGAGCAAGATCATCCGGGCGATTGCCCAAAATGTGGTATGGCATTAGAAGGTTCAAGCCAAACGCTTACGCAATCAAAAACTCAATACACTTGTCCAATGCATCCAGAGGTTATCAGTGATGTCCCGGATGATTGCCCAAAGTGTGGTATGGCGCTTGAATCTGTCACGGTCGAAGTTGAAGAGGAAAATCATGAACTGATCGAAATGACTCGACGTTTCTGGATTAGTCTTAGCTTGGCCTTGCCGGTTTTTATTAGCGCCATGGGTGCAGATCTTTGGCCTGAATTGCTTTCACAGATTATGGAACCCCAGACTCGACAATGGTTTGAATTATTACTGGCAACACCTGTCGTGTTATGGGGTGCAAAACCTTTTTTTATTAAAGGGTGGTCATCGCTTGTTTCACGACACCTGAATATGTTTACCTTAATTAGTCTCGGCGTAGGTGTTGCCTGGACTTATAGCCTTGTTGCTACTTTATTTCCCGGATGGTTCCCCTCATCCGTTCGAAATGAGTTGGGTGTTATTCCCGTTTACTTTGAAGCCGCTGCTGTTATTACTGTCCTAGTCTTGATGGGCCAAGTGTTTGAACTTCGTGCTCGTAGTCAGACCAATGTTGCAATCAAAATGTTATTAGGTCTGGCACCAAAAACAGCGAGGTTGATTAATGCAGAGGGTGATGAAAAAGATATTCCATTGGAGCATGTTCATATTGGTAATCACTTACGCATCAGGCCGGGAGAAAAGATACCAGTTGATGGCAAAGTCATCGAAGGAAAAAGTACCGTTGATGAATCCATGGTAACGGGCGAACCTATCCCGGTTAGTAAACATGTCGGTGATAAAGTAATCGGGGCAACTGTAAACAGTACCGGTAGTTTGATCATTAAAGCACAGTATGTGGGTAGTAATACATTACTGTCTCAGATTGTACATATGGTGGCCGAGGCACAACGTAGTCGAGCACCGATTCAAAAAGTAGTCGATGTAGTGTCGAGTTATTTCGTTCCTGCTGTTGTTATCTCATCTATCATAACGTTTATAGTCTGGAGTTTATTAGGCCCTGAACCGCAACTAGCACATGCTGTGATCAATGCTGTGGCTGTTCTCATTATTGCTTGTCCTTGCGCATTGGGTTTGGCAACGCCCATGTCGATTATGGTAGGTACGGGGCGTGGTGCATTACTTGGTGTCCTGATAAAAAATGCTGAAGCACTCGAAGTCATGGAAAAGATAGATACCTTGGTGGTTGATAAAACTGGAACGCTGACGGAAGGTAAACCAATGCTGATAAATGTGATTGCCGCAGATGAATTCGATGAAGAATTAGTTTTGCGATTAGGTGCAAGTCTGGAATCAAATAGTGAACATCCTTTAGCAGAAGCAATTGTATCCGGAGCAACAGAAAAAGATATTTCATTTTCTACTGTGATTGATTTTAATTCACTTACCGGCAAAGGTGTTTCCGGAATTGTTGAAGAACGAGAGGTGGCTATTGGAAACTTAAAGATGCTTGAAGATATCAACGTTGATGCGACAAATTTAATACAACAAGCAGAATCACTACGACAAGAAGGTCAAACTGCCATGTTTGTTGTTATCGATAATAAACTGGCCGGTATATTAAGTGTTGCTGACCCAATAAAGACATCGACATCTGAAGCCATTAAAGCACTACATAAAGATAGTGTTGAAATTGTTATGTTGACAGGAGATAGCAAGAAAACGGCAAATGCAGTCGCATTAAAATTGAATATCGATCGTGTTATAGCAGAAGTCCTTCCCGAACAAAAAATGGAAGTGGTGAAGCGTTTACAGTCAGAAGGACACTGCGTCGCCATGGCTGGTGATGGTATTAATGATGCGCCGGCATTAGCGCAGGCAGATGTTGGCATTGCGATGGGTACGGGAACAGATGTTGCGATAGAAAGTGCAGGGGTGACCCTTATTAAAGGCGACCTTCGGGGTATTGTCAGGGCACGTTCATTGAGTATGGCAACGATGCAAAATATTCGGCAGAATTTATTTTTTGCTTTTATCTACAATGCCTTGGGTGTGCCTATAGCTGCTGGGATCCTCTATCCAGTATTTGGTCTATTATTATCACCTATGATCGCAGCTGCTGCGATGAGTTTTAGTTCTGTGTCAGTAATTTTGAATGCATTGCGTTTGAGAAAGGTTTCTATATGAATTATTTATAACGATTCATAATATAAAGTGAAAAACTTATCTCGATCTAATGAATTTTAGTTAAATTAAACTATATCTGTACTATATTAATCATATTAGTAATGTTGAATCTCAATATCTGAACATATTCATTCATAAATACTCAGGACTACAAGATAATGACAACGGATATTATTGAGAAACTACAGCGTGCGACCTTTTTTAATGGTTTGGATAAGACTCAATTAGAAAAGATATGTAACAAGTCAAAGATACTTTCATTTAATACAGATGAGCTGATCTTTTGCCAAGGAAATGATGCTGCTGCATTTTTTCTTATCATTCGCGGTTGGGTATCGATCATTAAAGAGAATAACAACGCCGAACAATCGGTGTTGCATGTTTTTAAGGATGGCGAGAGTTTCGCCGAACCGGCAGCATTAGTGATGGGGCGTTATCCAGCCAGTGCATATGCCGCATCTCCGTGTGAACTGCTAGAAATCAAGAGTTCTTTTTAAAAAGTATGATTACAGAAGATCCTGACATTGTTTTACGCATGATTACCCGTTTGTCTAGTCAATTAAATACTTTAGTCAACGAGTTTGAGCAATATAAAACTATGGGCGTCACTAGGCGATTGGCACTATTTCTATTAGAGCTTTCAGATAATAATTTAAATAAAAAAAGCGTTGACCTACCATTTAATAAAACAGTTTTGGCGGCTCATTTGGGTATACAACCGGGCACACTTTCACGGGCTTTCAATCATTTAGCAGAACATGGCGTAATATCTGATCGTAGCAGCCATGTTATATTTGAAGACATCAAACGTTTACATGAATATATAAAAAGTTCGGCTTAAGGACAGGTTATTTTTGAACACCTTTTTTATATCCAACATAATTAATGTACCTTATCTATTTATCATAAAATTTCGTATCAATAATATTGAATGTTTCTTGAGATTCTATTCGATAAATTCAGCGTTATTAAATCGTCAGTGATGTTATGTTTAATGAGGTAAAATTAGTAACTATGGAATATATGTCATGAAGTATCTTCCAATATTTTTGGAGATAACTAAAACCCCTTGCCTCGTTGTCGGAGGAGGAACGGTTGCCGCACGTAAGGTAGGACAGTTACGAAGAGCTAACGCGAAAGTAATAGTAGTTGCACCTGAACTCTGCCGTGAATTATCAGTATTGGCGGATAAACATTTAATTCAATACAAGTGTAGTGATTTCAATGAAGATGAGCTGCAAGATAAAACATTGGTTATTGCTGCCACTGATGATGCCACAGTTAATAAGTACATATCTGAGCTAGCTAATCAAAGAAATTTACCGGTCAATGTTGTTGATAACCCTGAGCTGTGTAGTTTTATTATGCCATCTATTGTTGATCGCGATCCGGTGCAAATTGCAATTTCAACTGGAGGTGCTTCACCTGTTTTAGCGAGACTATTACGCGCACGTCTAGAATCTTTGATTCCTTCATCGTACGGTAATTTGGCTAAGTTAATGCAGAAATTTCGTACAGCTGTTAAAGCAAAGTATCCAGATATGCAGCATCGTAGGCGCTATTGGGAAAAAATACTACAAGGCCCAATAGCCGAAATGATTTATGCCGGGCAGCAAGAATCAGCGTTGAACGCACTTGGAAAGACACTCTCTGAAGAAGCTGATGATATTAATAAAACAGGAGAGGTTTATCTGGTTGGGGCCGGCCCGGGAGATCCTGATTTGTTAACATTCCGTGCATTGAGACTAATGCAGCAGGCCGATGTTGTGCTCTACGATCGATTAGTTGCGCCAGAGATTGTTGACTTGTGTCGAAAAGATGCAGAACGTATATATGTGGGTAAAAAACGAAATCAACATGCCTTGCCTCAAGAAGAAATCAGTCAATTATTGGTAGGTTTGGCTAAACAGGGTAAACGTGTTTTAAGGCTTAAGGGGGGAGACCCTTTTATTTTTGGTAGAGGTGGAGAAGAAATAGAATTACTTTCTTCTGAAAACATTCCGTTTCAGGTGATTCCAGGCATCACTGCAGCTTCAGGTTGTGCGAGTTATGCGGGTATCCCATTAACACATAGGGACTATGCACATACTTGTGTCTTTATTACGGGACATTTAAAGGATGGCAGCATGGATCTTAATTGGGAAACCCTGATTCAACCCAGACAAACTATTGTTGTATACATGGGTTTAATGGGTTTGGAAGAGCTCTGTAGCGAACTGATTTTGCGAGGGTTATCAAAAACGATGCCAATAGCGTTGATACAAAGAGGAACTACATCGCAACAGAAGGTTCATATTGGTGAGTTGGCAACTTTACCAGGGATATCTAAACTACATGACATTAAACCCCCAACAATGATTATCATTGGTGAAGTGGTTAAATTACATGAAACTCTCTCATGGTTTGAGCCTATAGAGTGACGTCAGGTTTATATATATTGGTGTTTTTACACCTGAAGAGTTTGCGACTTTGGCTAAAAATGGTTTTGCTTTTATATATGAAATGATTTCGGTATAAAAGCAGTCGATTTTTATATTTCAGGAATTAATAAAATTAATTATTGAGTCATATTAATGAAGCGAAAGAGGAAGGTTCTACTTTGGCTGTATTGGACTCACTTGGGGAAGTTTTCATAGAAATCTCAGCACATTTTGCATTGGAAGAAAAAGAGATGCTAGACGAAGAAGAGCTTGGTGAACGTTTGAAAAATTGGTTTGTAAACCATTTCAGTACAAAAGATGCAAGACTGCATAAATTTTTAGATCATTAAATTGTTAAATTAAAGTGGAGGAACTAAAACGATGAAAGTTAAATCTATAATCTTATTGGCCTTGATAAGCAGCCTACCGGTAATGTCTAATGCTGGAGATGCTGCAGCTGGCAAAGCAAAGGCGGCGGCATGTGCCGCCTGCCATGGTGCAGAAGGAGTGAGTCCGATGGATATCTGGCCAAATCTGGCGGGACAAAAACCAGGCTATCTCGTGAAACAAATGAAAGCCTTTCGTGATGGTGGTAGAAAAGACCCAATGATGTCACCTATGGCAGCAGCATTAACGGATGAAGACATTGATAATCTAGCTGCGTATTTTAGCGGATTATAAAAATCAGCATCAACAGTAGAAGGGTGCATGTAAAACACCCTTCTTTTTTTTCGTCTAAATTTTATGCCTTACTTAACCGTGAGCAAGTCGAATAAGAGAAATTTATGAGATAACAATACAGGTTCAATGAATGATAAATAGAATTCTTTGATGAATAAAACGAGTAAAGCGAACTATCTGATACTTTATCTATCGAAGTTTATACGTGCTCTTCCTGTTAAATAGGCTACAATTTGATTATGTATCGGTTTTCAAAAATTATTTGTTTTGTCATGCTGATTAGCTTCAGCTTCACTACGACTGCGGCAGGCATGTTATGTTCTTTAAAAATGACTGATGAAACTGAGTCGCAACAAAGCACGATGGATTCAAGCATAGAAAGCTGTCACAAAGATACGAGTAAATCTTCAGATAATGCAACCGATGACTGTTGTCAGGACATGAATTCATGCAGCACATCGGTTTCTTTTGTTTCTAACGTATTAATTCAAGCACAAGTCACGCATTCATCCGTGCGCTTGCCAACAAACGAACCACTCCTATCTAATACCACTTCACCCCCCGTACCGCCTCCAAAACTAATTGTTTAATAATTGCTGGCAACAGCGAGCGTAAGCACGCCTGTTGTATTCGTGGTTTTAAATATTATTTGAGAGGTTGTTATGCGTTTTTTAACGCGATTTATTATAGTTTATTTATGTCTTATTTCCGCTCATGTTCATGCTGAAGTAGTCAGTTATCAATTCAATATCGATTACAAGGAAATGAATATAACGGGCGAGTCGGTATTGGCAATGAGTATTAACAATCAAATACCTGCGCCAACCGTTGAGGCAAAAGTAGGTGATGTATTAAAAGTGACATTCAATAATTTAATGGATGTCGAGACTTCTATACATTGGCATGGCATCTTGTTGCCAAATGATCAAGATGGCGTTCCTTATCTGACAACGTCTCCGATTAAAGTGGGCGCTTCATTTACTTATGAGTTTCCAGTTATTCATTCTGGAACATATTGGTATCACTCGCATACTGGCTTGCAAGAACAGCGTGGCATCTATGGTTCAATTATTTTCAATGAGAAGCAACAGCATTACCAATATGATGAAGAAAAAGTAATTGTATTGTCAGACTGGATTAATGAAAACCCGAAACAAGTATTACGCAATCTAAAACGCGAAGATGATTATTATAGCTTGAAAAAAGATGCCGTGCAGTCATGGGACAAGATCATTGCTAATGGACTGCCAGCATTGAAGAATCGTTTTAATCGTGCCCGTATAAGAATGGGTGCGATGGATATATCTGACGTTGGTTATGATGCTTTTCTAATCAATGGTAAACAACAATCATCGAATGAAGATGTAAAGCCCGGCAGTAAAGTGCGCTTGCGTATTATCAATGCCGGTGCATCAAGTTATTTTTATGTTGATTATGCCGGTGGTGAAATGACTATCATCGAAGCAGACGGGGTTGCTGTTATTCCAGTCAAGGTTGATCGACTACGTATTGCCATCGCCGAAACCTATGATGTTATTATCGAAATACCTCAACTAGAAAAAGCCTATGAGCTCCGGGCAACATCAGAGGATGTAACAGGTTATGCTTCAATGTACCTGGGTAAAGGGGAAGTTGTTACAGTAAAACCACTGGAAAAACCAAATCCATTTCTTGTTGATCATTCGATGCATATGGTGTCGGTGGATAAAAGTGATCATGAAAATCATAACATGATGCATATGAAACATAAGAATGAATCTGATATAAAAGTACTAAATGAATATAAAGGCTTGCGCTCGCTAACACACACCACACTTGATGTGAACAACCCGAAGCGAGAAATGCTATTAAGGTTGACAGGCAGCATGGAACGTTATGTCTGGTCGTTTAATGACAAGACATTATCTGAAGATGACAAGATATTGATCAAGAAAGGTGAGAATGTCCGTTTTATCTTGAAAAATGAAACTATGATGCACCACCCGATTCATTTACATGGTCACTTCTTTCGCGTACTCAATGGGGAAGGCGCACACTCGCCCTTGAAACATACAGTGAATGTTCCACCGTTTCAGACGGTCGTTATTGAGTTTTATGCCAATGAAGAGAAGGACTGGTTTTTCCATTGCCATAATCTATATCACATGAAAAATGGTATGGCGCGTGTTGTCCGTTACGAAGATAGTAAACCGAATAACGATTTAAATACCCTGTTTTATAAAAACATTAATACGAATGGAGATCCATGGTATAGCTTTGCAGATACATCATTCCAATCAAACATGATGGCGGGTGAACTCTGGAGTATGAACACACGTAATACCTTTAATATTCACTATGATTTTAATTATGAGGATGAATACGATGTAGATGCTTTTTATGAAAGACGAATGAGTCGTTTTCTTGGTGTTTTTTTTGGGGCAAATATAGAGCGTGATAGCGATGATGTTAGTAACACTATTGTTACTGGTATTAATTACACCTTGCCGTTATTGATCGAATCGAATCTTCGTTTTGATTCATATGGAAAGTTTCGGCTCGAATTACAAAGCGACTATCAGTTAAGCGAACGCATTAACTTCGACTGGATCTGGAACACGGATGATGAATATAGATTTCAAATAAAGTATGACGTTAATAAAAAAATAAGTGCTGTAATAAATAACGATTCTGATTTTGATTATGGCGTAGGTCTGCTTATACATTTTTAATTATTATTTGAATTTCCGGGAATTTTTTATTAAGAATGTCTCAATGTCGCTCATTAGTCAGCCCGATTTTGTTTCAGGCTAACGATTGTTAAAGCTTAATCAATTCAGAAATCAGTGATAGTATACAAACTCACCAAATCAACTACCTCCAAGGCGCTCGTAGCTCAACTGGATAGAGTACCGGCCTTCGAAGCCGGGTGTTGGGGGTTCGAGTCCCTCCGAGCGCGCCAATTTAAGATCTTTAACGACTCGTCAACTTCAATTCTATTCTTCGATTACGCGCATAGGCTTCCGGTGTTTCTGCTGTGTCTACAGGGTGGTGTTCTGCAAAGCCTGTTGCAGCCATACGGTAGGCAGGAATACCATTGTTCATCATTTCACGGACCATGCTAATTGCTCGAGCCGAAGAGAGCTCCCAATTTGATCGGAAATACTCACTATTATTGATAGGGCGTTTATCGGTATGTCCATCAATACGTAATATCCAATCAATATCATCAGGAATGATTTGTGCGATATCATTGAGTGTCTTTGCCAACTGTTTGACTTGTTGTTTCCCATCACTGCCTAGTTTATCTGAGCCGGATTCAAACAAGAGTTCTGATGGAAAGACAAAACGATCACCTTCAATTCTTATATCTGGATACTTACTCAAGGCATCGCGTAAGCGACCAAAGAATTCCGAACGGTATTTTTGTAATAGTTGTGCCTTGTTTGCCAAGGCTGTGTTTAAACGTGAACCAAGGTCATCAATCGTTGTTTGTTTATTAGCGATATCTTTTTCAGAAATTTCAAGTGCGCTGGATAAAGCGGATAGCTGCTGTCGTAGTTCTTCTAGTTGTCTGTTTAATAATTCCATTTGCGCGAGATTGTTAATGTTAAGTTCGCTCTCTTCTTGTAAGCGTTGTTTAACTACATCATGTTCTGAAATTTCTTTTTCAAGTTCTAGTTTTATGCGATCACGTAGTGCTGAGAGTGCTTTGATATCAATATTAAGTGTTTCGATCATCTCAAGCTGTTCAGAGATCGTTTTCTGATGCTCAGTTATCGTTGCATCACGTTCTGTAAGTAATGATTCCTTATCTTGAATGGACTGACGTTGTGATGAAATTTGACTATTAGCTTCGTCAAGGCTTGCCGTTCTGACTGATAAGAGTTGTTCTAGTCTTGCTGTCTCAGCTTGTTCCAATGAAAGTATCTCGGCAAGTTTACTGACACGGCTGCTGAGTTTTGCCAGTGCATCATCGCGTCCGGTTAAGGCTGTGCTCAGTACCAGGTGACCGATAATGGTGAGTAATAAAGCAAAGACAACAACCATGAGCAATGACGCCGTCGCATCGACAAACGCCGGCCAGATATTAAGAGAACGTCTCTGTCGCACTGTTGTCACTGAGGTCCTCGAGTAGACAGCGCATTGGCGATTGTTTTTGTGAGTAAGCGCAATTCAGAACGGAGTTCTTCATTTGCCGATGAATCTTGCGTCTGTTCTGATGTTGCTTTTAGTAATCGAGCAATTTCATTTTGTGTTTGGTTGAGTTTATCGAGGAGTTCATTTTGTTCACTTATTTGTTTACCAAGAAACTCACGTTGTTGATCTTCCGATGCCCCGGCTTTTTGCATCTTTTCTAATGCATCCGCTGTTTTTTCCAGTAAGGCTTGAACATATGCTGGTGCGCCTAGAGCACCACCTTCATCACCGATGATGCCGCTTGATATACGAGTACTGCTGGAAAGCCATTCTTCAAGTTCGTTTACGAAACGGTTTTGTGAGTGGCCTGCTTGTAGGTCGAGAAAGCCGACGACCAGTGAGCCGGACAGACCAAAAAGTGATGATGAAAAGGCCACGCCCATCCCTGCTAATGGCCCAGATAGGCTGGTTTTCAAGTTCTCAAAAATAGCAGCACCATCGTTCGCTTCAACGGACATTTCACTGATAAGCGTGCCAACAGCACTGACTGTTGCCATCAAACCCCAAAACGTACCGAGTAAACCAAGAAAAACCAGTACGCCAATCAGGTAACGCGACAGGTCTCGCGAATCTTCGAGGCGACCCCGTATTGAATCAAGGATAGTACGCATTGCGGTTGTAGACATGGCCATATCTTCTTTGCCTTCCAGCATTCGCGCCATAGAAGAGAGGAGTTTCGGTCTGGATGAGCTTAAGCCGAGCGCATTGTCTTGGTAGGCTTCTATCCATTCGATCTCGGGATAGAGTTGTAGCACTTGTTGAAAATTTATAGCAATACCGATGATTAATACACCGACAATAATAGAGTTAAAAATAACATTGGATGAATAGGCATGATGTAGCGTGTCTGCGAGTAACACAGCGCCAACGGCGATCACAACCGTAAAAATGCTCATCCATAAAATAGTCTTAATTGGACGTGTCATATTACATAATCCTATGTTGTTGATTACGTACCTATGATTTTCGCATGATTTAGCGTTTGTGTCGTATCTTGATTACCTAATCTCCTCCGGTTGTGGTGCGCTATGCAACGGGGAAATTAATGGTGTAACCATCATTTGATGAATAAATTCAGCAACCTACATATAGAAGTCTGTTTCTATAGACTACATCCAAATTGTTTAACCAGGTTGTTGAGTCGAGTGACACTTTGGTCAACATTATTGCTTGAAGCACTAATTATTTGAGTACGATTTAAGGTGTGCTCAGAAAGCTCGCTGATGCGAATAACGTTCTTGTTAATCTCTGCTGAAACAGCACTTTATGTAGCGATAGCGAGAGTCTTTCAATTTTCAATAATTAAACTCAAAATAATCGCTTGTATCATTATTTGTGCGTCTTAGAATGAATAGAATAATCAAGAATCGACTTGGATTAACATGGTAATGCAGAATGAGTAAACCAGTACAGATTATAGAATTTTCTAAAATCAAGGCGACTTGCTCAAACTGCAACTTGCATGAGCTGTGTTTGCCTCATGGCCTTCAGGCTAGTGACCTTAAGAAACTGGAAGTTGTGGTCAAAGGCTCACACCCTATAGAGAAAGGGAAACATGTCTATCGTACGGATGATCCTTTTGAGTCATTTTATGCTGTTCGATCTGGTTCGGTAAAGGTATACGTCATTAATGAGTCTGGCGAAGAACAGATAATTGGTTTCTATTTTCCGGGTGAAATTATCGGTTTTGACGGGATAGAACATCATAAACATCTCAGTTCGGCAGTCGCACTAGAGACAACAACATTCTGCTCGCTCCCCTATGAGAAGATTAATGATATTTGTATGCAAATTCCTGATCTTCAAAACCAAATGTTTCGATTACTGAGTCGAGAAATATCCAACGAAAATCAATTGTTATTGACTATCAATAAACGTAGTGCGGAAGAGCGAATGGCAAGTTTCTTGATTAGTCTTTCGTCACGCTTTAAAAAGTTGGGTTATTCTGCAAAAGAATACAACCTGCCGATGTCACGACAAGAGATTGGCAATTATCTTGGTCTTACTATTGAAACAGTCAGTCGTTTATTTTCAAAATTCCAGCGGAATGGTCTGGTAAAAATAAATCGAAAGGCTATCAGGTTGGAGAACCTGCCGGCTATCCATGCAATTTGCGATGGCTTTTCTGAAAAACCAATAGATAATAATAGTTCCAGCGTTTAAACAGCTAAGATTTATCATTCAGCTACGTCATGCTTGTTACGTTCATTATCGCTTTCAATCTTGGTCTGGTGAGTACGGCTCATTGTGTTGGTATGTGTGGCGGTATCTTAACCACACTGATGCTAGGTTCGCCTGACGATGAAAAAAAATCAAAGCTCAAAGTCTTCAAACGTAGTGTTGCATATAATCTGGGGCGCATAAGTAGTTATTCTATAGGCGGTCTATTCGCAGGTTTATTAGGTTCACAGTTTCTTGGTTTATCACAAAGTAGTAATGCTCATGTAATCTTGCAGAGTCTTGCCGCGTTGGTTCTCATTGGTTTGGCATTAAATATTCTGGGTTTTTCTCCACTCAATAACATCACTGAAGCCATAGGCATGAAATTATGGAAAAAAATCCAACCATTAGGCAAACACTTGTATCCGATTAATTCTCATCGGCGGGCGTTATTATTTGGCATGCTTTGGGGCTGGTTGCCATGTGGACTTGTTTATTCAGCCTTGTTATTGAGCCTAAGCACGGGAACTGCTTATCAAGGCATGCTAACCATGATGTTTTTTGGGATAGGAACATTACCCGGCATGCTGACCATCGGTTATTTTTCAGATTATCTCAACCGACTAAAAACAAATATTAAATTCCGTTGGATAACAGCAAGCCTAATGATCCTGATAGCCATCAGTTTGCCTGCATCAACAGTTTATTTTTCTAAGCACCATGATCATGATGGTTCAAGTATGTCATCGCATCAACATCATTAAGCTGTAATGTCTTATTGCGACACCCTGTAGGAATCTATGGTGGAGGTGTGTCTTCTTCTTTTGTCTTAACGTCATCATCATCCATCAGTATTTGATACCCATGTCCTTCGAGATCGTCAAACTGCCCTGATCTTATCGCCCAAAACAACACGCCGGCCAGTATTGCTACAAACACTAAGGATACAATGATAAGTAAGAATATTATTTCCATAGCAAACGTGGTCTAGGAATAATCAGCCGTCGTTATTTTGCTGGCATTGATGACGACAATCAATGAGCTTAAAGACATACCCAGTGCAGCCATCCACGGTGTTATAAAACCAGCAATGGCAAATGGTAATGCGATAATGTT
>JAJFKM010000016.1 GCA_021773215.1 Gammaproteobacteria bacterium
GATGCGTCTCTTCGCGGTCGTTTAAAAGAATTAAATAGTGTATTTGCGCAATAGTTATTAAATAGAGGAAAGACATATGTCTATCAGTGCAACTGAAATTAGTGACCTGATTAAAAAGAAAATCCAGTCAATGGATCTTGACACCGAGGCACGTACCGAAGGTACGGTTGTAAGTCTTGCTGATGGTGTTGCCAGAATTCATGGGTTAAGCGATGTAATGCAGGGGGAAATGATTGAGTTTCCTGGCAACACATTTGGCTTGGCACTCAATCTGGAAAGAGATTCTGTTGGTGCGGTAATTCTGGGTAGTTTCGAAAACATCTCCGAAGGTGATGTTGTTAAATGTACCAAACGTATTCTTGAAGTCCCGGTTGGTGAAGCCTTATTGGGTCGCGTTGTCGACGCATTAGGTAATCCGATTGATGGTAAGGGCGACATCAATACAACAGAATCTTCACCGATTGAAAAAATTGCTCCCGGTGTAATTGCAAGAAAGTCTGTTGACCAACCTGTACAAACAGGTTTGAAATCAATCGATGCGATGGTGCCAGTTGGGCGTGGTCAACGTGAATTAATTATTGGTGACCGCCAAACAGGTAAAACGGCTGTAGCAATTGATGCCATTATTAATCAAAAAGGCACCGGTGTTAAATGTATCTATGTTGCTATTGGCCAGAAAGCATCTTCAATTAACGTTGTTATACGTAAACTGGAAGAGCATGGCGCAATGGAACATACCATTGTTGTTGCTGCTACCGCTTCTGAATCTGCAGCAATGCAGTATGCTGCGCCTTATTCAGGCTGCTCGATGGGCGAATACTTCCGTGATAAGGGTGAAGATGCGCTGATTATTTATGATGATTTAACCAAGCAAGCTTGGGCATATCGTCAAATGTCATTGTTATTAAAACGCCCACCAGGTCGTGAAGCGTATCCAGGTGATGTTTTCTATCTCCATTCCCGTTTATTAGAACGTGCTTCACGTATTAATGCGGATTATGTTGAGAAGCTGACTAACGGCAAAGTAAAAGGCAAGACGGGTTCTTTGACTGCACTGCCTATTATTGAAACGCAAGCCGGTGACGTATCAGCATTCGTGCCGACCAACGTGATTTCGATTACCGATGGTCAGATCTTCCTAGAATCAGATTTGTTTAACTCTGGTTTCCGTCCAGCTATTAATGCGGGTTTATCAGTATCACGAGTTGGTGGTGCGGCACAGACCAAGATTATTAAAAAGTTGGGTGGTGGTATTCGTTTAGCCTTGGCGCAGTATCGTGAATTGGCAGCCTTTGCACAGTTTGCTTCTGATCTTGATGAAGCAACTCGCAAGCAGCTAGAACGTGGTACACGTGTAATGGAATTGATGAAACAGAAACAATATTCTCCACTCAATGTTGCTGATATGGGCGTCAGTCTGTTCGCTGTTGAAAATGATTTTATGGATGATGTTGAACTGGAAAAAATCGGTGCATTCGAAGAAGCATTACATGATTACATGAAGAGCGAACAATCTGCCTTAATGGATAAGATTGGTGCTGAAGGTAATTTTAATGACGATATCGAAAGTGGCTTGAAAGATGCCATCGCGAAATTCAAAGAAAACGGTACTTGGTAAATGGCCGGCGGAAAAGAAATACGAACTAAGATCGCGAGTGTAAAAAACACTCAAAAGATCACTAAAGCAATGGAGATGGTTGCTGCGAGTAAGATGCGTAAAGCACAAGATCGCATGAAGGCTGCACGTCCGTATGCTGACAAAATTCGTAATGTTATTTCGCATCTGGCTCATGCTAACCCTGAATACAAGCATCCTTATCTTGTTGCACGCGATGAAGTTAAACGTGTTGGTGTAATTGTTGTCTCTACCGACCGCGGTTTATGCGGTGGGTTGAATGCAAACATGTTTCGCATGTTAATGAAGCAATTCAAGACATGGGACGGCGAAGGCAAGGAAATTGAGTTATGTATTATTGGCAGTAAGGCAGCTGGATTCTTTGGATCAATTGGTGCCAATATTGTTGGGCAAATAACACATATAGGCGATAAGCCGAGTCTCGACGAATTGATCGGTGCAGTCATGATCATGTTGAACAATTATAAAGAAGGCAGCATTGATGAATTGCATCTTATTTCAAATAAGTTTGTAAACTCGATAGTGCAACAACCACATCTGGAACAATTGATTCCAGGGAAGGCTGTGGAGAGTGAAGATTATGGACACCATTGGGATTATTTATATGAGCCCGATGCAGAAGAAGTTCTGGACCAACTACTGACTCGTTATATTGAGTCTCAAGTATATACGGGTGTAGTGGAAAATATTGCCTGTGAAATGTCAGCACGAATGGTGGCAATGAAGAGCGCCTCGGATAATGCCGGTGAGCTTATTGATGAATTAGAGTTGATTTATAACAAAGCGCGACAAGCTGCGATTACTCAGGAGCTTTCTGAAATTGTTGCTGGTGCAGCTGCGGTATAAGTCAAAGAAAGATTTTTAATTAAGATATTTAGAGAAAATACACGAGGAACGAAAACGATGAGTTCTGGAAAAATCGTACAAATTATTGGTGCTGTATTGGACGTCGAGTTTCCAAGCGATGCGATACCAAAAATCTATGA
>JAJFKM010000017.1 GCA_021773215.1 Gammaproteobacteria bacterium
GAGTTTAGTGAGCAAGGCTATTGGAATACCTACAGCACTGATCAAAATTGGGAACAGCATTGCATCTGGGTTACCGGCAAAAACTACCGCACTTATAACCATTGCAGCACAGGTGCTTTCTGCACAAGAACCGAAAAGGTCAGCGCCCATACCCGCAACATCACCCACGTTGTCGCCAACGTTGTCTGCGATTACCGCTGGGTTACGGGGATCATCCTCTGGGATGCCCTGCTCAACTTTACCAACAAGGTCAGCACCAACGTCAGCAGCCTTAGTGAAGATACCGCCGCCAACTCGTGCAAATAACGCGATTGTAGAACCACCTAGTCCAAAGCCAGCAATCACTTCCATAAGGATGTGGTTGTTCTCAGGTCCAAGATCAGCAAGCAAAGTGCTCATCACCACATAGATGATAACCAGTCCGAGGGTCGCCAGTCCTACAAGGGCAAATCCCATTACTGCACCAGAGTTAATGGCCACATCGTAAGCTGCGGAAATGTCTTTCTTCGCAGAAACCGTAGTTCGTGCGTTGCCTTGAGTTGCTACCTTCATACCGATATAGCCAGAAGCGATGGATATCGCGCCACCAAAGAGGAAAGCGATAGCGGTATAGATGCCCTCATGAATATCAGGGGTATGAGTATCGTTGATCAGAATGGCGATAATGGCGGCAAATACCACCATGAATATCGTCAGGACTTTGTATTCCTGCTTCAAGAAAGCCATGGCTCCCTCGGCAATAGCACCATGGATGAAGGTTAGCTTCTTCGACTGAGCTTCATCTAGACCTAGATCAAGCGGTATACTTACAACCTTCTTCATGTAAAAGAAGGCTATCCCCAAGCCCATCAGCGACAGGATTGTAGTGACCGTAATTGTTATGCCTGGCATATAAATTCCCCTAACTTTTATAAGTTATTGATTTGAAGGACAAAAGAGCAAAATAATCACCGGCAATGTCCCCTCTTGCTTTGCCGGTGCCAAAAAATGGTGCAGATTGTACTTGGATATCAAGTAACTTCAAAGGATCCATCCTGTTTTTCTATGATAGTGGCATTTTCGAGCATCCTATTGTGCTTCTCCCATGATCAAAATATTCTTTTACAATGACAAAGAGCACTGGCTTTCCCCTTGTAGCAAAATCCGATGCAAAGATACTGATACTTGGCTCCATGCCAGGACAAAAGTCGATTGAGGAAAACCAATACTATGCGCACCCTCGTAATAGTTTTTGGCCCATCATGTTCAAGTTACTGAAAATAGATAATGAATTGACTTATAACGACCGTAAAACTCTGCTCCTAAAAAACAATATTGCATTATGGGATGTCTTAAAAAGCTGTTATCGCGAAGGTAGTCTTGATTCTGATATTGATCAATCCACCATAGAGCCGAATGATTTTATAGAATTCTTCTCAATACATAAGCACGTTACCGGTGTTTTCTTTAATGGTGCAAAAGCCGAACAACTCTTTAAGAAAAATAGTTTAAAGACACTGAAACAAGCACAGCAAGACTTGTCCTTTTTCAGATTGCCCTCCACTAGCCCGGCGCATGCTGCACTGACATTCGAACAAAAATTATTGCAATGGGAAGTAATAAAACGTTTTCTATAGAGATATAGCAGCCGACTAAATCCGAATAGCTAAAAGCGAAGTTTAATGATTTGATCGTGAATTAATGTGATTTAAGAGCCTGTTGTTGTTTCCAATTAAACCAGCCCTGTGGCGAAACTTTATTCATTAACCTATCAATCGGGGAAAGAACAAGTAGATTCATAGCACCATGTAATTTACCCGTCCAAGTTTGACTAGTACATCTTAATGAAATTGCATAGCTAGGTTCATCGTAGACAAAATGGTGCCAGTAACCACTAGGGATATACAATGTTTCTCCTCGTTCAAGCACCACCTTATATCCTTCCAAGTCCTTTAAGCCGGGAAACTGCTCGAAATCCGGTCTCTCAACATCGACATAGCTTCTACAAGTAAATGGATAGCCATGTAAATTCTTTTTTTGTTCATGGGGGAATAGATAAACTGTTTTTTTGCCATACAGTGCAGTGTGAAGCACGTGTGACATATCGATATCAAAATGCATTTGGGTTACTGATCCTTTACAACCGAAAAACATAAAAACAAAATTCCGTGATACGCCCTTTAATATAGAGGGGAAGGTAATGTCATCGACTAATTCCGGGATCTCGGATTTGATATTATAGAGAAACATGCGCAGGTCTTGCTCTTTTGTCACAACCACATCGATGTAATCCCTAAAGGAGATACTCTTCGACTTTGACATGTAATTCTTACCGGCAGAGACGAAACTTGAGTCATAGACTTTAACTTGTTTATTGCCGTGTTGTTCTTTGAAGAATTCAGGACTCCACTTATCTAGCGCAGGCCAGGCTTTTGCCATGTCTTGGATAACCAATGGCCGGAGCGGCCTGAAATAGGATCTTGAGAATTCTTCTGCATCAATATTAGAAACCGTATCAATCGGCTTCAAATCAAGTTTAGATTCAGGAAGGTCAGAGCCCACCAAATTATTATCTGGCGAGGAACTCACTGTAGGTATGAAGAATGTCTGCTTGTTCCCAGTGTAGGAAATGTCCAGCACCTGGGATCATCTTGAATTCACAATCGGGGATTCGGGAGGAGGCTTTTTCAATATCGCCCGGATCTAAAATCGCATCAAACTCACCACTCAATATAAGGGTAGACGCAGTGATATTTCCTAAATCGATAAAATCTTCGATATCTGATGCCTGCTCAACAAACTCACAATGGTCATAGAAGCTGAGGAATTGCTCACGACTCATGCCACGAAACTGCTCGATAATCTGCTTTTTATGGGTATCAGGAATGTGCTGACCAAATTTTTCTATCATCAAAGGTGCGATATCATCACTGTTGTTAGTATCGAACAACTCTTTTCCTTCTTTGATTACCTCGATCACGGCCTTATTCGGTTTCGCACCAAAACTGCCCAAGATCATCTTGTCGACTAATTCTGGGTGACGTGAAGCTAATGCAACAGAGATAATTGTTCCCCATGAAGCGGCCGCTAAAATTACTGTGCCATTTCGATTAGTTTCATTGATAACGTTATGTAATATATCAATCTGTTCATCAAATTGGATGCCTGCCGCACCAGACAGTATTTTCCCGCGCCCTTGGCCCGGCAAGTCAAATACAACCACGGAATAATCAGCAACAAAGTGACTGACGAATGATCTCCATGCCGCCATTGTCTGTTTAGCACCGCTAATGCAGACGATAGTCTTCTCAGCTTCACCATAAATTCGGTAAGGCACCAGAAATCGGCCGAGACTTAATTCTCCTTTTACAATCTTCATACTTTAATTATTAATTCGTGTGGTTTTGAGTTTAACTTGGCAGGAAAACTTCTAACGTACATAAGACGATGGTTTAACTACATGGTTCATTTATAGGCATTATAAAGAAAGTTTCCTAAAAGTCTCTACTCTTTTTGGAACTAGTTAGCAATTGTTAATTTAAGTGCGACCTTTAGAAAATGTAGTTTTCACCAGATTAATAGCTTCTCCAACCTCCTATTTCTTGTTTGAAGGCAAAAACAGGGGTTAAACTCTCATTTTCAGCTTATTTCAGTCTATATTTGCACTGATGAAATGCGGGATTAGGGTGTAAATATCCTGTCTAGATCTGCGAAAATTTAAATTATTTGCCGTGTTTCACCTAGATCCAAACGAATTTAAATAAACGCACCTATTTTTTCAGCATCTGTTCTGATATTTTCAATGCCTGTAAACGAGTTTGCGTTATTTGATTGTCGGGCAATAGTTTGGCAACACCAATTTGACGCAATACTTTCTCTACCGGCGGACACATGCCACACAGAACAACATAATCATTGTCGCTTTGTGCTTTGAGTATGATTTCTTCTATTGCTAACGACGCCGTGCTATCTATGAAAGGCACATCTGAAAAATCGATTATTAAAACATCTTGTTCACGATTAGCTGAGAGTCTCTTAACGATGCCTTTGGCAGAACCAAAACTCATTGGACCTTCTATATGAAATAAGATGATGTGTCCGTCTGCAATCTCAAGGATCTCGGCTTCTTCTTCAGTTAGCTCATGCCAATCATCGGGACTGCCTACAACTTTCATGCTATCTGCTTGCAAATCAGACATACGCTTAACAAATAAAAGGCTCGCCATAACAGTTCCAACAGCAACAGCAGTAATGAGATCGACTAATACTGTTAATAAAAATGTAGTCAGCATTATCAACATGCCTGAACGAGGCGCACTACGGACTCGACTTAAGTACTTCCAGTCAACTATATCGAACCCCACTTTAAGCAATATGCCTGCGAGCACGGCATGCGGTATGTGTTCTGCAAGTGCGCCTAAGCCCAAGACCATTAGCAATAAAACAAAGGCATGCAATGCACCTGAGATTGGCGTTCGTCCACCAGCACGGACATTGACGACAGTGCGCATTGTTGCGCCTGCGCCTGGTAAACCACCAAACATGCCGCTGACAATATTGCCTATTCCCTGACCGAACAATTCACGATCAGACTTATGGTGTGTGTGCGTAATGCTATCTGCTATCAATGATGTTAATAAAGAATCAATGGACCCGAGAAATGCCAACACCAATGAATATTTTATAATCACCGCAAATTCTTCAATAGAAAAAACCGGAAGTTGAATACTTGGAAGACCGCTCGGTATCTCTCCAATAATGGTCACATCATTCAGAAAAAAGTAGCTCAGTGTCGTGCCAAGTAACAGCGCGAGTAATGGCCCGGGAATATAACGGCTTATACGTCGAGGAATAAACCAGACTGTCGCAAGAGCAACGACGCCAAGAATTAAGGCGCTCGAATGAATCTGACTCAATAATTCGGGCAGTGCCAAGATCGATTTTAACGCCCCACCAACCCCAGCCTGTCCAACAAAGGGCGCCAATTGCAAGATAATAATGATGCAGCCAATGCCACTCATAAACCCGGAGATAACTGGATAAGGCACCAGATTGATATAACGGCCAAACTTAAGCACGGCAAAGAGAATTTGAAACGCGCCGCCGAGCATGACGATCGTGAAAGCCATTGCCGGATTATGTGAAAAATGGATAACAATCGCTGTCATAACAACGGTCATCGGTCCCGTTGGACCCGATATTTGCGCTGGTGTACCACCAAAAATTGCAGCAAAGAAACCGACAATAATCGCGCCGTACATCCCGGCCAATGGACCAATACCTGATGTAACGCCGAAGGCAAGGGCAAGTGGAAGCGCAACTACCGCAGCTGTAAGACCACCGTAGATATCGCCGCGCAGGTTGTTAAGAGAAAAGCCGTGAATAAAATGTGTCATGGTCTAAGTTTGAATAATTTCAGACGCGAAAAATGCACAATATACATCTGATGAATAGAAAATATATGTTTATCAATCTTAATCACTCATGTGAATCGATTGATTTTTTCTAGCATTGCCTCTGCGTTTAAATATTCTGGATTGATCCTTAGCTGTTCTTCCCCTTTATCTAAAAATAGGCTAGGAAAACTATTTAAACCCAAACGTCTCGATAGCTTTATTTCTTGGCGTAAGGTTTCATTCGTTTCCAATGATTTAATATCCTGAGCAAACTTGTCCTGATCTAAGCCTAATTCATCAGACAGGGCAATCAAGGTTGAGTAATCAGATGGATTGCGTGCCTGTAAGTAATACGCCTGCTGAATCGCAACAGTCATTTTAGCATCAAACTCCTGACCTTGATTGCGTGCCGCAATTACAGCTCGGCAGGAAGGATATGTGCTTCGTCTCGGTTCGCATTTAGTCCAAAAGTCATAATTAAATTTTGTGAGAGGAACTTGCTGCTCGATAGTTTGCCAGTGCCCCTGAACAAGCTGTCGCGTTTCCTTTGGCATGGGTTCTTCACTATCAGGTGCTAAGCCACCCAGTAAACGAACGGTTACTATTTCCTCTGACAAACCTTCCAATAAAGAAAGTAATGACGGCCTGAACGCCCAACACCAGCTACACATTGGATCATGGGCGTAATAAAGTTTGATCGGCACGATTAGATTGCTTAATAAATCAGAGTATAAATTCTGTATCTAATATTTTTTCTACTGCATTGTTTTTAAGCGTCACATATTTCGGCAAACCTTTTTCATAAGGTGGATAATCTTCACCTTCAATTAAAGGACTTAGATATCGGCGACATGCTTCGGTGATTCCAAAGCCATCCTCGGTAATAAAATCTTTTGGCATCATCTTTTCAACATTCGCAACATCTTCCAGCTTTGCCTTTCCTATTTCCCAAACATAAGGCTCATCTGATATGCGATGCACTGTTGGCATGACTGCGTTCTCTCCAGCAATGGCCATCTCTACGGCTGCCTTGCCTAATGCATAGGCTTGTTCGACGTCCGTCTTTGAAGCGATATGACGTGCGGCACGTTGCAGGTAATCCGCAACCGCCCAATGATATTTATAACCTAGAGCATCTTTGATCATATTGGCTACAACTGGAGCGGCGCCACCTAATTGAGCGTGCCCAAAGGCATCCTGAGTTCCTTGTTCCGCCAGAAACTTACCATCTGGCCAATGTGCGCCCTCAGAAACTACGATTGAGCAATATCCATGAGTTTCAACTTTCTCTTTAACCTTGCTTATGAATGCGTCCTGATTAAATTCGACTTCAGGGAATAAAATCAAGATTGGGATATCGTTATCTTTATCGGCTGCCAAACCGCCAGCGGCGGCAATCCAGCCCGCATGACGTCCCATTACTTCGAGCACAAATACCTTGGTTGAAGTCTTTGCCATCGAGCAAACATCATATGAGGCCTCACGGGTTGAGATTGCAATATATTTAGCAACTGATCCAAAACCCGGGCAAACATCTGTAATAGGTAAATCATTATCGACCGTTTTTGGCACATGAATGGCTTGAATAGGAAATCCCATTTTTTCAGATATCTGTGAGACCTTATGGCAAGTATCTGCTGAATCACCGCCGCCGTTATAAAAGAAGTAGCCAATATTATGTGCCTTGAACACCTCGATTAGGCGTTCATATTCAGCCTTGCTCTCATCCAATCCTTTTAATTTAAAACGGCAAGAACCAAATGCTCCAGAGGGCGTATAGCGTAGCCCTGCTATATCAGAATCAGATTCCAGGCTGGTATCAATCAAGTCTTCGGTTAATGCGCCAATAATACCGTTCCGTCCAGCATAAACATTGGCGATCTCTGCTGGATGTTGCCTTGCGGTTTCTATAACGCCACATGCACTGGCATTGATTACCGCCGTAACACCGCCAGACTGCGCATAAAAAGCATTTTTGGCCGCTGCCATAAATTATTTCTCCTGAATTATAAATTAAATATGAAACCGAACTGCATGAGACCGGGTCTATATTAGTTATGCTAAACTGCGAATAATAAAGCAAACCTAAGATAATGTGTTGTATTTGATATCATCAAAATAATTTTTATATGCCTTTTTTAAGCCTGTACCGACGAGTAATTAACAAGATATTTATCTTCTTTCTTGTGTTATCTCCTTTTCTTGTAATCGCTGACGATCTGCCTGATTTTGGTGATTCTGCTGGCAGCGTTGTCTCACCAGAATATGAACGACGGCTCGGCAAAATATTTTTAAATCAGGTGCGTCATTTCGCCAGCGTGAGCAAAGATCCTGAAGTTGAATCTTATATCCAGTCGCTTGGATATAAATTGGCTTCTCATAGCGATAATAATGAACAGCCGTTTACTTTTTTTGTAGTTAATGACTCAGGCATAAACGCCTTTGCAGGGCCCGGCGGCATTATAGGGATGAATAGCGGTGTGATTTTAAATTCTAGCAACGAAAGCGAGTTAGCTGCCGTTATGGCGCATGAAATTTCACACGTCACCCAACGTCACCTCGCACGTCAGTTTGAAGAAGCAAGCAAATACAGTTTACTTAATACGGCAGCATTGATTGGCGCGATATTAATTGGCATTTCAAACCCAGAGGCTGGGATGGCAGCCATGACAGGTGCAGCCGGCTTAGCCGCGCAAAATTCGGCGAATTTTACTCGTGCCAATGAACAAGAAGCGGATCGAATTGGAATGCAAGTATTAGTCAGCGCAGGCTATGATCCAAGAGGCATGCCTGCATTCTTTGAAAAATTACAACAATTATCAAGGTATTCTCAAAGTGCCGCACCAGAATTTTTACGTACACATCCGCTAACGACTTCACGAATTGCTGATTCGCGCGCGCGCGCCGAAGAATTTCCATTAAATGAATTTACTAATTCACATTCCTATGACTTGATTCGGTACAAACTTTTCGTAACATCATCAAAGACACCAAAAGACGCCATCAGCGCTTTACGTCAAATCCTTGATGAATATACCGGAGCCGCAAATGAAAAATTGCCGATTAGATATGGTTTAGCCTATGCCTACATCGGCGACAGGGAATTTGCTCGCGCAAAACAACAAGTCGACTACCTTTTAAAAGATGATCCTGATGATGTTGCCTATTTATTGTTAGCGGCAAAACTTGAGACGGCTCAATCAAACTACAATGGTGCATTTACTGTATTTAAAAAAGCTTATGGCCTTTATCCCGATTACAGACCGGTTGTAATGGCTTATAGCAAAGCATTGCTTGATGTGAATAATGGAAAAGAAGCCAGAAATGTTTTAAAAAATTATGAACGTCACCATCAACATGACCTTGAAAGCTACAGCCTACTCGGACAAGCAGAGGCTATGCTAGGCAATGAAATCGAAACAGCAATCATCCAGTCAGAATATTATTATCTTGCTGCGCAAACACGGCTCGCCGTGGATAAGCTCACATTTATAAAGCAACAATATCAGATTGATTATTATCAAGAACAACGCATTAACGCACGTATGGAAGAATTTAAATATGAGCTTGAGCTTGAAGAAGGGCTCAGGTAATCACTAAATTTTAAAAGATTATGTTACGCAGAGACACTCTTAAATATTTAGCATCAGGTTCAATGATTCTGGTTTCCGGTCTATTTAAGCCCTTAGCTGTCTTGGCTAAATGGAACGAGGCTGCCTTTTCTGCAGTCGACTATGACGAAGCCATTGCCGCTTATTTTCCTAATCAAAAAATAAAAGAATCTGAGCAGATCAGCATCGGGGTTCACGCTGTTGTAGAGAATGGTGCCGTAGTACCGATCAAGGTCAAAACGGACTTGCCGAATATAGAATCTATTACAATATTCGTTGATAAAAACCCTAATCCATTAATTGCAAACTTTGATCTTTTTCCTGGTTGTGTGGGCTTTATATCAACGCGAATAAAAATACAGCAAGCATCGAATATCATCGTGACGGTAAAAAGTAATGGCATGATATTTAGTACACGCAAATTCATAGAAGTCCATGAAGGAGGCTGTGGTTAAATCTGAACTCCGCAGTAGAACCACTAATATTTATCAAATGATTAATTTATTAAAAACCGTCGGCATAAGTTCAATATTTTGCTTATCCACTGAATATGAGCGCTCACTTTATAGCACACCCAAAATGCCTATCGCTTGCCAGCGAAAGACAACCATAGAACGACTATGATTGTCTTTCTAAGCGGCACGCTAAACATTTTTGAATGCACTCTAAAGCGAGTTCTACCACAGAGTTCAGATTGATGGCATCAACCATACGTCTAAAAACAAAAACCAACGATGGTGTCACGACAGTACGTGCCATCATAAGGCACCCTATGGAAACTGGTTTTCGAATCGATAGCGAAACCAGCGAACTTGTGCCGGTGCATTATATTAATGAAGTTATAGTAAAACATAATGATATCGTTGTTATGTCTTGCGACTGGAGTCGGGCCGTATCAAAAAACCCCTACTTATCATTCATGTTTAAAGGTGCCAGTGTTGGCGATAAGCTTGGGCTGTCATGGAGTGATAATAAAAATAACACTGACTCGATCGAAACACGGATTGAATAATTTACTATCCTATTACTATTCTGTAACTCAATGCGTGCGATAATAATATTCTGCTTATTTGTTGTGCTTGCGTTTTTCGCCGGCGCCATAATGGCATATCCACTAAAACTATTACTGGATCCGGTGCTGGGTCTCGCCTTTCGCAAATATCTTACATATGCAACTCTGATCAGCGGCTTGATAATCAGTGGCATTTATTTACAGCTATACAATTCACTCTCATTCAAGGCTTTTGGTTATAACGGAAAACTCTTAAAGTTTTTGAATAGCATGTTTAATGGTTTTGTCTATGGCATGATTATTATGTTGATAATTGAGGTGCTATTACTATTGCTTGGCATTCATGAGATTGATACTAGCCGCAGCATTTCAATAGCATTATTCATGGAGCGTCTTACAAAGGCTATCCTAGCAGGTTTGTTAATTGGCTTAGTTGAAGAGTCAATTTTTCGAGGTGCTTTATTTACTGGCTTATACAAGCAGACAGGGGCAGTAGTTACAGTCTTCTTTTCAAGCCTTGTTTATTCAGCCGTACACTTTATTCGATATCGTGATCTGCCTGGAGATACAGACATCGGTTGGTTAACCGGCATCGGCATGATGCCCGAAGCATTCCGTCGCTTTCATGAATGGTCTATTGTAGATTACTTCTTAACCTTATTTATCTTTGGTGTATTGCTTGGCTTATTGCGATTAAAACATCGAGGTATTGCTGCCTGTATAGGCGTCCATGCAGGCATAGTGATGTTAATCAAGCTTGGTGATTACTACACCAATCGAGCGCATAACAGTAATTATGATTATCTCGTAAGCCAGTACAACTCAACGTTCGGTTGGATGAGCTTTATTGTTATTTTGCTGTTTACGGTTTTCTATTTAGTAAAACTAAACACTAGCTCCCCAAAGAAAAGCGGCATTTAATTTACACACTGATCATAGATAAAAAATCACGCTTGCTACTTGGGAGCACGATTAGATGCAATCAGTTCTGTCAGGCACAGCCCGTACAAACCGACAGCATCTTTAGGTTCGATAGCATCATCTTTATTTTGCGAGATTAACCCAGCAGCAAGAATTGCAGCAATAATATGATCTTCGTTCATCAGCAGTTTCCTCTTTTTATTGAATGACTAACAACAAACTGTATGTGTTCTTGAAGCTCTATTATAAACATAAACTATTATATTTTTCACCGTCTCTGAGAATCACAGAAAATATCTCTTGCTTACTTTATTACATCAGGATGGAATAATATCTCACCATTGACCTTAAAATTTCGAATCAAGTCCTGGCCTTCACTGCTACGGATAAAATTGGAATAATTTCTCGCCATTTCAATTTTTGCATGCGGATGTTTTTCAGGGTTTACCATAATCACATGATAAGGATTAAAAAGCCCGGGGTCGTTTTCAAACACCACTCTTAATTTCATCTTGTCTTTATAAGCCAGATAAGTACCCCTATCGGTCAACGTATAGGCTTCTTTATCATCGGCTATTCTCAGCACAACGCCCATGCCTTGCCCAACCGCAAGATACCAGTCACCAAAAGGTTCTTTGCCTGTCATTTTCCAAAGACTTTTCTCTTTTTTATGTGTGCCAGAATCATCACCACGAGAAACAAAAACATGTTTCGCTTCAATCAGCTTTGACATTGCATCGACAATGTTATTTGCGTTCTTAAGACCGGCCGGATCAGCATCCGGGCCAACGATGACAAAATCATTATGCATAACTGGTTCTCGTTCAATTCCAGAGCCCTCGGTAACAAATTTCTTTTCTGCTCCTGGTGCATGCACAAAAATCAGATCAACATCACCATTTTTACCTAAACGAATAGCCTTCCCTGTACCTACCGAAATAACATCTAGCTTCACATTATATTTATTTTCAAATGGTGGGTTTAACACAGCCAATAAGCCTGAGTTGTCAGTGCTGGTTGTTGTTGCCATCTTAAGCCTCACTTCTCCTGCGGAAACAACCCCGGGAAATAAAATCAGACACGCAAGTAATAATTGAAATATGTTTTTCATGCTTATTTTTATAACCTTTATTAATTAATTAAAACCAAAAAACAGCCTGTGAATATAAATAGGTCGCATCACTTTTGCCCGCACCATCCATTACATCACCGGCAAACAAATGTGCAGCACCTACTTCTATTCGAATATTTTTCGGCAATGCTTCCCAACGCACTCGCGCCTCAATCTGCGTCCCGATATAATTATCTGATTGACCAGCAGCATTCGCAATTCGTGCAGTTGTCCACGCATCATTATCAGAGGCCAACCAATAACCACGTAATGCAAGAAAGCTAGTAACGTTAACGGCGGGCTTTAATTTTAAGCGCACACCCGGCGTACTCAGATTAGCTCTCGCAAATGGCCCATAAATTCCCGTTGGACCAAAATCAAAACGACGCGCGCCATAGAGCGTATCAAAACGGTTATTGTCAGCATCATTTGGATCATCATCACCGCTAGCATAATCATACTGAAGGACTAATCTCGGCGACCAACTTGCAGCAAAGCTATATCCAATTTCAGCATGATGAAAATAAGCGAAATGATCTAGGTCGGTTATTGAAGTCGTTGATGAACGAGATTTGCCAAATTGAAAGATCGACTCCACTTGATAATCGAACTGATTCTTTATCGGTTTTCTATAGAGTCGTAATCCCGGCGTGTACAGATCTCGATCACGTGTGCTTAACACTCCGGCAACATCTTCTTCATTCAATCCCAGGAAATAAAACTCAAGCTGATCGTCCCATGGCAATTTATTGGGAGCATAATAGACACCCCAAAAACGAACCTCCTCATGTTCCTTATCAAACTTGGCTTCATTATCTAAGGCACTACCACTGAACAAACGTTGTACAGGCAAGGTATAAAAAAATCGAAACTTCTGTTTGTTTGCCCCCTGCCAACGCCAATCAATACCTGTGAAACCATTAATAGTATTTCGGAAACGGTTCCGTGCCACTAAACGACGGCTACCCATGTCCATAGTGATTCGACCACCGCGAACCTTGCTTTTACTACCTCGACCTAGCATATTATCCAACGGCACTTCGACATAGGCCTGTAATAGCTCTAATGGATTAACAACACTGCCAGACAAAGGCGTACCCGGGTCCGCTAATTCAACTCGCGAATCCAGCATTTCTGCAGCAAATTTAACATGTTTAAAATCAAGCTTGGCCAAAACAACTGTTCGAAATACCAGCGCTTGGTCGCCGCCATTTCGACTACCTCGATACTGTCCATCAACATTTTCAAATCGTGTTCGGTGGTGTCCTGATATTGAAAAAACGTCCGGCAAATCTAGCGCGCTATTCAAACGCCATGGCTTGCCATCTGTACCCGTACCCGCAAATGCACATGAACAATAAAAAAGGCACGACAGAGCAAACAAGATTAATTTAAAAATTTTCATGGTGCCTCGAAATGAATAAATATATGTATTTATTTGCATATATTTGTATTTATTTAATTTATAGTTATATTTAATGCGCTTTATATCATCATATTTATGATGCACAAATATGCTTTTACTTACATATAAAATAAATTGACTTATGCGAATTGAATTTAATGTCCAGTGGCAATCTATCGATGCCAATCAGGAACTGGACCAACGCTTACTACCGTTGCTTGAGGAAATACATCAAAGCGGATCACTGCAAGCAGCCGCAAAGGAAATCAAAGTTTCATATCGAACTGCCTGGGAGCTTATACGCTACTGGAATGAAGTCTTTCTTACGCCTTTGTGTATTAAGGAACGCGGTCGCGGCTCAAAGCTTAGTCCACTCGGACAAAAGCTTATAGAAACAAAACGAAACATAGATGCTGATTATTCAAAGACTCTGCTACACATCGCCGACAAACTAAATAATGAGATCAAAGAATTAATCGGCCCTAATGATAACGCGAAACAGTGCATCGCATCTTGTAGTCATGACCTAGCCATTAACCATCTACAGTCCATTAGTGAGAAGACGGGGCATTACGCTATAGAATTTCAGTCGCGCGGTAGTCTTGAAAACCTGAAACTGTTAAATGCACATCAAATCGACATTGCCGGGTTTCATTTTCCAGAAGGTGCGTTAGCAGAAAACCTCGCCCCTGAGTATTCACAGTGGTTAGATGATGAGAAACATATATTGATCCAACTGGCATCACGTGAACAAGGCTTGATTATTAAACCTTCAATAGCAGAGCATGTTACGTCAATTAATGATTTAACTCGGCGTTCCTTGAGGTTCGTTAATCGACAAAAAGGATCGGGTACGCGGGCAATCTTTGATGAATTAATCAAACAAAATGGAATTAATAAGAAAAATATTAATGGTTATCAAAAGGAAGAGTTTACGCATTCCGCTGTAGCAGCCTTAATATCCAGCGGTCATGCTGATGCGGGCTTTGGGTTAAAGGCCGCAGCAACCGAATTCGAGCTATCATTTCTACCAATGATTACTGAAAGCTACGTCTTAGCCATGCAGAAGTCTTTAGCAAAAGAAGTATTAAGTGAAATTCGCTTAATAATGAAAGACAAAAAACTTAAAGGCAAAATCAATAAATTACCCGGCTACAGTACAAAACTAACAGGTAAAGTTATCCACGCGCACAAGCTATTGTCGATACCAAATGCTTAAGAGGCAATGAAATGGTGGGCCGTGGGCGATTCGAACGCCCGACCAATGGATTAAAAATCCACTGCTCTACCGGCTGAGCTAACGGCCCGGTGTGAGATTTCAGAATATTGCATAGGCAAAGATCAGAAGGCCTGTGCAGCAAAGGCGGCGATGATACCCAAGAAATGCCTGTGCGTAAAACATAAACTGTAACAAGGTTGGCAAGATCTTGATATTAGTTGGTCATAGCCCTATTTTCTGCTGTATTCTAGCGCATATTAATTTTGGAGATCTTTATCAGTGCCTATTTATGAATATCGATGTAATCATTGTGAGCATCGCCTGGAAAAACTACAAAAAATCAGTGACGAACCCGCTAAAACGTGTCCTGAGTGCGGGGAAGATAGTCTTCAGAAACTGGTTTCAGCTGCTGCATTCAAATTAAAAGGCACCGGCTGGTATGAAACTGACTTTAAAGACAAAAAACCAAGCAAAGACGCTAATGCCAGCAACAACAATAAATCAGATGGTAAGAAAACAAGCGGTTCTGACACTAAAAAAACAGATGATAGTAGTAAATCAACTGCAAAAAAAGAATCGCCAAAACCCTCTGCTAATTCTGCTTAATATGTCCTGATAAATGGGCACGCTTAGGAAATATATTATTGCCGGCCTTTTAGTCTGGCTACCCTTTGCTGCAACAGTTGTCATCGTCAAGCTGGTCGTCGATCTACTCGACAATATCATTCTCTTATTGCCGCCTGAGTACCAACCGGCAACAGTATTAGGTTTTTCTGTCCCGGGATTTGGCATCGTTCTGGCCATCAGTATTCTCTTAGTTACCGGTATGCTCGCTGCTAATTTATTCGGCCGGCGCTTAGTTGAATTTTGGGAGTCCATACTCAACCGTATTCCATTAGTAAGATCGATTTATAGCAGCGTAAAACAGATCTCCACCACAATATTGGATTCTAATGGCAAATCTTTTCGTAAAGTCGTTATGTTGCAATACCCTCGTAAAGGGATCTGGAGTATTGGTTTTTTAACTAATGAGGATGTCAGTACCGATATAGATGGTCTTAATGAAGACTTAGCCGCTGTATTTGTGCCCACGACGCCTAACCCAACCTCCGGTTTTATCATAATGGTGCCCCGCGATGACATCACTGAGCTTGATATGTCCGTAGAAGAAGGCTTTAAATTTATCATCTCAATGGGCGTAATTATCCCTGATGGCCCGATTAGAACCGAATTAACGCGTAATAAAGTTGCGCAATCGACATCTGACTCGTAAGATTCCGCCCCTTGTTCAGACCAGATGGAATATACACATGCGCAGTGATTATTGCGGAAAACTAAATAGCAACCATATCGACCAAGAAGTTGAGCTTTGCGGTTGGGTACATCGTCGTCGTGACCACGGTGGCGTCATTTTTATCGATCTACGTGATCGCGAAGGTGTTGCCCAGATCGTGTTTGATCCAGACCGTGCAGAACCATTCGCAATTGCTGATTCTGTCCGTAATGAATTCGTCATTCGTATTACCGGTAAGGTCCGTAACCGGCCAGAAGGCACGGTTAACCCTGATATGCCCACAGGCGAAGTTGAAATTCTGGGACATACCATAGAAATCCTGAACAAAGCTAAAACACCCCCTTTCCAGTTGGATGATGAAAATGTCCATGACGATGTGAAATTAAAATATCGTTATGTCGATCTGCGTCGTCCTGCAATGCAAAATAACCTACGTCTACGATCGCAAGTCGTTAAAGAAATGCGCAATTTCCTCGATGACAAGGGCTTTCTTGATATCGAAACGCCGATGCTCACCAAAGCAACGCCGGAAGGTGCGCGCGATTACCTGGTACCTAGCCGTACCCATCCGGGAAATTTCTTTGCCCTGCCACAATCACCGCAGTTGTTTAAACAATTGTTAATGATGTCGGGCATGGATCGCTATTATCAAATCGTACGTTGTTTTCGTGATGAAGATTTGCGTGCAGATCGTCAGCCCGAATTCACGCAATTGGATATCGAGACCTCGTTCATGGACGAGAATGAAATAACCGGCATGATGGAAGAGATGATCCATTCACTCTTTAAAAAGATAATGAATGTCGATTTGCCTTCACCTTTCCCACGCATGACCTATGCTGAGGCGATGGAACGTTTTGGTAGTGATAGACCTGACCTTAGAAATCCGCTTGAATTGATCGATGTCAGCGATCTAATGAAGGCTGTTGAATTCAAAGTCTTCTCTGGTCCAGCGAACATGGAAGATGGTCGTGTTGCAACATTACATGTGCCTGGCGGCAGTAAGCTCTCTCGAAAACAGATAGATGATTACACAAACTATATCGCACAGTTTGGAGCCAGAGGCCTTGCTTACATCAAAGTAAACGACGTAGGGGCTGGAGCAGAAGGCTTACAATCACCTATTCTTAAGTTTTTACCTGATGAAGTTGCGGCAAAGATCGTCGAGCGCACAAATGCTACTGACGGTGATTTAATCTTCTTTGGTGCAGACAAAACCAAGGTTGTTAATGACGCACTAGGTGCACTCCGAAATAAATTGGGCCATGACCTTGATTTGCTCCAGGGCGAATGGGCACCTATGTGGGTGGTTGATTTCCCAATGTTTGACTATAACGAAGATGAAAAACGTTGGGACTCATTACACCACCCCTTCACCGCACCCAATACAACTGATATTGATGCGATTAAACAAAACCCAGGACAAACATTATCGCGCGCTTATGACTTAGTACTTAACGGCACAGAGCTAGGTGGCGGTTCTATTCGTATTCACAATGCTGAAATGCAATCTGCAGTATTGGAATTGCTGGGTATTGGCGAAGAAGAAGCCCAAGAAAAATTTGGCTTTTTGCTAGAAGCGCTAGGTTTTGGTTGTCCGCCCCATGGCGGCATAGCCTTTGGATTAGATCGTACGGTAATGCTGATGGTCGGTGGCGAGTCCATTCGGGATGTGATTGCCTTTCCAAAGACGCAAAGTGCCAGTTGCCCGCTTACTTCAGCGCCATCGAAGGCGAACCCGAGACAATTGAAAGAGTTGGGAATTAAATTGGCAAAATCGAACAAGCCAGAATAATTCTAAACCAAAATTTACTAATCCCTTTGCTTGTTTAACGAGATCAAGTACGCCATAGTTTTGAGTATGACCGCTGAAGCCATAATTAATCGTTCTTACAGCTTGCCAAAAGAGCAAATTCCTCCAACGGTCGTTGAAGAGATCAGCAATGACGAACGCGCTGAATTAACCCAAAAAATCAAATCACAGCTTAAGCAACAAAACGCAGTTTTAGTTGCACACTATTACACTGAACCCGATCTGCAAGTCCTCGCTGATGAAACCGGCGGCTATGTTTCCGACTCACTCGATATGGCTCGATTTGGTCATGAATCCAATGCAGAAACCCTCGTCGTTTGTGGCGTGAAATTTATGGGTGAGACAGCAAAGATACTGAACCCTGAAAAACGCATTTTAATGCCGGATTTAAATGCCAACTGTTCATTGGACCTTGGTTGTCCAGGAGATGAGTTTTCGGCTTTTTGTGATGCGCACCCTGGTCATACGGTTGTCGTTTATGCCAATACCAGTGCTGCAGTTAAGGCCCGTGCTGACTGGATGGTCACTTCTGGTAGCGCCGTAGATGTGATTAAACATCTCGCTGCAGAAGGTAAAAAAATAATCTGGGCGCCTGATAAATATCTTGGCGACTATGTACAAAAAGAAACAGGCGCTGAGATGTTGATCTGGCAGGGCGCTTGTATCGTACATGAAGAATTCAAGGGAAAAGAACTGGAGACATTAAGGGAACATCACCCTGATGCAAAAGTACTAGTACACCCTGAATCACCAGGCGCAGTTATTGCGCAGGCGGATGTAGTCAGCTCCACCACAGGCATCATTAAGGCCGTAACCGAGATGGATGCTAAAGAATTTATCGTGGCGACAGATAACGGCATCTTTCATAAGATGAAACAGGCAGCCCCAGGTAAAACATTAATAGAAGCACCGACGGCAGGGAAAAGTGCTACCTGTATTAGTTGTGCACACTGTCCCTGGATGGCAATGAATAGTCTTCGCAAATTGTCTCAGGTTTTAGAATCAGGGAAGAATGAAGTCTTTGTAGAATCTGATATCGCCCAACGTGCACAAAGATCTATCCAGCGCTTGCTTGATTTTACCAAGGATCAGAAAAAGCTGGCAGGAGACGCTTAACCAACGTTAAACGCCCCCCAGCATCAAAATATTACAATAATCAAACTCTCTAAACTATTTGCGCCGAGTTTCCGGGTGTAGGCTCTTGCCGAGTATATGTTCGCTGGCATGCACAACATGACTGCCTGAACCTACAATTAATGGATCTGGTTGATGCACTACATGATGATCCTTGTCAGGATAGGGTAGATTCCAGAGGAAATGCCTCATGCAGTTCAAACGGGCACGCTTCTTACAGTCTGATTTAATAATATGCCAAGGTGCATCAGCCGTATCTGTATAGAAAAACATAGCCTCTTTAGCCTCAGTATAATCATCCCAAAGGTCAACAGAGGCCTTATCAATAGGTGACAGCTTCCACTGTTTAAGTGGGTCGTCACTGCGCGCAGCGAAACGTCGGGCCTGTTCCTCGCGTGTAATTGAAAACCAGTACTTGAACAAGCGGATCCCACTACGAACAAGCATTTGCTCAAGATCAGGTGTTTGACGCATGAATTCAAGATATTCTGAGGGTTTACAAAACCCCATTACGCGTTCGACGCCAGCTCGGTTATACCAAGAGCGATCAAACAGAACAATCTCTCCTGTTGTTGGTAAATTATTTATATAACGTTGAAAATACCATTGGCCGCTTTCTTCTTCTGTAGGTTTTTCTAGCGCCACAACACGTGCACTTCGCGGGTTCATATGTTCCATATAACGCTTAATGGTGCCGCCTTTGCCCGCTGCATCGCGTCCTTCAAATAATAAAACTATCTTTTGGCCTGACTCCTTCACCCATTGCTGGGCTTTTAGCAGTTCCACTTGCAACATTGCTTTTTGTTTTTCATAAGACGCTCTGCGCATCTTGGAGCTATATGGGTATTCACCTGTCTCGAATGTTTTGCGAATGGCATCAGGATCATGGCGTTTTTCAGCAAGCTCATGTAAAACCGCACCGGCATGAGCACGGGAAACATCTTTCTTGGGATTCTTAGTGTTTTTCACGTCTTTCCCAGGTGCTAAGGTTTCATTTTCTTGTTTATTATTTACTTTCCCGTTCGCCATAAGCAATTCCTCTTCCATTTTATAAATTATTAAAAAAATTCATCGTTGAATCATACTTTGAACCAAAAGGCCGAAAATTGATCTAGAACAAATCTAGACAATTCATTGTGTAAATATGTTTTTTTCAACCTAAAGCTAGCAGACGCGTCTTGGGCATATTGAACATGAATGTTAGAATCGCTTTCTACAAAAAACTCAATCAGTACGGAATATTTAAATGGCAGGTCATAGTAAGTGGGCTAATATCCAACACCGCAAAGGCAAACAAGACGCGAAACGCGGTAAACTCTTCACCAAACTCATTCGCGAAGTCACCATCGCAGCAAGATTAGGCGGTGGCGATCCAGATGCAAACCCCAGACTCAGAGCAGCAATCGATACCGCTAAATCCCTAAGCATGCCCAAAGATACGATTGAACGCGCTGTCAGTCGCGGTGCGGGGAACAGCGAAAGCGATAATGTAGAAGAACTTAAATATGAAGGTTATGGGCCAGGCGGCGTCGCCGTTTTAGTCGAAACCATGACCGACAACAAAAATAGAACCGTCTCTGAAGTTCGCCACGCCTTTACTAAATACGGCGGCAATCTAGGTACTGATGGTTCCGTTGCCTATTTGTTTACCAAAGTAGGACTAATATCATTTGCAAGCGGTCTAGATGAAGACACGGTAATGGAAGCGGCATTAGAAGGCGGAGCAGATGACATTGTTACCAATGGTGATGGCTCCATCGATGTGATTACTGAGCCAGATAGTTTTGTTGATACTAAAGATGCCTTGATAGCAGGCGGCTTCGAACCAGAAAATGCAGAAATCACTATGCGTGCCTCGACCGCATGCGACCTTGATAAAAAAGGCGCAGAAAGCATGTTAAAACTGCTGGATGTACTAGAAGATCTGGATGATGTACAAAAGGTCTATTCGAATGCAGAGATCCCTGATGAAGTATTGGCTGAGTTAAGTTGATTCGGATCTTAGGCATTGACCCCGGCTCAATTAACACAGGATATGGGATCATAGACTCCCAAGGAAACCACGCTAAACACATCGATAGTGGTGTCATAAAAATCAGCGGCGACACGCTCGGCGATAAACTAAGAATGATTCATGAAGGCATTGTTAAAGTTATTCATGAATACCAACCAGCAGAAGTTTCAATTGAAAAAATATTCATGAATCGTAATGCGGATTCTGCAATTAAACTCGGCCAAGCACGTGGTGTTGCTATTGCCGCTAGTGCAATACAGGATTTACCAGTTTATGAATATACGGCCAATCAAGTTAAACAAGCGACTGTTGGTAAAGGGCATGCCGCAAAAGAACAAGTGCAACACATGATTAAGATCCTGCTATGCCTAGATAAAAAACCCAAACCCGATGCGGCCGATGCCTTAGCAATAGCCCTGTGTCATGCGAATTCACGCGAAGGCCTATTACGCATGCAAGGCGTTGCGGGTATACGCTACGGAAGACTACAATGATCGGCTTCCTGCGTGGCATCATCATAAAAAAACAACCGCCGCTCTTGTTATTAGACGTGCAAGGCGTCGGTTATGAAATCGAAGCGCCAATGACAACATTTTATGCGTTGCCTGAGGTTAAAAATGAAGTTGAGATATTTACTCATCTAGTCGTTCGTGATGACGCGCATTTACTGTTTGGTTTTGCGACTGAAAATGAACGCCATATGTTTCGCACGTTAATAAAGGTAAATGGCGTCGGCGCTAAAATGGGATTGACTATCTTGTCTGGCATAGAGGCAGACGAGTTTGCCCAATGTATTCAAAATAATGATGCGGCAAGACTTACTAAATTGCCAGGTGTTGGCAAAAAAACGGCTGAGCGTTTAATCGTTGAGATGCGTGACCGTCTCGATGGTCTGCCGACGGCGACAATTACTCGAAGCAAAGATATACCAAGTATCGCTAATGACCCGGTTAATGAGGCCGTTAGCGCTTTGATTGGTCTGGGTTATAAACCACCAGAGGCCAGCCGTTTTGTGCTTGCCGTAGCCAATGACGGCATGAGTAGTGAAGAGTTGATACGTGAGGCATTAAAAAACTCGGTTAAAAAATAAACCGGATTAAAGTTGAACAAGGGTAATATTCAGCAGATTGCCATTTTCTAGGCACAACTTTGTCATATTTTTAAATCAAGATAGCAAAGAGCGGCTCAAAAAATGAATTTATCTTTGTGAGAGCAAGGCGGCACCGAGCGCAAAACCGCAATGTATAGGTTATACATGAGGATTTGAGCACGGGGTCAACGCAGCAATCGCGAAAATAAAACATTTTTGTGCTGCTCTTTCATTAACCCGACTGGCGTAATGAACCGTTTACAGGGAAAATAGTCACCCGACATGGTCGAACCAAACGAAATTATTTCACCCCAAAACTCAGCAGAGGATGATGCCGCTGATAATGCTTTGCGTCCAAAGCGTCTACAAGACTACCTCGGCCAGGCATCTGTACATGAACAAATGGAGATTTTTATTGGCGCTGCCAGACAACGCGCCGAATCTCTGGATCACGTATTAATATTTGGGCCGCCAGGTCTGGGTAAAACGACATTAGCTCATATCATCGCCAATGAAATGAACGTCAATATGAGACAAACCTCTGGCCCCGTATTAGAACGGCCTGGGGATCTGGCTGCCTTGTTAACCAATCTCGAACCCAATGATGTGTTATTTATAGATGAGATACATCGATTGAGTCCCGTTGTCGAAGAGGTGCTATATCCAGCGATGGAAGACTATCAAATCGACATCATGATTGGTGAAGGCCCCGCCGCAAGAGCTATTAAGCTTGACGTGCCGCCATTTACCTTAGTCGGCGCAACAACGCGTGCAGGATTATTAACGTCTCCTTTACGCGACCGCTTTGGCATCGTGCAACGACTCGAATTCTATTCTGTACAAGAATTGAGCGAGATCGTCAGGCGCTCGGCTGGAATTCTTGAAGTTGAAATTGATGATAAGGGTGCTGGAGAAATTGCAGCACGATCTCGTGGGACACCTAGAATTGCAAACCGTTTACTCAGACGCGTACGTGATTACGCTCAGGTAAAAGCGGACGGGAAGATAAACGACGACATATCATCGCGAGCATTAGATATGTTAAATGTAGATGCACATGGCTTTGACATGATGGATCGCAAATTATTGTTAGCGATACTACAAAAATTTGATGGTGGACCAGTAGGTGTTGATAGCTTGGCCGCTGCAATCAGTGAAGAACGTGACACGATTGAAGATGTCCTTGAGCCTTATTTAATCCAACAAGGTTTCTTGATGAGGACAGCCAGAGGCAGAATGGCGACAAAAACGGCTTGGTTGCATTTTGGCATGGAGATGCCTAAAGACTCACCTCAATATTCAGATTTATTTAAAGATACTGAAGAAGAGGATCAGTAAACGAAATGTCTGGTGAATTTAACTGGCAGGTACGCGTCTACTATGAGGATACCGACGCTGCGGGCATCGTATTTTATGCCAACTATTTACGTTATATGGAGCGCGCCAGAACAGAGTGGTTGAGAAGTGTAGGCTATGAACATGACATGCTTAAGAATACACATGGCATTTTATTCGCTGTAAAAAATGTAAGTATTGAATATGTTAAACCGGCATATTTAGATGATCTATTAATGGTCACATCGTCTTTATTAAAAAAACGCGGTGCAAGTTTGATCTTTCAACAAACAATAAAAAATAAGAACAACGATTTATTGATAGCGGCAGAAGTGAAAGTTGCCTGTCTGAACGCATTAACATTAAAAGCATCTGCGATGCCTGAAGCATTACTTATGGAGTTTGCTAACTAATGACACCTGATCATTCATTCATTGATTTAATCCTGAACGCCAGTCTTCTCGTTCAATTTGTTATGTTAATACTCGTATTAGCATCGCTGGTCTCATGGACCATGATATTTAATAAACAACTCTTGCTAAAACGAGCTAAAAAAGATGCTGATTTATTTGAAGAACGATTCTGGTCTGTGGAAGACCTCAGCCCCTTATATACACGTGTCTCCGCAAAACGTTATGAGCCTAGTGGTATGGAAAAGATATTTGAAGCGGGTTTCAAAGAGTTCGCGCGATCTCGCAATCAGGATAAAATTGATCCGGAAAACATTGTGGAGAGTTCGCAACGTGCCATGCGTATAGCCATGAATAAAGAAATGGATCATCTTGAAACAAATCTTTCTTTCCTCGCAACGGTTGGGTCAACCAGCCCCTACATCGGTCTATTCGGTACCGTCTGGGGAATAATGAACAGTTTTCAGGCGCTTGGCACAGTACAACAAGCGACTATATCCATGGTAGCGCCGGGTATTAGTGAAGCCTTGATTGCAACAGCAATGGGTTTGTTTGCTGCAATACCAGCCGTTATTGCCTATAACCGATATTCCTATGACGTTGAACGATTGATTAATCGTTATGACAACTTTATGGAAGAGTTTGCGTCAATCCTTAATAGACATGCGCATAGTTAAGGACATTCTAAAAATGCACTTTTTCCACGATCGCTGCGTCAGTTCGGCAATTGCTCCCGGCATTGCTCTAGCTCCTGCATCCATGCAGTCGTCCGTGCTCGAATCCTCATGTATTGGCATATACACTCGGGTTCTCGGCTTTGGCTTCCTGCATCGCTCTATCTCCTGCATCCATGCAGTCGTGTGCGCGGGACTTCCTTCCGCTCATGAAAAAATCACTATTTTTAGAGACGTCCTTTAAAAATTATTATGAGACAACGAATTAAAAAGCGTCCGATGTCTGAGATCAATGTCGTTCCCTACATTGATGTTATGTTGGTGTTGTTGATTATTTTTATGGTGACAGCACCTTTGCTGAGCCAAGGTGTAAAAGTTGATCTACCGCAGGCGCCATCATCACCATTACCACCCAATGAAAAAGAACCCGTAATCGTTAATGTTGATAAAGACGGAAATTATTTTATTAACTATGGTGAAGATCAGGACAAACCGGTAGCGGCAGACGTTTTATTGAATCGTGTTAGTGCTTTATTGAAATACCAACCGGGCATACCAGTACTTGTCGGCGGTGATACAAACGTTGCCTACGGCCATGTTGTTCAAGTCATGACCTTGCTCCAGAAAGCAGGGGTTCCGTCCGTTGGCATGATCACTGATCCACCTGAAAATTAATATGCAAGCAAACTGGTTTCTGACCTCACGGTCATTAGTACTATCAATTATTCTGCACCTTATTTTAGGAGCAGTCTTGATATTCAGTTTTGAGTTTTCACCAAAACCTACGCCGCCGCCAAAACCTATCGTCAATATTGTCAAAGCATCAGCCGTTGATAAAAAACAAGTTGAGTTAGAACTCAAGCGTTTAAAAAAACAGGACGATGAAAAAATAGCAAAAGAGATAAAACGCCAGAAAGATCTTGATAAAAAAGCAGATGATGCAAAGAAAAAACGCCTGGCAGAAGAAAAAAAGCTGAAAGATATAAAAAAGAAAAAAGAACAAGAAACCAAGAAACGTAAAAAAGAAGAAGCGCGCATAAAAAAACTAGAAAAAGAAAAAAAGGAACTTGAGAAAAAAACAAAGCTCGAACAAGAAAAGAAAAAGAAAGTTGAAGAGGAAACCAAGAAAATAGAGGCTGAAAAGAAAAGACAGAAAGCAGAGCAAAAGAAAAAAGAAGAAGAAGAAAAACGAAACGAACAAGAAAAGGCATTACAAGATCAGCTTGATGCCGAGTTAGAGGCCGAACAACAAGAACGTGATCTTACGACGATTCAAAAATATCAGGCACTAATAATAAGAGCGGTTGAAAATAATTTTAATCAACTCAACCTGCCAGAAGGCTTGTCCTGCGTTATTTTGATTCGGATGCTTGAAGGCGGTAAAGTTGTTGAAGCCTCTATTGTAACATCCAGTGGTAATGATTTATTTGATACCCGTGCTCAAAAATCTGTTTATTTAGCATCACCACTGCCAGTTCCTGAAGAGATTCGTTTATTTGATAAAATGCGTAATATTCGATTTACATTTGAGCCATAGGAAATAAGCTAGATTATGAAAGTTACTTTTAAATTTTTTATCGCGGGCTTGATGTTTGTATCGCTACAATCACAGGCGGTGCTTGATATCAAAATCACTCAGGGAATTGAGCAGGCATTACCAATCGCCATAGTGCCTTTTAGTTGGTCACAAGCCAGTAGCGTAGCTCCTATCGATTTAACTAAAGTAATTACTGATGATCTGAAAAGAAGCGGGCGCTTTGATGTCATGGACGAGCTCGATCTGCCACAACGCCCAGCTGAATTTGATGCCATTAATTTTAATGACTGGCGCAAGCTGGGAATGGAAAATATTCTTATTGGTAATCTAACGCTAACAGAGAACGGCGACTACGATGTTAGTTTTCGCTTGATCGATGTTTACCGTGGAAAACAAATAGCCGGTTTTAGAATTCCAGCCAAACCAAATTTATTACGTCGAGTTGCTCATCAAATCAGCGATATTGTTTTTGAAAAACTCACTGGCACACCAGGTGCGTTTGATACACGTGTTGCTTATATAACCGTTAAGAAAACTAAAAAGAAAAAAACTCATACACTACAAATAGCTGATGCTGATGGCTATAACGCACAGATTCTACTTGAATCGCCCGAGCCATTACTTTCTCCTGCATGGTCTCCCAATGGAAAGAAAATCGCTTATGTGTCCTTTGAAGGAAGGAACTCGGCTATTTATGTGCAAGATATACTGACGGGTAAACGTGAACGAGTCGCTGCATATGAAGGAATAAACAGCGCGCCTTCCTGGTCCCCCGAAGGGTCTCGGTTAGCCATGACCTTGTCTAAAGATGGTAATACCGAAATCTACATCATGAGTCTGCATTCAAAGACCCTGAAACGTATGACTAATCATAGTGGCATTGATACAGAACCGACATGGTCTCCCGATGGGCGAAAATTGGCTTTTACTTCAGATCGCAGTGGTGGCCCACAAATCTATGAGATGGATATTCGTGGTGGCCGACCTAAGCGCGTCAGCTTTGAAGGGAAATACAATGTACGCCCAGCCTATTCACCGGACGGTAAATTTATCACACTAGTACACGCGGTTAATGGTTCATATCATATCGGCCTACTTGATTTGAGTAATGGCTATATAAATACATTAACCGATGCAAAACTGGACGAATCACCCAGTTTCGCACCGAATGGCGGCATGATTATTTATGCTACAACCGGTGTACGTGGTGCACAATTAGCCGCCGTTTCGACTGATGGACGAATTCATCAACGCCTTGGTTTACAGCAAGGTGATGTTCGTGAACCCGCATGGGGTCCGTTTTTAAAATAAACCGTCTGGCTTATACAGACACACTATTGAATGTTATGCTATTTAGATAACAGCATTGTTAAATGCTGATAAGGAGAAAAGATATGTCTATACGCTTATTACTGGTAATCAGTCTTACAGCAATGCTGTTTGGTTGTAGTTCAGACAAGGTTAAAGATGATGCGCCTGCAGCTGTCGAAGACCTCAGTAGCCAGCAAGCTAATGCCAATGCTGATGATAGCGATGCACAGGCTTATGCTACTGATGATAGTTCAACATCCGGATTTAGCCAGCTTGATGACCCACAGAGCCCACTGTCAGTTCGCGTAATCTACTTTGAATATGACAGTAGTGAAATACGTTCAGAATTTCGCTCTGCTATTGAGGCACATGCTGCTTACCTTAGCCAGAATGCAGACACGACGGTTACCCTTGAAGGGCACGCCGATGAACGTGGTTCTCGCGAATATAATCTAGCTCTTGGTGAGCGTCGTGCACAATCTATCAAACAACAAATGTTGTTACTGGGTGCTTCGTCGAGCCAGATTAGATTAGTCAGTTATGGTGAAGAACGACCAGAAATCGATGGTCACGATGAAGCCTCCTGGCAACAAAATCGCCGTGTTGAGATTTTATATTAGGAATTTTATAAATGGATTTTAGTATACGACTATTTACCCTGAGTCTTGTTTTAATTACAGCCGTCTCCGCTGAGGAAGCAACGACTTCGGCAGATAAGGCTCCAGTATTTGAACCTATCACGCAGGATCTTAGCGGACGTCTGGCTAAAGTTGAAAAGATGCTTGATAACCGGGCACTACTCGATATGCTCGAGTTGCTTGAATCGCTGAAGACAGAAGTCAATTCTTTGCGTGGTGATATCGAAGTACAAACACATACTGTTGAACAGCTTAAACAAAAGCAACGAGAACTCTACACAGATATAGATCGTCGCCTGCAACGTCTTGAGTCAAACAAGTCTACGGCAAGCTCATCAACCGATCTGGAAGTACTCGATTCCGTCACTAATCAGGATGATGCCGCTACGGAGACTCCCAGCGGTGAACAAGGACTTGTTGTTGAGACTGATAGTGAACTCATCAACAATGAAGAGGCCATTGCTGAAAAAAAACCAGTCGACCCACAAAAAGCGGAGGCAGTTTATCAACGAGCATTCAAGCTGTTAAAAGAATCTCAGTATGATCAGGCAGAAAAAGCATTTAAAGAATTTTTAAAGGACTATCCTGAAACTGCCTTTTCTGACAATGCACAATATTGGCTAGGTGAAACCAACTACGTCATGCAGAAGTACGACATTGCCATTAACGAGTATCAGACTTTATTAAACACATTCCCGGACAGTAAAAAAGTGTCTCACGCCTTACTCAAGATTGGCTACAGTTACGCAGAACTTGGTAACGCTTCCGATGCTGAAAAAACCTTAACTGAAGTAATGAAACAATATCCCGGGACAACTGCTGCACGTCTCGCAGATGAGCGCTTACGAAAAATAAACGCTGCCAAAGAGTCCAACACTTGAAATGGATCCTGATACACGGGCTGGTTCATTAGCACGACAAAACGCGCAAGCTGAGTGTCGAATTAATGAAATATTTTTCTCACTACAAGGTGAGTCAATAAAGGTTGGTTTGCCAACCATATTTATACGACTTACTGGTTGCCCACTTCGTTGCAGCTATTGCGATACCGCTTATGCATTTCATGATGGCAAAAAGATGACTATCGATGCCATCATCCAGGATATCAGCCAATACCGCACAAAACATGTCACCGTTACTGGCGGCGAACCTCTTGCCCAAAAATCATGTCATGAGCTATTAGCAAGATTATGTGACGAAAGCTATCAAGTCTCATTAGAAACCAGCGGTGCAATCGATGTCGCCAATGTTGACGACCGCGTTATGAAGATAATGGACCTTAAAACACCCAGCTCGAAAGAAGAAGCTAAGAATAATTTTGATAACCTCATTCATCTAACGACTAAAGATCAATTAAAATTTGTTATCGGTGATCGACCCGACTATGAGTGGTCAATAAAAAAAATGAATGAACTTAAATTAACAGATCTTTGCGAAGTACTATTTTCACCGGAGCACGAAGCGCTTAGTCCTACAGATTTAGCCAATTGGATACTGGAAGATAAATTGAATGTTCGCATGCAGGTGCAACTACATAAGTATTTATGGAGCAATGTTCCCGGTAAATAAGTTAAGAATTGATCTTTTTCTGCTTAAATGTCGTTCCTTATTAATCATACTTGGTAAATTTCGTTGTAGCGTTTTCTCCGATGCTCATTTACTATAATGTAAAATCTGCTTCTCAAAAACACGACACCTCATTATGAGTAAAAACCTCTAATTCTCAACAATACCTTATTAATAAAAATACACTGTGACAGATTTCAATAAAGCGATTGTCTTGGTCTCCGGTGGACTGGATTCAACCACGACACTAGCTATCGCAAAAAACCTTGGTTTTGAATGCTATGCATTAAGCTTTGATTATGGCCAACGTCATATTGCAGAACTACACGCTGCTAGTCGCGTCGCAAAATCATTTGATACTAAAGATCACAAGATCATCCGTATCGATCTCGGACAGATTGGTGGTTCTGCATTAACAGATAATACTATCGATGTGCCTGAGTCTCCTTCAGAAGGCATCCCGGTAACCTATGTTCCTGCTCGCAATACACTTTTCCTGTCTTACGCGTTGGCTTGGGCAGAGGTACTAAACGCGAATGATATCTTTATCGGCGTCAATGCCGTTGACTACTCCGGCTACCCAGATTGTAGACCAGAATATATTCAAGCCTATGAACACCTCGCCACACTTGCGACTAAGGCAGGTGTTGAGGGTGCTTCGTTTAAAATACATACCCCACTAATCGACTTGAGCAAAGCGGACATTATCAAGCAGGGCATTCAATTAGGTGTTGATTACGCAATGACCGTATCTTGTTATCAAGCGGATGAATCAGGGCGCGCTTGCGGCGTTTGTGACTCCTGCCGTTTTAGAAAAGAAGGTTTTAAGTCGGCAAAACTTACTGATCCAACTCATTACCAACGCTAATTTTCTTTAAATTACAAAGAATACAAAAGAACCCTTATCTATACTAGAATGAACGTTCACTAATTAACCTGATTATAGGAGATCTTTTATGAGTACAAATCATGGCCGCTGTGATTGTGGTGAATTAGAATATGAATTTCAAGACGAACCGATGAATACGGTTTTTTGTTATTGTAAAACCTGTCAGTTACATACGAATTCTGATAAGTGGTTTGGCGTTTGGGTCGCTGAGGACAAGTTCAAATTTGTTAAAGGTTCACCATCCAGCTTTACGGCATTAGGTGACTCAGGCAAGGAAACACATCGTTTATTTTGTGGCAACTGCGCGACACCGATAGGTCTCAAATGCGATGGTTTTGATATGTATTCATTATCGGCTAGCACCATTGACGGTGGCGATAAGCTATTACCCAAGATGCTTATCTATACCTCTGTAGCACCTGACTGGGCTACTTTTCCTGCAGGAATTCCAAAGTATGATATTCTCCCGCCAAGTGATTAAGTCATTCTTAGTAGTAATTAAATATTCTATCTAATTCAATACCGTAAGCAATTATTCAAACCACCCTATTTATTGGGGGTGGCTCATATGGAATCTACATGATAAAAAAATCAATAACATATACGGACCTGATAGAAGATTTCGCTAATAGAAATATACCTATCGACACCCCTGGGTTTTACGACCATCCCAATTTCATGAAGATTGAGGAAAAGAATGCCAGTTACCTAAGTAACTACGCAAAGTTCGTTGATTATCGACCAAGAGAACAATCTTATGACGACTATGTAAAATCTGCCGTACCGCTAGTTGCAAAGATCTTTAATCAGAAATTCGCAGAACATGGTGGCCTAAAACCTGACACTAGCGTAGCCGCTTTGATTTCCAAGACATTGGAAAAAATGAATATCTGGAATTATGTTGTAAAAGGATCGATGACAATAAATTTTCCTGTGGAATCTGAAATAGATACGCGATACTTTTGGTCTTTAGATCACGACGGCTTCACAACTGCACACGTTTGGCTGGTAGTACCCCCATTCTATGTCGTCGATGTAACCTTATCGTTACACTCTTTTTCTGCCGCTGAAACAAACTACATCGCACCGTATATTTGCACTGAAGCAACTAATATAGTTGAAGCTGAAATAGAGGATGTTATTTCTGATGGGTATTGTTCACATTTACAAAACATTAACGTGGAACGTTCGGACTATTTTGCTGCGATAAGTCCGCAAACAGAAAAATTCATCGACGTATTTCCTGCTCGGGAAGTACTCTTAGAAAGCACAAGAATTAAATACATCCCCGTATCAGTATCCGCGCCTGATGTGCCTTTCGAGCAAATGACATCGATTAGGTTTGAGGGACAAACGGCATTCGAGCTATATGAGAATGAAATAAAAGGATTAGTGGAGCAATCTTAATTTAAGTCGGAATTTGTTCGCATGATTAAAAAAGAAAAGGTCATCGAGTTTCTCGTTAAAGAGTTTCCTCAAAATAAATGTATTGTTGAGGAGATAGGAAAGAAAACTGCAACCATAAGACACAAGATAGGCATTGATGAACTACGTCCGGGTGGTACTGTTTCTGGACCAGTATTAATGACCGTTGCGGATGTTGCGCTTTATGTCGCTATTCTTGGAGAGATTGGTATCGTTCCGCTTGCAGTAACAACGAGTCTTAGCATTAACTTCCTCAGGAAGCCTTCTCCAGACGATGACATTATTGGCGTATGTAAAATAATAAAACTTGGACGATCATTAGCCGTTGGTGAAGTATCACTCTACTCAGAAGGGAATGAAGAACCTGTTGCGCATGCAGTTGGGACATACTCTATCCCGCCAACACAAAAGAATTAAATTAAGATAACAAATAAACCTTCAAACTATAAATCAGCTTGTTTAAAAGAATAAGAGTGGATTAGTTAAACCTTGTCGGTTCATTAACACTGTTTGCTGGAGAGAGGGCGGCCAATTTTTGTGTTTCAATTAATCGGATGTAATTGAAATAACGTGTGCGGATTTCTCTAACGTAGACAACTGTTTGACCGCAGTGGCAATAAGGTATCTGTTCGCCATTTTTGCTATATGATTTCCCCAAGCCCATCATAGCTAGTTCAACATTATCAAACCATTTGTCTTTATCTAAGCCCATCTTCTCTGCAAGTTCACGTCCCCGTTTTACTCTGCCATAACCGGCATTATATGACGCGAGAGTAAACCACATCCTGTCTTGCAGCAGTATAGAGTCTTCGAACTTAGTCCTTAAATAATTTAAATATCGAACACCACCATCGATACTGCTTTCTGGGTTGTTTATATCGCTAACACCCATCAGTTCAGCTGTCGCGGGAATCATCTGCATCAATCCTTGTGCACCGGCATATGAATTAGCCTCCGGATTGAATTGACTCTCCTGAAACATCAATGCTGTTATCAAACGCCAATCAAAACCATACTCTTCTGAATAATGTTGTGTCATACCATCGTATGGAGATAAAGATGTAACCTGAGACAACCTTTCCTTCCCGGTCTTTATAATTTGCGGCTGTTCAAAATACTTTGCGTGTAAAACATTATACTTTTCACTTCGAAATTCATTTACGAGAAAATTATTCAAAGAGTTAAAAAATTGTTGGTCGTCTGTTCTTACTGCCCATCGATGTGCTTGTGGTTCAGATAAAATAAACTGAGATTTAATTCCTACGCTTGCTGATTTTTCTGCAGTTATCTGGTGGTCGCCGACAACGGTCAAGTCATACATGCCGAGCGCGACCATTAACATGGTGCCTTCAAGATTGACGCCTTCATCAGCCTTAACTAATTCGAATTCCAAACCCTGATCTTTAAGACCTTGCATAAAGTCCCAGTATGGGCTGTCTTCTGCCAGAGTTATTCTTCTTCCAGCAAGTTCACGTAAATCAATAATCGATTCTTCGTTATGACGTCCAATTAACACCGGACTAGCATAATTATATGGTGCTGTGTACTGCACCAATTTATTCTCATTAATAATACTGCTGGGTAATGATGCAGCTATAACATCACCCTTGCCACTTTTAAGTAAATCAAACATCTCTTCTTGAGAGTTTGCTAAAACAACATCCAAACGCAACATGTGACGTGAAGCAAATTGTTTCAATAGTTCGTATTCAAACCCATATAATTTGCCATTATGTAGATAGTAATGAGATGGGTTTGCATAAGTAATAACTCGCAATACGCCTCTGTCTTTGATAGAAGGAAAATCTTCAAAATAGACCGACGCGATATCGTGTGTCAGGTATTGCTGGTTTAGGTACTGATTTAATGTTTTATGTAACTCTTCAGCATCATTACTTACGGCCCAGGCCATTCTTCGCTGCTCAGACAAATTAAAGTTAGCTTGAAGCTCAGAATTTGAGGGCAAATATTTATCAAGAAATAAACTGTTAGCAACTACTAAATCATACTGTGCTGTTTTTACACGTTGCATGATCTCATCATAAGAAACAGTTAGAGGTATCTCTTGCAGTACCATACCAACTTGTGTCTTTGATAACTCAAGTAACTTATCCCAAACAGGGGAATTTTTATATGCTGCAACCTGTCGCCCAGCAAGGTCTTCGTACCGACTTATACGACTGCTATCGGCACGCTCAACTATCTTAAATGTAGCGTTTGCCCAAACATGGGTAAAGTTGATCTCATCTTGAATGCTTGCAGATAGGTTTTGATCTTGAGCAACAATAATATCGCCTTTACCGTTTATGAGTTCAGGCAATAATTCCCAGCTGTTGTCTACATAGATCCAGCTTAGGTCTAGGTCATTTAGATACGCAAATTCTTCTATTAGCTGTCGTTCTGTTTGACTGATGACGCATTCGTTAGTTTTTTGATGTAACAGAACTCGGAATACTTTACGTGCCTTAATGGCAGCCAGGTCATGGCCATCAGGTAAACCGTTGGTAGCATCAGAATTTTCGGTTTGCGTAACAGGAGCATCACAAAAATTTTGGTATGGCGTTTCATTATCCAACGCATTGGCGAATATTATGTTGGGAAATAAGAACGTAAAGACAATGACAAGGACTCTTGAATAAGAGTTTGTAGTAAACGAGTGATTAATTTTCATTAAATTCATACTCGACCTCATCAAACTGGCATAAGCAGCTGAAAATTCGCGCGAATAATACCCTGTTCTAGGTAATTATTCTATATATAGTGGTTAAAATATTAAGAGCTACAAGATGTAGGAATCAATCTCGTAGAATCGAGGAAAATTATCACAGATAATGTTGCGCCGCAACATTCATGATGAATTTTATTGAAAAAGTTTAATTGAGAAGTTTTTGCAGTAACTATAGATAATAGTTTGTTAGTATTTACTTACGTTTCATGCCCTGTTTTTATTGACTTCATTTAAGCGTTCGGGGGTGCCGATATCACTCCAAAAACCTGTGAAATATTGGCCACTTACCCTGTTTTCCTGTGCCGATTGACGCAATAAAGGTGCTAATGGCAATTTACCGAGAGCACAATCTTTAAAAAATTGCGGTGAATAGAGTCCTATGCCGCTATATGTCAGTTTCTGTGGCCCTTCATTTTGCAGCTGGCCATTCTCAAGAGCAAAGTCGCCATCTGGGTTATGTGGCGGGTTATCGACCAACACCAGGTGCGCATTCGAATCCAACTGTTCAGGCAAGGTTAGATAATCAAAATCAGTGTATATATCAGCATTAGTCACGATGAATGGTTCAGTGCCCAATAATGGCAAGGCCTTAACAATGCCGCCTGCGGTCTCAAGCGGCTCATCACCTTCTTCAGAATAGAGTATTGAAACACCAAAGCTTTCGCCTGTACCCAAATGGTACTGAATTTGATCTCCCAAGCGACCAGTATTTATAACTATCGCCTCTATACCCGCTAAACCAAGGGCTTCAATCTGATGGACGATGAGTGGTTTGCCTGCAACCTCTAGTAACGGCTTTGGTACAGCATCGGTCAATGGTCGCATGCGTTCACCTCTACCTGCAGCAAGGATCATGGCGATCATTTTTCCAACTCCGGCAATATTGAGGTTTCTATAAGCTCACACAAAGGTAACAATTCTTTATAGGTAGAACTAAGATCCACTATATAAGACAGGGTTCTCGGAATGTCTTTTAAAAAGTCATGCTTATCATCTCTATGAGACAAACGCGCAAAGATGCCACTAGCCTTGAGATGTCGTTGTACGCCCATTAGATCAAACCAACGCTGAAACTGCTCTCGATCTAAATCTGACTTACTATCATGCAGTGCTAATTCATCTAAATAGAAATTAACCCAGCCATTGATCTCATTTTTAGTCCATTTGATATAACAGTCTTTCAATAAAGACACCAGATCATAAGTAATAGGGCCAACAACAGCGTCCTGAAAATCTATCACGCCCGGGTTTCTTTCCTTAGTCAACATCAAATTTCTGGAATGAAAGTCTCTATGCACAAAGGCCTGTGGTTGCTCTAATGCATTTGTTATTAATAGATCAAACAAAGTATCCATCATCTTGGTTTGATCAACATCTAAGACAATCCCTAGATGCTTGTCCTGCAGCCAATCCGTGAACAAACTCATCTCACGTCGTAACAGGGCTTCGTTATACCTGCTTAGTCCTTCAGTATCGCAACTGATTTGCATCGAGAGAATAGTCTGAATAGCATCGGAATAGAGATTGTTCGCAGTCAATTTACTGAGTTTATTTAAATAGTGATCATCACCAAAATCACTAAGCAATAAAAAGCCCTGTTCCAAATCCATATTATGTATGGTGGGTACGTTGACGTTACACGCATGCAATTGTTTGCTTACCCTGACGAATGGTTTGCAATCTTCTTGATCTGGCGGCGCATCCATAACAATAAATGTCTTGTTATCTAAGGCCAGACGATAATAATAACGAAAACTCGCATCTTCGGAGGCGGGCTTTAGAATAAAATCACTGGTTTTAAGACTCTCTATTAACCAGTTCTGCAAAGACTCATAACGTTCGGACATAAATTAGGTAATTCAATATTTGATCGTATACAGTCTATGTTTTTTTAAGAATAAGGTAAAAACTTGCTTGCGTTATTTTTCAGCGCCGACTTAATCTGGCATCATCTTGTTAACTTAATAGTGGGGAATAACTAGCCTATGCTGGTTTCATGTTTATTAGTCTTGATTGGGCTTGCGCTGCTTATTTATGGCGCTGATATGTTCGTCAATGGCGCATCGAGTATTGCGCGCCAGCTTGGTATGCCCCCATTAATTATTGGTTTGACCATTGTCGGTTTTGCCACCTCCGCCCCAGAAATACTTGTTGGTACGGTGTCCGCCTTACAAGACAAGACCGCCATTGCTATTGGCAATGCCTTGGGATCAAATATCACCAATATCGGCCTGGTATTAGGGGTAAGCATATTATTGCTGCCCATTACCGTCGCTTCTCGCACAATAAAGAGAGAATACGGATTGATGTGCATCGCACTTTTTCTCGCGTTGTTGCTGATGCTAGATGGTCATCTGAGTCGAATTGATGCCATTATATTACTTGTGGCTCTGCTTGGGTCCTTAGGCTGGATCGTCTGGATAGCAAAAAAGTCATCTGCCAATGACCCGCTCATTAGTGAGTTTGAACAGGAACTAAGCGAACCCGAACCAACAAAGATAGCCGTGGTAAAACTGTTAATAGGGCTGATCTTGCTTGTCGGGGGAGCTGATTTGCTGGTTCGTGGCGCGGTATTTATTGCTGAATCTTACGGGGTATCTGATCTTGTTATTGGCTTAACTATTGTTGCGATTGGCACCAGCTTGCCAGAACTTGCTGCATCAATTGCTAGTATTCTAAAAAAGGAAGCCGATATTGCCATTGGTAATATCATTGGTTCAAATATGTTTAATATCCTTGCAGTGTTGGGTATTCCTGCATTAATCAATCCTGATTATTTTGCCAGTGAAGTATTGACCAGAGATTATCCGGCGATGATTGGCTTATCTTTATTATTGGGAGCTATGATATTTATATCAAGCAAGGGTAAACTGGTAAGGATAGAAGGAGCAATACTATTAGCCTGCTTTATAGGCTACCAGTATGTCCTGTTTTCACAAAGTATTATGACGACCTAGATCATGAATGATATAAGCCCTGATAAATTTATAGCGCTCGGAAAAGCAGTTATAGAGACCGAGCAAACAGCACTTACAGAATTGATAGATCGTATTGATGATAAGTTTGTTGCTGCGTGTAATATTTTGCTCCAATGCGAAGGGCGCGTTGTTGTCATTGGCATGGGCAAGTCGGGGCATATTGGCAACAAGATAGCAGCAACATTAGCAAGCACAGGAACACCGGCCTTCTTTGTGCACCCCGGAGAAGCCAGTCATGGTGACCTCGGCATGATAACCAACAAAGATGTCGTGATGGTGTTATCTAATTCAGGAGAAACGGATGAAGTCGTTGCTCTATTGCCGGTCATTAAAAGATTAAATACCCCCATGATTGCTTTAACCGGAAGACCGGGTTCAACACTAGCAAACACTGCAACAGTAAATATCGATGTAAGCGTAAGCAAAGAGGCCTGCCCACTTGGCCTGGCACCAACGTCTAGCACTACAGCGACACTTGCCATGGGTGATGCAATTTCAATAGCGCTACTTGAGGCGCGCGGTTTTAATGAAAATGATTTTGCCTTGTCTCACCCTGGCGGCACATTAGGGCGACGACTGTTATTACACGTTGGCGATATCATGCATACCGATGATGAAATACCAAAAGTCTCCGAGTCGGCGTTACTCAGCGACGCCTTGATTGAAATGACACAAAAAGGTCTGGGCGTTACAACTATTGTGGATGGTAATGACAATATACTAGGTATCTTTACCGATGGCGATTTACGTCGAACGCTAGATTCAAATATCGATATCAATACTTGTCTGGTAAAAGACGTCATGACTAAAAATGGTAAAAATATAAAAGCTAATTCGCTTGCTGCTTCTGCACTGGCGCTGATGGAAAAATACAGCATCAATGCACTGGTTGTTGTTGACGAACAAGAAAAGTTAATCGGCATATTAAATATGCATGATTTGTTACGCGCACGGGTAGTCTAAAGAAGATGGATAAAAAAATGATTATGGAAAAAGCCGCTAACATCAAGCTGGCCGTATTTGATGTTGATGGTGTATTAACCGATGGCAAACTCATACTCGGCGAAAGCGGCAATGAATATAAATCATTTCATGTGCGCGATGGACATGGCCTGGTAATGTTGTTGGAGACCGGTTGCAAGATCGCGGTTATCACAGCGCGCTCTTCTAATATCGTTGCGGAACGAATGGAGTCTCTAGGCATCAAATATGTTTTCCAAGGTGAAAAAGACAAAGGAGCAAGGTTGCTAAAACTTATTGAAGACCTCGGTCTTGAACAAGAACAAGTTGCTTATGTCGGCGACGATGTGATTGACTTGCCGGCCATGATTCATGTCGGACTGCCTATTGCTGTCGCTGACGCACACATTGAGGTTAAAAATAATGCGGCATGGACAACAGAAAATAGAGGTGGACTTGGTGCGGCAAGAGAAGTTTGTGAATTAATCATGCGCGCCCAGAATAAATATGATGATCGAATTAATAGATACCTCTCAGCGTAATTTGTAATGCTCAGTGATAGATGGAAACTTATAATTGTTCTGTTAGTCGTCGCAGGCTTCAGTTACTGGGCTCTGGAAAAGCTAACAGAAGATGACGCTACAAAATTAAATAAATTGGCGCATTATCCTGATTATTACATGGAAAATTTCACCACTTTGACAATGAATCAGGACGGTACGCCAAAGAATCGGCTTAACGCGGTCTATATGGCTCACTACCCTGATGATAATACGAGTGAATTACATAAACCCGAACTTGAAATATTTCGCGTAGACAGACCGCCAATTATGGTTACAGCGGATAATGGTTGGGTAACATCAAATAATGACGTTATTTTATTAAGCGGGAATGTCTATCTACACCAAAATGATGAGTTTGGTAATCTCAAAGTTGAATTGATAGCCGAAGATGCGCGCGTGCTAGTCGATCAAAAATATGCGGAAACTGATAAAGCTGCTACCTTAATCACTAAACGTTCCGTAACAAATTCAATTGGGATGCGCGCTTACCTTCAAGAACAACGAATGGAGTTTCTTAGTAATGTACAAACAACGATTGAACCTAGACAAGCCACTCAATAAGCTAATTCTAGCCATACCTATTGCCTTGATGATGAATTGTGCATTCGCACTTTCCACGGACAAGCAACAAGATATCGAAATCGAAGCCGACTCGGCAGAGATGGATGATATAAAGGGCATCACTATCTATCGAGGTAATGTCATTGTCGATCAAGGTAGTATCCATATGACCGGAGATGTCATGACCGTCTACAATGACGCCAATGGCGAAACGGAGCTTGTCATCATGGTAGGAAAGAAGGCAACCTATCGCCAACTACCCGATGATAGTAAAATATATGATGAAGCCGAGGCCATACAAATGGAGTATTATGCCTTAAGGGATTACGTCATCTTGATCGATGAAGCGCTGGTAACTCAGGAAGGGCTGCGTTTTAGTGGTACTCGTATCGAATATGACACGGTACTAAGTCAAGTAAAAGCCAAGGGCACTACTAAAACTACCAAGACCAAGGAAGATGGCAAGAAGAACAAGACCGATGGTCGTGTAAAAATAACCATTAAAAAGAAGAAAGAAATAAAAGAAGAGTAATAAAAATTATGAGACAGGAACACTTGCATTCAATAACCCTTAATGCGCACTGCCAATAAGTACTCTTAAGAAATAATAAAAGAAATTTTTGGTTAATATCTTCCAAAGTATATTGCAATGAGTATTTTATCTGTGCGTCATCTCTCAAAATCGTATCGATCTAGAAAGGTCGTGTCGGACGTGAGTCTCTCCGTCCAAAGCGGCGAGACTATTGGTCTACTTGGTCCGAATGGCGCTGGCAAAACAACCAGCTTCTATATGATCGTTGGGCTAGTAGCGTCAGATAGCGGCACCATCCACCTTGACAATCAAGAGATAAGCAGACTCAGCATTGACCAAAGATCACACCTCGGTCTCGGCTACTTACCACAAGAAGCCTCTGTATTCAGAAAATTGTCGGTAGAAGATAATATTATGGCGATACTCGAAACACGTATGCCAAATGACCGACGCAAGGCCAAGCAAAGACTTGAGCTGTTATTACAAGAATTCCACATTGCTCATCTGCGAGACAACTTGGGGATGAGCCTCTCTGGCGGAGAACGACGACGCCTGGAAATAGCCAGGGCACTTGCCTCAGAACCCCGTTTTTTGTTACTAGATGAGCCTTTTGCAGGAATAGACCCTATATCAATCAATGACATACAACGTTTGATCCATCGGCTCTGTGAACATGGTATTGGAATACTAATTACCGATCATAACGTTCGAGAAACGCTCGGAACCTGTGACCGAGCCTATATCGTGAACGATGGCAAGATTCTTGCGGAAGGATCTCCAGAACAAATATTAAATAATGAACAGGTCAGGGATGTCTATTTAGGAGAAGAATTTTCACTTTAAATCTATTGCTATCAGTAATAATTCAAACCGATAGATTTTAAGTTACACTTATTAGTATGAAGCCATCATTACAATTAAGAATCGGCCAGAGCCTGACGATGACACCACAGTTGCAACAAGCGATCCGCTTGTTGCAACTATCCAGTATCGAGCTTCAAGCTGAAGTTCAAGATGCCCTCGAATCCAATATGATGCTGGAAATGGACGAAGGCGAATCAGAGCAAAAAACTTCTGATGAAGAAGCAACTAAAACGACCGAAACAAAAAAAGATTCTACTGATAATGTCACGGATCTGAATCAAGAGACCATGCCAGACGAGCTGCCAGTAGACAGTGGCTGGGATGACGTCTATGACAACACGCCTAATTATGCCAAAGCGAATAATGATAAAGGCAATTATGATGGTTTTGAGAATCAGGACTCCAGCAAAAACACCTTGCGTGAACACCTCGAATGGCAGCTAAATCTGGCGCAAATATCGGATAGCGACAAAGTAATCGCCATGACCATTATCGATTCACTTGATGATGATGGATATTTAGCGGGTACGCTTGAAGATATTCTAGAAGCAGTTGGTGACGACCTAGAAGATGTTGGTATTGAAGAAGTTGAGGCCGTTTTAAGGATGATCCAGGCCATGGGACCAGCCGGTGTCGGATCAAGAGACCTGAAAGAGTGCCTATGTTTGCAATTAAAACAGTGTGACGTAGATACATTTCGACTGGAAGAAGCCAAAACACTAATCAACAATCACCTAGACCTGCTTGCTGCACACGATTACAACCAGATCATGCGGAAAATGAAACTTGATCAGGAGGAACTAACGGAAGTCGTTGGCCTTATCCAGTCCATGAATCCTCGGCCAGGTACTGAAGTCAGTGATGCTCATACCGAATACGTTGTGCCTGATGTTTATGTGAAAAAAGTAAAAGGCATATGGAAAGTGGATCTAAACACTGACGGCATACCCAGCCTCCGAATAAATTCAGCCTACGCTAATATGATTCGGCGAGCAGACAATAGTGACGATAACACTTCACTTAAGTCACATTTACAAGAAGCACGCTGGTTTATTAAAAGTATTCGCAGTCGCAGCGAAACATTATTACGAGTGGCGACCTGCATAGTTGAGCGACAACGGGCATTTCTCGAGCATGGAGAAGAAGCGATGAAACCTCTGGTGTTGCATGATGTTGCAGAAACTCTAGGTATGCATGAATCGACAATATCCCGAGTTACCACACGCAAATATATGCATACACCGCGCGGCATTTTTGAACTCAAATATTTTTTCTCCAGTCATGTTGGCACTAACTATGGTGGTGTATGTTCATCCACAGCTATACGGGCACTGATTAAAAAATTGATAAGCGCAGAAACACCCAATAAACCCCTTAGCGATAGTAAAATTGCAGCAGTACTGGAAGATCAGGGGATTAATGTTGCAAGAAGGACTGTTGCAAAATATAGAGAGGCGATGGCCATACCGCCCTCAAACGAACGCAAGAGACTTGCTTAGATAATAATAAAATATTGCCAGGAGTAAATTATGCAAATTAGTGTTACCGGTCATCACATTGATATTACTGACTCTTTAAGATCATACGTCGATACTAAATTTGAGCGTTTGGAACGACACTTCGAACATATCACCAATATTCATGTCATTTTAAGTGTTGAGAAAGAACGACAAAAAGCTGAAGCAACGGTTCATGTCAATCGTGGGAATCTGTTTGCCGAGAATGAACAGGAAGACATGTATGCGGCTATAGATGGACTTACCGATAAACTGGACAGGCAGCTAAAAAAACACAAAGAGAAATTAACCGATCATCACCGTAGTGAAGGCGGCTTAAAAGACCAAGAAATCGAATAGGCTTCTGCCCTTTAATCTATTAGTAATTATTGTACCAGCATGAATATTTCAGATATTTTATCGCCCGAATGCGTCGCCTTAAATATGGACTGTCATAGTAAAAAAGACGCTCTAGATACCTTGGCAAAGACTATCGCAGATTCTGATAACGCTACATCACAAATAGAAGTCTTTGATTGTTTATGTGCCAGAGAAAGATTAGGTAGTACGGGCCTAGGCAATGGCATTGCCATTCCACATGGTCGTTTGAAAAACAGTAAAAAAACAATCGCGGCTTTTTTACAACTTGAGGACGGTATTGATTATGATGCTGTTGATAAATCGCCTGTCGATTTAATCTTTGCACTGATCGTCCCAGAAGACTCAACCGACGAACATTTACAAACTTTGGCCACATTAGCCGAGATGTTCAGCAATAAAGAAATAATAAGCAAACTCAGGCAATCTCGTTCTTCGGCGGAAATATTTTCAATATTAACAGGCTGACCGTATGCCAGGACTCACAAACGAATTAAGCATTGAAGACCTCTATACTATACACCACGAGAAACTAGAGCTTGAGTGGGTAGCCGGACAGCAAGGCGCAAAACACGCCATTATCCGTGACGAACAAATCCCACCAACAAAAAAATCATCTATAAAGAAAACCAGAAAAAAATCACAAGCATCCAAAGCAGAGGCTCCACGTAGTCTCTCGCTAGTTGGGCATTTAAACCTGATACACCCGCACCAGATACAAATTATTGGCAATATGGAGATTAAATATCTCGAAAGTTTGAGAGATATTTCAATGCAAGATGCAGTCGTCCAGATCTTCAGTCACCAGCCAGCTTGTGTCATTATTGCCGACGGTTGTAAAGTGCCAACTCTGCTCAAACGCAAGAGCAATGAACACAGCGTCCCATTATTTTCGACACCAACTAACGGCAGCAGACTATCTGATGTACTACGTTATTTTCTAAGTAATCTATTCGCAGATATGCTGACATTACATGGGGTGTACATGGAAGTCATGGCTATAGGTGTTCTAATAACTGGCCCTAGCGGAATTGGAAAAAGCGAATTGGCACTGGAATTAATATCTCGCGGTCATAGGCTCATTGCCGATGACGCACCTTTATTTTCTAGGATCACACCAGACATTATCGATGGAACGTGCCCGGAAACGCTGCAGGATTTTCTTGAGGTCAGAGGTCTTGGAATTATCAATGTGCGAGAGCTATTTGGCGACAGTGCTATCAAAAAAAATAAATACCTTAAGTTGATCGTGCAACTACAACCCATGGATAATAAAAACTTGTTGGATCTAGATAGGCTCGAAGGAAGTTATAACACACGAAATATTCTGGACATGGAAATACCTGAAATCACCTTGCCTGTTGCACCAGGGCGTAATCTGGCCATACTAATGGAGTGTGCGGCACGTAACCACATCTTGCGCGTCAGCGGATATAATGCATCAGAGATCTTTACTAAAAGACAAACCAGTCATATAGCTTCAGGCAAAAAATAAATGAATGAAATAGATCGTCGACTTATCATCGTTAGCGGTTTGTCCGGGGCAGGCAAGACGGTTGTCTTAAATACACTTGAAGATCTTTCCTATTACACCATCGACAACCTGCCCATCAGTTTGCTCAGCGAACTAATTACACAGTTTTCAAAAGATGATAGTGACCTACCCAAGTTCATAGCGATCGGTATAGATGCTCGTAATAAAAAAAGCGAGCTCGACTATCTTCCAGAAAGAATCAAGTCTCTTCTAGATAAGAAGGTATCAACGGAATTAATTTACATCGATGCAAATGATGAGGTCTTAACAAAACGATTTAGCGAAACTCGACGTAAACACCCATTGTCTTCCGATCAAGTTTCTTTGCTTGATGCAATTCATCAAGAACGAGAGATCACACTCGAGATAGCACAAGCATCGGACTTACGTGTTGATACGAGTTTTATGCAATTAAATGAATTGCGCGATATTGTTCGTGAACGTATTGCTCGTAGAGAAAAGGCCATCCTATCGCTACAGATTATTTCTTTTGGTTATAAAAATGGTATCCCTAAAGATTCAGACTTCGTGTTTGATTTAAGATGCTTACCAAACCCCTATTGGAAAAAACACTTACGACAATACTCCGGTAAAGATCAGCCGATTATTGAGTTTTTGTCAAAACAAGACAGTGTTATGCAAATGTTAAATGATCTTGAAGGTTTTTTGGAGCGCTGGATACCGCAATTTGAAACAGATAATCGTAGCTATTTAAGCATTGCCTGTGGCTGTACCGGGGGCCATCATCGATCTGTATTTATTGCAGAACAATTAGCGAAAAAATTTACGCAACAAGGAAAACAGGTCATCATGAGACACAGAGATCTTTAATATGAGTGTAGGTGTATTAATAATTTCACATAACGGAATCGGAGCCGCCCTGTTTGGCACCGCTATCTTTATGATTAAAGACAGCCCGCTTGACGTTAAATTGTTGTCGGCTAACCGAGATAGCGATGTTGATGATTTATACGAGTCAGCAATATTACTAATAAAGGAGCTCGAAACTGGCGATGGCGTGCTTGTTTTAACGGATTTATATGGTTCGACACCCAACAACATTGCAAATAGCCTGCATGAGTATGCAAATATAAATATTATCTCCGGCTTAAATCTATCCATGCTAATCCGACTTTTTAATTATCCTGATTTAAATCTTGCAGATTTAACAGAGAAAGCCTACAGCGGCGGCATTGATGGCATCACTATTAATCAGACAAATGGAAACGAATGAATCATAAAAAAATCACCATAATAAATAAGCTGGGCTTGCATGCACGTGCAGCAGCTAAATTTGTTCAAGTCGCATCAGGTTTCCACGCTGAAATTAATGTTCATTCTGGACATCGTGAAGTCAGCGGCAAAAGCATTATGGGGATTATGATGCTGGCTGCAGGAAAAGGAGCTGAGATTGAAATTAAAACCATAGGTCCAGATGAAGATGAGGCCATGGCTGCTATACAAGCCTTGATAAATAATAAGTTTGGCGAGGACGAATGACGATATCGATTCAAGGTGTCAGTGTTTCCCGAGGGATTGCCATAGGGCAGATTCATATTGTTCAACATGATCAGCTCGATGTACGCGAATACAGCATTCGTAACTCACAGATTGAAGATGAACTCTCACGCTTTAATAATGCAATTGCCGATGCACGTCAGCAATTACGCGCTATACGCGATCATATTCCAGTTTCAACATCGGTTGATATCTCTGCATTCATAGATACACACTTATTAATGCTGGAAGATATAACCCTCACAGAAGAACCCAAACGAATTATTAAAGAGCGTTTATGCAATGCTGAATGGGCATTAAAATTACAACGCGATGCATTAGTTAATGTCTTTGATGAAATGGCAGATGCTTATCTTCGTACACGCCGCGATGATGTGGATCATGTTGTAAATAGAATCCTACGTGTTTTATTAAAACAAAAACCTTTATTACACGAGGTCCCTGACGACCATTTAAAAAATAGAATTATTATGGGCGACGATCTAACGCCGGCCGATACTGTGTTGATGCAACACTATGGAATCGCTGCCTTTGCGACAGAGTTCGGTGGTCCAACATCACACACGGCAATCCTGGCAAGAAGCCTGGGCATCCCTGCCGTCGTCGGCTTACACAGTGCTCGTCGCTTTGTTAAGAATGATGACATGGTTATTATTGATGGCAGTACAGGCATGCTGTTGGTAGACCCTGACAAATCTACCAAAAGCTATTACGAAAAAAGACAACGGGAAGTAAAACGCTACTATTCATCTCTCGGAAAACTTAAGAATGCCCCGACAGAGTCCTTAGACGGTATACCGATTACCCTTACCGCTAATATTGAATTACCCAAAGACTTTGAAACTGTAAGAGATGTTGGTGCAAAAGGCGTTGGCCTCTACCGCACCGAATTTCTCTATATGAACCGAGAAACACCACCAGACGAGGATGAGCACTTTGAAACATATTTAAATGTACTTAAAGCCTTACGCGGACTTCCTTTAACGATACGAACACTCGATCTAGGCGCCGACAAACAAGTCGATGGCGCTGGCAGCCAATCAGGTCAGGTTGGATCAAATCCGGCTCTGGGTTTACGCGCGATACGATTATGTTTAAAAGAACCCGAATTATTTCGCCCACAATTGCGCGCAATTTTAAGGGCTTCCGCCCACGGTCCGGTAAAAATAATGATCCCGATGCTGACTAATATTCAAGAAATGCAACAAGTCTTGCAAATACTTGAGGACATAAAGGCCGACCTGGATAATGAATCTATAGATTATGATGCTGATATAAAGATTGGCGGCATGATTGAAGTACCCGCAGCTGCCATATGTGCCGCCATCTTTGCAAAAAAACTCGATTTTCTTTCCATCGGCACAAACGACTTAATCCAATACACCATGGCAATAGATCGAGTTAACGACGAAGTTAATTATTTATATGACCCATTACATCCGGCGGTATTAAAGCTAATAGAAACGACTATTAAGGCCGGGGAAAAAGCCAACATCCCTGTTTCAATGTGCGGTGAAATGGCGGGCGAAAAAGAATATACGCAATTATTGCTAGGCTTGGGGCTTAGAGAATTCAGTTTGCACACCGCAGCACTATTAGAAATTAAAAAAATTATAAATAACACCAATATCGACGAACTGGGTAAATTAATTAAAAAAGTTCTCAACACCTCCTCTGGAGCAGAAGTAAAATTATTACTTCAGCGTTTAAATACAGACCAGATATAAATATTTTTCTCCTCCTTAAAACAGTCTTCTTAGCATTGAACTGCAAGCACTGTTAGACTCTCGTTCACAAACTTTAAGTGAAGCTTATGGACGATACTACTCAACAGGATACTGAAATGTCTGCCGTCGACTCATTACATGAGGCGCTGGAACAGGAAGATATTGAGCTTGCGCGCGACATAATTGCAGCACTACATTCATCCGAGATTGCAGATGTCATCGAAAGCATGCCGAGTCGTGATCGCGACAACGCCTGGCAATTAATCGATCCTGAACTGGAAGGTGATGTGCTCTCGCATATGCAAGATGCAGTACGAGCAGAGTTTCTCGAACAAATGCATCCGAACAAACTCGCTGATGCAACCAAAAACCTTGATGCCGATGATGTTGCAGACATATTGCAAGATCTCCCAGAGGATGTTGCAGACACCGTCCTACGTTCAATGGATGAACAAAATTTGCAACGCCTGTCTTCAATCCTCACCTATCCGGAAGATACCGCCGGTGGTTTGATGAATATTGATGTTGTGTCCGTACGCGCGGATGTTTCATTAGATGCGGTTGCGCGTTATCTTCGTTTATTGGGGGAAATACCAGCAAAGACAGATAACCTAATGGTAGTTGATCGTGAAAATAATTATCTGGGCGTACTGCCATTAACTGAGTTACTGGTCAGAGGTCCGGAAACGACCGTCGGCGCCTGGATGGAAGAAGAGGCCTATCTTTCTGCCAACACACCTAAAGCAGAAGTCGCAAAACTTTTCGAACAACGTGACTTGGTATCTGCTGCTGTGATAGATGATGAAGGTCATTTGCTAGGACGTATCACAATCGATGACGTCGTCGACGTTATCCAGGAAGCAGCTGAACAAGCCGTGAGAAGTATGGCCGGTTTGGGTGAAGACGATATGTTCTCGCCGGTATTCGTCACCACGAAACGTCGCGCAATTTGGCTGGGCATAAACCTACTTACCGCATTCCTCGCTGCATGGGTTATCGGTCGCTTTGAAGACACCATCCATGAACTTGTCGCGCTCGCAGTCCTTATGCCCGTCGTTGCCGGCATGGGCGGAATCGCTGGTAGTCAAACGCTTACCATTGCAATACGTGGTATCGCGCTCGGACAAATTGTTAAAACCAATATCAAACCACTACTCATTAAAGAACTCACCGTTGGTACAATAAACGGCATTTTATGGTCATGTGTTGTCGCCACGATAGTTATTCTCTGGTTCGACAGTCTATTACTTGGCGTCGTCATCGGCGTATCAATGATCATCAACCTCGTCATCGCAGCTTTTGCTGGCGCCATGATTCCATTGGTGCTTAAACGTTTCGGAATTGATCCTGCTATCGCAGGTGGTGTGATATTAACTACCGTTACTGATGTTGTAGGGTTTATGTCATTCTTGGGGCTTGCGACTATTTTTCTTGTTGCGTAGGCAACAGGTTTTTATTTCACGTTAGTCTTTTAGTTAATCATTCTTCTTTGCATTGGTTTCGCCTTTTACGGCGAGTTAGTTTCTCTTGCATGCCCAAGAGATAAGTAACCAAAGAGAAGTGCACCCCAATGACTTGTCCTGCGGATACCCTCGGCATTCTCCTATTTAAATGGCACGCGCATACGGACTCCTGTCCTAATGCGCTCTCGCAACATCCATGTTGCTCAACTATTAAAATAGAAAAATGCCTCAGCAAGTCAAAAGGGGATTTAAAAACAGAGCAATACAGAATTATTTAATGACAGAAATCGGCCAGAAGCGGTAGTTAATAAGATTTATTAAAAGCTACTGTTTCATACTGAAAGCGGACTGTCTGGTCGAGCACGTCGGTTGGCTAGTTTTTAAATAATGAATTATAAACATCTGATGCTTTTATTTTCATTGCAACTAAATTATGGCCAGCTTTATTCCAATGTGCATCTGATGGAAATTCAAATCTAATGCCTTCGGATTCATGCTTTTTTATGAATATCGTTTGCATATCAATAACTTCATATCCCTTTGCCACCGCGACTTCGATGAAATATTTGCGCATTAGGTCAAAATATGAACCATTAGCATTCATTAGTCTCATCGGGTTATAAAGGTGCGGTCTCATCCCATCTATAACAAATAGTATTTTTTCCCTTCCCAAAAATGTTTGAAGTGGCAATTCTTCATAAAATCTATCAACAGCTCTTTTTGAATCTGAAATGCGACCTTCATCGAAAACAGCTGGTGTGTTACCAACATATTGCTCTTCATCATTACCTGTATCATTATTAAATATATTTTTCATGGACTGCCAATTTAATTGCATATTGAGAATTAAATATCGGATGAGTGCTGATTGTCTTGATAAACGCTTAATTAATGTTGGCTGATAGTCTACTCTCACGAGATCCAAACCATCAGAGAAATAGTGAAAACCAGGAGCGTTCTTGTATTTAGTCAAGCTTTCATCAAAATCATTTCCAACAATAATGAAAACGAGCGCGTTGGAATTAAGCTTACTAGTAGCATAATTAGCATACGCCAAATAAGTCGACAATGGGCTTCCAGAGGCGCCGAAGCTATATACTCTGCCCTTACCAACAGTCTCTTGTGACAGTATACCGTGCATTGTATTCTCATTTTCTACTTGAAATGCTTCAACGTAACTATCTCCAATAATTGCTAGTAAGGGTGATTTTTCCTCTGGAGAGTAATTTTGATCATTCAAAAACCCATAATTATTTACATGCTTTTTAGTAACAATAGAGAAGTTAGGTCCACGAGACCAAATGACATCTCTATCTTCTTTAAATCGAATTACTGGGTTTGTTGCGTTTACAGGTAACGTCATCAAGCTGTCTGCCACTGGTAGCATCGTGAAAATCACTTCAAGAATAATAATTGATAAAAATATTCCAAAGAGAATTGATAAAAATGGAAGTATTATCTTTTTTAGTGTCATCGTTTAACCCTGAATCTGTATTATTAAATAGCCCAATTTGTTGTTAAGTAGTCCTTTGCTCTAAGGACGTGTAGGTTGGATATTAAAGAGTAATAAGTACGTTCTATTCACAAGGAAATATTTTGTGCTGCATTGCTGCCCCTTCTTTTAAAAAATTAATATATTTAGCTTTACTGATTTTAATTCTTAATATCTAGAGAACTCTCTTTGCGGGTGTCTCTGATCTTACTGAACATCTGCTTTAGGTTGCTGCATATTAACATTATAAGTAATTACAAATAGCGGACGTTGCTAATATTGTTTGGAATTGACGCAACCCAATTCAAAGAGATGATATTCAAACTCTCTTAACATACTCCATATGAGGCAGGTTTTATTAAGCCCCTTATGGCTTGCCGAGGTGTTGTTATATTTCATCGGTTGAGCTACAGGGATGTAGCGAAAGCGTATTGGCGACAGGGACGTCGCCTATACGCGTGCCGTTGAAATATAACAACGCCGAGGGCACCCGCAGGGCAAGTTATTGGGGTGGCCTTTCTTTTAGTTACTTTTCTTTGACCAATCAAAGAAAAGTAACTCGCCATAAAAGGCGAAACCAATGCGTAGAATAATCGTTACCTTAATGGCAACGCCATAATAAAAACCCACTACCAGCTATTTATATCCCTCAAATATTTATTTAAATATTTCAATTTAAATTCATCCAGACTCCATGGCTCATCTGCCAGACGATCCTTGTATTCATCTTTGATCACATAAACAAATGCTTGTTGCGTCTCATCGAGAATATCAACCAAACAACGCTCATATAAAACATCTTCAAACTGATCGAGCAGGACTAATGCATGGTCACCGACTTCCTTATACAAAATGCCATCTATAGATTGAGATGGATTTTTTATAATTCCTGGATAGGTTCTGTTTTTGATCTTTAAACATTGATAGCCGTTTAACCTTGCGGGCAAAGACGGCAGGTCTAGACCTGTGACTAATTTCATTACTTCGGTTATTTGTAGCGTGCCGTAGGTAAAGACAGAATGAGAGAAACTCATAACGAAATCGTTGCCGCCAAGTTGATCAATGTTGCCACATCTCCATCAACTCATCAGGAAAATTAACACGATGCTCAATGATCTTTTTAAACACATCGGGATCTTTAATATGCGTCATCTCACCATCACGTGGAAAGTATTTATCTTGTAGTCGTGATAACCAGAAACGTAATGCTGCGGCACGAAGCATCGCTTGCCATGCATCACGCTCATCTTGCGCTATAGGTCGTACTGTTTGATAGGCCTCTAGCAAGGCAGCAGAATTTTTCTTATTGCGATCATCTTCGCCATTCATGCACCAGTCATTAATAGTCACTGCAAGATCATAAATTGACAGCCCATTGTATGCATAATAAAAATCGATCATGCCGGTGAGTTCATCGCCGATAAATAACGCGTTGTCTCGGAATAGATCGGCATGAATTACAGAATTTGGTAACTCACCCAATTTAGTTGTCTCATGATAGGTGAGCTCTTGTTGTAGCAAGGCCTGTTCTTCTTGATTTAACTTCGGCATGACGCGCTCGGCCGTTTGTACTCGCCAGTCAATCCCACGCGAAGCTTGTCGTTCAAATTTAAAATCACTGCTCGCTACATGCATACGTGCCATATGCACGCCTATCGCACGGCATTGTTTTTCATTGGGGATATCGATACTGGCACCGTTTAACCTTTTTACCAAAGCGGTAGGTCTGCCGTTTAAAACACGGAGATAGTCTCCCTCCTTATCTTTAACAGGATGCGCAGTAGGAATGTTTGCTTCGGCTAAAAAAGCCATTAGTTCAAGAAAATAGGGCAGCTCTTCCAGAGAGAGTTCTTCAAACAAGGTCAACACATATTGACCTTTGCTGGTGGTAACAAAGTAGTTAGTGTTTTCTATGCCGTCGCTGATGCCGGTGAATTGCTGCAACTGTCCGAGCGAATAATTTTCAAGGAACTCATCGAGTTCATGCGGAAGAACATTTGTATAAACCGACATAGTACTTTTATATTTGTCAGGAGTTGTCTGTTTGTTCCCGATAAGAACAAACAGAGTAGTAAGCTATGATTTGTTATTACTCAGTCAAAACAGAATCAAATTACCAGGTAAACAAGACCCATTCAGGAACTGCCGGATCCTGTAACTCGTACTGATGATCCATCTCCCCGTCTCCATCAAGATCCTTCATATAATATACAGGACCAACGGCAGGCGTTACCTTAACCATATAGAGCTGGCCATTGATCCGATATTCTTCTATCACGGAATCTTCTTTCCGGATGATGGTTACTTCAGGCTCAATATTTTCACCCGTTTCTAGTGGATCAGGCAGAACTGGCGGTTCAGGGACGGGCTCTAGACCGCCCGGATTTGAATTGCCTGCCATTACAGCCGTTGAAGCCATAAAGAGTATTAATGAGATTAAAAACTTTTTCATTCTGCCTTTCCTTTACAGGTATTGGGAACCTACTTTACCACCTCAATCTGCTTAGATGAAGTAGATCGATATTCATATTGAATATTAGATATTAGCGCCTGCAAAAGTCTGAGATTTTTCCTTGAAGCTGTCATAATTTAGCCTCTTGAAACCTTAATCACTCAAATATTCGATACCCTATGTCTGAACATACAATGGTCCTTATTGATGGCTCTTATTATCTATTTCGCGCCTACCACGCGATAAGGGATCTGACCAATACTGAGGGTGAGCCAACAAATGCTATCTATGGCGTCATCAACATGATGCAGAAACATTTAACAGAAGGCGGGCCGGATTACTTTGCCATTATTTTCGATGCCAAGGGCAAGACATTTCGAAATGACCTTTATGCAGACTATAAGGCGAATCGACCGCCCATGCCGGACGACCTTGTTTGTCAGATCCAGCCTTTACATGATCTGATCCGTGCTATGGGTGTCCCACTCTTAATGATCGATGGCGTTGAAGCCGATGACGTGATTGCTACCTTGTCCAGACAAGCCGCGAACAAGGGCATTAAGACCGTTGTTTCTACCGGCGATAAAGATCTGGCTCAGATGGTCAATGATCGCATTCACTTGATCAATACCATGAGCGACGTCTATCTGGATCCTGCAGGCGTTGAAGAAAAATTTGGTGTCCCGCCAGAACAAATAATCGATTATCTATCACTAATGGGTGATACCGCGGACAACGTTCCGGGTGTGCCAAAAGTCGGACCAAAGACAGCTGTAAAATGGTTAAACCTATATGGCTCACTAGATGAAGTCATTGCGCATGCCGATGAAATAAAAGGCAAGGTTGGTGAAAACCTCAGGGATTTCATGCCGCAATTACCCTTAAGCCGAGAACTGGTAACACTTAAGTATGATGTTGAGTTAGATTTTACACCTGAAGAACTGATCATAAGCGCGCCGGATAATTCTGCCTTAAAAGAGATGTATCAACGCTGGAATTTTCGAACATGGCTTTCTCAGCTTGAAGAAGAAAGCGAAGAGAAGCCTGTAGATAAAGAACCTGAAACAAATACGGCAAGCACCACAGCAACTACAAGCACAAAGAATGAAGTTGAGCCTGTTTACGAAACGATACTAACAACAGAACAACTGGATCAATGGCTATCAAAACTAGAATCGGCGGCATTGATCTCTATCGACACAGAGACAACCAGTCTGAACTACATGCAAGCCGAGATCGTCGGCGTTTCATTTGCAGTTGATGAAAATCATGCCGCCTATGTCCCGCTACAACATAACTATGCCGGCGCACCGGTACAACTTTCATTAAACAGCACTCTTGAAATACTTAAGCCAATACTAGAAAACGAAGACATAAAAAAGATAGGCCAAAATCTAAAATATGACCTGGAAGTCTTCGCTAACTATGACATCACGCTACGTGGCATAGAACACGACACTATGTTGGCTTCGTATGTTGTAAACAGCACGGCCAGTCGTCACGACATGGATACCTTGGCATTAAATTATTTAAATATTGAGACTACTCATTATGAAGATGTTGCCGGCAAGGGGGCTAAACAGATCCCTTTTAACCAAGTCAACATAGAAATCGCTGCGCCGTATGCCGCTGAAGACGCTGATATCGTATTAAAACTACATCGTGTTTTAAGCTCTGATCTAGATAAAAACGCACAACTTAAGCAAGTCTATAACAAAATTGAGATGCCTTTATTAACGGTGCTGGCAAGAATCGAACGTAATGGCGTGGTCATTGATTCAGACATGCTAATGCAACAGGCGCACGACTTAACAAGACGCATGCAAGAGATCGAGATCGAGGCACATAATCTCGCTGGAGAGACTTTTAATATTAGCTCGCCAAAACAAATACAAACGATCTTGTATGAAAAAATGGAGCTACCGATACTAGCCAAAACCCCAAAGGGACAACCATCGACTGCTGAGTCTGTTTTACAAGAGTTGGCCGATGATTATAAATTACCCCAACTGATTCTGGATTATCGGAGCATGAGTAAACTCTGTTCAACCTATACTGATAAATTACCACAGATGGTCAATCCCAAAACCGGGCGTGTTCACACTTCATATCATCAAGCTGTGGCGGCGACCGGCAGGCTCTCGTCATCCAACCCAAATCTACAAAACATTCCTATCAGAACACCAGAGGGCAGAAAGATCCGACAAGCGTTTATCGCACCAACAGGCTACACCATGGTTGCCGCCGATTATTCACAAATAGAATTACGTATTATGGCGCACCTGTCTGGCGACAAGGGCCTGCTTGAGGCCTTTGCTAAAGGTCAGGACATACACAAGACAACTGCAGCGGAAGTCTTCTCTGTAGCAATAGATGAAGTTGATAATGATCAACGTCGAGCAGCAAAGGCGATCAACTTTGGCTTGATATACGGCATGTCGGCTTTTGGGCTCGCCAAACAACTTGGCGTTAGCCGAACGGAGGCTCAACAATATGTCGAACTCTATTTTAGTCGCTACCCGGGCGTGAAGAGTTTTATGGATACCACACGGGAGAAGGCCAAGGAAGACGGCTTTGTTGAGACTGTCTACAAACGACGACTATATTTACCGGAAATTAATGCACGAAATGCGGCACGCAGGCAGTACGCGGAAAGAACGGCTATTAATGCCCCGATGCAGGGTACGGCAGCAGATATTATAAAGATCGCTATGATTAATATAGATGAATGGCTACAACAGTCGGAAATCGATGCAATAATGATCATGCAAGTTCATGATGAACTGGTTTTTGAAGTAGCAAATAAAGAGCTAGAGCCCTTTATCAATGAAATCAATGCGCGCATGTCAAAAAATGACCTGTTAAGTGTCCCGCTAGAGGTAGATATTGGTTATGGGAACAATTGGGATGAGGCGCATTAAAGGCAGGATTCATTACTTTATTCTGTAATAGCGATCGTCTTATAATGCACATTATGACATTTGCGCTTATATGCTAATATATTTATAAGAATCAATAATTTTAAAAACAAATTAAATAAACGCATCACTCTACAACTCGTCGATCTTCATCGAAATAACTTATTATGTTAATAATCCCCGCCATAGACATTAAAAACGGAAAATGTGTTCGTCTTAACCAAGGACAGATGGACCAGGAAACCATTTATTCTGATGACCCTGTAGCCATGGCCGATAAATGGGTCGAAGCAGGGGCAAGACGCCTGCATATTGTTGACCTTGATGGCGCTGTTAATGGCGTACCCAGCAATGCAGATGTTATCCACGCTATGGTTGAAGCACATCCTGACGTACCTATCCAGGTCGGTGGCGGAATTCGCGACGAAGACACCATTCAGACCTATCTAGACGTGGGTGTTTCTTATGTCATTATCGGCACTCGTGCAGTAACGACACCACATTTTGTTTCTGATGTTTGTCTTGAGTTTCCGGGGCACATCATTGTCGGGCTCGACGCAAAGAATGGAAAACTGGCAACTAATGGCTGGTCAAAACTATCCCATCACGATGCTAATGATATGGCGAAACGTTTTGAAGATGATGGCGTCGCAGCGATCATATTTACCGACATTGGCCGTGACGGCATGCTAAATAACGTTAATGTTGAAGCGACCGTCGACCTTTGCAGCAACATCACCATCCCTGTTATTGCGTCTGGCGGCGTCAGCAATCTGGATGACGTACATACTCTTTGTGAAGTCAGCGAAGAAGGTATCTTTGGCGTCATTACCGGTCGTGCTATCTATGAAGGCACGCTTGATTTAGCAGAAGCACAGCAATTAGCAGACAAACTCTGCGCCGATAAACCAAATTAATGGGTCTCGCAAAACGCATCATACCTTGCCTTGATGTTGATAAAGGCCGGGTAGTTAAGGGCGTTCAATTTGTTGATATCCGCGATGCGGGCGATCCTGTCGAGGTGGCTAAACGCTATGATCTTCAAGGCGCTGATGAAATAACCTTTCTTGATATTACCGCTAGCAGCGATGATCGCGACACCATAGTACATGTTGTTGAAAAGGTCGCGAGCCAAGTCTTTATCCCACTAACCGTTGGCGGTGGAATTCGTTCCGTTGATGACATTAAACGCATGCTGATCGCTGGCGCTGACAAAGTCAGCATAAATACTGCGGCTGTACATGATCCTGAATTTGTACGACGCGCAGCTACACAATTTGGATCACAATGTATCGTTGTCGCGATTGACGCCAAAAGCGTTAGTACAGGCGATGAGAATAATCGCTGGGAAGTATTCACTCACGGCGGACGTAAGACAACCGGGCTGGATGTCATAGACTGGGCCATAAAAATGGCAGAATTTGGCGCTGGGGAAATCTTGCTGACCAGCATGGATCGCGATGGCACCAGAGATGGTTTCGATATAGAGCTCACCAAAGCGGTTAGCGAAGCTGTTAATATTCCTGTAATCGCCTCTGGCGGAGTAGGCAATCTGGAACATATGGCTGATGGCGTACTCTATGGAAAGGCAAATGCTGTCCTCGCTGCCAGCATCTTTCATTTTGGCGAACATACTGTTGCTGAAGCCAAAGAATGCATGTCCAAAAGAAATATTGAAGTTCGTCTGTAACACATACGGTATCAAACATGAGTTCATGGCTAGATAAGATCAAATGGAATAATGATGGCTTGGTTCCTGTCGTTGTACAGGAGGCGGGATCACGACAAGTGCTTATGCATGCCTGGATGAACAGCGAATCACTAGAAAAGACCGTTGATAGTGGCAAGGCAGTTTATTGGTCACGATCGCGTCGATCACTTTGGACGAAAGGAGAATCGTCCGGACACTATCAAAACGTTGAATCGATACAGCTTGATTGTGATTTCGACACATTATTGCTCACTGTTAGACAAGAGGGCGGTATCGCCTGTCATACTGGCAGACATCACTGCTTTTTTATGTCTCTTGTCGATAAAGAATGGCAAACGACTGAAGAAATATTAAAAAATCCACAAGAAATCTATAAATAGCAGACCGACAATGAAACAAGACATTCTAAATTCGCTTTCAGAGATACTGGATCAACGTAAACAAGCCAGTCCTGACGAGTCGTACACCGCCAAGCTGTTCAATGATGGAGTGGACAGCATTCTGAAAAAGGTTGGCGAAGAGGCGACTGAGACTATAATTGCCTCTAAATCAGGCGATAATGCCGCTATAATTCATGAAGTTGCCGACTTGTGGTTTCACACCCTTGTCCTTCTAAAACATCATGGCCTAGATCATTCCGATATCTTAGCCGAGCTTGAGTCGCGTTTTGGCTTGTCGGGGCTAGAGGAAAAGGCCAACCGCAAAGGTTAATTTCTCTGTCTGTCTCCTGATCAAACTTGCTTGTCAGTTTGAATTCGGGTCAACTATCATTTAAGAAACTATCACTTGTTTGGAGAGAATAAGCATGGGCTTTGGTATACCCGAATTATTAATAATTCTATTAATCGTTGCGCTTCTATTTGGCACTAAAAAACTACGTAATATGGGTGGTGATTTGGGTAGCGCGCTGAAAAGTTTTAGAAGCGCCGTAAAAGAACCTGAAGATAAAGAAAAGATAGTAGAAACATCAGAAAAACCTTCACAAGGACAGGTCATCGAAGGCGAAGTTGAGTCACAAGGCGATGACACCTCAAAGCCCTGATTACTGATAACGCCTTTCTGACAATTCCAATATGTTCGACATCGGTTTTTGGGAACTGGCTATCATTGCGATTATTGGGTTAATCGTCATTGGCCCGGAGCGATTACCTAAGTTTGCTCATGATGCAGGACGCTTTGTAAGTAAAGTTCGTAGTTTTATTCATAATGCCAAAAGTGAGCTCGAGAAAGAGCTTGAGTTAGAACAAGTTGATGACCTCCAAAAAGACATTAATCGTATTGACGATCTAATGAAGCAGGCACCGGATCGCATTATTCTCGGGCAAGCTGATGACGACAAAGACAATGAAGCAGAAAAATAAACGCATCACTTTTTTGTCATGACGGATGTTAACTCAGACACTGAACAACCGTTAATTTCGCACCTGATAGAATTACGAACATGTGCGCTACGCGCTGTAATATGTGTTTTTGTAATACTTTTGATATTGCTCCCATTTTCAAACCAGATATATGGCTACATCGCGACACCATTGATTGCTGAGCTGCCTGAAGGAAGCCACATGATAGCGACAGAAGTAGCCTCGCCTTTTTTTGCTCCGTTTAAACTGACTTTGTTTTGTGCAATTTTTATAACAATCCCCTACATTCTTTATCAAGCCTGGTCTTTTATTTCTCCTGGCCTGTATACAAACGAAAAGAAATTTACCGTGCCATTGCTGATCAGCAGCAGCTTGCTTTTTTATATCGGTGTAGCGTTTGCTTACTACGTTGTCTTTCCTGTGCTGTTTTCCTTTCTAACAGCAACTGCACCGGAAGGCGTACAAATAATGACGGACATAAATCATTATCTAAATTTTATTATTAAGCTTTTCTTTGCCTTTGGTATTTCTTTTGAAATTCCAGTTGCAACATTTTTATTAACTAGAACCGGTTTTGTTTCTGTGGAAAAGCTGGCAGCTAATCGCCCTTATATAATTGTGTTGGCATTTTTTATCGGGATGCTATTGACGCCACCAGATGTGATTTCTCAAGTTTTGTTAGCGGTGCCAATCTGGCTGCTTTTCGAGAGTGGCCTTATTATTAGCCGTTACTATGAAAATAAGACGGGAGTATCAGATAAATCGAAAGATGAAAAATAGGGGAGATTAACTTTCTGCAGTGCTCGCCCAATTTAAGCTGCTCTTAACCTCAAGCTCTTTTTCAAAATCTATCAGTTTATTTTTTATCTCAGTTCCAATACTGATCTGTGGATCTGAGTTTTTAAAACCTTCCTCTTCTTCTTTAGCAAAAATTATTTTTGACGCATGGTCAAATGCCTTGGTAAAAGATTTGGTTAGCTTCAATCCTTTCTCAAAATAGGCATCGCCAAAATAAGTATATTGTCCATCATGTCCGCAACCAAATGAATTTCGATCCGCGCTTGCGGCGGTTATTAGCAGAGTTGACGCTCCGGCTAGTGGCTCGATAAATCCCCCTGCATAACAGGCAGATATAATTATAATGCGCCACTTTATCCCTGAATCATCCAGAGCTTGTTTAATATTGCTTGCATTAATATTGTTCAATTTAAATGGCGAGAAATTTGCTGAAAGATAATGATCTTCTGATCCATGCGATGTCAAAAACAAAACAAGGATGTCCTCTTCTTTGTTCATTCGTTTTGCAGCTTCATTAATGCTGTATTTTAAATTGTGCCCATTCGCCAAGGGAACATTGTTTGTTGTGTCGCTGTTATTAATCAAAACCATAGAATGTCCAAAGGCATCAAATTGGTTATTAACAATCTCCTGTACGGCTACAGCTTCATTCATAAAGACATCTTCATCTGCATCGCCTGCAAACCCAATAAAAAACAGGTCTGTTTGCCCTGGTTTTCCTTCGACAAGATCGGCGCTGAGTTTTTCTAACAATTTATTTTGTGAATAATAAACTGACTCAACATCAATATTTGATATGTTTTCAATTTTAGAATTGTCTGTTTGCTTAGGGTACCAAAGCGGCTCGGTGGGCAATAGAAACAGCGGTGCAAAATTGATTGCTGCGTAGAGGATCGTATAAACCAATGTTAATGGAAGATCTAGATAGAAAAATCGCTTAATTATCCTGGCAGAGACCACCAGATACCATAAGGAGTAAATAATAAAAACAGCCCAGCTTGAATGAAACTGATCAAAATAGCTTTGTTCTTTTGCAATCGCCAGTAGACAAATTGTGCCTAACCAAATTACTGGAACTATTGATAAAAACAGAACAACCAGTTTTAACAAGTCTTGTTGTCTGGCATTAAAAACCGCGATGAGGCTCAAACTAAAAAAGAACAATAAATAGAGCAATGCCTGATAACTTAGACCATAGGGGTTAAAGAAGTTATCGGGCGCCGTATCAAAATAGTCATGAATGAATGACAAGCCAAGAGACACGACTAAAAGCAAACAGGCTTGCAGATAGCCACTTTTAAATTGCCAGAGATGAACTGGCATAAACATCGCCGTCCGCGTACCTGCCAATATGTTTTTGGCAAGATCAATTAAGGGGCTAAAGGTGCTCAATTATTTAACCTCTAAAAACATTTCAAAACCCAAAAAGGCCAGAAATATTATGACTGTTCCCATGGCAAACCATGAAAGCGCCAGCCATTAATGGTATTTCTATGTCCATTTTCATCTTTATCTCCTTCAAACCCCTCGAGTACATTATGCACATTTGTAAATCCTTCCTTGAGCAGCATTTCACCAGCAAGCTCTGAGCGCTGCCCACTTCGACAAAGCATTAACATAGGAACATCATTTAATTGATCGTTATCGGGCATATGAGCGACCAAAGAGGCTCGAACCGTTTCAACAAATCCTGGCTGCATATCCCAGCTGGGCGGCTCTTTGAGAGGAACATGTATCGCATTCAATGGGTGACCGACAAAGGTGTATTCCATAGTGCTTCTAACATCAATTAATACGGCGTTATTTTGTTCTTCGAGAATCTTATACGCCTCTTGCGGATTGGTTTTTTTAAGCATCGCTAATGACCCTTATTTTTTAAATTGAAACATAAGCTATTAATGACAGCTTAAATCATCCTGAAAATGATTACTAAATCGAAATCTTTCAATAGATAAGTCAAAGACTTATTGATTGCCTTTGACTAGCGCATTACCATTAGCAGCCTATATAAGAAGAATAACTCACAGTATTAATTAAAACCTTCGGTAAATAATAATGAGTATGGATGATCGTGACGGTGTAATTTGGCTAGATGGCGAATTTGTACCGTGGAGAGAAGCAAAAACCCATGTACTGACACACACCCTGCACTACGGTATGGGTGTGTTCGAGGGCGTTCGAGCCTATAAAACAGACACTGGGACAGCTATTTTTCGATTAGATGACCACACAAACAGACTGTTTAATTCTGCGCACATATTGAATATGCCCATGCCTTACGATAAAAAAACTATCAATAAAGCATGTCTTGATTCAGTTAAAAACAACAACCTGGAGTCTGCCTATATTCGTCCGATGTGTTTTTATGGGTCGGAAGGCATGGGGTTAAGGGCAGATAACCTTAAGGTACATGTCACGGTTGCCGCCTGGGCCTGGGGTTCTTATCTCGGCAATGAGGGCCTCGAAAAAGGCATTAGAATCAAAACATCCTCATTCACTCGCCACCATGTCAATATCACCATGTGTAAGGCGAAGGCGAATGGCAATTATATGAACTCAATGCTGGCCTTACAGGAAGCCCTTGCTGATGGTTACGATGAAGCTCTGTTACTGGACAATGAGGGCTATGTCGCTGAAGGAAGCGGCGAAAATATTTTTATCGTGCGTAACGGCATAATGTATACCCCTGACTTGACCTCTGCACTGGAAGGCATAACCCGCGAGACCATTATGCAGTTTGCCCAGGAAAACAATATTCTGGTAAAGGAAAAAAGGATAACCCGCGATGAAGTGTATGTTGCTGAAGAGGCTTTTTTTACCGGAACTGCTGCTGAAGTGACGCCTATCCGTGAGCTAGATAATCGTCAAATCGGAAGCGGAAAAAGAGGCCCCATCACAGAAAAGTTACAAAAACGATATTTTGATTGCGTTGAAGGTAAACTGAACGAATATCAAGATTGGTTGAGCTATGTATAACGAGGTAATGCTATGAATGAATCTATCCAGGAATCAGCAACGGTTTCTACCAGTAATGAGTCTGTATTTCATATAAAGAAAGGTCAGTTGCCTTTGCATTGCCCTTTACCTGAAATGAGCCTGTGGAATCAACATCCTCGTGTTTTTCTTCCTATTGAAGATACTGGAAAATCAAAATGCCCTTATTGCGGCACCGAGTTTATTCTTGAGGAAGAGTGATTTAAACATCACAGGCAAGCATAGCGTTGAATATCTGGCGATTTACTGACGGTAAACCCGGCCACGACTCTCAGAGCATCGGATTATGTGATGCGATCGGAAGATTAACCGTCGTTTCCCGCTTTGATATTGAAACTAACTCAATATTTGATTGTATTAGCCACTTTTTATTAAATAAATTTCCCGCAGGAAAAACATTGCCAGACCCTGACCTGATAATTGGCGCAGGACATGGAACCCATTTTTCAATGTTAGTTGCACGAAATGCGCGTGGAGGGAAAGTCATTGTATTAATGAAGCCAAGCTTGCCACTAGCATTGTTTGATTATTGCATCATACCCAAACATGACAAAATATCTGAAAAGAACAATATCATTACAACTTCCGGATCATTAAACCCGATTCAGTTTAATAAAAATAAATCGCCTGACCGCGGCTTGATACTACTCGGAGGGTTATCTAGACATTACCAATGGGATAACGAATCAGTAGACAAACAAATTGTAAAGATTATTAAGGAGAGCCCAGGAATAAAATGGGCAATTGCTGACTCACCTCGTACGCCCGGCACAACATTAACAAATATACGCAACAAAACTAATACAAACCTGGAAATTTTAAATTATTCTGAAACAAGTACTACAGAGATTCGTGAATATATCTTTAAAGCTAGTACAATCTGGATCTCTCAAGATAGTGTTTCGATGATTTATGAATCGCTTTCTTCTGGTGCATCGGTGGGTCTGATAGAGCTGCGAAACAAAAACGGCGTTAAAGCGGAAAACACGATCAATTCATTAATAAACGAAAATATGCTGACCTCCTTCAGTAAATGGGATAAATGTCGCACCCTTCCACTTGGCACCTCCGGTTTTAATGAGGCTAATAGATGTGCTCAAACATTGTTAGATAGGGGGGTCTTTTGAATGTGTATCACCAAGCACGTCATACTTTAATCATGTCAACTTGAATGACGAAAGGCTTTTAATATTAAGTTATTATACTGTCAACACTGGAACAAACTAATCTACAGAACATCAATCAGTCCATCGACTAAAGAGACGCATTTTGAAACCAACAGTATTGCAAATTTTACCTGAGCTAGATTGCGGCGGTGTTGAACGGGGGACAGTCGACATAGCTGCTGAACTAGTACGCAGAGGGCATAGATCAATGGTTGTATCTGGCTCAGGTAGGCTTGTATCACAACTGGTTTCAGACGGCAGCGAGCATATCAATTTACCAGTTGGGAAAAAATCTATATTTAGTGCAGCGACATTAATACCAAAATTGCACAAACTATTTAAAGCACAATCGATTGATATAATACATGCACGATCTCGACTGCCTGCATGGCTAGCTTATCTAGCCTGGAAAAAACTCGACCAAAATAATAGGCCCGCATTCATTACCACAGTACATGGGCCATATTCAGTAAATAGATATAGCAAGATTATGACTTCCGGCGAACGCATCATCGCCGTCTCTGAATATATAAAAGATTATATAGTGGCAAACTATCCGGACGTTGATGAAAAAAAAATTGAAGTGGTACATCGAGGCATAAGCAAAAATGACTATCCTTATAAATACACTCCACCTGAAGAATGGCTAAACAATTGGAAAACGCAATACTCAGAATTAAATGATAAATTTATTATCACACTTCCAGGCCGAATTACCCGTTGGAAAGGGCATAATGATTTTATTGAGATTATAAACAAAGCAATAAATAGCGGCTTAAATGTCCATGGCTTAATTGCTGGCGGGGCTGATCCAGAAAAACAAAAATACCTTCAAGAACTTAAGTCAATCATTGCTAAAAATAATATGACTGATAATTTCACATTCCTCGGTCATCGTGATGATATGAAAAATGTCATGTCTATATCAAATATTGTTTTGTCGCTGGCAAAAATACCTGAAGCATTTGGCAGAACAGCACTAGAAGCATTGTTCTTAGGGGTTCCTGTAATTGCCTATGACCACGGTGGCGCAGCAGAAGTCCTCGCCAGTATATTTCCTGAGGGCAAAGCTAAACCACTCAGCATCGATAGCGTACTAGCTTTAATTAACCAGTTTTATCAAACCATGCCAAATGTACCAGACAAGCCCTGTTTTACTTTGGATGAAATGTTAGATAAAACCATTTCTGTTTATAATTCGTTTAATTAAAAACTATTTAATGGCTACTTCAAACAATATCATTGCTATTTGTATTGCGACCTATAATCGCCCTGGTTTATTAGCCAGTTGCCTGGACTCCATTAGTAAAATAGATGTTCCTGAAAACTATAAAACTATTATTATAGTTGTGGATAATGACAAAGAAAAATCTGCTGAAAATACTTTTACAAAGTTCGCTCAATGTATTAATTTCGAAACACACTATTATGTTGAACCAGATCGAGGTATTTGTTCAGCAAGAAATTGTTTGTTGGATCAAGCATTATTATATAATGCATCATATATCGCGTTCATGGATGATGATGAACAAGCCCACAAAAAATGGTTAGTAAATTTAATTATAGGCATAGAAAAATATAATTGTGATGTTGTGGTTGGTCCTGCCATACCCTTTAAAGGGACATCAGCGCCCGACACTTTTGTTAAAGACCCAAAACACCCAAGCGGCAGTAAGACCAGAAATATTTCTACAGCAAATGTACTTTTCAATACTCGTCTCATAACTGAATTGAACTTACGCTTTGATCGGTATTTTGACTTTATTGGGTGTGAAGATCATGATTTCTTTGACAGGGCAAAAAAATTAAATGTCAGTGCAGTGTGGGTTGATGACGCCGCAACATTTGAAGCAATCACGCCGGAAAGAAACACGAGACGATATCTTATGTTTCGTCACTTTACAGGCGGAATTAATGTTGTGATGCGCTTTAGACGACACCATTCTTTGATACACGCTTGGTTTCGCTATTTTCCAAAATCAATAGGAAAATTCATAGGGGCAATTTATACTCTGCTCATTGCTGCTTTCGTTTCTCATTCTGCAAACTTTGATAAATCAATAGTCAAACTTTCTAACGGGACAGGATATCTATTTGGTTTAATGAATATTGTCTTTGAACGTTACCGCTATTAAATATAATTATTGCTGTGAATAAAATTAGTACAAACAACTATTTATTAATTATAGAAAAATACTGGCCGTGCTGTTTATTTTTACTGGCAATTGTAGGATTTATTAGTAAGTCGTTATATAACTATCCTATTGGCGTAATGGCACTTCTCGGGCTATATAAATTAATTATATCGCCAAATCTCATTATACAAGACCGATCGCTAAAACTTTTTTCTTTGGCGTTTCTGTGTATATGGCTACCTTTACTCTTTTCGTTACCCGATGCGGTCAATCCTCGGCATTCTGCACATACTGTTTTTCCTTATTTAAGATTTTTCTTTGCCGGGGTTTTTATAATACAAGAACTATCCAAAGACGATGATCGTTTAAAATTTATAACTGCCGGTATATTTTTTATAGTCTTTTTTTGGTGTATAGATGCATCCATTCAATTCACATATGGTAAAAACCTTTTAGGTCATCCATACCAGCAAGGACACATCACAGGCATGTTTTATCCGAGAAACACTATTTCTCACATATGCTCGATTCTGTCTGCTATCTGTTTCATATATATTTATATTAATTTCAAACAAAGAAAATGGATGTTAATTAGTTTAGTGCCTCTCATATTCATTATTTTACTCAGCGGCAGACGTGCAGCTTGGATAATGTTGATATTGTCTTCGCTCGGTTTCTTGTGGTATGGGTTTATCTTTGCCACAAGCAGGAAAAACTTTCTAAAACTAATGGCAAGCATAGCAATTATTAGTCTAATGGTGATTGTCAGCACTATTGTATTTCATAAGCCCACTAACGACCGTTTTAATGTGACATTAGGCCTTTTTAGTAATGATTATAAAACGATAGATAATGCTACAGCTTCTCGACTACCGCTTTGGGAAACAGCACTTACCATTTTTAAGCAAAACCCTATCAACGGCATTGGTCCAAGGGGTTATAGGCATGTTTATACTAAATATTCTGATCCAGATGATTATTGGCATAAATTAACTCAAACGCACCCTCATTTATTATTGTTGGAAATAATGACTGAAACCGGAATTTTAGGACTAATCGGTTATTTATTAATATTTTATCCATTAATATTACTAGCCAAACATAATCCTCTAAAAATAGAATTACTTCCGTTACTTATCCCCGTTTTCGTCGCATTATTTCCTTTTAATGCGCATATGGCCTTTTACGGTTCTATTTGGTCAAGTGTAATATGGTTATTAATCGCAATATATTTTGCAAAAGCGAAACTAATTAATGACTTCTCAAAAAACAAACTACATCCAGGGTGAAAGTATTAATAATAAAACTTGGCGCTTTAGGCGATGTAATAAATTCTACATCGATAATTAAACAAATAATGAAGCACCATACTAACGATACTGTCTGCTTACTCACAACACCTCAATTTTCTGAATTATTTTCACATTTTAATAATCTACGCGTTTTTGCATTTGAACGAAAAGGCACGATCAATAAAATTAAAACGATACGCTGGATCAGAGAAAATAAATTTGACCGTCTATACGATCTTCAGTCAAACGATAGAACTGGCTTTTTTAGCGCACTGTCAGGCATTCCTTATCGTGCGGGAAACCATCCCAGGTACCCTTACAATAAACACCCAAGCACAAGCTACAAAGGTGAGTGCCATTCATTCGAGCGACTCAATCAAATTATAGAAAGTGCCGGTATCCCGCCAGCACAAGCCTTACCTTATTTGCCCGTTCCAGGCAAAGTGACTAATAATATTGCGAGTTGGCTTGAGAAGCATGGGCTGGAAAAAGATAAGTTTGTGCTGCTTCACGCCGGCTCCAGCCCTAAGCATCTAAATAAACGCTGGCCTCATTTTGAAGAACTAGCATTGCATCTAGCAAAATTATTTAATGTTGTTTGGCTAGGCGGCAAAGATGATATTGCATTAAATAAACGTTTAAGTGAGTCGGTAGGAATAAATTCAACGAATGCTTTCAATATTCTTGATTTAGTCGCCCTTGGTAAAAGCGCAAGATTTGCCATCACTAACGACTCAGCCCCTATGCATATTTTGTCTTGCTCAGAAATACCGGTATTTGGGCTGTTTGGGCCTACATACCCTCGCCGAACGCATGCGCTTGGTCAATTAGAAAATGTTATTAGTGCTAATAAAGTTATGGCGCGCAATGATAATGACTTTAAACCAGCAAACATAGCCGATATATCCATTGATATGGTATTAGACAAACTAAAATCACATCAGCTTATATGAACCTAGGCTCGCAAATCAGTTTGCTCTACATAAGAGCCGTGCGTCAAACGCGATTATTTCTTATTGCTGTAATTTCAAATTTACTATTTAAGAAACACACCCGCTGTGTAAAAATTCTTATTAACCGTGATGGCGCTTTTGGCGATTCGATTGTAGCTTTACCTGCGATAAACATTATCAGACAAAACTTTCCAACAGCACAAATTGATTTACTGTCTATAAACAACGGTGGTGTTTCTTTTAAAGACCTCGGCTTAGATGAAGGTTTGATTGATAATTTATATGTTGTTAATAAGATAGGTCGGGGCAAAATATTAAAATCATTAAAACAGTCAAACTATGACTTGTTTATTCAAATCCCGCAAAACATAGGCATATATAAATCAATCCGCAATATGTTGTTAGTTCGGTTTTATTTAAATATTAAAAGCGCTTTTGGTTGGGACAGCGGAAGAATTAAATCGCATATGCGCTATCAAAAAATATTTCAAAAAACACCTACGGAAACACAACGTTTTATAAACGCTTTACAAAAAAATGGCATACATGGAGATATTCAATACCCGCTCAGATCACAGGAACCCAAGCATGGCCTTTTTGAAGAAATAATCGCGACACACAAGCCTATTGTTTTTTTAATCGGCGGGAAACTGCAGCCTAAAAAATGGCCACTAGAGCACTGGGTTTCTCTTGCAACATTAATTGGTCCTCAACAAAAGATTCTGCTTATAGGTGGTAAAGACGAAATTAGCGAAGCGAAATTCATTCTATCAAAAACAACTAATACGATTAACTTTTGCGGCGAACTAACAATTCCTGAACTAAATCATGTATTCAAAAATGCAGCGCTTGCTATTAGCCTGGACACAGGTGCTATGCACTTATGCGATGCGGCAGGAACAAAACTAATTGCATTATTCTCAACTCGAGACCTATCAAACAAATGGTATCCGAACAATAAAAGCTCGATTGTTATAGAAAAAGTATTGGCTTGTAGTTTCTGTCTGAAAACCAAATGCAGCAATAATATTTGTATGAGCAACATTACGCCCGAGGAAGTATACATCTCTATAAATAAATTATTGACTAACTAGGCTTTTCTATTTTCCAGCTGTCTTCGAAAAGACCCATCCGGTAAATTATTAACTCTTTCCTTATGTATAAAAAAATAATCTTTCCAGTTTTCTGACTCATCTACGACACTTACATGATGGATTTCTCCATCATCTTCTCGAAACATATGGTACCCAAGACCAAACAAATAATCTGTTACTTCCGTAGCGCTACTATTAAATACTGTTCTCAATGCGTCGCTATGAATTTCTATTAATAAGTTGGGTTTATATTTTTCTATCGTATCACTAGCGCCTTTTAAAATTAACATTTCAGAGCCTTCTGTGTCACAACGAATAAAATCTACGTGTTGCAACTTATGCTCATTAACAAAACCATCAACTGAAACAGCCTTTACTTCTTCGGTCGTGCTCGAACTAGATTGTATGTCTTTTCTATCAGCATTTTGATTGTCTACTCCGGTAATAAAAGCAAAAGATCTTCCTGCATGGCCGGTTGATTTTTGAGGTGTTACCAAACAAACCGTACCAGCCTCATTCGATACAGCATAGTTGTAAGTGTGAATATTTTTAAGGCGATGCAATTTTGTCATCAAGACTAGGTGATTATAGGAATAAGATGACGGCTCAAATGCGAATATTTGTCCGTCTCCAATCAGCTTCGACATGACATAGCTATGGCGAGCATCACTCGCGCCAATATGTAGGCAGTTTTCACCACTGCTTATGATTTCTTTTAAAAATGGTATTTCAGGCTCGAATTTACGTCCTTTATTATTTCTCGAATAGGTTCGTAAAGCTGCAATTAAAACGCCTATGTTGAAATTCATTAGCTATCCTCTAAACATCATTTAATTTTGTCCCACAAACCTTTCCAGTCAAAAAATGGTGGCAAACAATCTTTTGACTGAAAGTGTATTGCTACTGCTGGGATGGGCGAGAACCCATGTATATGGTTAAAAAGTTTATCTGTCGTTTTCTTTTCTGACCCTAAATGCCGTTTTTCTTTTACACCAACGTATTTAGTATTTTCAAAATAGTCCCAATACTTTTTTACAACACTAGAATGAGTAAAAAAGGTATGGGTCGCATTACTCATCGTGCGCCAACGTCTATTTTCACCTAATAATATATATGAAGGATAGTTGATTTCACTATAAATCATCTCGTGTTCTTGTGGGTGAATTAATATATGTTCCGTTGTTTGATTGTATATTTTCTTATAAAAAACCATCATTTCTTGAATAGCTCCTGCTTCGTGAAGATAGTCATCTTCACAAAAATAAAACAGTGCATTTTTGTCTTTTGCAGAAGAAAAATGTTGGTGTAATGACTCGCCTTGACCTGTTTTATCTGTAGTAACTATTTGCCAGTCGCAATTTACTGCTTTGCAAAGCTGCTTTATTTTATCCAGCGTTTCGACGTTTGAACGATCATCAAAAACGGTTAAACTGATTTCAAGTCTCTGATCGATGGCTTCATTGATCGATATAAACAACGAATTTATGCATTTTAAAAGATGTTCTTCCAAATCAACATTCGTTAACTCGCTACGCTTACTCTTCGCACGTTTGTCGTTGATACAAGTACGTAAACAAACTTCCAGCCTATCAATATTATCCGATCCCTCCAAATTATTATTGTTTGAATTGAATGAATTATAAATTTTCTTTTGATCATCGAAACCATAGTTCTTTAACGGCAACAAATTATACTCAGGGTGTTTTTTAATGGCGTAACCTTGCTTTTTTATTAGCTTATCAAGAATACGTAAAACCTCATTCATAAACCCAAACTCCTTATCGCAACACTGATTTCATCAACAGATACATTACGAGCGTCTTTTTTAGCCCCAGAGATACACGTAGCTTTATCTCCCCATGGACGAAACCGAGCTGGATCCATAAGGCTAAAAAAACTAATTGTAGGTGTTTTAACTGCGCCTGCTATGTGGCCAAGACCAGAATCCGGACCAATATAAAGACATGTTTTTTCAATCAAAGCTGCGGCGCCTAATAGACTATTACCCAATGTATTAATATATGGAAGTTCAATTTCTTTACATACCTCTTGCGTCACTTCTGCTTCAAAATCGTTGCCAAGGAATACAACGCCTGAAAAATCATTTGTGTGTGTGCGCAGGAGTTTAATAAAGTTTTCTGTGGCAAGTGTCTTTTCTGGCTTACGACTATCTCCCACAGAAAGAGACAGTAGTTTCTCTTTATTGTCGAAAACACACAATTGTTTGACGGCATAATCTTGGTTCTCATCAGACAGCCATATTTCTGTTTCTGGTATCGGTTGGTCCCTATGTAGGTCATGGATTACACCCATTATTTCTTCTACGGCATGTGGCCCATAACTCTTGGCGAAATACTTTGTATATTTTTTTTTACCGCGTAACAAATATGCTAGGCCGTCAGATCTGACGTCAACAATAATGTCGTAAGAGTTTTTCCATAGTTCAGACAATAATGCGGGCACCCCTCGCAGAGGCTTGTTTTTATCTTTCAAATAAAGCTTGTTTAAGAGCGGGTAGTTCCCATATAAATTCATAGAACGTTTATCCGCGACAATATCAAATCGTGCGTTGGGAAATTTCGCATGCAGCGCTCTTAAAACTGGTGTCGTCATAATAACGTCGCCAACGTTACTTAGCCCAATAAAAAGTATTTTTTTTACTGTCATATAATTTAAATCGAATCATCAAACACGAAAACACTAAGTTTTGTTTGCAGAATAATCACTATATGATTTTTCTTCTACAAGTGCAGACCCTGCTTGAACATTAAGTTTACGTTTAATTTCTGCTCGTTCATCATTAACAAAATAAACAGACCGAGCTAACTCAACAAACTCCTTATCAAAACATTGTTCGCTTTCCTTTGTCCTGATATTGTCTTCAATATCCCATAGTTTTTCATTTACTATTTTTAAGGCCGTTATATTTTTATCAAGATCACTGTTTTTATATGATGATGAGCTCCATTGTGATTGCAAAAGGCTAAGCTCTTTATTTATGTTTTCCAGTTTCGCAACATCGCTTATTCTTTCTGACTTGATTTGAAGTATTGTTATTTTATCTAACAATTCGCCCACGGAAATATCTATTTGTATGCTCACACACCATTCCTCTTTTATTATTTGCCAATACAGAATTTCGAAAACACTGCACCTAGGACATCATCACTAGTCGTCTTCCCTGTTAAATCATCAAAGCCGGATAAACATTGCCTTAAAGATTCAGCCTGCACTTCTAGACCTGCGCCATTTGCTATATCAGATAATACACTTTTTAATCCATTGCTTATTCTATGAAGATCTTCAAGGTGACGCTGTCGCGAAAAAATCAAATCTTCTTCATTTTCAGCTATATCAAGATGCTGATATATTGCCTCAAGCAGTTTATCCATCCCGACACTCGTTTTTACAGAGACATAAACTTCGTTTTCTGAATTTTCAAAATTAGTTTCATCGCAAAGATCAATTTTGTTTCTCACAACAATAATCCTTGCGCCCGGGCTTATGTGTTCAAACAAGTCAACATTTATGCTTGCCTCATCAAGAGTATTGTCATGCACACAAAGAACTATGTCTGCTATAGCTAATGTTTTACGCGCCCGATCTACTCCTGCCTGCTCTACTTTGTCCTCAGTATTGCGAATACCTGCTGTATCAAATAACGTCACCGCATAATCACCAAGCAACACCTTTTCTTTTATTACATCTCTTGTGGTCCCTGGAGTAGTTGAAACTATCGCTGAATCGAAACCAGACAGGTAATTTAAAACACTAGACTTTCCTGCATTAGGCCTGCCAGCGATAACAATGGATGGGTTCTGATCAAGTACACGGCCAGCTTCGGCCTTTGAAATTAAATCATTCAACACATCTAGACACTCTTGAACCTCTCTTGATGCTGGCAGCGTATCAACAACAACATCTTCTTCTTCCGGAAAATCTAGTGCTGCTTCGATTAAGGCCTTGGCATTAAAAACACGCTCTCTTAATTCTTTAATGCTGTCTGAGAAAACGCCACTTAATGACTGCATAGCGCTGCGTGCAGCTTTTTTAGAATTACTGTCAATTAGATCAGCGATTGCTTCAGCTTGAAGCAAATCGATTTTATCGTTTATAAATGCCCTCTCTGTGAACTCTCCAGGCAAAGCGAGCCTCGCTCCCAAGGATAGAATCTCTTCCAACAATATGCCCAAGATAATACGACTTCCATGCGCATGACATTCCATAACATCTTCACCGGTATATGAAGCCGGCGCTTCAAAGTACAGGGCTATGCCTTTATCTATTATCTTTTGATCAGAAGATTTGAATGATACAAATTGCGCTAAACGCGCTTTTGGAGAGAAGCCCGTTAAGGCCTTAAAAATTTCTTTGGTTTTATTTCCTGAAACACGGACGATGCCTATTCCACCGCGCCCCGAAGGTGTAGCAATCGCTGTTATCGTGTCGCTGTTTTTAGGCATAGCGCAAACCGCTCAACCACATTATTTATTAGGAGCTGCATTCTCAATGTTACGGGTAATCATCCACTGCTGTGCGATGGAAAGCGTATTATTAACCACCCAATACAAAACCAAGCCTGAAGGAAAGAACGCAAAGAAAACCGTGAACACGACTGGCAACACAGACATTACTTTGGCCTGTACCGGATCCATTGGTGCAGGATTTAATTTTTGTTGGATGAACATGGTTATACCCATCAACAATGGCAAAACAAAATACGGATCCGGTATTGAAAGATCGTGTATCCAAAGAATAAAATCTGCCTGCCTTAATTCAACGCTTTCCAATAACACCCAATATAAAGAAATAAATACCGGTATTTGAATCAAAATTGGAAAACACCCACCCAATGGATTGATCTTTTCTTCCTTATAGATGTCCATCATGGCTTTATTAAGCCTTGCCCGGTCATCTTTGTATCGATCTTTTATCGACAATAAACGCGGCTGGACTCTGCGCATGTTAGCCATAGAGCGATAACCTGCAGCGGATAGTTTATAAAAACATATCTTTAGAAAAAGCGTGACCAGGATAATTGCCCAACCCCAGTTATTGGTAAAACCATGAATATAATCCAGGACCCAATAGAGTGGTTTTGCGAGAAACCAGAAAATACCAAAATCAACGGTTAAATTAAGTCCTTCTGCTACCTGCTCCAATTGTTTTTGAAGTTTTGGACCAAAGAAAACACGATGACCCAGGGTTTCAGTATTATTAGCAGCTATTGTTTTTGAGGGACTTATTGCACCGATAACATAACTGCTATTTTCCGGGTTTAGGGTGTAATAGTGATACTGCTCTTCTTGTGAAGCTGGAATCAATGCTGTTATAAAATAATGTTGGAGCATGGCGACCCAACCATTAGTAATATCTATAGACAATTTATCATCTTCAATATCACCAAAATCTATTTTTTCATAACGCTTTTCAGGAGAAGAAATAACCGCACCAGTATAGGTATAGATAAAACGCGAGCCTTTTTCTTTTGGTTCAGTACGATTTATCTGACCATAAAGGCTGCCAGTCCAGTCAGCGCCGGTTCCATTTTGAATTTCATAATTTATCTCAGCAACATATTGGCCTTTGTAAAAAGTAAACGTCTTTATAACCTTTAAGCCACTTTCTGATTCCCAGTAAAACGGGACGGAAACGCTATCATTGCCAGCTAAAGTGTAACTGTTGTTTTCTGCTGTAAAGACCGTTTTATGATTAGCAACATCATTTTTGCCAAGCAAGCCGCCCTGAACGATATAAAAATGTTCGTTATCATTGTCTAGCAATACAACTTTTTCATCTTGTTGTTTTTTGGAAAGAGGGTAATTTAATAACTCTAGGTGCTGGATTGTGCCGCCGCGTGTATTGATCTCAAGATCCAGAAGGTCTGTTTTTACATGAACGACTTCTCCACTTAGTAAGCCTTGAGAGTTCTTTTCGACCGCCAGTGAAGGGACTTCGCTTTTTGAAGCAGACGACGGCGCTGTGGGCAAATCTTCTACGCCTGTAGCCGTTGCTGATTCTAGAATTTGTTCTTGGCTGCTTGCCTCTGACTGAACAGATATATCACCGTAATCCTCATGCCAGGATTGCCAGATCATGGTAAGCACTAAACCTAGTGCTATTAATAAAATAAAACGTGTCGTTTCCATTAATTATTCTTCATTATTTTTTGAGGCACGGGATCAAAGCCACCTTCATGAAACGGATGGCAGCGACAAATTCTTCGAGCGCCTAAAACAAGACCTTTTAGGGCGCCATGTTCTACAACAGCACAGGCCATATATTCTGAACAAGTTGGGTAAAACCGACAACAAGGGACGCTGTAGGGGCTTATATATCGTTGATAAACAGTAATAAGCTTTATTAAAACATGCTTCATTTGCTCATTCTTTCCCAATGTTTAACAAGCTCTGATTCAATCGTCTTGCTTTTACAATTGACAGCGCCTTTAACAACGACGACGACATCCTTTCCTTCAAGCTGTTTTTGTCTTAAGCGAAAACTTTCTCTAATGATTCTTTTTAACTTATTTCGATCAACAGACCTAGATATATGTTTCTTCGGTACAGCCAAGCCTAAACGCGCTTGATTAAGATCGTTTTGTCTGGCCAGAAACAAGAATGATTTATCGCTGGAACGCTGCTTTGAAGAAAACACAAGTTTGAATTCTTCCGGGCGTTTTAATCTGTTGCAAGCTCGAAAACCACCTTCGAAAGAAGACACTCTTTACAAGAACTACGCTGAAAGCCTTTTTCTGCCCTTGCTTCGTCGCGCCTTGATGATCAATCTTCCCGAACGACTTTGCATGCGTGCACGAAAGCCATGGTTTCTTTTTCGCTTAATTTTACTTGGTTGGAACGTTCGTTTCATATACTCATGCCTTCGATTACTTTGTGGCGCTATTTAAAAGGGCGCATATGTTACTGTTACAACTATAAATAAGTCAATTACAACCTGCATATCATCATAAATTTGTTCTTGTGGATAACTATTTTAATCAGGTATACACTTCATCACTTCTCTTCATTAGCAGAAATTCATCGAGGATTTATTAGTGGGAATTTCCCCATGGAAACGTTGCCTAGAGCGGCTTGAGGGTGAATTATCACCTCAACAATTCAACACTTGGATACGACCATTACACGCTATTGAAAGCGATAATGCCGTACACCTGCTCGCACCCAATAGATTTGTGCTCGACTGGATAAGTGAGCGCTACCTAACACGAATTGAAGAATTATTATCAGCGGAACAGGTGCCCGGTGAACACGTTTCGGTGAAACTTGAAATTGGCAGTCGTAACAATAATGAAGTCCAATCTAGACGTAAAAAACTAAACACGCCGGATACAGAAACTTTTGTTGATAAATCTCAAACAAAACCGGCTAAACATTCCAGCAACTTAAATTCTTATTTTACTTTTAATAACTTTGTAGAAGGCAAATCCAATCAGCTCGCCAGAGCAGCCTCGATCCAGGTTTCTGAAAACCCCGGAAGCGCATATAACCCTTTATTCATTTATGGTGGCGTTGGCTTAGGCAAAACACATTTAATGCACGCTGTTGGTGCCGCCATCTTGGAGCAGAAACCTAGCGCTAATATCGCCTACCTACACTCTGAAAGATTTGTTGCCGACATGGTAAGAGCTTTACAGCACAATGCTATTAACGAATTTAAGCGGCATTACCGCTCCTTAGATGCGTTACTAATTGATGATATCCAGTTTTTTGCTAAAAAAGAACGTTCTCAAGAAGAGTTCTTTCATACCTTTAACGCCCTGCTCGAAGGACAACATCAAATTGTTTTGACATGCGACCGATACCCAAAAGAAGTTAACGGACTAGAAGAGCGGCTGAAGTCTCGTTTCGGCTGGGGTCTTACGGTGGCAATAGAACCACCCGAACTTGAAACTCGTGTTGCTATTATTCGTAAAAAAGCTCTAATCGTTCAAAAAGAGATACCTGATGAAGTATCTTTTTTCATCGCAAAGCGATTTCGTTCAAACGTGCGTGAGCTTGAAGGGGCACTAAATCGTGTCATTGCAAATTCTAATCTAACAGGAAAACCCATCACTCTAGAATTCACACAGTCTTCTTTGAGAGACTTGCTTATCATTCAAGACAAACAAGTAACCATGGAAAACATACAAAAAACGACCGCTGAGTACTACAAAATTAGGGTGGCTGATTTATTATCTAAACGGCGCAACAGATCAATAGCCAGACCGAGGCAGGTTGCAATGGCTATATCAAAAGAATTAACAAACCACAGCCTACCTGAAATAGGAGATGCGTTTGGTGGGCGTGACCACACCACTGTGTTGCATGCCTGCAGAAAGATACAAGAATTAAGAAAAACAGAACATAGAATTGAAGAAGATTATGTGAACCTAACAAACACCTTAACAAGTTGAAGATGAACTGTGGATAAGCTGATAAAAAAATTTATTTTCTAAACAATCAACATTTTACTAACAAAAACAAATACTTTATTAACAATTTATAAGTAGATCATAAAACAATGTAAATAATTGATTTAATTGGATAAATAAGTTTGTTAACATATTTTAAATTTACTAGTAGTAACAATAATAGGTATATATATGAAATTTAATATAAATAGAGATGCACTACTTCCTGTATTACAGACTGTTAGTGGTGTTGTAGATCGTCGTCAAACTCTACCTATCCTTTCAAATATATTGCTAAACATAGAAGCTGGTTCGCTAACAATTACCGCAACGGATATGGAAGTAGAGCTTATAGTTGCTATGGATGTGCAGTTAGAGCAAACAGGGGAGTTAACATTACCCGCTAGAAAACTATTAGATATATGTCGCGCATTACCACAAGAAGCAAAACTTCAATTTGAAGTAAAAAATGATCGAGTCCTTATAAAGTCAGGGAAAAGTCGTTTTACTCTTGCTTCATTACCCGCCCAAGAATACCCCGTTATTGATATCACCGAAAACGTGACTAGCTTTAACATAAAACAAAAGAATCTCGAAAAATTATTAGAAAACACTCAATTTGCAATGGCGCAACAGGATGTGCGTTATTACTTAAACGGATTACTTCTGGAAATTTCTAACAATAAAATTAGAGCAGTTGCTACAGACGGACATCGCTTAGCTTTAGATGAAGCAGAAATACAACTTGAGACGGAAGAACCAATACAAATAATCGTTCCAAGAAAAGGCATTACTGAATTAACCCGCTTGCTTCAAGATAATGATAGTGAAATAGAAATTCAAATAAGCACAAATCATATTCGAGTTAAAAATGAAAATTCATGTTTTACCAGCAAACTAATAGACGGCCGCTTTCCTGATTACCAACGGGTAATTCCTGAACTAAGCGAAACACCGGTACTAGCGAATAGAGAAGAGCTAAGAAACAGCCTGACCCGCGCATCCATTCTTTCCAACGAAAAATATCGCGGCGTTAGGATAATCTTTGATTCAAATAGCTTACGAGCACTGGCACATAACCCAGAACAAGAAGAGGCGGAAGAGGAGTTAGAGGTCGATTACAGTGGCACCGAAATAGAAATTGGTTTTAATGTTTCTTATTTACTAGATACCTTATCAATCATTAAAAGTGAGAAGGTGAGATTAAGCGTTCTTGATCCAAACAGCAGTTGTTTATTATTGCCTGAAGATGATTCAAGCTGCCAGTATGTTGTGATGCCGATGCGGCTCTAATCAATGCTCTATATTGAACAGCTTAATGCCTGCTCAATTCGCAACCTCGGTGAATTTAGTATAGAACCAAGTCAAAAACTTAATTTCTTTTATGGCCCAAACGCGAGCGGAAAAACGTCCATTCTGGAAAGTATTTACCTGTTGTCACGAATAAAGTCATTCAGAAGCAAGAGGATAAACGACGTTATTAGCCGTGGGGAGACTAAGCTTCAAGTTTATGCCCGAGGGAAAACACAAGGAAACGCTTTTTCTGTCGGAGTAGAAAAAGGCCATGGCATCACTAAAATAAAGTTTGACGGAGAATCGATACAAACAGCATCAGAACAAGCAAAATTATTACCCGTATATATATTAACTCCCGATCATCATATTTTATTTACCGGCACCCCGAAAGATCGTCGGCATTGGTTAGATTGGTCTTTGTTTCACGTGGAACCAAAATATATGGTTGTTTGGAAAGGTTATCATCGTGCTTTACGACACAGGAACGCGCTTCTTAAGACAGAGCGTCGGGCAAACCCTTCAGAAATTTCAGGCTGGGAAATGTTGATGGGCGAAGAAGCGGTAAAGATTGACGGTATGAGGAACAGGTATATTTCCGATTTAAATAAACTATTAAATGAAAAACATGCTCCACACGTACTGTCTGGCGCGGTAAAGATTAATTATTTAAATGAAAACTACGCCGGACAAACCCTGCCTGATTTGCTGGCGGCAGGTAGAAATGAAGATGAAAAAAGAGGGTATACGAATTTGGGACCACACCGAGCGGATATTTCGTTTAGTTATGAAGATTATAATGTTGCTAAACATTTGTCTCGTGGACAATCTAAGCTTTTTAGCGCCGCTCTTGTTTCATCACAAGTAGATAAATTAAAAGAACTAGGCAAAGACGCTATGGTATTGGTCGATGACCTTGGTGCTGAACTCGATCAGGAGTCTTCGAGGAAAATGCTGAGTTTATTGCTAGCAAATAATACACAAACCTTTGTTTCATCATTGAGTCGCCCGGAGTGGGTAGGACAAGAAAACGAACTTAATAGTATGTTTCACGTGGAACACGGAAAGATACAGAAAATGCTAGAATAGCCCGATTGTTAATGAGAGAGAGTTATGTCTGAAGAAAACACTTACGATTCGTCGAAAATTAAAGTCTTGAAAGGTCTAGAAGCCGTTAGAAAGCGCCCTGGGATGTATATCGGCGACACGGAAGACGGTACCGGCTTGCACCATATGGTGTTTGAAGTGGTAGATAATAGTATAGATGAGGCTTTGGCTGGGCATTGTGACCATATAAAAATAACGATTCATTCTAATGAATCAATATCAGTCACTGATAATGGTCGTGGGATTCCAGTCGGCATCCATGAAGAAGAAGGAAGATCGGCGGCGGAAGTGATTATGACCGTCTTGCATGCTGGCGGTAAGTTTGATGATAACTCCTATAAAGTGTCCGGCGGTTTGCATGGTGTTGGTGTCTCTGTTGTAAATGCGCTTTCAGAAAGATTGGATTTAAAAATTTATCGCGAAGGGTTTGTTCATCACCAGACATATAAAAACGGCGACCCAGTGACGCCATTAGAAAAAGGTGAAGCATCAGATAAAACAGGCACGGAAGTTACCTTTTTGCCAAATGTTGCTATCTTTAAGCTCCTGGAGTTTCACTACGACATACTTGCAAAACGGTTGCGAGAGCTGTCTTTCCTTAATTCTGGCGTGCGTATTGAGTTGTTAGATGAGCGCAGCGGTAAAACGGACTTGTTTGAATACAAGGGCGGGATAAGCGCGTTTGTTAAACATTTGAATCGTAATAAAACACCGCTGCATGAGACGGTGATTGATATCATAGCCAACAAAGAAGAGGTCAGCGTTGAGCTAGCCATGCAGTGGAACGATTCTTATCAAGAAAATATATTTTGTTTCACAAATAATATTCCGCAAAAAGACGGTGGAACGCATCTTTCAGGTTTTCGAGCAGCATTAACACGCAGTTTTAATCAGCACATGGAAAAGCAGGGTTTGGCGGCCAAGGCCAAGGTCACTATTACCGGAGAAGATGTCCGGGAGGGCCTAACAGCGGTGTTATCAATTAAGCTGCCCGACCCAAAGTTTTCGTCTCAAACAAAGGATAAGCTTGTTTCGAGTGAAGTTAAGTCTGCGGTAGAGTCATGTGTATCGGAAAAAATACAGGAGTTTTTATTAGAAAAACCTGCTGAGGCAAAAGCCATCAGCGCTAAAGTTATTGAAGCTGCAAGCGCGCGAGAGGCTGCTCGAAAGGCTAGGGAATTAACCCGAAGAAAAACAGCGCTTGATATTGCTGGCTTGCCTGGAAAACTTGCGGATTGCCAAGAGAAAGATCCTGCTCTATCCGAACTGTTTTTGGTGGAGGGTGATTCTGCTGGTGGCTCTGCGAAACAAGGCCGCGATCGCAAGAATCAAGCAATATTGCCGTTGAAAGGGAAAATATTGAACGTTGAAAAGGCGCGTTTCGACAAAATGCTTTCCTCAGTAGAGGTTGGCACGCTTATTACGGCCTTAGGCTGCGGCATAGGTCGAGAAGAGTTTGATCCAGAAAAATTAAGATATCACCGTATTATAATCATGACGGATGCTGATGTTGATGGTGCACATATCCGCACCTTGTTGCTTACATTCTTTTATCGGCAGATGCTCGAGCTGATAGAGCGTGGTCATATCTACATTGCGCAGCCGCCTCTTTATAAAGTGAAAAAAGGCAAGCAAGAGCGATATCTTAAAGATGAGACAGAGCGAGAAGCATACTTGCTCGAGTTGGCGTTAGAGAATAGCCAGCTTTTTGAGGGAGAGGGCCAGGCGCCAATAGAAAACCAGGCGCTTAAAGATATGGTGGATTGCTATATCACTATGAATCGCTCCTACAATCGGCTTTGTAAGCGCTATCATCCAACGATTGTTGATGCGATTCGCTATATGCCTTTGATAACGGAATCAGACTGTGAAGATGAAGCCTTAGTAAAAAAATGGTTTGATGGTTTGGTTGCAGAATTGAATAGCGACGATGCTAATGTTACTGAGTATAATTTTGAGTCGTTTCCAGCAAGTGATGATCATTTCGGCGCCAAGGTAACGGTGTCGATACACGGCCTAGAGTCAAGCAATGTGTTTGCGCCAGAATTCTTTTCTTCAGAAGACTATAAAAAGCTCTCCGCGCTCGAACAACTCACAGCCTTGGGTGAAAGCGCCTATATACAACGCAATGAGCGTAAGCAAGCAATCACTTCGTTAAAGTTGGCGTTTGATTGGTTGTTAAAGGAAGCAGAGCAAGGCTTATCAATCCAGCGTTATAAAGGCCTAGGTGAAATGAATCCAGATCAGCTTTGGGAAACTACGATGGATTCCACTACTCGCAGCTTGTTACAAGTAAAAATTGAAGATGTCATCGGTGCTGATGAGGTGTTTACGACCTTGATGGGCGATCAAGTAGAGCCACGACGTGAGTTTATTGAACGAAACGCCTTGATAGCAGAGAATCTTGATACTTAAAATTGCGTTCTCGCAATTGCCCAGACATCAACTCGACGACAGCCTGATTTCTTAAGCAAATAAGCGATTTCATTTACGGTCGATCCCGTTGTAACCACGTCATCAACAATAACGACATAATCAAAAGGTTTGGTGTATCTCAATTTAAAGGCATCTTTTACGTTGTTTTTGCGAGTTTTCATTGGTAGTGAGCTTTGTCGTTCCGTGTCGATAATGCGCCGACACAGGCTCGTATTAACTGTAATCCCAAGCAGGTTTCCTAAGCACGAGGCGAACTCTAGAGATTGATTATAGCCGCGTTCCTGCTGTCTATGTTTGTGTAAAGGGACAGGTATTAGCGCGTTTGGAAGTGGCTCAGCGTTTAATTTGTGTGCTAGCTTTTTAGCAAAATTTTTGGCTAGCTCTGGGCGGCTATTAAATTTAAAAGCCTTTATTAAGTGATTCCCGGGGTATTGATAATTAAACAATACTTCTGTTTTTGTAAAGAAAGGTTGATGTTTAAGACAAGATCCACAGGGATTTCCCGAGCTAGATTTCCTTGCGCAGATCGGGCACTGGGGCCGATCAAGGATAAAATCATGTTCGCAGTGGTCACACCACGTCTTATTAGTTTTGGCCAGGCAGAAAAAACAAGCGCCTTGCAAATATCGTAAATTAGCGTCCATGCTGATTTGTTAACCTAAATTAAAATAAAAAGTTTACAATAAATTTCTAAACGTTATTGTTGCACGTTCTCGCTTTTGTGTTGAGTGTTTAAAAAGCTTAGAAGACTAATGAAACGGACAAGTTATTTATGAACCAGAGTATAAAAATTAAAAAAGATTGGACCAAAGCCGAAGTTATTTCACTAATGACAAAACCATTTAATGACCTAATTTTTCTAGCACAACAAGTTCATCGGGAGAATTTCGATCCTAATATTGTTCAATTAAGCACTTTGATGAATATTAAAACCGGCGGTTGTCCGGAAGATTGTGCCTATTGCCCTCAAAGCGCGCATTATGATGCGGGCGTTAATGCAGAAAAATTACTTGAAGTAGACGCTGTTCTTGAGCAGGCAAAAGCGGCAAAAGAAAGTGGAGCGACACGTTTTTGTATGGGTGCAGCATGGAGGCAACCAAAGCAACGCGATTTGGAAAAAGTGATTACCATGGTCGAGGCGGTTAAGAAAACGGGTATGGAAACATGTGTAACTCTTGGCATGTTGGAAAAAGGCCAGGCGCAAGAACTAAAATCGGCAGGCCTAGATTACTATAATCACAATCTTGATAGCTCACCGGAATTTTATTCAAAAATAATTAGCACTCGAGATTATCAGGAGCGCTTAGATACTATTGAACATGTTAGAGCCGCTGGTATCAATGTGTGTTGTGGTGGAATTATCGGTATGGGCGAAGAAGAAAATGACCGTGCTGGTTTATTGATGAGTTTGGCTAATATGGATGTACAGCCAGAAAGTGTTCCCATAAACATGTTGGTGCAAGTTGAAGGAACACCTTTAGATAAAACAGAAGATGTTGACCCTATAGATTTTGTGCGAGTTATTGCTAGTGCAAGAATAATGATGCCCGCTTCATACGTGCGCTTATCTGCTGGGCGAAGTGAAATGACGCAAGAGATGCAGGCTTTGTGTTTATTAGCTGGAGCCAACTCTATTTTTTATGGAGAAAAACTACTTACTACTAATAATCCACAATTAGTAGAAGATCAAAAATTGTTTGAGCGTTTAGGCGTTCAATCAAGTCAACATTAACCTGTGTATTATAATTATCGTTGTAAAATAAAGTGGATCTTGTTGGTGAAATAAATAATCGCAAGCGTGATGGCTTGTATAGAACCAGGAGGACCATAAGTTCTGCTCAAGGGCCTGTAGTTTTAATTAACGATAAAGAGTATTTAAACTTTAGTAGTAATGATTATTTAGGTTTAGCTAACAGCGATATTTTAAAGGCGGTGATGGTTGAGGCGGTTAACGAGTATGGTCTGGGCTCTGGTTCATCACAATTAGTGATGGGTCATTCTGTTGCACACCAGTTGCTCGAATATAAGCTGGCAGAATTTTTAAACAGAGACGCTGCATTAGTTTTTAGTTCAGGCTATATGGCAAATCTTGCGATAGCTTCTGTATTAATTGATTCAAATACAATTATTTTACAAGACAAACTCAATCATGCCTCACTAATAGATGCCGGCCGATTATCTAACGGAAAGCTTGTTCGTTATCGTCATAGTGATATAGACCATCTCAAAACATTATTAGAAAAATATAAACTAAATAACTTAGTGGTGATGACGGACGGCGTGTTTAGCATGGATGGTGATTTTGCACCCGTTGCTGAAATAGTAAGTTTATGTAAAACGTATAATGCAGTTTTAATAATAGATGATGCCCATGGGCTTGGGGTGTTGGGTGATACAGGGGCTGGTCTATTGGAGCTAGAAAACCTAGATCAATCTCAAGTGCCATTATTGATTGGAACATTCGGCAAATCTTTTGGTGGATGTGGTGCTTTTGTTTCGGGTAGTGCGATATTTGTTGATGCATTTATTCAAAAGGCAAGAACCTACATTTATACTACAGCGATGTTGCCTTCTATAGCGGCAGCAATGACACAAGCTGTCGAGGTGGTAGCTAATGCCGACGAACATCGAAAAAATCTTTGCAGCTTAGTTGAGTTGTTTAAAGAGTTAATGCGAGAGGAAAATTTAGATGCAAGCGTATCCAGTTCCCACATACAGCCTTTTATAGTTGGTAGTGCAGATGAAACCTTAGAGTTAAGTGATGCGCTATTTCAAAATAATATTTTAGCTGCAGCAATACGCCCGCCAACAGTTCCTAAAAATACTTCCCGGTTAAGATTGAGTTTCACAGCTGCTCACAATAAGAAACAGATTGCGTGTCTTGTGCAGGAAATAAAAAATAATTTAAATGAGTAATGAAGAAAAACCCAACTGTGTGCTTTTGCATGGCTGGGGTGTAAACAAATCAATCTGGGATGGTTTTGTTGATAGGCTGCATGGTTTTGATCATGTTGATGTTGTATGTCTTTATGCTGTTGCGGAAGAAGCAAAGGCAAGCGATGTTGATGCATTGGCGTCGTGCTTAAAAGAAAAGATTAAAAATAATACTGTCATCATTGCCTGGTCTTTTGGCGGCCTGGTCGCTACGCGATTGGCGAGTCTTTGCGATAATATAAAAGCGATAGTTTATATAGCTAGTTCGCCTTGTTTTATAAACAAGGCGGATTGGAATAATGTGCTGGATAAGAAATCAATCCTGGATCTGCAAAGAAATTTATTGCGAGATCCTGAAAAGACTGTCGAATACTTTGCCGGCTTGATTGCGTACGGCGACAAAAATGTAAAAAATCTGATCGCAACAATAAGATCAAGTCTTGCTAGTGAAATATACAGCCCAACACTGTCTTCATGGTTGAATGAACTATTAGAGCAAGACCAGAGAAAAGAATTTGCAGCCTTAGATATGCCCATTCAATATGTGTTAGCCGAAGATGATGCGCTTATAAGCCCTGGGATTATTGAACAATTAAAACAAGCATATCCAAAAATAGAATGTGTGATTATAAATAATAGTGGCCACGCTCCTTTTATTGCTAAGCCACAAGAAACAATTAATTTAATAGACGGGTTTATAAGTGCTCAACTCAGATAATAATTTATATAACATCGATAGACGAAATGTTGCGCATGCTTTTGACGACGCTGCAAAGGATTACGACTCAGTATCCTTATTACAACAAACCGTTGCTGATCGTTTAATCGAGTCGTTTGATCTGATTAAAATAAACCCGGTATCAATTTTGGATATAGGTTCAGGGACGGGTTACGGCTCAAGAAAATTAAAACAAAGGTTTAAAAAAGCACAATATTATCAAAGTGACATTTCTGGAGAGATGTTAAAGGCAGCGCGTAAAAAATCTCCGAAATATTTTTCAAAAAATCATTTTCTCTGCGCTGATGCAAGTCAAATGCCGATACAAGACCAGCAGTTTGATTTGGTGTTTAGTAGTTTGATGTTGCAATGGTGCAGTGATCTGGATCTGGTGTTTGCTGAGGTTAAACGAACGCTAAAACCCGGCGGCGTGTTTTTATTCGCAAGCTTTGGTCCAGACACATTAAAAGAGTTGCGCGAATGTTGGCAACAGGTTGATGATGATATTCACGTAAACGCCTTTGTAGATATGCACGATATTGGAGACTCATTAATCCGCAATGGAATGGACGCCCCGGTGTTAAGTGTTGAGCATATTGTTTTGACCTATGACGGATGCAAACAATTGATGCGCGAGTTAAAAAATATTGGTGCGCACAATGTAAATAAAGGGCGACGAAAAACGCTAACCGGGAAACAGCGCTTAGATAAGGTTATATCGCATTACGATACATTCCGAACGAATGATAAATTGCCCGCCACATATGAGGTTGTATACGGACATGCTTGGCGGCCAAATCTGGAGAGAAACGGAAGCGAAGGTGATAACTCTCAATCAATATCATTAGAGCAGTTAAAACAAGATCTCAGGGCGAGAAAGCATAAATAATTATGGCCAAAGGTGTTTTTATTACTGGCACAGACACAGGGGTGGGTAAAACGTGGTTTACCCTTGCTTTGATGCAGGCATTAAAGAGGCGAGGATATAAAACCAATGGCATGAAGCCTGTCGCGAGCGGCGGCAGTTATATTAACGGGCAGCTAATGAATGAAGATGCGAGATTAATATTGGAGCATTGTGACGAGCCTGTGAATTATGAGCACATAAATCCATTTGTATTTGAAACGCCTGTCTCACCTAATTTTGCTGCTATAAAAGCAGGCGAAATTGTCGAGCTTGATCAGATCATCGCTAGCTATAATCGATTAGCGTCAGTATGTGACACTGTAGTCGTAGAGGGCGTAGGTGGCTGGAGAGTGCCGCTATCTGATAAAATCGGAACTGCCGATTTGGTACGCGAGCTAGAGTTGCCCGTCATTCTGGTGGTTGGCTTGCGTTTAGGCTGTATTAATCACGCAATATTAACTGCGGAAGCGATCAAGGCAGATGGTATAAATTTATGTGGCTGGGCAAGCAATCAGTTAGATAAAGATTATCTACACAAGGAAGACACGGTGGAATTATTAAATGAAGAGCTAGCTTGTCCTAATATTGCAAATCTAGACCATATGCTTGCTCTAAATGCAGAAGAAATGGGCGAAAAAATAGATGCATCTTTTATCTTGGGCTGAGATTCTAGATAATATAAGCTTAAGGTTGCAACGAGTGCCTAATTTAGGGCATATTGTCGCACCAAGAAGGGGAAGGAAATCATCGGGTTATGATTCGCGGGATATGTATTTGCGAAAAAACCCAATAAATTTAAGCAAAAGAATCCATTTTATTTATGGCGCTTGAGAAGGCGGCATTGTCTTTGAGCTTAAGTAAAACATAAGAAATACAATGCTTTCAGCTTGATTGGTGGTATGTCATCATCGCCAAATTATAATGAGTTGTTTGGTAGGGCTGCACAGATTTGTGGTGTAGCAAAAGAATTGTAAAAGTAATATTTTAAGAAATAGTTATTAAAAATAATCAATGCTGAGGATTGTTGTATGTCAGTCGATAAATTAAAACAAACTGTGCTTGGGTTAGTTGCAGTTTCATTGTTCCTAGTGAGTGGGGCTGTTCTAGCCGAGTATCCACTCAATTTGACGGAGGGCGTAACGCCAACTAGTCATAAAGTCTACGAACTACACATGATCATTTTGTACATCGTTACGGTAATTGGTATTGCTGTTTTCGGAGTCATGGCCTGGTCTATCTTCCACCATAGGAAATCAAAAGGCGCTGTTGCCGCGCAATTTCATCACAGCACCGCTGCTGAAATTACCTGGACGATTATTCCTATCTTGATTTTGGTTGGTATGGCGATACCTGCGACTAAAACACTGGTCTTCATGGAAAAAACAGGTGATGCGGAAATGACGCTAAAAGTCACCGGCTACCAGTGGAAGTGGAAGTACGACTATCTCGATGAAGACATCAGCTTCTTTAGCACCTTGTCAGAAGAAGACAATAAAGCACGTCAATTAGGCTCAGGTATAGATCCGACGACAATTGAAAACTACCTTAAAAATGTTGATAAACCTGTTGTGCTTCCTGTCGACACAAAAATCAGAATCCTGACAACGGCGGCTGATGTCATACATGCCTGGTGGGTGCCTGCCCTAGGTTGGAAGCGTGATGCAGTCCCAGGTTATATAAACGATAACTGGACTTATATAGAAGAGCCGGGCATCTACCGTGGCAAATGTACCGAATTGTGCGGAAAGGATCATGGTTTCATGCCTATCGTTGTGCACGCGGTTTCGAAAGAAGATTATGCAGTCTGGGTAGCAGAACAAAAAGCAGAACAGGAAGCTGCCGCAGCAAATTCAGATAAAACGTTTACCAAAGATGAGCTAATGACGAAGGGGGCAGAAATTTACGGAACCCAATGTGCAGCTTGTCATCAGGGTGAAGGACAGGGTATTGAAGGTATGTTCCCTGCGCTGGCGGGTAGTTCTATAGCCATTGGTCCTGCAGTTGACCATATTAAGACGGTGTTAAATGGTAAAAATCTGATGCCAGCGTTTAAAGAACAATTAAACAATGCTGATCTAGCTGCTGTAATTACGTATGAGCGAAGCAAATGGGGCAATTACGAGAAGGTCACAGCCGAAGGTAATGCTGATGTTGTCCAGCCGGCTGACGTCGAAGCAGCAAGATAACCGAATTATTTTTAATCTTATAAACTAATAAATAGTTAATAGAGGATAGACACATGAGTGAAGCAGTCATCCACGACGATCACGACGATCATCACGATCATAAACCTACTGGAATAGGCCGCTGGCTATTTTCCACTAATCACAAGGATATCGGCACTATGTATTTGGTGTTCTCCTTGATTATGTTTTTTATCGGTGGCGCCATGGCAATGGTCATCCGAGCTGAACTCTTTCAGCCTGGGATGCAGTTTGTTGATCCACAGTTCTTCAATTCCATGACCACAGTGCATGCGCTTGTCATGATTTTCGGCGCGGTAATGCCAGCAGGGGTTGGTTTGGCCAACTGGATGATACCAATGATGATTGGTGCGCCAGATATGGCAATGCCGCGTATGAACAATATGAGTTTCTGGATTCTGCCATTTGCATTCACGTTGTTATTATCGACCTTCTTTATGCAAGGTGGTGCACCAGCAGGCGGTTGGACTATGTATCCGCCACTGGTATTGCAATTGGGTGATGGATTCCCGTTCTTGATCTTCGCTGTCCATTTTTTGGGTATCTCATCGATTATGGGTGCAATCAATATTATTGCGACAGTCTTTAATATGCGCGCACCAGGCATGACCTTCATGAGACTGCCATTATTTGTCTGGACTTGGATTATTACCGCATTTTTGTTGATTGCTGCTATGCCAGTACTGGCTGGGGCAGTAACAATGTTATTAACTGACCGGTTCTTTGGTACTGCATTTTTTGATGCCGCCGGTGGTGGTGACCCAGTATTGTTCCAGCATGTGTTCTGGTTCTTTGGCCATCCTGAAGTCTATATTTTGGTCCTGCCTTCTTTTGGTATTATCTCGCAGATTATTCCAACCTTTGCGCGCAAGCCATTATTTGGTTATGCGTCTATGGTATATGCGACAGCATCGATTGCCTTCTTGTCATTCTTTGTTTGGGCGCACCATATGTTTACCGTTGGTATGCCCTTGGCTGGTGAATTGTTCTTCATGTACGCCACTATGGCGATCGCAGTTCCAACAGGGGTTAAAGTCTTTAACTGGACGGCAACCATGTGGAAAGGTTCTATGACCTTTGAAACACCGATGCTATTTGCTATCGGCGTGTTGTTTATGTTCACGCTGGGTGGTTTCTCTGGCTTGATGATGGGCATAACCCCGGTCGATTTTCAATATCATGATACTTATTTCATCGTAGCGCATTTTCATTATGTCCTCGTGCCAGGCATTGTCTTTGGCATAATTAGTGGTGTTTACTACTGGATGCCTAAATGGACTGGTTATATGTATGACGAGAAGCTCGGTAAATTACATTTCTGGACATCTGCCATCTCGGTCAACGTCTTGTTCTTCCCAATGCATTTCATTGGTTTAGCTGGTATGCCTCGACGTATCCCGGATTACAGCACGCAGTTTACGGACTGGAATATGATTATTAGCATCGGTGGCTTCGCCTTTGGTCTGAGTCAGTTGATACTGGTTTGGGTAGTTATCAAATGTATTCGTGGCGGTGAAAAGGCTACGGATGAGGTTTGGGAAGGCGCACATGGTTTAGAATTTACTTTACCATCGCCTCCACCATTCCACAGTTTCACTACGCCGCCAGAAGTAACGGATGCAACTGCCCATTCATAAGCTTTAAAGGCCGAGAAAAGTACTTATGAGTGACAACGATAAAACAGCTGCAGAAAAAGAATTAGCAGCCAAGAACATGCGATTAGTCATCGTTCTTGGACTCGTTGCTGTTGGTTTTTATGCTGCCATAGTCTTGATGTATATCTAGACATGGCACAAAAAACTATCGTTACAGCAAAGAAGCTTTTCGTTTTTGCTGCATGCATGTTTGGTTTTGGTTATGTGATGGTGCCTATATATGACCTCTTATGTGATGTAACAGGGCTGAATGGCAAAACCGGAGAAGTTTCTCAGGTAGAAGCGGAAGCTAAGCATGTGGATATGGATCGTTTGGTAACGGTCGAGTTTGATACTAATGTGAACCCGGCATTGCCCTGGAAGTTTAAGGCGACGGAATTCAAGATGAATGTTCATCCTGGTGAGATCGCTGAGGCAGTGTTTGTTGTAGAGAATACTTCAGACAAGCCTGTTGTCGGGCAAGCGGTACCCAGCGTAGTACCCGCATTAGCATCACTGTATTTTGATAAAACAGAGTGTTTCTGTTTTACAACTCAGTTGCTTAAGCCGGGTGAACGTAAAGAGATGATCGTGCGTTATGTTGTTGGCTCAGAATTGCCGGAAAATATTTCAACAATGACGTTGTCATATACTTTTTTTAAAGCCCCTGACAGTGATGATGTAGTAGTGTCCGAGACAGAATCTGTTAAGGCAATAAGTACGAAAAGTTAGTTAAAAAATAAATAATAGAAATGAGGAATAGTTATGTCTAACTCTCAAGACGCATATTTTATCCCGGAACCAAGCCGCTGGCCTATAGTTGGCACTCTGGCGTTGTTCATCACTTTCATTGGTGGTGCCATGATGTTAAATGGTTCGGGCTTCGGTACCTTTATCCTTGGGTTTGGTATCGCTGCGATTGTCTATATGTTTTCTGGTTGGTTTTCAGATGTTATTGGAGAAAGCCTTTCTGGAAGCTATAACAAGCAGGTTGATATCAGCTTTCGCTGGGGAATGAGCTGGTTTATTTTTTCTGAAGTAATGTTCTTTGCAGCATTCTTTGGAGCACTTTTCTATATCAGAGTCTTATCAGTACCATGGCTCGGTGGTGAAGGTGCTGGCTTTGCAACAAACATGTTTTTGTGGCCTGATTTTCAAGCGGTATGGCCTTTGTTAACGACGCCTGATATGACTCTTGCGGGTGTAGACACCAAATACCTTGCCATCAAGGAAGTTATTCCTGCGTTTGATGTTCCACTAGTGAATACTATATTGCTTCTTTCAAGTGGTGTAACGGTTACTTTAGCGCATCATGCATTGAAGAAGGATGAGCGCGCGCCTTTGTGTTGGTGGTTAGCGGCAACCGTGCTTTTAGGGTTTGTTTTCGTGTTTTTTCAAATGGAAGAATATGCACATGCTTATCATGAATTAGATCTGACTATGAAGTCAGGAGTCTACGGGTCAACCTTTTTTATGTTGACTGGTTTTCACGGCTTCCACGTAACTATGGGCGCAACGATGCTATTGGTTATCTTGGTTAGATCAATGAAAGGACATTTTTCAGCAAAAGATCACTTCGCTTTTGAAGGTGTTGCCTGGTATTGGCACTTTGTTGACGTGGTCTGGTTAGGACTATATGTTTTTGTATATTGGATATAGATAAACAGATAGATAGCATACGGAGGCGCTGCATTAGCAGCGCCTTTTTTAGTTTGGGCTTTTAAATAATTGTTGCAGCTTTAGGTAATTTAAAAGCCGGCGCTGTGTGGTTGGATCCAGCCGAATCTGAAGCCTACAAAGAGCGAAACAAATAGCAGTATAGAAAGCGTGATTCTGAAAGTAAGCGAAGTAAGCATGCGATTAGACTTAGAATCATCTTTGACAAGAAAAAAGCCCCCAGCTATTAACGAAGCGCCTATCGAGAGAAATAATATTGCGATGTATATTTTAAAAAGCATAGTGCCAATTATAGTTGTCTCAGTCTGTCGTGTAGACATTCTACCAGTATAAGCAGCTTAGATTTAGCATATGAACTTATATTTTGGCAAATGGTGCTTCAGTCCGAGGTTAACGACAAGTTTATTGACCTTAGTGCTCATTAGTTTATTTGTCTTTCTGGGCTGCTGGCAGCTTGATCGCGCAGAACAAAAAAGAAATCTTTATGTCGAGTTTGAAAACAGACAGTCTGGCGATGTCATAGACTTAAATCAGAATGATAGCGTTTCATTAGGATCGGATAGTCTTTTATGGCGACCAGTGACAGCACATGGACGGTTTTTAGAAGGCTTTCAGATTCTATTAGATAATCAGGTAGAGAATACGAAAGTAGGATATTACGTTTATACTCCTTTCAGGTTGGCTGGTAGTGAGAAAATGGTTTTAGTAAATCGTGGCTGGCTTGCTGTAGGTCCAGATCGAAAAACGCTTCCGAAGCTAACCATGTCAGAAGGCTCGGTCAACATTAAAGCGGTAGTAAAAGAAATACCTAAATCAGGAATGATATTAAAAGAGCTCCCGCCAGAATCAATGAGCGAAGCCGTTTATCGAGTACAAAGAATAGATCTTGATGAATTGGCTGATTTGACCAATACAAAGTTATTGCCTTATGTCCTTAGATTATCGTTGGATTCGGAACACGGTTATCATCGACAGTGGCGACAGCCGGGCTCTGGTGAAAGCGTGCATAATGGTTATGCTTTTCAATGGTTCGCCTTTGCGACAGCATTATTAATAATATATTTATTATTAAATATAAGACGAAAAGATGAGATAGGACAAGATTTATGAGTGAAGAAAATGAAAATATAAACAAGAGCAACAGGTTAACTATCATTCTTGTTGTCGTGATGTTTGTCAGTCCACTGGTTTTATCCTGGTATGTTTTTAATTACACCGATTATCTTGAAATGAGGGGCATGTCAAACAAAGGTGATTTGATCGAGCCCGTTAGGCCATTAGGCGATTTAGCCTTGATAGATCCTTCTAACAGTGAGAGAAAAGATACCTTGTTTGGTGAATGGAATTTAGTTTATGTAACTGGAACTTGTGACAAAACATGCATGGACAATGTCTATCTTATGCGCCAGATCCATGCCTCGATGGACAAGCATTCTTTACGCGTTCAAAAAGTATTGCTGTTAACCAATCAGGCAACAAGTGAACTAAAAGATAAGCTAGTCGAGTTTAAAGGGCAGCAAATAATTAATGCTGACTTGATCAATGTAAATGAAATGTTAAAAAACTTTCGATTAAATGATGCAAAAGATCCTTTAAAAACAAACCGTATATACATTGTTGATCCTCTAGGCAATTTAATGATGAGCTATGAGCCCAATGTGAACCCAAGGGATATTTATAAAGATTTAAAGAAATTATTGCGTGGGTCTCGTATCGGTTGATCCGGCATTTGAGAGTGTTAAAGATGAATCATAATAAATTATTGTTAAACTTGGCTCGTGTCGCTTGTGTCTTGGCGCTCATAGTCATTGTGATCGGCGCCTACACGCGTCTCTCCGATGCAGGCCTTGGTTGTCCAGATTGGCCGGGTTGTTATGGAAAGTTGATAGTGCCAAGTCAAGTCGAAGCCGGAAATGAAAATCTGTCAGTAAGACCTCTTGAACAAGCCAAGGCCTGGAAAGAAATGGTGCATCGCTATGCGGCAAGTTCTTTAGGTTTGTTAATCTTGATCATGGCGTTTCTTTCGTGGACGAAAACGTCATTATCTAACATGCGAATGTTTGCCACAGGTTTACTGTTGTTAGTTATATTTCAGGGTATGTTAGGGATGTGGACCGTTACTTTATTATTGAAGCCGGTTATAGTTTTGTCGCATCTACTGGGAGGATTATCTATTCTCTCCTTGTTGTATTGGACTGTGTTACGACAACAATCTATCCAGCTGGCCACTTACAGCACAGGCAACATCAAGCTGTTGCCGCTAGTGGTTATTGGTATGATCGTATTGGCTATTCAAATCTCATTAGGCGGCTGGACAAGCTCAAATTATGCCGCGCTGGCTTGTCCTGATTTTCCGACCTGTCAGGGCGTGTGGTGGCCGAATATGGATTTTAACGAAGGTTTTATCTTGTGGCGTGGCTTGGGTATTGATTATGAAGGTGGCGTCCTGCACGGCAGTGCCAGGACAGCTATCCATATGGCTCACCGAATTGGCGCCGTCATCACATTTATCACCATTTTGACGGTTGCAGTTCAGGCGCTAAGGTCTGGAATGAATAACCTTAAGCTAACAGGATTAATCGTCTTAATAATTTTAATAGCTCAGGTGTCTCTGGGCATTGCAAACATCAAATTCTATCTGCCTCTGTCAGTAGCAGTAGCGCACAATGGGGTAGCTGCGTTATTATTACTGTCTCTGGTAACGATGCTGCACCAATGTCTGCCAGTTAAAAAATAATCAGGAGTTCTCCCTTGGAAGATCAATCACTTACAGATGCCGCCACTGTTGGCTGGCATGACTATCTTGCTCTTTGTAAGCTAAAGGTAGTATCGCTTATCGTCTTTACAGCGATTGTAGGTATGTTTATGGCTACGCCTGCCATGGTGCCTTGGGATGTTCTAATCTACGGCACCATCGGTATTGGTCTTGCCGCCTGTTCTGCCGCAGCGATTAATCATGTTGTCGATCACAAGATTGACTCGATCATGGCACGAACTAATCGCCGACCTTTGCCAGAAGGTAAGGTCAGCCTTGTGAATGCAGTCATCTTTGCCTGGTTTCTGGGGACGATTTCGATGGGTGTTTTGGCATTTCTAGTTAATCCACTCACAGCAGGTCTAACAGCGCTCTCCTTGATTGGCTATGGGTTTATTTACTCGATGTATCTAAAGCGTGCAACACCTCAGAATATCGTTATTGGTGGTGCTGCTGGTGCCGCGCCCCCGGTTTTAGGTTGGACCGCTGTCACCGGTACATTGGATCCCAATTCATTATTATTGTTTCTTATTATCTTTGCCTGGACGCCGCCCCATTTTTGGGCCTTGGCCATTTATCGTCGTGAAGAATATGCCAAAGTTAATATACCTATGTTGCCCGTTACACATGGCGTTGAGTTTACGCGGCTGCATATATTGTTATATACCATCATTCTATTCATCGTGACTTTGCTGCCATATCTGGTCGGCATGTCAGGAATGTTTTATCTTGTTGCTGCCGTTTTGCTTGGCGGTGGTTTTCTCTATTATGCTATTCGCATGCAGTTTGATCATGCAGACCGTTTAGCGATGCAAACGTTTTCCTTTTCCATCATCTATCTGATGATAATGTTCGCTGCTTTATTGATCGATCACTATATCCCCTTGTTGGCGAGCGTTATTTAAGCTGACGCCGTGTTGTTGGTGTGTTTCACGGCAAAATTGATTGTCTGAAAGACTGAACTGAGGCATTTTACTGTGGTCACAGTGTTATTCTCAGGAGATATAACATGCAACGTAGACAATTTATTGTGCAGGCTGGTAGTGTTGCTAGTGCACTCATGGTGATGGGGCCAATCGCTTTGGCACATCCAGTTAATAATAAGATTAATCTGAAGCCCCTGGATAAAGATCATGATGAGTGGAGCAAACTAGTATCAAAGAATGAGTTTAATATTCTCTTTGAAGAAGGCACAGAACCTGCCGGTTCAAGCGCCCTAAACCATGTAAAAAAAGACGGCACCTTTATCTGCGCCGCGTGTTATCTGCCTCTGTTTGAATTCGATAAAAAATATGAGAGTGGTACCGGTTGGCCCAGTTTCTATGATGCTATTGCCGGCCGTGTAGGTACCAAACTGGATCTGAAACTAATCTGGCCACGTAAGGAATATCATTGTATCCGTTGTGGTGGACATCAAGGCCATATCTTTGAAGATGGGCCTCAGCCAACAGGTTTGCGTTATTGTAATAATGGTCTTGCTCTTAAGTATATCCCTGTCGATCAACCATTACCTGAATTACGAGGTTAGTTATGTTCCGAATGATTCTCGCTGTAGTTTTATACAGCTTTCAGATTTCTTCATTTGCTGCCAATGATGTGGCAATTTTTGCGGGTGGCTGCTTTTGGTGCATGGAAGGACCTTTCGACAAGCTTGATGGTGTAGTTAGTTCGACGTCAGGTTATACCGGAGGACACACAGAAAACCCAACATATAAAAGTAGCTCTACCGGTACGACAGGTCATTATGAAGCAGTACAAATTGAATACGATTCAAGCAAAGTAAGTTATCAACAGCTGCTCAATGTCTATTGGAAAAATATCGATCCATTCGATGCGCGCGGACAATTTTGTGATAAAGGGCCGCAATATCGTGCAGCGATTTTCACGATGAATGATGAAGAAAAAGAATTAGCTAATAAAAGCAAGTCGGCTCTACAGGCTAAATTAAATGGTAAAGCAACGGTTGTAACAGAAATTTTACCAGCAAAGAAGTTTTACGCGGCTGAAGATTATCATCAGGATTATTATATTAAAAACCCGGTGCGCTATAAATATTATCGCTATGGTTGTGGTAGAGACAAAAGACTGGAGCAGGTAGAAGAATTAGTTAATTCAAATTAATTTTTTGCTAATGATCATTCAGCGATCATAGCGAATTATTTGGCCTCTGAATTTATTTTCAAGATAGTTTGTCTCAGCTGGTTGTGATTGGCTATGTGTAAAACCTAGCTTCACCATCATTTTGCTAAATCGAGCATGTCGCCCACGCCCCGGATCGACGATGATTACTTCACAGCCTGCTTTAGCATGTTGATTTATAAATTGTGATAATAAATCAGCATGTTCGTCTTCATATAAAAGATCACTACCAATAATAAGATCGAATTTACCTAGCTCAGTAAGCTCATCTGCCCAGCCTGTGCGCACAAAGGGTATTTCTGTGTCTTCGTTCAAGGCGGCATTATGTTTAAGAAAGCCTTCTACTTCAGGGTGATAGTCTGTCGCGGTAATATCTGCATCACGCTGATTAAGCATTAGACTAGTAAGACCGATGCCGCAACCAATCTCTAGGATACGTTTGTCTTTGATTAGAAAGTCAGACATAAGATGAGCCAAGACTTCGCTTGAAGGCCAGACAACGCCAAATAATGACCACTGTGCTGAAGATATTCCGAGTTTTTCAGCTATACCCTCTGCGTCAAGAAACTCTTGTTTATCACGTAGTGTTCGTAAATGGATATCGGTGTCGCCGAATTCAATAGTTTGATAACTAACTCGTAACGAAGACATAAACATCTGCAAGGTTAATGATGCGTAGATACCAAGCCTGGATCTAATTCGCTACGCGGAGGAAACACTTTACACCGCTTGGTAATAGATAGCGAACACCCTAAAGCTTAAATAGACCGTTCTATTTTAATTTCACGCAAAATAATATGAAGAGCATAAAGGGCAGGCATAAGTGGTAAGGCAGCGGTATACATACCGGAAACATAATGGAAAGTGCCGTCTTCCAGAAAAGGAAAAATATAATGTGATAATTCGGACATGGTCATGGCGATGATAAAAAAACTTAAAAAATAATAGCCAAACTGAGTTTTTTTCAATAATAAAATAGCACCCAATATCCACATCGCCGGCGCCATGAAGGCCGCAATCGTCATAAAGGCTTGTTCCTGCACATGGAATCCGAAGATATCCGTTACCGCAACTTCAAAGTCCGTTAGATACTCTTCATAAACGTGAATTATAAAAAGTATTACCGTTACAAGATAAGGAATTATTACTTTAAGTGGATCAATAGGTGTTTGGTAAGTGGTGAAGCGCCATAAAACAAAACCGCCAATAGAAGCAACGGCAAAAACAATCCCCGGTACCGTACCCATAAAGTGATACGCCATGCTGACGAAGGCAATGATAAATAAAATCACAATCGCAGTGCTTGTTTTGTTATTCATTTAATAGCTGTCCAGTTTTTAAACATGGCCGCTTGCCCAAAATAATAGCCGTCCTCGTCAATGATATTCCAGATAGTCGCCCCTTCAATTTTAAAGCGATTGCCAGTAGACGAGATTCTCACACCAGAATAGTTAATCATATGTCCGTCATTACTAACGCGCCGCATTAATTCTTCACGCTGATCTCTATTCGTCGACTCTACAGAGTTACGTGAGGGAAGTTGTATAAACTGGTCCCAATCAAGTTCAAATAATTCGAGCGCAACTTTATTGCCGAAGTTAAATACAGGATCATCTTCAATGCCGTGTGAAACAATAGCAAAAGGTGCTGTATATAGTTCGAAGATTAATTTGTCAGGCACGCTGTTTGTAGTGATAAGCGGGCTCCCCGCCCAATGCTGATGGCTCGAACATAAAAGTTGTCCGTGTTTAATATAGGTTTCGTTGCTTAAGTTTGCTTGTAGCATGGGTTTAAGGAATTTGTTTAATTGGTCTCGTCCATGCCATTACATTGTTTAAGAGAAGCCTTGTTGCCGATTAATTCTAATTTAGTATTAGTAAGTTGGGATATAAGCGCTATATTTTCCTTATGTAGATCGCCATGTAGCTTTCGTTGAAATATATTTGCGCTTATACATAAGACAAACAAAATAACGACTACGATTATTGCATCCATATGTAATATATATTTTTTCATAGACCATTATGTTTGTTTTGGGAGTGTTAATTTTAACACTAGTTTTGATAAGCGGGATTAATTAAAGGCCCGATTTAGTATTATTGGCATTATATTATTTTCTGGGTGCCTGCAATAATTCTGTTTTAATTGAGAGATATCAATCTTTGGTATTTATGAATAATATATATTCATTATGTAAGTGATGACTAAGGCGGAAGAATAACCATGGATCCTATGCACGATATTAGTATTCTTGCCATTATATGGGTAAGTGTTTTTGTTGCTTCATTTTTGGCATTCCGTACACGATTAACACCCGTGCTTTGGTACTTGTTCTGTGGCGCAGCCATGGTGAATATTGGTTTGTTACCTGAGGTAATGCCGGTATTCATTACTGATTTTGCGGAACTAGGAATCATCATTATTATGTTTGCGCTCGGTTTTGAGGAAGATACCAATAATTTCCTTGCGAGTATTAAACGCACTTGGGGTATTGCCTTTTTTGGTGCCTTGGCGCCATTTTTAGTCGCTTATTTTGCTGCGATATACTTTTGGCAGGATACTAATGCTGCGCTTTTGTGTGGTTTGGCCATGACGGCAACAGCAGTATCGCTGACAATGGTTTCACTTAAAACGGAAGGCTTAAGTAAAATGCCGGCAGCAACCGGAATTATGACTTCAGCCGTACTAGATGATATTGCCTCGCTGGCTTTGGTCGCTATTATGGTGCCGATTGCCACTGGTGAGGCTAGTGTTAGTCTGGACGGCATATTGCTCGTAGTAGGTAAGGCAGTCTCATTCTTTTTAGTCGTCACCTTTATTGGTGCCTGGTTATTTCCACACAGTGATGGGTTTGCGACAAACATACCTTTAGTTGGTCGCTTCAATTTGCGGCGTATTCTGGCGATGGCCGAAGGTCAATATACCGTCTTGGCTTTGCTGCTAATCGCGGTATTGGTTGGTTTGTTGGCATATGAATTTGGTTTCCATCCGGCAGTAGGGGCTTATATGGCCGGTCTGATTATTCAACGAGAGTACTTCGCCTTTCACGAGCATCGCAACGTGGACTTTCATCAACAAGCACAAGAGATTGTTGATAATGTTGCTTTCACCTGGATTGGTCCGGTTTTTTTCGTCACCTTAGGAACCCATTTGGTTTTCGACGGCGATATTTTTATGACGGTGTTGCCTTATGCGCTAATTCTCTTTTTGGGCATATTTATCGGCCAAGTGCTGTCAGCGAGTTTGGCAGCAAAATACACGGGTAATTTTGATTGGCCCGAGAGTCTGATGATTGGCTTTGGGATGTTGGGTCGGGCGGAATTGGCCTTTGTGGTATTAGACATTGCCTTTGTACAACACAACATTATCAGCACCGAAGCATTTTATACTTTAATGATGACGACCTTCTTTTTGAATATCTCTGTGCCGCTAACGATACGTTGGTGGAAGAGTCGTTTCGCTCACACTATACCTAAGTCTAGTATGAGCGAATGATTCGAAGATAAAACTCCTTTGTCTTTATCCAGCCATTACTGCATCAAGTGTTTCTTTATAAGACCCATGTACCTTGGTGTAAAAAGATTCTTTCATTAACTTGCTTGCCCATGCAGCAACGCTTGGGTAATCAGAAAGTTTGATGTCAATGACTTCAAATGGGTCCACGGTGGCAAGTAAGGCAATGTCGGCTATCGTCATCCTGTCGCCTGCAAGGTATGGGGTGGTGCCTAATTGTTGTTCTATAACAGTCATAAAGCGTTCTAGGAAGCCATAGCCTTCTTCCATAGATTTTTTATCGACTTCGGCGTCGATAAGGCCAGCGACGATCTTGTTAAAGAAAACTTTTGCTAAACCATTATTGAGGTGCGCGACAATAAAGTCTAACCAACTGTCGACGTGTGCTTGTTCGATTAGGTCTGAAGGATATAAATTAGAATTATGTTTGCGACACAGGTATTTCATGATGGCATTACTTTCAAAAAGATAAAAACCATCGTCATCGATTGCCGGGATCTTGCCTGATGGGCTCATCTTCAGGTATTCCTCGGTTTGGGTCTCACCTGCAAGTGGGTTTATAATTACAAATTCGTGGTCCACGTTAATTGCATTCAAGCACATGCGTACTCGATTTACCGGAAATGAAAGGCCTAAGCCGTATACTTTAATCATGATTTTACCTCGTGTGATATGTATAAGTTAATTATGAACTAGTTATTGATAATGGGTGTGGTTATTTGACTTTAATTCGAGTTATAAAGTTAATCTTTCTTTCTCTTTACCCAAAAAACAAATAAGACAACGCTACCAATCAAAAAGAGAATAATTCCATAATTTTGAGGTCCGTACTTTCCACTTATGATTGAATCGGAAGGATCGCTTGGTGAGTAATAAACCTCAACGCTTTCTTCAAGCAGATGTGTAGGTTTGTCGCGGTTAAATTTCTTTTTACTATTGACGGTAAAATAATTTTTGTTGGCATGGTAGCCCACGATTAATGAATAGCACTCGCCAACACCTTTACCACAAGACATGCTATGCCGTTCAATGTCAACAATAATGCCCTCGGTTTTTTCCCAATTGGCAGAAGTGTAGACAACCTTGGCTATGTTGTACCCGCCCCATATGACAAAGCATATTGCTCCAATAAAAACGACTTTTATATTCGCTGGGCTCATATAGTTTTTAGTGTCTAGCGATTTTAATATTTGAATATAAGATTAATTAAACTGCACTAGTTGCTCGCGAGGTATTTTGTCAGACGTTCGAATGTCCCGCCCCATTCCTGACTTAACTCAAAGGTTTCATCAGAGAAGCGTGTGATCTGTTCAATACTGGCATTAAGCGGCTCCCAGGTAAGATCAAGCACCGTTTTGCCTTTCTTCTCGTCCAACATCACCGTAGTAAATATTTCGATAGGAAAATTCTTGATCATCGGGTGTGGTTCAATGCCGCCTTTTTCGTTGGAATAAACCCCGGTGTAAGATAGCTTGGCGGGGGCAATGATATCTTTATAAAAAAGCTTACGCCAAATTTCAATCCCAATCTTTGACGTCATGCAATAATGGGTTTCACCGCCGGGCTTGATGTCTGATTTAGCAAATAATAGTGTGTAACCTTGCGGAGCGAACCATTGTTTAAGTTGATCGGTATCAGTCCATGCAGCAAAGACTTTTTCGACCGGGGCATCAAACTCATGTGAGATTGTAAAACTATGATCTTGAGCCATTTTCTTTCTCCTTATCAATTGGTCTCATAGGCATGAAGCTGTCAGAAGTTGCTTATTGATAGATTATCCACCATAAAGATAAGAAGGTCAGCCGTGCATACCGTCGCGCCATACATTTTCTGGTGTTTCAACGGGCTCTATATCAAGGTTTACGACGACGGCCTCTTGTCCGCTGCGCATTAGTACACAGTCTAAAGGCGTATCGTCACCTGCATTAATCTCTTGGTGAGGGACATAAGGCGGGACATAGATGAAATCACCTGGACCGGCTTCCGCCGTAAATTCAAGTTTTTCGCCCCAGCGCATACGTGCCAGACCGGTGATGACATAAATAACACTTTCTACATCGCCGTGGTGATGCGCTCCGGTTTTTGTATTGGGCGAAATAGTCACCGTGCCTGCCCATATTTTGGAAGCACCAACAGTCGCCGCGCTTATTGCTTCAGCCCGGTTCATGCCTATTGTTTGAGCAGTATCTGTGTTCAGTTCGTCCGCACGCACGACGCGGACGCCATCGGTTCGCCAATCAGTTGACATAAGTCTCTCCGATAAATAATTGCTAAAAGTTTAATGACAGTGAATTCGTCCAGACTTGATATCTTTATAGCAACCATGATCGTCGCCATCACCCGAATGTGATAATGCAGTTGAGCTTGGCCCAACGGCTAATAATAAAATAATAAAAAGTTTATACACAAGAGTTCTCCTTAATAGTTAAAAAAACAATTATCAATTTAGTTGATGCTTGGTGTTTAAGTCTAATCTGTTTTAACTTGATTCTCTAATGCCAATACATAGTTTATTGGCGCATGATCAGCAAGAACGGGAGGAAGGTTTCCTTTAATATTCATGATGTTTTTCGAGAATAGATCCTGCAAGGCATAGTCCTTTAAGTTTAGCATTTTGTTTTTTTGGTAACTTAAAATATCATCTTCTGAAAGCCCTTCGATGAGTATGCCCATGTTATTTAATAACTGTGTCGTGCCACAATGCTGATAGTGAATATTCGGGATACTAATTGGCACGGTAGTGATGATGTCACAGTTATTAATAATGCGATAAATCGATTTGTCATTTAGAGCATTTGCAAATGCCGCATCACCAACACGAGGAGAGCCAAAGGTATAACAAGAGTCAAAGTTAGACTGCCCCATTATCTCTGCCGTTAGTAAGGTGGCTAATGCAGCGCCAAGACTATGCCCGGTAACGAAGATGGGAAGTGTTATATCTTCTAGATAAAAAAATAATTCTTCTTTAATGCTTTGGTAAGCAATATTAAAGCCTGCATGAACAAGTCCGCATTTATTAAAAGGTGTCTGCATGGATTTAATATTATTGTTCCAGTCGACAAGATCATCGGTGCCACGAAAGGAAACAACGAGACACGGTTGCGGAAAGCCATCACTGTTAATGCCTTTGACCTTTAACAGAGAGACATGCGTTGAGGTCTCGGTCTTATTAATAAAACCAATCTCTTTATAGTCAAAACGACCCAGCTTATTTTTTTTATTGAGATGAAAGTCAGGCTGGTATGTTAAACGCGCTATCTCTGCCAACCAATAGGCGTTGCTATTGTTGAAACCGGGAACGCCACACTGCAGCGGCTTGTTTGTTTGTAAATCAAAGTACTCGGTCGCTTCACCGGGTTTACTTAAGGCTTGCCATGAAGAGTCTTGTTGCATAAGTACATTATTATAATAGCGTTTAAAGCAGCCTTAACGATTTTTTTAGTGCTTATCTGATCAAAATTAGATTGCTCTTGTTCTATTCCAGCACCATTGTTGAAACGGTTTCAGAGACGATAAGGTCAGCCTCGGTTTGGTCTTGCACTTGCGCAACGTCGACATCCGGCGCTAATTCAGCAAGAATTAATCCTTGTTCGCTGGGTTGTATAACGGCCAGCTCGGTGACAATCAGATCGACGCGTCGGCTGGAGGTCATGGGCAAGTTAAGTTTCTCTACAATCTTTGCTGTGCCCTTCGCAGTATGAATCATGGCAACGATAACCTTGCGAGCACTGGTGACCAGATCCATGGCGCCACCCATTCCGGGTACCATTTTACCCGGTATAATCCAGTTAGCGAGACGCCCCTGACTATCGACTTGAAGTCCGCCCAATACCGTCATATCAAGATGTCCACCGCGGATCAGCCCGAAGGAGAAGGAGCTGTCAAAGGCAGCAGCGCCCGGTAATGCGCCGATCATGCCGCCGCCAGCATCGCTAAGAGAAGGATTGTCCATACCATCCGGTAGACCACCGCTGCCGATGATGCCGTTCTCGGATTGAAAGAAGACGTCGAAATCGGGCGGCACATATTGAGCTACCATCGTGGGTAAGCCGATGCCAAGGTTTACCAGGCTGCCCGGCTGAATTTCATTGGCGACACGGCGAGCGATTAATTGTTTAGCGTTCATGCGGCCACCTTTGTATTAACGATATAATCGACTAATGTACCCGGCGTATGTACGTCGTCGGGGGCGATACAGCCAGCAGGAACTAGTTCTTCAGCCTCCACAAAAACAGTAGCGGCAGCCATTGCCATCACTGGGTTAAAGTTCTGGGCGGTGAGGCGGTATTGTAAGTTCCCGTAGTAGTCGCATTGTTGCGCTTTAATCAAAGCGATGTCTGCTTTAAGCGGCAGTTCCAACAAGAACTCCTTGCCATCGATTTCTATACTGCGTTTACCTTCTGCCGCCAAGGTGCCTACAGCGGTTGGGGTCAGCACACCACCCAGACCAAAGCCGCCGCAACGAATCTGCTCAGCAAGCGTCCCTTGGGGTACCAGCTCTACGGTCAATTCCTCTGCGATCATCTGCCGTTGGGTTTCGGGGTTCGTGCCAATATGAGAAGCCGTGACGCTCTTTACCAGATGGGCATCGATGAGCTTGCCGATACCGATACCGGGTCTGGCAGTATCGTTGGCGATTAAAGTAAGGTCGCCTTTCTTTTGTCGCACCAGCTCATCAATCAAATGTTCCGGTGTTCCAACACCCATAAAACCACCGATCATGATGATGGCGCCTTTAGGAATATTGTCTACAGCATGTGTCACAGAGGTTGTTTTCTTCATAGTGAACTATCTTACTTTGTTTTTTATTATTTGGCTGCTACACAGTGTTTGAGTTCTTGTTTTGATGCAACATAGATCTATATTTAAATTTTATTTCGTCCTTGAGCGGCGAGTTACTTCTTTTTTGCGTGGCCAAAAATGAAGTAACCGAGAAAAATGCCGCCCCAATGGATTGTCCTGCGGATACCCTCGGAATTATTATATTTCTTTCGGCGCGCGCATACGGACTCCTCGGCTTTGTCTCCTGAGTCGCTCTAACTCCTGCATCCATGCAGTCGTGTCCTAATGCGCTTTCGCTACATTCATGTAGCTCAACCGAGAAATAAAACAACGCCTCGGCAATTCATAAGCGGAATACAAACAATCGACCTTATTTAAGCATTGATCAAGTTAACATATATGTTAACCTTTAATAATGAGGAAACTACATTTTTACCGAACGGATTCGGGACATTGTCCTCTTGAAGAGTTTTTGGACTCATTAACGGCGAGGCAAGCACAAAAAGTAACATGGGTTTTGCAGCTCATTGAAGAACTGGAGTCAGTTCCAGTTAAATATTTTAAAAAACTGTCAGGTACAGAAGATCTTTGGGAAATAAGGATACAGTCCGGGAATAATATCTATCGATTATTGGGGTTTATGGATGGGAATAATATTGTGATTCTTAATCATGCATTCCAAAAGAAAACACAAAAGACGCCATTGAAGGAAATAGCAATAGCTAAAGCGAGAAAAAAGGATTATCTCAATAGAGGCAACCGACATGAGTGATTTAAAAAAGTACGTAAAGAAACGAAAAACTAAAGATAAAGCTTATGCAGAGCACTATGAATCAGGCTATGACGGTTTCAAGTTAGGCATCATGTTGCGTCAGGCAAGAGTAAACGCGGGATTAACCCAGGAAGAATTAGCACAAAAACTAAATACTAAAAAATCGGCTATTTCCCGAATAGAAAACCATGCAGAAGATATACGATTATCCACATTAGAAAAAGTTGCAGAGGCACTAGGGAAGACATTAAAGCTGTCTATTAATTAATAGAATAAATTCGTTGTTTACCATTTTATTTTAAATGGTTTCGTAAAAATCAGTATTTAATTCTTAGTATTGTACTGACAAGGTCGCGGATTCTAAAGAAACGTTTGGTTTTAAAGTAGTCATCAAAATCATCGCTGCCCGGTAGTGGGTAATACGATATTTGTTCCTGATCGACAGATATCGTTTCTGGTTCTTGGTCAGACAAGAGTTTTCTGCCTACGCGTCTTAATAAACGTGCACCAATGATCGCAGTAATCGACAGCACGCGTTGTTGCGTCATGCCTTGTTTAATCACAAAAGATCTTCGTGCGACTAATGCGCCAGTATCAATACCTTCGTCAATCCAGTGGACACTGACGCCAGCAGACTCATGGCCATTCTTTAATACCCAAAAATAAGCCATCGCACCGCGATAGATTGGTAACCAACCGGGGTGCACATTCAAAATGCCTAACTTAGGCAGCGCAATCAAAGGTGGTTTAATGATCTGGTTAAAGTAAGCGGAGATTATAAGATCCGGTTGTAGATCAGTGATGAACTGTAGTGACTCTGCATCGTTTACACTAAGACAATCGTGCACAGGGATTTGTTTTTCTTTAGCTAAAGACCATGCTGGCAAGATCCGATCTTTCTGATATGGGATAAGCAAACTGATTAGATAGGCAAGGGCTTGAATCATCTGTTGCCAGAACAGCAGCCAACCAAAACGCCAACCGACTTTGTTTAAGTGTTTACGGATCTTCTTTGCGCCAGCAGGGGAAAACTCAAGTGGCTGCGATTTTACTAAACCAATAATTTCAAACTCAGGTGAGTCGATCAGTTTATTGAATATGGTTGCACTACCGAGATGACCAGAAGAATAGAGGATAACGGTGTTTAGTTTTTTAATAGTTATTCCTCATAAATAAATGACCTATATCGACGTAGGAAATGCAAAAGGACTGTAGGGGCAAAATGCAAGACCTGACCCCCTATACGTTACTTTGTTTTTCGGAATTGATCGTCTGAAAGGTGGGGTTTGTACAATCTGTGCTTGCTGGTCTTTTTATTCTTAAGCAGAGGCTTTAATCCAGTTATTAGCTTCATTTAATTCATCAAAGCTAAAATGTTTTATCTCTGCGTTTATAAAATGACTGGCGATATGTTCTGCTAATTCACCAATAGGTGAATCAGTGGCAAATACGACACAAGCAATTTTTTGGTGATGATCCTTAACAAAGCGTAAATGTTTTATCAGGGCAGCAAACGAATCCCAGCCAGGAAACGATTTAACATGAATTAACACACCATTCAGCTTGCCTGATTTTTCGAGGTAGGGATCAACGATGCTGGCAGCAGCCTTGAAGTCATCTTCCGACAATGCGCCGTCAGGCTCTAGAAGCACAATGCCTTCCTCTTCATTCAAATTGATATTTAACATACACACCTCTCATTATCATCAAATCGGATTAGCGTAATTATAAATTTGAATACATGCTCTAAATTGATCTATCGCAAGAGATGTTGATGTATTTATTATTTGTTGTAGAAAGCTTAGTGAATAGTCTGAATTTCTATCTATAATTATTATATGAAACTTTATTTAGTCCAGCATGGAGAGTCTGTGTCAAAAGATGTTGACCCAGGTCGTCCGCTTAGTGCGCATGGAGAAAATGATGTTAAGCAACTTACAGAGTCGTTAAGAGTTTCGGGTCTTACAGTAAATAAGGTTTTGCACAGCAGTAAGATGCGA
>JAJFKM010000018.1 GCA_021773215.1 Gammaproteobacteria bacterium
CAGATAAGGATTTAGATTTTCTTCGTTCATTAGATAGCCAAGCTTCAGCTTAAGGAAAAAAGATGGCCGTAATAACTCAACAATTCTCATTAGCTATGCAAGGCGCAACACAAATTGAGAATATTACAGAAAAAGTTCAAGACGGTTTATTAGAATCCGGACTTGCAGCAGGTATTGTGACACTCTTCATTAAACATACCACTGCATCGATCATGATCTTTGAAGACGAACCCGGTTTGCGAATAGATACAAAAGACATCTGGGAAAAATTAATCCCTACCAATCCAGAGTGGCAACATAATACGCGTAATGCGGGAGAGACAAATGGCCACAGCCATTTACGTGGTCAGATACAAGGACAATCTTTAACCATCCCGTTTACGGGACAAGAATTAACATTAGGAACATGGCAACAAATAGTCGTTATTGATTTTGATACTGCTGCTCGAACGCGAGAGATTGTGATTCAAATTATGGGGGAGTAGTCGCTCTTATTGCAATAAAACTAATTGTCCTTATTCGTAGATTGCTGCCCCATCAATTCATCAACGAATAACTTCGCTTCTGTGTTACTGTAATCGTAATGTCGTTGAACCAACTTGATTGCATCGATCTTATCTCCTTTGCTAACCCGATCCATAATCATATCGTCTAATTCCTTCACTTCTAGCTTACCGCTTGAATCACTCTCTATCTTATTATTCTTCTCAATCTTGACGAAGTCAGATAAATAGACCAACGTTTTTTTAATATTTGGTTTTATCCCATTCCAACGAATGCGTAACACAGCATCATCCACCAAAATAACTGGATAGTCATGGTACTTAACATGGGATCCTTTACTTAAATGTTTGACGGACTTCTCACGACGTAGATGTTCTTTAATCCCATCAAGTTCGTGTTTGGGTGCTTTACTCTTTCTGGCATGAAATAATTCGCTTTTTAATTCATTAACTTTAGAGCTTAATGGCTTTAAACTTCTTTCATTTACCAAGCCTTGCCTAATTATGTTTAATTCTTCTTGAGAGGAGTTCAACTTCATATCCAAATAGGTGAAAAATTCAGTAACCCCTCCATCAGAGCCCTGTTTATGGGAAGTTTCTTTAGTCATACGTACCCATTCAATTTCGCGCCAATAAATCTCAATGACTACAAGATCGGTTTCCGGGAAATTATAATTTTGAAATGATCGAAATTTAATTAACGTTCTGCTTGAACTGGACCGCATCAACCAATTAGAGACTAATATGCCTGCCCTATATCTCGACCAGGCCAGGCACGATATAAAACTGAACCAGAAAGCAAACCATAAATAAACCAGATTGCTCCATAGCTCTACTGAGAAACTTACTGAATACCAAACATAATGACCAACACAAGCAAGAAATAATGCGAAGAAAATACTAAAGACAATAAGACTGCCTATTGTTGAGTAACGAAATACCTGCTCATCAAACTCTTTATTATCAACTTGATGAATATTGATAAGTCTCATGGAGGCTAATTATAGCAAAAGGACCCGTTGTTATTTAGCATACGGTTCCACATGAATAAAAGCATCACCGACATTAAATTGTTCTTCAATTAATATCTCGAGCTCATCTGCAATTTTATGTGATTCTTCTGTAGTCAGTTCTGCATCTACAGATATAACTATATCGATAGCAATGTCGGACCCAATCCATCGTGAACGTATACGTCCTGCAGCTTTTACACCTTGAACAGTCATTACAGCACTTTTAATATCTTCAGGATCAATTGCATACTCATCGACAAGCACGGGAAAGGCACTTTTATATAAACCATAAGCAAGATAAAACACTAATCCCGCAACACCCAGCGCGCATAATCGATCAAGTATTAAAAAACCCATACTTGATAATTGCCACCCAATAATCACGACGACTGTCGTTAATACATCGGCAAAGGTATGTGCCGCATCGGCAAGCATGATCCCGGATTTCAGACGACGCGCCCAATATCGTTGCCAGGTTGCTAAGACTATATTGACAATAAGCACACCGACCATCAAGACAAGCTCCCAGGTGCCACTAACGATCTCTGTCGTCTCTTTAGTAAATGCACTTTTGGCAATTTCTATTGCCATTACAGCAAGTAAAGTTGCTAAACCAAATACGGCTAAGGTTTCAAATTTTCTATGTCCATAAGGATGTTCACGATCAGCAGGCATAGCTGATAATCGAATAACAATCCATGCAACAATATTATTTGCAACATCCGTTAATGAATGAATACAGTCGGCGAGTATGGCAAGTGAATTGGTAGATAATCCAACAAATAGTTTAACAAAGAGCACCAGAATATTCGCACAACCCTCAATTATAATTAAGCGTTGAACCTTCTTGTCGCGGTCAGTGTATTCGATTTGCTTGGATTCGCTTGTCATTAGAAAATCTAATCCTTTAATATGAGCAAGCTGGAAATCTGATTAATTACCTGGGAGGAAATTCTTTTTCATGATTTTCTGTAAACTCATTACACCTTCTAGTAAACGACTTCACACTATCTGGTATAGGCACTCTCAATGTAGCCAATTTAATCAGCAGAACACCACCTTCTTTTATTAAACGATAGGCATACATAAATTGTATATTTTTCTTATCATTTTTATCAATCAATAGACTGCTCAGGCTATGTTCGTATTCTTCTTTAGCTGCAATATAGCGTGGCCAGACATCAAACATTGCCGGATCGGTACGAATTGTTTCACAAGTCATCTTGGCCATAATACCAAGCTCAATGAGTTTATTATTGACATCAGAAAAAGCACCATCTCCTATCGTAACGGTACTTATTGCACTTGTGATTTGATCAATATCCGACATAGTCTGAGAGATCTTGATATATCGGCTTTGAAAAAAATCTTCTATCGGCAGAGAGAAAACCTTAAACGGTTCACCCCAAAGTTCATCAACGCCTTCTCCTCCATCTGCAAGCTTGATATTTTTTCCTAAAGACAGCGCCTCTATAAAACATCTCCCACACTCACGTAATAACTCATTGCTGGTTTCAATCTTTACTCCGGCCTCTTCAAGCTCAACAATTGCCGTTAGAATTTGTCGTCCACGATTTAATAGTGACCCTGCTAACATCGCACCTTTAACACGCTTTCTTGCCGGATCATCTTCGGCCTCATAAATCTCACGAATATCATCCAATCGCTTGCTGGGTGTATTAATCCCCTGCTCCACATGATGAAACACTCGGCGCGTTAACTGATCAATCATTTGTTTCTTATCAGCGTAGCTATCCTTATGTAAGTGATAACTTCTAATCCAGTAACCATCGTAAAACACACACGATTTACCAGCGATATCTCGAGTTGTACCATTTTCTACTTCATCAGACATACTAAGTTTATAAGACCTTAAATCGTTAAAATAATTCGCACCAAAATAACTGGCATATTGTAATACTTCTAATCATATCCTCATACCCACATAAAGCAGGTTTTATCAATTGCTGGATAATAGCTTTGTGGCATCAGCCAATAGAACTTCAAGTATAATTAGCCCTGTATTGATGGTTTCAAACTCGCTATGCTTTAAATGAAATGCCAAATTACATCAATCAGCTAGACAGGATTGCCGGTCAAACAATAATACAGTTTACCGATAGTGATCCGGCTAACTTAAAGGTAGATGCCGTTGTCGAGGAACAGGACACAAACCTATTGCTTGGTAAAGCACCCGTCATCATGGAGACAGTTGAAAGTTTTCCTGCGCTGGTTGACCAAATGGCACAACAGATTCAAGTGACACCCGGAAACATTATCGTCAAAAAATCAAAACCAAAACGACTGATTGCGATTGTCTACGATGTTGAACATACCCCTATTTGCGAAGAATCATGGGTCAAAGAAGTATTACAGAAAATATTTACAGAATGCCATACACACAAGATTATAAGTCTAGCTATGCCCTTGTTAGGCACTACATATGGAAAACTAACAGACGAGACAATCATAGATTTATTACAAGATCTATTAATACAGAACCAAAGTCATAAGCCAAAGAAAATATTTATCTACACAAAACAAGATGATTAATCCTGCTTATTTGGGTCTAATCTCTCTTATACATCATCAATTCCATGATGATGACCGCGAGCCTGCGACCTCATGGCAAAACCAAGGCCAACAAATACGATCACTACGCCTATAACAAAGTTAAGCTCGATCGCTTCACCTAAAAATAGATAGCCTAGAATAATAGCTGTAATTGGGTTTAATGTGACAAAGATACTCGTAAATGTTGCCGTGCTTTTATTCAAAACCCAATTCAAAAGAAAGAATGCGAGTCCACCAGCAAATATGCCTAAATAAACCATTAAACCTATTTGTGTCATTGTCAGTGCCATTACATGCTCATCGATCCCATTAGCAATGCTAAAGGGCAATAGACACAAACATCCAGTCAACATTGCTAATGGCGTCATCGTAGAAGCTGGAACTTCTTGCAAAACTTGTCGTGCAAAAGTGGCATAGATTCCACCAATTACCGCAGTAAATAACATGATGATCTCACCTTTAAATAAGACCCCTTCTCCTGAAATCACCATCAACTTATCTGACAGGGCAACCGTAAGGCCCAACAAAGTTAGCCCTATTGCAATTAAAGAACCTTTATTAATACTCTCATGGCCAATAGCTTTACTAATTAGCATAGTCCAAATTGGCATCGTCGCTAACACAAGAGAACCACGTGCCGCACTGGTATGGACGAACCCCCAGGAAAACATAAATGGAAATAATGCAAAAAACAAAGCCCCTAGACCAGCAATCTTAAGCAAGAGGATTTTAGTTAAACGTGATGTGCGAAACAGGAAGAACAGCGGCAACATTGCAAAACCACCAAACAGATATCTCATAAAGGCAATCTCTACAGGATCCAGAACTGTCACCAGATAGCGTGTGGTCACAGATGCTGTACCAGTAAGGATGTGGCAACACATGATCGCCAGAGTTGGTTTCCATACACTCATATGTTGATTTCGATATATTTAGGCAGCAAATTGATTTTTGGCATGACTATATTATGAACGCCATATTTATTATCGTTTACCATTCATACTATGTATAGGTCATTAATACTAAGAATGATTCTATATTTAAACTTATCCCAGTCCCCATATACTAACACTGACTTATCTGAAAAAAATTAATACGGAGCTCATTATATGTATAACGCACTCGTGATTGGTGCATCCGGTGGTATTGGAATAGCGATGACAGAACTCCTGCTGAAACAAGGTATCCATGTCATTGCGAGTGTAAGAGAGCATCGAATCAATAAATTTGAGCAACTAAACACTTTAAAGTCAGACTATAAATCACAGTTAATACTAATTTCGATGGATGTTAGTACCCAGGAAAGTGTAGAAAAAGCATTTTCTTCAATATCTGGACACACAAATAAGTTACATTTGGTCATTAATTGCACCGGTCTACTGCATAACAGTAAGGGGCTTCAACCAGAGAAACGTCTGGAAGATATTAATGCTGACAATCTCAGCCAATCTTTTGCCATTAACTCCATTGGCCCCTTACTTATTGCCCGTTATGCATTGCCTCTGCTGCGTCATGAAAAACGCAGCGTACTATCGAATATATCTGCCCGTGTCGGTAGTATTTCGGATAACCGTGCTGGTGGGTGGTATGCCTATCGGGCGGCAAAGGCTGCACAAAACATGATCACTAAAACCCTTGCAATTGAATTGAATAGACGTTCACCGAACACTATTTGTGTCGGTCTACATCCCGGTACCGTGAATACTGAATTATCTAAACCGTTCCAAAGAAATTTGAAGCCGGGACAACTTACGACGGCAGAGCAATCGGCAGATTATCTGTATAAAGTCATTACTGAGTTAGAGCAAAAAGATAGTGGCAAAGTATTTGCTTGGGACGGTAGTGAAATATTACCTTAGTTGAAGAATCTAATTAGGCGTGCTTCGCCTAATTCATTATCCCATAGAATAAACAGCACTCAGAGCAATGAGCATGGATAGAGTAACCACAATGGTCAATCTGAACCTCATGAGCATGTACCATTTTGGCAACAGGCTATTTAATTCTGAAAGCTTCTCATAGACAAATAGAAGTGGGTATGAAATACAGAGCACCAGTAACGCAGCCCGTAAAGGGCTGATTAGCGCTAACCAACCAATTAACCCTGGCAATACGCTGATTGATAATAATAATCCTTGTCTTTGTATCGAATCACTCTTAAGCAAGAAGCCCCAATGAACCGCGCCAACGAAGCCTAAAATAACTGCGCTATAGGAGACGAATCCAATCATTGAGTACGAACTAAGCTCTTTACTGCCGAAATAAATGCCCACTATACAAATGACAAATGGCAACAACCCACCATAACTTAAACAATAGATAATATTTTTAGTTTCATCTGTGATCTTATTATTCATATATCAATAACTTTAAATAAATTATTCTATTTCAATAATTTCAACTGCGTTTCCAAATGGGTCTTTAATATAAACAGAAGCCGTTCCATCTCGATGCTTTGTTAACTTACCAAAAGCTTCAGCGTTAGTACTTTCAATTGCAAAATGTGGTGGATGTTGAGCCGGCATGACCAGGGCAAGTGAGAGGTTGCTGAATTTAAGTAATGCCCATGTTTCATCTTCATAATCAAGACTGGCATCAAACTTATCGGTATACCATTTCACCGCTGTTTTAATATTGTTCACCTGTATAGCGACATGATGTATCTTGTCCATAATAAGTTCTGCCTATTAGATAGATTGTATAATTTTATAGTGTATTGCTTAACTAAGCATGTACTGTAAAACAGAATTCGTCCAAGACAAGGATTTTATTAAAAATCAGCCCAGCACTGTCTAATTTAGATTAAAGAAAATATGAAACGTATTGCCATCATTGGTGCGGGAATGTCCGGCCTCACCGTTGCAAATCAGCTCAAAGAAATAGCATCCGTCCAAATGTTTGAAAAATCGCGAGGTGTCAGCGGCAGGATGTCAACGCGTTACGCCGACCCTTACCAGTTTGATCATGGCGCTCAGGATTTTACCGTGCGTGACGAAGCCTTTAGATCTTTTTTAGCCCCCTATATAAAAGCTGGAATCTTGCAGGAATGGAAACCAAAACTGATGCTGCTGGAAAAAGGCCAGATTGCTAAAGCAAGGGTCTGGTCGGAACTACATTATGTGCCTGTGCCTAAGATGAATGAATTATGTATCGCTATGGCAAAGGAGATTGATGTCAATTTAAATACAGAAATCACCGAAATAGAAAAACGTCATCAGCATTGGTTTCTAAAATCGAAAGATGATCAGACATTTGGACCATATGAATGGATTATCAATACAACACCCGCACCACAAGCAGAAAAACTTTTACCTGCTTCTTTTTCAGGCTATCGCCATTTTAAAAAATGTAAGATGCTTGGCTGTTACACATTAATGTTAGCTATCAGCAAGCCATTACTGTGGGAATGGCAGGCGGCAATAGTTAAGAACTCACTTATTTCATGGATGGCATTAAACTCGAATAAACCCGGACGCGACGATAAACAAACATTGATTGTTCAAACCGACAACCAATGGTCGGAAGACCATATAGATGAAGCAATATTAGACATACAACACCTTATTCTCGATGAGTTAAACAGCCTGTTGGCATATGATTTTTCAAGTAGTGAATATATGACGACACATCGCTGGCGATATGCAGATACTAATCAGGCTACCGCTGTGGATTATCATATCGATGATGAACTAAAACTTGGGGTATGTGGTGATTGGTTTATAAAAGGTCGTATAGAAGCTGCCTATTTGAGTGGATATAAGCTCGCTAATAGCATAAAACAGCTTCTATCCTGAAATTAATGCCAATAAATTGTTTGATTCTATGTTAGAGTGCGCGCATCTTGACACCAGTAGGTGTCCAGAGCGTCATCACTAGTTGTTAGTTCGCCTCACTGCATTGTCGATTATTTATTATCGCAATCCATACAAAGAGTCCAACTGTCCCTCCCTTTGAGAGCCAATTACTGCATGCCGCACTTACGGCAAAGCTATCTACTGCCCCGAACTGTATACGCGTTTACGCGTGCGCAAATATTAGAGCTTATTTTACTTCGCCAGATTTATACGCCATTTCGCTGA
>JAJFKM010000019.1 GCA_021773215.1 Gammaproteobacteria bacterium
TTACGCGAAGCTCAACATCAAAACGATGGCTTTTTAACAACAGAATTAATGGATGCCGTCGCGGATTATCTTGATATGTCGAATATCGCTGTCTACGAAGTCGCTTCTTTTTATTCCATGTTTGAAACACAACCCGTAGGCCGACACAGTATCTCGGTTTGTACTAACATTTCATGTTTGCTCATGGGCTCTGATGACATAGTCAATCATGTAGAGAAGAAACTCGGCATTAAAACTGGCGAATCAACCGCCGATGGGAAATTTTATATTAAGTGTGAGGAAGAATGTTTGGCTGCCTGTTGTGGTGGCCCAATGATGATGATCGATCATAAATACTACGAGAATCTAACGATTGAAAAAGTCGACGAGATTCTGGATAGCCTGGATTAATATTATGGAATTAAACAGCGTTTGTTTTGCCACGCTCCAGTTTGATGAGCCCTGGACCTTAGAGAATTACTTGAAGGTTGGTGGCTATGAAGCGTTGAAGAAAATTATCAACGATAAAATTCCCCCTGAAGACGTTATAGAAGAAGTTAAATCTTCTGGTCTACGAGGTAGAGGCGGTGCTGGTTTTCCGACTGGTTTGAAATGGAGTTTTATGCCGCGAAATTTCGAAGGTCAAAAGTACATTGTTTGTAATTCTGATGAGAGTGAACCAGGTACCTGTAAAGATCGGGATATTCTTCGTTTCAACCCGCATTCAATCGTTGAAGGGATGGCTATTGCTTGTTATGCGACAGGCTCAAGTGTCGGCTATAACTATATCCGTGGTGAGTTTATGGATGAACCATTTCCGCGTTTTGATAACGCCTTGAAAGAAGCACGCCGTGAAGGATTGTTAGGCGACAATATTTTAGGCAGTGGTATCAGTATTGATATACACGCAAGTTTGGGCGCAGGTGCTTATATCTGTGGCGAAGAGACTGCTTTACTTGAATCGTTGGAAGGTAAGAAAGGCCAGCCAAGATTTAAACCGCCATTTCCTGCCAATTTTGGTTTATACGGTAAGCCAACAACGATCAATAATACTGAGAGCTTTGCTTCAGTGCCGAACATTATACGTAATGGCGGTAATTGGTTTGCCGAAAAAGGTGTGACTAATAGTGGTGGTGTTAAATGTTTTTCTGTTAGTGGACACGTTAATAATCCTGGTAATTTTGAAATCCCACTAGGCACCCCGTTTTCCAAGTTATTGGAAATGGCTGGAGGTGTTCGTGATGGCCGTGGTTTAAAGGCAGTGATACCGGGTGGTTGTTCTATGCCGGTAGTGCATGGGAATGTCATGCTGGAAACTAATATGGATTACGATGCCATCGCCAAGTCAGGCTCTATGCTGGGTTCTGGCGCGGTAATAGTAATGGATGATACGACTTGTATGGTCAAGGCATTGGAACGGTTATCACGTTTTTATTTTTCTGAATCATGCGGACAATGTACACCCTGTCGTGAAGGTACCGGCTGGTTATACCGTGTCGTTAAACGTATCGAAGATGGTAAAGGCGAACAAGGCGATTTGGATAAACTCGATGATGTTGCGAGCAAGATTGAAGGACGTACTATTTGTGCCTTCGGTGATGCAGCTGCATGGCCAGTGAGAAGTTTTATTAAACAATTTCGAGATGAATTCCAGTATCACATCGATCATAAACGTTGCATGGTAGGTGCAAAAGACGAGAATCAAGCGGCATAACTTATGGCCACAGAGCACACAGAGACCACAGAGAAAATAAATAATGAAAATATTAAGTCCTTTAATACAAAAAGCTCTGTGTTCTCTGTGAACTCTGTGGCTAATAGAAATTAATGAAATGAGTGACGATCAAATAACAATTGAAGTAGATGGCAAGTCCTTAAAGGCGGATAAAGGGCAGATGCTGATTGAGGTAACGGATGCCAATGACATCTATGTGCCACGTTTCTGCTATCACAAAAAATTAACCGTCGCTGCTAATTGTAGAATGTGTCTGGTTGAAGTTGAAAAAGCGCCAAAACCGTTACCCGCATGTGCGACTCCTGTAATGGATGGGATGATCGTAAAAACGCAATCCAAAGTAGCGATCGATGCACAAAAATCAATTATGGAATTTTTGTTAATTAATCATCCGCTGGATTGCCCTATTTGTGATCAGGGTGGTGAATGTGAATTGCAAGATTTGGCCATGGGTTATGGTGGTGATGTCTCTCGATATCAAGAGAAGAAACGTGTCGTAAAAGATAAAAATATTGGGCCACTAATACAAACCGATCTTACCCGTTGCATACATTGCACACGCTGCGTTCGTTTTGGTGAAGAGGTGGCTGGTTTACGTGAAATGGGCGCAACTGGCCGCGGCGAAAATATGGAGATCGGTACTTACATAGAAAAAAGTGTCAGCTCTGAAATGTCCGGCAACATTATCGACCTTTGCCCTGTTGGTGCATTAACCTCAAAACCATTTCGTTATTCTGCAAGAACTTGGGAGCTGGTACAAAAAGACGGTATCGCACCACATGATTCAGTAGGGTCTAATCTCCATTTTCACGTAAAAGGTGATCGTGTTAAACGCGTGGCACCAGCTGAAAATGAATCAATCAATGAAGTATGGCTTTCTGATCGAGATCGATTTAGCTATGAAGGTGTTTACAGCGATGATCGTTTGCAAACACCAATGATTAAAGAAGATGGTTCCTGGAAAGAAGTTGATTGGGAAACGGCATTAGATGTTGTTAAGGAAAAACTTAATAGCGTCATTGATATGCATAGTGCAGAACAAATAGGTATATTAGCGTCACCTTCTTCAACCTTGGAAGAGCTTTATTTATTACAAAAATTTGCAAGCGGTATTGGTGCGAATAATATTGATACACGCCTAAGACAAGCAGACTTTTCAGATCAAGATTCAGTGTCTCAGTTCCCTTATTTGGGGCAAGCAGTTTCAGAATTCGAGACATTGCAATCAGCACTCTTGATCGGTAGTAATGTTAGAAAGGAACAACCGATTATTAATCATCGCCTGCGTAAGGCTGCATTGAATGGTGCTGCTATTATGCTGTTGAACCCGGTTGATTATGACTATAACTATCCGCTTGCAGCGAAGACTATTGTTGCTCCTGAACAATTACCGATTGAATTGGCTTCAATATTAAAGGCAGTTCTTGAAACAAGTGATGGCGCCGACGATGCACAAGCAAAACAGTGTGTCGAAAATGTAAATATTACTGATGCACATAGAACAATAGCCAGCAAACTTATTGATTCGGATAACGCAATCGTATTACTAGGTAATACAGCAACTGCACATCCTCAATTTTCATTATTACGCACACTTGCCGGATTAATTGCCAAGCTTAGTATGTCAAAATTGGGTTATTTATCAGAAGCCGCAAATAGTTCTGGCGCATGGTTAGCAGGTGCAGTTCCACACCGTCATGCTGGTGGTAAAGAATGTGCTAGTGCAGGTATGAACAGCAATGAAATGCTGCAAGCAAAATTAAAATCCTATGTGCTGTTGGGCGTTGAACCGGAACTGGATTGTTGGGATAGCCGTGCCGCACGTACAGCAATGAATGATGCTGAGTTGGTCATCTCATTAACAGCATATCGAAGTGACGAAATTGAAAACTATGCAGATATCATGTTACCTATTTCAGCATTTGTCGAGACCTCTGGTACCTATATAAATAATGAAGGCATTAGCCAAACCTTTAGTGGTGCAGTTCCACCACTTGGTGAAGCAAGACCAGCTTGGAAATTGTTAAGAGTGCTAGGTAATATTTTTAACCTTGATGGTTTTGAATATCAGTCTTCAGCAGATGTCAGTACTGAAGTGATGCAAAAAATCGGCGATATCAAGGTTGAAAATATGGATCACTGGCGATCACCTGTCGCTGTCGAAAAAAATGCTGCGGATTTACAACGCATTACTGAAATACCGATGAATATGATTGATTCACTTTGTCGTCGCGCCGTTTCATTACAGCAAACTGATAATGTCTCTGATGGTGCGATTCATATCAATACAGCATTGGCGGATAAAAATAATTTAAGTGATGCTGATACTGCAAAAGTTGAACAAGATGAAAGTGCTGTTAATCTGAAAGTAGTCATCGATGATAGAGTCCCTAACGATTGTGTGCTGATTCAATCGGCACATCCGGATCAGATTGATCTAGGCGCATCATTTGGTTCAATCAGGATTACAAAGGCTTGATGTAATGTTAGAGATAATCTATCAATTCATAAGTCACAACGTGTTGTTACCGATAACAACATTACTTCTGCCTGTTGATTATCAAGCTCAGGCACTGACTGTTTTACAGACGGTCGTTAAAATTCTTTCAATATTAGTGCCCGTATTAATAACCGTGGCTTACTTCACTTATTTTGAACGTAAGGTCATTGGCTTTATTCAAGGGCGTATTGGTCCGAATCGTGTGGGTTTCTTTGGCTTTAGTTTGTGGGGACTAGGTCAGCCTATTGCCGATGCAGTCAAACTTATCGTAAAAGAAATTATTGTCCCTACCGGATCAAACCGGGTGCTGTTTATTATGGCGCCGATACTTTCTTTAGCACCTTCATTAGCAGCATGGGCCGTTATCCCATTTGACGATACTAAAGTATTAGCAAACATTAACGCTGGATTATTGTACGTATTAGCACTGACATCATTGGCAGTTTACGGTGTCATCATTGCTGGTTGGGCCTCAAACTCTAAATATGCTTTCCTGGGCGCAATGCGCTCAGCGGCACAAATTGTGGCATATGAAATCGCTATGGGGTTTGCCTTAGTCGGAGTGTTAGTTGCTGCAGGAAGTCTAAATCTTGGTGATATAGTAAATTCACAAGCGGGTAGTGTGATTCATTGGTTCTGGATACCTTTGTTTCCATTATTTGTTATCTACTTTATCTCTGGTTTAGCAGAAACAAACCGTGCGCCATTTGATGTTGCAGAAGGCGAATCTGAAATTGTGGCTGGTTTTCATGTTGAATATGGTGGCATGGCCTTTTCTGTATTCTTTATGGCTGAATACGCCAATATGATTTTGATAGCTGTATTATCTGCCATTATGTTTTGTGGTGGTTGGTTATCACCGTTTCAGGGAATTCCAGGTCTTGAAGATCTTTTTACCTGGGTACCGCCTATGTTTTGGTTATTAGCCAAGACTTCATTTTTCATGTTTCTATTTTTATGGTTCAGGGCTACCTTCCCACGCTATCGTTATGATCAGATTATGCGATTGGGTTGGAAAGTATTTATTCCAATAACAATAGTGTGGTTAGTAGTGGTTTCGGCATTGGTCGTTACTAATACTCCACCTTGGTTTAATTAATCATAATGGCTAATAAAATTAAAAATTACGTCACCAGTTTATTCCTTTGGGAATTACTTAAAGGTTTGCGCCTTACTGGAAAATATTTATTTAAGCGTAAGATTACGGTGCAATACCCTGAAGAAAAAACACCACAATCACATCGGTTTCGTGGGCTGCACGCTTTGCGTCGTTATCCTAATGGCGAAGAACGTTGTATAGCATGCAAATTATGTGAAGCTGTTTGCCCGGCAGTGGCGATAACTATTGAATCGGAAGCACGTGATGACGGTAGTCGACGTACAACTAAATATGACATTGATTTGACTAAATGTATCTTTTGCGGGTTTTGCGAAGAATCATGTCCGGTTGATTCCATTGTGGAAACACGCATATTTGAATACCACGGCGAAAAGCGCGGTGATTTATTAATGACTAAACCAAGACTGTTAGAAATTGGTGATATGGTCGAGAAGCAACTGGCAGAAGATCGGGCTAAAGATGCCTTGTATCGTTAATAACAACATACTTATATATAAATTAGATAAAATTAAATGATAGAACAAATAGTCTTTTATCTTTTTAGCGGAATACTACTACTGTCTGCAACGATGGTTGTGGTTATGCGTAACCCGATCCATTCGGCTTTATTTCTTGTGCTGTCATTTTTCGCATCTGCTGCAATCTGGTTGTTGTTACAGGCAGAGTTTTTAGCTATCGCGTTGGTGCTGGTTTATGTCGGCGCAGTTATGGTGTTATTCCTGTTCGTAGTCATGATGCTGGATATTAACCTAGTGGTTATACGTGAAGGATTCGCGCGTTTTTTACCTGTTGGTATTACTGTCGCAGTATTGATGGTCGCAGCGATGGGACTTGTTGTTGGCTCAGATTACTTCTTGTCTGATACCTATATGGCAATTAAATCTGTCGGTGCCGACTACAGTAATACTAAAGAATTAGGTTTGACGCTATACACCGAATACCTTTATCAATTTGAAATAGCTGGCGCGATATTATTAGTCGCTATTATTGCTGCAATCTCACTCAGCATGAGTAAGTCGAAAGTGAACAAGTCGATAAGTCCTGAAGAACAGGTGTTTGTTAAAAAAGCGGATCGATTACGTATCGTTAAGATGCAGTCAGAGACTAATAACAAGGATGAGGAGTCTGAAACATGATTAGCTTGCCTGAAGTCTTATCCTTAGCCGCATTATTATTTTGTATCAGCATTGCCGGTATCTTTCTAAATCGAAAGAACGTCATTATTCTTTTGATGTGCATTGAATTGATGTTGTTGTCTGTGAATATGAACTTTATCGCCTTCTCTCACTTTCTTGGCGATATACACGGACAGATTTTTGTATTTTTCATATTGACTGTTGCCGCAGCTGAGGCAGCAATTGGACTGGCGATATTGGTTGTTATGTTCCGTAACAAAGGGTCGATAAATGTTGATGATCTGGATAGCATGAAGGGATAGTGAATGATAAATAATATGGAACAAATCTATCTCGCTATTGTACTAGCTCCATTAGTAGGTTCAGTGCTTGCTGGTCTGTTTGGTAAATTGATTGGTAGAAGCGGTGCGCATTGGGTAACGATAATTGGTGTTGCCATATCCAGCATACTTTCCATGATCGCTTATAAATACCATATGTTTGATGGTGGTGCGATATATAATCAGACTTTATATACTTGGCTGAGTAGTGGTGGCATAGATTTCAAAATTGGATTCCTGATAGATCCACTTTCAGTCACCATGATGGTCGTTGTTACGTTTGTTTCATGGATGATACATATCTATACCATCGGCTATATGCATGATGACCCCGGTTATCAGCGCTTTTTTAGTTATATCTCGCTATTTACCTTTGCCATGCTGATGTTGGTCATGTCGAATAACTTCCTGCAATTGTTCTTTGGTTGGGAAGCAGTTGGCCTGGTATCTTATTTGTTGATTGGGTTTTGGTATAAAAAAGAAACTGCTATTTTTGCAAACATGAAGGCGTTTCTGGTAAACAGGGTAGGGGATTTTGGTTTCCTACTGGGTATCGCTGCGATATTAATGACCTTCAATACACTCGACTACGCAGATATCTTCAGCAATGTCGCGCAACATGCCGATTCAACCATAACGATATGGGGTGATGAGCCTTGGTCATTAATGACCGTGATCTGTATCTGTTTATTTATTGGTGCAATGGGTAAATCAGCACAAGTCCCACTGCATGTTTGGTTGCCTGACTCAATGGAAGGTCCGACGCCTATCTCTGCATTGATTCATGCTGCGACGATGGTTACTGCTGGTATATTTATGGTATCTAGAATGTCACCACTGTTTGAATTATCAGAAACAGCGTTAAGTTTCATCTTGGTGATCGGTTCTATCACTGCCTTATTCATGGGGCTATTAGGGTTGGTGCAAAACGATATCAAACGTGTTGTTGCTTATTCTACCTTGTCACAATTAGGCTATATGACAGTCGCCTTAGGTGCTTCAGCTTACGCAGCAGCAATGTTTCATTTAGTGACGCATGCCTTCTTCAAGGCGTTGTTATTCCTTGGCGCAGGTGCAGTGATTATTGTCATGCATCATGAACAAGACATGAGAAAGATGGGTGGGCTCTATAAAGTTATGCCGATCACCTGGCTTACCTGTTTATTTGGAACACTCGCATTGATTGGTTTTCCTGGAACCTCTGGTTTCTTTTCTAAAGATGCCATTATCGAAGCGGTTCACCACTCCACCTTGGCAGGGTCTGGTTTTGCTTACTTCTCAGTTGTTGCAGGCGTATTTATTACTGCCTTGTATAGCTTCCGTTTGTTCTTTATGATCTTTCATGGGAAACAGAGGATGGATATGGAAACTTGGAAGCACTTGCATGAAGCGCCGGCTGTTGTGACGGTGCCATTAATTGTTTTGGCTATCCCCTCGTTAATTTTGGGTGCCTTCTTAATTGGGCCTATGTTGTTCGGTGATTATTTTGGTGACGCAATCTATGTTGCGAGTACTGGTGGTCATGATGTACTTGCTCAGATGGGCGAAGGTTATCATGGGATTGGAGGCTTCTTGTTGCACTCCATCCAACACCCCTTAGTCCTTATATTGATGTCCTCAGGTATTTTTGTTGCCTGGTTATGCTATATCAAATTTCCTGATGTTCCTGAAAAGATCGTAAGTAAAATTGGACCTATACACAGATTACTTGTTAATAAATACGGATTTGATGACTTTAATCAACTCGTGTTTGCAAAAGGCTCAACAGGGATAGGCCAATTACTCTGGCGGATTGGTGATATTAATATTATTGATGGTTTCTTTGTCAATGGTACGGCGAGAAGTGTACGTGTCTTTTCGAGTTTTGTTCGTCATGTCCAGTCTGGTTATCTCTATCATTATGCCTTTTCAATCATTATCGGTTTGTTGGTACTGCTAGCCGTATTTGTACATGGTGTTTTGGATTAACACACAAAGCCTGAATAAAAAATAGAAGAACTAAAGAACAATAAACTAAAACAATGACATTAAATAGTTTACCCATTTTAAGCATCCTTATCTGGACTCCGATTATCGGTGGAATCTGGGCGTTGATTGCGGGCGATCGGCAAGAACAAACAGTTAAGTATTTTTCATTCGCTGTTTCCGTCATTACCTTTATATTTTCTGTCATATTATATTGTCAGTTTGACCCTGCCTATGTCGGCATGCAGTTTGTTGAAGAAACGAATTGGATAACCGCCTTTGATATTAAATATCACCTCGGCGTAGATGGTATTGCCTTACCGTTAATCATGTTAACTAGCTTCACGACGATTCTGGTTATATTGGCTGCATGGGAAGTGATTGAAAAACACATTTCATATTATATGTGTGCCTTCCTTATACTGACCGGTTTAATGAACGGTGTTTTTGTCGCACTTGATGCAATATTGTTTTATGTCTATTGGGAAGCGATGTTAATTCCAATGTTCTTGATTATTGGTATTTGGGGTGGGCCGAACCGGGTTTATGCGACGATAAAGTTCTTTCTTTATACCTTCCTTGGCTCAGTATTCATGCTGGTGGCATTTCTATATCTGTATTCAGTTGCTGGTAGTTTTAATATTGAAGCCTTACATAATGTGCCACTGACGTTAACTGCACAGAAATTTATTTTCGTGGCGTTCTTTTTAGCCTTTGCAGTGAAAATTCCCATGTGGCCAGTACATACATGGTTACCTGATGCCCACGTAGAAGCACCAACGGGTGGTTCTGTAATCTTGGCAGCAATTATGTTGAAGATGGGTGGTTATGGTTTTTTGAGATTCAGTTTGCCAATTACCCCTGATGGCAGTGACTACTTTTCCGGTGCAATGATTGTGCTTTCACTCATTGCCATTGTTTATATCGGATTTGTAGCCCTGGTTCAGGAAGACATGAAAAAGCTGATTGCCTATTCATCAATTTCACACATGGGTTTTGTAACGCTCGGATTTTTTATACCGTTTAGTATTTATGCCGCAAGTAATTCAACATCAGGTGCAATTATGGGCATGGAAGGCGCCATGATGCAGATGATCTCTCATGGTTTTATCTCAGCGGCTATGTTCCTTTGCGTTGGTGTTATGTATGACCGTCTGCATAGTCGAATGATTAAAGACTATGGTGGTGTCGTAAACAGTATGCCGACTTTTGCTGCTTTTATGATGTTGTTTGCGATGGCCAATGCTGGTTTGCCCGGGACCTCAGGATTTGTTGGAGAATTTCTGGTGATTTTAAGCAGTTACGAGGCAAGTTTCTGGATTGCATTCACGGCGGCAATAACATTAATCCTCGGCGCTGCTTATACCTTATGGATGTATAAACGTGTTGTCTTTGGCGACGTTACCAAGGAAGCGGTTGCTGAATTAAAAGATGTTAATGGACGAGAAGCGTTTATTCTCTTCCTGTTGGCTGTAGTTGTTTTAACATTCGGTATTTGGCCAGCACCGATATTCGAAGTCATGCATACATCAGTAGAACAACTGATTGAGCATGTGCTCCAGTCAAAGATTTTATAGATGATGAATTATGGGAACCTCTAAAAATGTCTTTTTTTCGCGATAGCGGCGTCAGCGCCGTGCTCGAATCCTCATGTATTATATATACACTGCGGTTCTGCGCGCGGAGCTTCCTTGCTCTCACAAAAATAACCCTATTTGTAAAGGCACCCATATGAATGCTGACTTAATCATTGCACTACCTGAAATAACACTCCTTACTCTGGCGTGTCTGGTATTGTTAGTGGACGCATTTAGTAAAGATCCTCTACACCTGTTGACGTACTGGACTACGCAAGCAAGTTTGTTGGTCGTGCTTGCAATGGTTTTATGTTATTTCCCTGAGAATCCACAGATTGCATTCAATGGTAGTTTTGTCAGTGACTCTATGAGTGCAATCCTGAAGGCCTTCATGTGTGGCATCTCATTTGTTGTTTTTCTCTATTCACATGAATATTTGAAAGAGCACAAATTCCTGAAAGGTGAATACTTCGTGCTTGGCTTGTTTGCCGTGCTTGGCATGATGATCATGGCCTCGGCCTACAGTCTATTATCTGTTTATCTGGGTCTGGAACTATTGTCGCTATCCCTCTATGCAATGGTAGCAATGCAACGTGATTCAAGCGCAGCATCAGAAGCGGCTATGAAATATTTTGTACTGGGTGCAATAGCATCGGGTATGTTGTTATACGGTATTTCAATGATCTATGGATTAACAGGCTCGTTAGATTTACTAACCATCGCTGAAAGAATCAATGTTGATAGTGCAAACCATATGTATCTGGTTTACGGCATGATATTTTTGATTATCGGCATTGCATTCAAATTAGGTGCGGCACCATTTCATATGTGGGTGCCTGACGTGTATCAAGGCGCGCCAACCTCAGTCACATTGTTTATTAGTACTGCACCAAAACTGGCTGCCTTTGCCATGGCGATGCGCATATTGGTTGATGGTTTAATGCCCTTAGTCAACGATTGGCAATCAATCTTAGCGATACTAGCGGTACTATCGATGGCAACGGGTAATATAGTTGCTATCGCACAAACCAATATTAAACGTATGCTGGCCTATTCAACCATAGCCCATGTTGGTTTCTTATTTCTTGGTTTGATCGCCGGAACAACTTCAGGTTTCTCAGGTTCGATGTTTTACATCATCAGCTATGCGTTAATGAGCATGGGTGCCTTTGGTATGGTTATCCTGCTCGGACGTAACGGTTTTGAAGCAGATATGCTTGATGATTTTAAAGGCCTGTCAGAAAGATCTCCCTGGTTTGCATTTGTCATGCTCTGCATCATGTTTTCAATGGCAGGTGTCCCACCGTTCCTTGGTTTCTGGTCAAAATGGTTTGTGCTAAAAGAACTGGTGGCATCAGGTTTTGTAGAGTTAGCAGCTATCGCCGTTTTATTCTCGATAATCGGTGCTTATTATTATCTTCGTATTATTAAACTAATGTATTTTGATAAACCAAATTCAATGACAGCGATTAAGTCATCAAAACAAATGCGCTTTGTTTTGAGTATTAATGGTGTATTGATTTTGGCATTAGGCCTGGCACCTAATGCTTTGATGAGTCTTTGTTTGGTAGCATTAGCTGGTTAGCATTCGTCATGCCGGACTTAATTCGGCATTTAGTCATTCCCGTAAAAACGGGAATCTAGTAGACAATTAAACTCATTATTCTTTTTTAGCTTAGCTTTTCGTCTGCAGACGAGTTACTTTTCTTTGCGTAAAATAGGGGACAGACCACGGTTTTCTAGGGATGTTGTTACTGTTTACTTCGTGTTCGTATGACTTCGGCGGGTATGCTGAGTTGGGCTATTAGATAATCTTTAAAGTTAGCTTCGTAAGTCTGTTCATCGATACTTTCTTTCATGCAGGTTAACCATTGATCACGTTCATCAGTACCAATTGCTAAGTGTTGGTGTACAGCAGGGATACTGATGGAGCCGTATTTTTCTTGATATCGTTTTGGGCCGCCCAGCCAGCCGCATAGAAATCTTGCAAGCTTGTCTATTGATACTTCGATGTCATCGGGGTGCATATTATATATTGTGCTAAACCTTGGATCGGTGCCCATACGCTCATAGAATTTGTCCACCAATTTCCGGATACCTGCTTCGCCTCCTGCTGACTGAAAAGAGGTGTCTCCTGTACCATAGCTTATATTGTGTTCTTGATTCATTATTCAGTTATTCACTTTTCCTAATTCTTGTCCAACTTCAATAGCATCACTGGCCTTTAGATTAGCTAACCAACGTAGAGATTCTTTTTCAAATACAAGTATTACTGTTGAACCCATGTTGAAGTGTCCGAATTCCTGTCCTTGTTCAAGGATTATAGGGTTGTCTTTGTATTCTCTAATAATTAATTGACGGGTATAAGGTGGGGTGATTTGTCCTAACCATACGGTCTCCATACTACCGACGAAGATAGCACCGACCATGATCTGTGCCATCAGGCCAAACTCCGTTTCAAAAATACTAATAAATCGTTCGTTACGAGCAAAGAGGTTGTCTACGTTTCTAACAGTCGCATTATTTACTGCAAATAAATCACCGGGAACATAGATTGATTTGATCAGTTTTCCTCTAACTGGCATGTGTATACGGTGGTAGTCTCTAGGTGATAGATATAAGGTCGTAAAAAAACCGTCACTTAGTTTAGCGATGGCGTCTGCATCGTTGGCCAAGAGTGTGTTGAGGGTATAGGTCTTCCCCTTAGCTTGAATAATATTATTCCCTTCCAGTTGGCCAATTTGACTGATGGCACCATCAACGGGACTTATAATATTCTTTTTGTCTAAATGCCAAGTCCTTGCTCCTTGCTTTAGATGGCGGGTAAAGAAATCATTAAATGAAACATAATCTTTTGCAGTTTCTCTTTCAGCCTGTTCGAGTTCAACATTGTATAGTTTGACTACTGATTTAATTAACAAGTTTTTCCAAGGCTTAAATTGAATCCTCGTTAGCCAATACATTAGTTTTGATAAACTATGTTGTGGAATAATGTATTGAGGCCAGACCTTAAGAAAATCCATGATTCCAGAACCCGTTGTTGGTGTTTCAAACATAATTAATGATGGTGATGTGAGTGATCTTCACTACTTCGGCGCTCTACTTTTGCTTCTATGGTTTTATTGTGTCCATCAGAAAATGAAAAGTTGAGTGTTGCTGTATCACCTGAGCGTAACGGCTTAACTGGATCAAATAACATCAGATGCAAATCGCCGGGAGATAACATGATAGTACTTCTTGCTGGTATTTCTAATGAATCTTGTTTCTCCATCGAAACCATATCGCCATTTAACACGCTACGATGGATTTCAATCTTAGAAAAGTTTGGGCTAGAAACTGTTAGTAATGTTATTGGTCTATCTGACGCATTGTGAATTTTTGCATATCCCGCAAGGACAGATACCGTTGGTGGTGCCTCACTAATCCATGCTTCTGAAATATCAACCTCAAAAATTTCTTTGGCAAATACTGAGTTGAGGAAAAGTGATTGAAAAATAAATGTAGTCAGTAGAAATAAATTAACTTTGTTCATTTATGAAATTTTTTATTTTAGTGAATTGTTGGATGATTTTATTTTTCTCATGTGGTGGAGATAGTTTACCAACCATGCGACCAAGAGGGTCGATTAGAAATATTGAAGCTGAATGATCTACTAGATAGTCTTCCGTTTGATTCTCGTTATTTAGATAATAAGCCACGCCGATTTGGCCTGTGAGGCTATTTATCATTTCAATATTACCACCGAGGCCTATGAAGTCGGGATTGAAATAATTGACATACTGGGATAGTTTTTCTGTTGTATCGCGTTCCGGGTCGACTGAGGCAAAGATAACCTGTAGATCCTTGTTATCGCCGACAAGCTCTTTATAGGAATCGGCCATGACTGACATTGTTACTGGACAGACGTCTGGGCAATGACTGTATCCAAAGAAGATAAAAGACCATTTACCCTTCATTTGCTTTATACCAAAATCATTCCCATCTTGATCAAGAACAGAAAATTCATTTATTTGCTTTGGGTTTGGCCAAAATAAGCCTTCTATAGTAGAACCCCCTTGTTGAGACTGTTGAGCTTGTTTTAGTGAGATATAAAACCCAGCGCTGGTCGCTAATACGGCGAGAATGGCCATTGCCGGCATTAGGAATTTGCTACTGCTGAGTTCTTTTAACATTGGGGCATTATACCTGAAGTGAACAAATGGTTGATGTTCTTAAAAAGTCCGACTTTATGTGTGAATACAATTAACATTTAAAGAAAATGATAAAAAAGACGTTATATTTACTATGAACTTGTAATGTTTATGCTAAATGATGCCAATCTATTAACGCATGGCTTATTTAACGTTTCAAATTTGACCGAGTAAGGGGTCTAATCCGTTCAATTATGATATTTGCGATTATGCAGTAAAATCAATGATATATTGAACTATATTGTTTAATAAATAGTGGTAAATGTGGCAGTATTAGTATTCTAAAATCCCCCAATAATTTATGGGCATCTATACTTAAGAGGTAAGGCAATGAGACTTAACGGACACATAATATCAATTTCTATTTTATCGATATTTTTATCATTTCCTACTAGTGTATTGGCAGCAGGTGATGCGCATTTACAGGATTTTACTGCTCATTGGGCTGGTATAGTTTGCCTGGTTGTTTTTGTCTTCGCTTATAGTCTGGTTGTTTTTGAAGACCAACTTCATCTACGTAAGTCAAAGCCGGTAATGGTCGCTGCCGGTATAATCTGGATGTTTGTTGCCATTGTTTATTCACAAACCGGTGATAAACATACGGCAGAAATCATGATCCGGCATAACCTGCTTGAGTTTGGTGAACTATTCCTATTTTTACTCGCTGCTATGACCTATATCAATACCATGGCCGAGCGTAATGTGTTTGATGCGTTACGGGCCTGGCTAGTATCACGAGGCTTTTCCTTACGCAATATCTTTTGGATAACCGGTGTTCTGTCATTCTTGATTTCTCCAATAGCAGATAATCTGACTACGGCATTATTAATGTCGACTGTGGTGATGGCAGTCGGGGGCACGAACACTAAATTTATTGCAATTGCCTGTATCAATATCGTGGTGGCTGCTAATGCGGGTGGTGCCTTTAGCCCGTTTGGCGATATCACCACCTTAATGGTCTGGCAAAAAGGCGTTATACCTTTCGCAACTTTCTTTGCCTTAGTAGTGCCTTCCTTGGTTAACTGGCTAATACCTGCCGTGATCATGTCAATGTTTGTTGCTAAAGAAAAACCAGACGCGATAGAAGAAAAAGTTGAGTTGAAAGATGGTGCTTTTATTGTTGTTGGTATGTTTATCATGACCATAACAATGGCAGTATGTGCACATAATTTTCTGCATTTACCACCAGTCATTGGCATGATGACTGGCTTGGGTTTCCTGAAAATATTTGGCTATTATCTGAAGATGAAGAATATACGAGCTCTGAAGCGGCAAAAAGAAGAATACGAATACACTCCCGGGGCCGGTCCTTTAGGTGCAGAATCGGTTAGTGCCAGTGATCATACTGAAGAAGAAACAATTGATATTTTTGATATATTAGCAAAAGCCGAATGGGATACATTGATGTTTTTCTATGGTGTGATTTTATGTGTCGGTGGCTTGGGCACCATGGGTTATCTTGCCGCACTATCAGAGTTCATGTATATCGACTTGGGTCCTACAACGGCTAACGTTCTAGTCGGTATCGTATCAGCCATCATTGATAATATTCCGGTAATGTTTGCAGTATTAACTATGATGCCGCAGATGGACGAAGCGCAATGGTTGTTGGTGACATTAACCGCTGGTGTGGGTGGTTCACTACTCTCTGTTGGTTCTGCTGCAGGTGTTGCGGTAATGGGACAGGCTAGAGGCATCTACACCTTCTTTGCTCATCTTAAATGGACATGGGCAATTGCTTTAGGTTACGCCGCTAGCATTTGGGTTCACTTCTTGGTAAATAGCCGTTTTATAGGAGTGCCAGTTTAATATTTAATAACATTTACAATGATATAAAAAGTCGAATGTCTTTTGGCATTCGACTTTTTTTATGTCTGAGTGTTAAGAAAAGTTAGAGTAGTCTCATATTTAAGTACTAATTAGTCTAAATGGATTACTTATTAGAGAGTATGTAACAGCTACAATAAAATCCTCGATTGAGGTAATAGATAAAAGTTGAGTTCATGTTTATATTGTGACTCATCATCGATGTTGCTTTTACTTAAAGCCTTACCTCGGAATGCTAGAATCTGATATTTACAGTCATGGAAGAGTGTGCGCTAAGGACGGCGCAACCAATAATAAAAGAGATACTGCAATCTTATTCTATTTGTAGTTCTCGGCATTAAACCATTTTATAGCATCATCAAGACCTTCGATGCCGGGTCTTGATTGATAGCCTAATTTTTCTTTTGCCTTATCACTGGAAAAAAACATGACTTTTTTAGACATTTTAACACTCTCAACAGTGGCTCTGGGTTCTTTATGAGTAATGCTGGCAATACGTTCCATTATCCAGGCAATGGGCAAAACTAAATTATGAGGTAATTTGATAGAAGGTGGGGTCATTCCTTGATTAATGCAAATATATTCTAATATCTGTGCCAATGACATATTGTCGCCACCAAGAATATAACGTTCGCCGATATTGCCTTTTTCGAATGCAAGTAAATGTCCATTTGCAACATCATCAACATGCACGATATTTAATCCCGTTTCTACATAAGCAGGCATGCGCTTACGGATTGTGTCGAGAACGATTCTCCCAGTAGGTGTAGGTTTAATATCGCGTGGTCCGACAGGCGTCGAAGGATTGACAATAACAACTGGGCTGGCAATTTCTTTAACTAACTTATGGACTTCTTGTTCAGCCAGATATTTTGAACGCTTATAATGACCAATCATATCTTCAAGTGTTACTGGCGTAGTCTCATCAGAAGGTTTGCCATCTTTATTTATGCCAAGTGTTGCGACACTACTGGTATAGACAATTTTATCAACACCGGCTTTAGTAGCAGCGGTAATTAAAGCTCGAGTCCCGTCTACATTTGTTGCATACATAGGTGCTGGATCAGGTAACCATAAGCGGTAGTCTGCAGCAATATGAAACAAGGTATTACAGCCAGTGACAGCACGTTCTAGAGAATGGGAGTCTCTTAGATCGCCTTCAATAACTTCGAGGTCAAGGCCATCAAAGTTACGTCTATCTGAGCCAGGTCGGACCAAGGCACATACATCATGGCCCTTATTGATCAGTAGCCGTAATACTGCAGATCCAACAAAACCATTCGCGCCAGTTATTAATGTTTTCATCTAGAAAATTGGTCTATTTTAATCACGATTTTAATCTGCCAGAAAATGATTCTTGCCAGATTAAAAATGCAGGAAGTACTATCATCGTAGATATCATCATTGAGGCAAGCCCTAAAGACAATAGTAAGCCCATGCTTGCAGTACCTTGATGCGACGAAAAGGCCAGGTTTCCAACACTACAGATTGTTGTCAATGAACTGACAATAACGCCACGAGAAGAACTGGTCATGAAAATATTTCTCTGATGATCCTGTCGAAAACGGTCGGCAATATGAATACCACTATCTACACCAATGCCGAGTAATAATGGCAGGCCAATGATATTCGCAAAATTGAGTGGGATGTTAAATAGCAGCATAAAACCAAAAGTAAAAGCACCACCAATGAAAACAGATAATAATATAATTAATGCATCTGTTTTTATTTTCATCAATAGAATCAATAATACTGCAATTGCAATAAATGCATAAGTAAATGCAGATTTAAACGCAGTTATAACAGCATCGCCCGCTTCAATACTAATAATAGGTGAGCCGATGACATTGATGTCATATGCTTGTAGTTCTTTTACAAACCTTTTCATAGCAGCATTATCATTAAGGTTCTCAACAGGTAATATTTGCAATTTGTATTGATTGTCACTGACCCAGCGATCATGAATCTCAGTAGGGATATTTTTTGATTCAACTTCCTTTGCATTGAGAGCATCAGACAAAGAACGCATCCGTCCAGGAAAGCTGTTCAATAATTGTTGCTCCAGCCTGTTAATTTTTTCATCATGTGTCGAAGTCTTTAAATTTAATAATAAATTATGTAGATTAGTTTTTAGTGATCTCAGTTCTTCATCCATCTTCTCTATTGATATAGCATCAAGTGTACTGATTAAATTATTGATGGTGTTAAGACGTTCTTCATTGTTTAGTTCTGACATTTTAACGGATGGTGTTAGTACGCCTAATAATAAACTCATATCATCAATAATAAATAACTTTTCCTCTTGTTCCGCAGGAATAAAATCACCTAGAGAAACAACCTCATCAACTAATAATAGTGATTCAATAGTTGTTTTAGCAGATTGAATATCACCCGATCTATTTTTAAGTAAAACTCCACTCCATGGTGATGTTTTACTGTCTTTTAATAAATCACGATAGGTCTGTACAGATTCATTCTCCGGATCTTGAAGGTTTAATGTGTTTGTATCGAAGCTTATTTTATTATATTGAAAGCTAAGGCCAAGAATAATTATTAGTGTGAGTAGTAGTATTATTTTTGTATGTTTATATGGGATGTTAATTAATATTTCTAATACAGGATTGATTTTCTTGTTCTGGATGTCTAACTTTGGTTTTGAATGTACAAAGGTTAATAGTGCAGGTAATAATGTAAATGTGAATATTAAACTGATAAACATACCGCTACCGGCAATCCAGCCTAGCTCGGCCACACCCAGGTAATCAGTCGGTATAAAAGAATAAAAGCCAATCGCCGTTGTGATCGCACAGAGGATTAATGACTTGGAAATATGGGTTATTGCCATTTGCAAAGCATGACTGCTGTCTGATATAGCAATTTTCTCTTCCCGAAAACGCAATAATAGGTGAATTGCAAAATCAATTCCCAGTCCGATATACAGAACTGCGAATGCGACGGATATAAGATTTAACTCACCAATTGTTGCAGTTGCAAAAGCAGTAGTAGCGATTAAGCCAAATAGTAATGTAATCAAACATGCAGAGACTAGCGATAGTGAACCCAGACCTATTGATAGAATAATTGCAACCAGAACCAAGGAGATTAAAATAGCTTGAATATTCGCTTCAGAGACACTCTTTAATTCTTCATAAGAAAGGACAGTCCCTCCCGTCAAGCGGACTTTAATAGAAGTATTGTTCACTAATTTTACTGACTCTATAGTTGTTCGAACATGTTCTATTATGTCTTCGTCAGGTAATAATGAAGTACTGTTATCTTTAGTTTGCAACACAATGAATTCACGGTAGACATCTTCAATCTCATCGTCAGGGTTCATTAGGCGTTGCCAGGATACTTGATGGTTTTCATCTGCAAGAGCATGATTAATTTCAAGTAACAAAGGTTTAATGTCTATCTCTTCGCCATCTTGCTTTGCCTGAATGGCATCACCCAACATATTAAACAAACCACGTAGATTCTGGTCATTTATTAGAGTTCCCAGAAAAGGTTGGATGGATGCTAATCGATCAGATAGGTCCTGTAGTTCATCAAGATCGAGAAACAAAAAAGCAGATTGACGAAAGTAGGGTAGCAACGAAGGATAATAAATATCGTTAAAGAATGCCGAGTTATTTTCAAACTTGGAATACAATAGTTCTGCTGAATCACTTGCCTGATCAGGTGTCTTTGCTTCTACAACTACAAGTATATTATCGTTAAATTGTGGAAATAATCTTTCGTACTCAATATCAAGTTTTCGCCAATGCAGATCCTTTGACAACATATCAGTGGTACTGGTACTCATCTCAAGATTATCTTTGATATAAAATACGGCAGCGATAGTGAGCGCAACAATGCCAATGATTATCGGAATTCGAAATCTCTTAATGAATTGCAACCAGCAAAGTATCATCCGTTCGAAAGCCGATGTATGGGTTTGATTCATTATTTGTTATCCAGTTGTGACAAGCTAAACTGAGCTTGTTTGATAATCACTAAACTCTAAAGACGTATTCTTTTTCAGCATCGCGTTCTATATCAGGTGGGTAACTAAGACGTTTGTCATCATAATACTGTCTGCGGTGATCGCCTTCAGCTGCAGCATTATAGGTAACGTAAAGAACTCTTCGTTGTTCATTCGTCATGTTGGGTTCTGACCGATGTGGAGCAAATGAATCAAAAAAGACTGTGTCGCCTGGATTGGTCGTTACTGATACATAATCCAGAGCATCTTCTTCAAGTGGTTTCCATGCTTCGCCTATTAAGCCTTTATCGTGATAACCACTGGCCATTTCCAAACAGCCATTTTCAATGGTTGAAGCATCAACACTGACTAAAGCAGTAATATGTAATTTGGCATAACGGTCCCAACCTGCCTGCACATCTTGATGCGCTTTAAAACCATCACCGCCTGGCATCTTGAAATTGATTTTATCTTTAAACAAGATTGCTTCATCATTAAATAGTTGTGATGTGATTTGCTGAATCTCACCACGCATGAAAAGGTCGCTGAAGCCTTGATGAAAGGGTTCAATATCTTCCATTCGCGACAATATGCGATCTCCCGAGGCCAATTTACTTTTTTCGAAATACATCATGTATTTACCGGGGACTTCAGGATAATTAGTAACTTCTTCCGTCCATTCGGTAATCTCCTGCATGCGCTCAGCGTTATACAAATTTCGTATGACAAGAAACCCTGTGTTATTGAATTCTTCGATTTGTTCGTTACTTATTTTCATGATAAATGGTGTTTTAAATTAATATTGTCGCTCTTATAAACCAGTTAGTAATCTATGACAAGTGACAGTCACAATTAACTGTCAGAATAGAGAAAATGCCTGTCCTTCAGAACTTCTGCAATTTCGGATAATGATGACAGTCCTTTCTTATAACCGCTTGCCAATGAAGAAATCTCTCGAATTTGATTAGGTTTCATAATACAGGACAACATAAAATTAAAAATCCTGGGCTGACCCAGATTGTTGGTGTGTTTTAAGATTGCCTCGGGGATAGCCGTATCTGCGTCATCAGAAATTGTACGGATAACAAGTAAATCAAGATTATTTGCCGTTGCAATTTCTGCAATTGCGGCGCTTTCCATATCCACGGCCAAGGCCTTAGTTTTTTGTAATAGATGTTGCTTATCCGTTATGGATGCACAAATTTCTTTGCTTGATGCAATATCACCATTAAAGATATTAGGTTCTGAAGGAATAAAATGTTCCGAAATGCGGCTTAACCAATCCTCGGATATTGAATAACGATTTTCCTCATTGATTATTGAACTAGCTAGAATAACATCGCCTGCGTTCACAGATTTATCAATCGCTCCAGCGACACCCCAACTTATCAATGCATCTACCTTTAACGCGACTAGTTTTTTTGCAGCATGGAGAGCAGATTCATGTCCAATGCCAGACAGACATAAAAAAACATCTTGCTGTATTTCAATAGGCAGGCCAACTTTTAATTTTTCACTATAAAGACACTTTGCCTCTGCAGGTAAAGCTACAATGATGCCAATTCTGCTCAAGGCTTATTCAGAATATTTCTATAGCGAGCCAATGCCCAAAGCGGAAAATACTTCGTATAGCCGTGATATTTCAGATAGAACACCCGTGGAAATCCTGGCGCTGTATAACTGTCATCATACCAATGACCATCCGTAGACTGGTTTGTTATTAGATAGTTAATGCCGCGTCTTACAGTGTCTGTTTCAGCTTCGCCGACAGCTAATAATGAAAGTAAAGCCCATGCCGTTTGGAAGGCGGTGCTTTTATAGGGGCGGTAATGTCTTGGTGGATAATAGCTATCATTGCTTTCACCCCAACCACCGTCTTCATTTTGTATTTCTTGAAAATACTTAACGGCTTTTCTAATGTACTCCTGTTGAGGATCTTCATCAGTCAGTTCAAGTGCCGTCAGTACAGACCAAGTACCATAGATATAATTTGTTCCCCAACGACCAAACCAGGAACCATCTTCTTCCTGATCCGATTTTAAAAATTTAATGGCATCACTGATAGTGGTTTCATATTTCTCTTTATCAGCCAGAGACAATAATGCGATTACGCGACCGGTAACATCGGCCGTAGGCGGATCGAGTAGGGCGCCATGATCTGCGAATGGAATGGCATTGAGATAATACTGAGTATTATTAACTTCAAATGATCCAAAGCCGCCACCATTAGATCGCATACCCGCTACCCAGACTGCAGCGCGTTGAATGGGTTCTTTATATTTTTCATTGCCAGTACGATGCATCGCCCAAGCGACCATGGAAGTATCATCCAAGTCAGGATAAAAATAATTACTGTATTGAAATGCCCAGCCACCACCCTCAAGGTTTGGTCTCGGTATGCGCCAATCACCTGGTTCATCACTTAGTTGACGATCTTTAAGCCAATCGAGCGCATGTTCAATCTCTGGAGTAATGTTTGCTTCGGTTTCCGTTTCGATCATTGCCTGTCCTGCAAGACAGGTATCCCAAACCGGTGATAAGCACGGTTGGCAATACATAGAATTACCACGCTTGGTCAATAACGCATCTATCGCTTGGCGCCCTTGCTTTCGGGCTGGATGTTCTTTCGGGTAACCAAGAATAACTAATGATTCATAAACATTAACCATTGCTGGAAAAATACCACCAATGCCATGTTCTTCATTCATCCGTGCCAGAAACCATTGTTCACATCTACGGATGGAGTATTGACGTATAAATTTTGGTACTAGTTTTTCTGCCAGGCGACCAACATTGTCAAGCAATAGAAAAGCTCTACTAAGTGTTGTTGTTACCTTGAAATAATGTTGCTCATCTTCAGGCGGTGTTATAAATAATTCTCTAATGTCTATGCCGCGTGAATTTACTGCTAAAGGTTTCATCGTGCATAAAACAAATAGTGGCACCATTACCGTACGAGACCAATAAGACACCTTGTCGATATGAAACGGAAACCACTTCGGTAGGATAATGACTTCTGCAGGAATAAAGGGAACAGCTCGCCAAGGTACCTGACCAAACAAGGCCATGGTGATTCGTGTAAAAACATTGGCGTGTGACGCGCCGCCATGATTCAAGATCATATTCTTAGCCCGAATCATGTGTTCTTCGTGTGGATCATCGCCAGTAATCTTTAATGCATAGTATGCTTTTACTGAACAGCTGATATCAAAATCACCACCAGTGTAGAGAGACCACCCGCCTTCTTCATTTTGTTGGTCGCGTAAATATTGTGCGATCTTTTGTTCAGTTTCATCGTCGATTTCGCCGACGAAGTGATTCATTAAAATATATTCGGCAGGTATTGTGCAATCGGCTTCGAGTTCATAGACCCAATGTCCGTCATCGTGCTGTTGTGCGAGTAATCTATCTTTAGCAGAGAGGATAGCCTCATCCAGATTATTTATTTTCTTGGACGGATGAGATTCATCCAATGGATGATTGGTGATGTTTTCGTTTTGTGTTTCGAGGTTCATTACTATTTTTTGACAATCCACTGCGATGTTAGATTAGGGCACATAGCAACATAGATTAATAACTAAAAAATTATTAATATTTTTGCTATTTACTTTCCCCTCACTCTTATCAGTGTTTGTCATGCAACGCGCTGATATCAACAGAGTTTCTCATGAATTTCTGTCATATGCAAACGGCGCCCAATGAACCGGAAAAGGGTATTTAAGGCCCAATCATTACCCACAAAAAGGCTGGTGAAAAATATCGTCGCTTTGACGCTACGGCGGCTTATTTTTACTTCTTGGCCGGTCGTGAAATTAGGCTTTTGCCGGATCTTTTCCAGCGTCAATACAGCCATGCCCAAGGCCCATAAACAAAAACGACGCAGACCCTTTTCATTAGCAGGTATTTTCAGAGTATAAAGCAAGGCGTTGTGAATATGAGCATGGGCAACACCAAGCAATTCGATCAAGCCCTCATCAAAACCGGCTTCATTTTGGCCAAGTACTTTATGACGTATGTCGACGCCATATTTATTGAAAATATCACGTGGCAACCAACAGGCACCGCGCTCATGATCTTCCCAGATGTCTTTCAAAATATTCGTCATTTGTAGACCCTGTCCAAATGACACGCCTAATTGCATCATTTCTTCTCGCTGGGCATCAATTTCAGGGGAATAATCACAGAATAGTTCGGTCAGCATTTCTCCGACCACGCCGGCAACGTAATAACAGTATTGCCCCATGTCTTTTAGATCAGCCATACCATCCAGCGTCTCGGCATCTTGATATCGAATCATACCCTCGGCCATGATCGAGACACATCTCTCAAGTGCTGCTCGCTGGCGCTTATTAAAACTGTGGGTAATACGAATTACCGGAGCCGTATTGGCAATCAGATCATGCTCGGCCTCAGTAGCGGTCGGGGATAATAATGGAAACAGGCCATCAGCAAAGGTTTCAGCGCCATCAGTGCCTTTTACAACGTCAATAAATTGCTCTGCGTATTCACGTTTCAGGGCCGCCGTCATCAATTTATCATCTTCAATGGTATCGGCGATACGGCATAAGAGGTAGGCATTGCCCACGACCTCGCAGAGTGATTCTGGTAATTGTGGAATGGTCAGTGCAAAGGTACGGGACACGTGCTGCAATATCTCATTTTGATAGGCGATATCATCAAGCTCGGTCTTAAATTCGTTTTTTGACTTCATTCTTTAGAATAATCTCATAAATAACAATATGTTATGAAAAATCGGTGCTATTTTAAGCTACATTAAAATGCACCTAGCCCAAATCATCAGAAATCATGATGTTACAGGGTTTACGCTCAAAATAATGATACAATTCAACAATTAGGGTGATTCGGGGCAGCACATTACAGCCTGAATTATACGGATGCAAATATTCAATTCTGAATCACCAACAATAATTTTAATGAATGAAATTCAACTGCCTGATCGTTTTTCGGCATAAATAGACCTTATATATAGCGAGTTACACGAGTGAGTTCAGTTACTGACATTATTGCGTCTGCAGTCGAGATTGATGCCGACGATCAATCCGATCTGTGTATTTGGCAATCTGACAAGAATAGTCAGCAGCAAGAATTAAAAACGTTAGCAAAACAACTGCGTCGCCTCAATGTGCCTTTTTCGCTAGTTGAAGATCAATCTGATGTGAAAATAGGTTTGGGCGGATCAATACACTTTAATGCTGCCGCTGATAATGATGACAATTATAAGCATCTTGCATTTGTCCCTCAGCAAACGATTCGCGCATTAGGTGATAAACAATTTTGTCAGGATTACCGAATTAAATATCCGTACATGACCGGTGCAATGGCAAATGGCATTGCATCCGTAGAGTTAGTTGAAGCGATAGGCAATGCAGATATGCTAGCGTCATTTGGTGCAGCCGGATTGTCATTGCAGGAAGTAGAGAAGGCAATTCAGCGGCTAAAAGAATCATTACCTGATAAGACCTACTGCTTTAACCTTATATATAGTCCTAATGAAAAAGGTCATGAAGATGCCATCGTCGATCTGTATCTTCGTTATGGAATTGATCTAGTTGAAACCTCTGCCTATATGAAACTCACATTACCGGTGGTACGTTATCGCGTGAAAGGTATTCATAAAGATGCACAAGGCAATATCGTTGTACCGAATCGAATTATTGCCAAGGCATCACGCGTTGAACTAGCGAGTAAGTGGTTTAGTCCACCACCAGAAAAATTATTGAATGAATTATTAGCGCAAGGAGCGATTACTGAAGCAGAAGTCGAGCTAGCTAAATCAATTCCGATGGCACAAGACCTGACTGTTGAAGCTGATTCAGGTGGGCACACTGATAACCGACCAGCCATAACATTGTTACCCACAATGTTGGCACTACGTGATCAAATACAAGCAGAATATAACTATACGCATGAATTACGTGTCGGTGCGGCTGGCGGTATTGCCACACCCGCATCTGCCTTAGGTGCCTTTGCGATGGGTGCGGCTTATATAGTTACGGGTACAGTAAATCAGGCCTGCAAAGAATCGGGTTCATCCGATATTGTCAGGGAGATGTTAGCCAATACCGGACAAGCCGATGTCACCATGGCGCCGGCTGTTGATATGTTTGAGATGGGTGTGAAGTTACAAGTGTTAAAACGTGGTTCTATGTTTGCCATGCGTGGTAATAAACTTTATGACCTTTATAAAAAATATGCATCGATTGATGAGATACCTGCAGCCGACAGAGCCAATTTAGAAAAAACAATATTTAAAATGACATTGGACGATGTTTGGCAAAAGACCTATGATTTTTTCAGCGAACGCGATCCTTCACAAGTAGAAAAAGCAAAGAATGATCCGAAACATAAAATGGCCTTAATCTTTCGCTGGTATCTTGGGCTTTCATCACGCTGGGCCAATGCTGGCGTTGAAGATCGTCAAGTGGATTATCAAGTTTGGTGTGGACCAGCCATGGGTGCCTTCAATGAATGGACTCGTGATACGTTTTTGGCAACAACGGATCAACGTGATGCAGTAACCGTTGCAATGAACATTATGTTTGGTGCAGCAGTCTTAAGTCGCGCCAATGGAATTTTAAAACAAGGTGTTGAGGTGCCGGGTGAATTAACCCAGTTTCAACCGATGCAACTTGATGCAATAGAAAAATATTTATCAGAATGATGAAAAGTAAAATAAGCCACAGAGTACACAGAGCACACAGAGAAAGGCAAAAGTAGGAAAATAAATAATGATATGTTTTTTTATATAAGGTTTTTCTCTGTGTCCTCGGTGCTCTCTGTGGCCATTAATTAGAAATATGTAATTCGAGTAAATTATGTCAAAGAATGAAGACAAAAATAGAATGAAACCACTAGCGATTGTTGGCATCGGCTGTCTCTTCCCTAAAGCTAATAATGCCGAAGAATATTGGGCGAATATTAGAGAAGGTGTCGATGCGATAACGGATATTCCAGAAACGCATTGGAAGCCATCTGATTATTTTGACGAAGACAAATCTGCGGCAGACATGACTTACGGGAAACGTGGCGGGTTTATCAATGCGATGGATTTCAATCCACTGTTATACGGAATGAGTCCAAACAATATAGAAGCAACAGACACGACTCAGCTACTAGGTATGATGGTTGCACGACAGGCCTTACTCGATGCGGGTTACTCAACCGGTAAAGATGCGGGTGATGGGAAAGAGTTCGATCGTGATCGTACCAGTGTCATTCTCGGTATTACCGGTACGCTTGAATTGGTCATTCCATTAGGCGCAAGATTGGGACACCCTATCTGGCGCAAAGCACTCGCCGATGCTGGTGTTGATCCAGAAACAACCGAAGATGTTGTCCAACGTATCGCCGATGGCTATGTACCTTGGCAAGAAAATTCATTCCCGGGTTTATTAGGTAATGTTGCTGCAGGTCGTATCGCAAATCGCTTTGATCTTGGTGGTACCAACTGTGTTGTTGATGCAGCTTGTGCGAGTTCTTTAAGCGCAGTCCATCTCGCGGCATTAGAACTCAGTGCTGGTCGCGTAGACATGGCCATAACCGGTGGCATGGATACCTTCAACGATATCTTTATGTATATGTGTTTTAGTAAAACACCTGCTTTATCACCAACAGGTAACAGCCGTCCGTTTGCAAAGGAAGGTGACGGCACGATACTTGGTGAAGGATTGGGTGCCGTTATTTTGAAACGTTTAGAAGACGCTGAGCGCGATGGCGATAAAGTCTATGCTGTTTTAAAAGGTATGGGTTCCTCTTCTGATGGTAAGGGCAATGCGATCTATGCACCGAGTGCAGAAGGACAAACCAAAGCGCTTTGGAATGCCTATCGCGAAGCAGATGTTACACCAAGAAGTATAGAGTTAGTTGAAGCACACGGTACCGGGACATCTGTCGGTGATGCAGTTGAAGCCAAGGCCTTGTCTGGTGTTTATAGTCAGGACAATGAAGACGAAACATGGTGTGCTGTTGGTTCAGTAAAATCGATGATAGGCCATACAAAAGCAGCAGCAGGCGTCGCCGGTCTAATAAAGACGGCAATGGCATTAAAATATAAAGTCTTACCACCCAGCATTAAGGTTGATGAACCACTAGAGATTATCAACCCCGGAACGGCGCCCATTTATCTAAATTCAGTTAAACGCCCCTGGTTAAAAACACAAGCAACGCCACGACGTGCTGCATTAAGTGCCTTTGGTTTTGGTGGCAGTAATTTTCACTGTGTATTGGAAGAGGCAGAAGAAACTAAAACAGAGATTGAATGGGACGGGCAAGTTTTAATTATTGCACTCAGTGCCAATTCAAAAGCGGAATTAATAAATCAATTACCTGATGCTACTGTATTAGCTTCATTAGAGCAGCTTCGATTTTTTGCTTATGATTCATGCCAATCATTTAAAATAGATGCAGAACATCGCTTGACTATTGTACTTGATAAAGCGAATACAGATTTAGAAAAGTTAATAGAAGATGTTAAGCAACAACTCAATGATTCATCAGAATCAGCATGGCAAAAACCAAACGGCGTCATTTATAGCTCAGGAAAAGAAGAGAATAAGATTGCTTTTGTCTTTCCGGGACAAGGTTCTCAGTACGTAGGCATGTGTCGTGACCTCGCATGTCAGTTTCCACAGTTCTCTACTGCGCTCGAAGAAGCCAATCAAACGTTTATCGAAGCGACAGGCAAACAAAGCCTGGCGGATGTTTTGTATCCTATCCCTGTCTTTTCCAAGGCGGATGAAAAAGAACAAGAAAATACTTTACGCCAGACTCAAAATGCACAACCGGCTATTGGCGCAGTAAGTGTTGGTGTCTTAAATGTATTAAATCATTTTTCTGTTGAACCAACGGCAGCAATTGGACATAGCTACGGAGAACTTACCGCGCTTTCTGCTGCGGGAGTTTATAGTACAAATACCTTGCATCGTGTATCACGGATTCGTGGCGAACTCATGGCCGCAGGTGAGGGTGATCGCGGTTCTATGTTGGCGGTCGTTGCATCGTACGAGCAAGTTGAAGCACTACTCAAAGAACATAATATCGAGTTGATTATTGCCAACCATAATTCGCCAAGTCAGGTTGTCCTTTCAGGTGCGACAGATCAAGTGGAACGTTTTGCCAAGATCGCCCAAGAAGGAAAAACAAGGACAGAAAAAATACGTGCCATTAAATTACCTGTTGCAGCTGCATTCCATAGTCCTTTTGTTGCTGATGCAGCGAAACCTTTCGGTGAAGCATTAGCACCATTTGAATTTTCAGAGAATAAATATCAGGTGCTTTCAAATACGACCACAGAGGCATATCCAACAGAGGCTGATGCAGCAAAGAAGTTACTTGCAAACCAATTAGCATCACCGGTTAGATTTGTTGAGCAAATTGAAAAATTGTATGTGGAAGGATATAACACCTTTGTTGAAGTAGGGCCTGGCAAGACATTGACGGGTCTTGTTGGTGCCATTCTGGCCGATAAAGAGTTTACCGCAATTGCGATAGATGCTTCTGTTGGCAAGAAACAAGGACAATATGATTTAGCAATGGTATTGGCCAGTCTCGCAACAAAGGGAATCAATGTTGATCTTACAAAATGGGATGCACGTTGTTCAGAACTTGAAAGACCAGCTACAGATGCCAAACCTGCGATGACAGTATCGATCAGTGGCGCCAATGTCATGTTGCCACGTGAACCCCGGGCACCAAGTAATCCGAAGAAGAATATTATTAAAATGACGACAGAAGAAAAACAAACACCACAAGCTTCAATAGCGCAATCGCCACAGCAAAGCAGCGGCCTGTTACAGGCAACTCAAGAAAGTATACTTGCCTTGCAAAAAATGCAGGAACAGACAGCGCGTTTACATCAACAATATCTTGAAGGACAAGAGACAGCGCAAAAGTCGATTCAGTCATTATTGGAACAACAACAACGACTCATGTCGGGTCAGCCATTGGCGCCAGTAACACAGCAACCGTCACAACAACAAATCAAGTTGAACGTGCCTGTCCAAGAAAATACAGACGCACTTGAAAACGGAAACATCGCTACGCCTGTACCAGTTGAAAAACCAATCGTTAAAGAGATTGAAGAAACAAAGCAAGCTGTCGTGACAAATGAAGAACAACCCGATGTTGATATTAATAATCTATTGCTCAGCGTGGTTTCTGAAAAAACCGGTTATCCACTAGAGATGTTAAGTCTGGATATGAGTCTGGATACCGATCTGGGCATTGATTCAATAAAGCGTGTTGAAATTCTCTCAGCGCTGCAAGAAAAATTACCCTGGTCTGCTGCAGTTAATCCTGAAGAATTAGGTACCTTTCAATTCTTACAACATATCGTTGAATTTATCATCGCAGGCAGACCCGCTACTGCTCAAGCAGCAAGTACTCCAATAACAGCTGAAGCGGAATCCATTGCAATAGTCGATAATAATTTTGAGAAAATATTACTTGAGATTGTGTCAGAAAAAACCGGCTATCCAATTGAGATGTTAGATCTTGACATGAATCTGGATAGTGATTTGGGTATCGACTCAATCAAACGCGTTGAGATCCTATCTGCTTTGCAAGAAGCTATGCCAGAGCTTCCACTAGTCAGCCCTGATGAACTCGGACAACTTCAAACCCTACGCTCGATCACTGAATTATTTGCTGCAGAGCTGACAGGCTCAAGCCAAGCTGCTCCGCAGATAACTGAATCAGCACAAGCAAATGCAAATTCAAATGCAATCACGGGTTTTGCAGAAACATTATTAGAAGTTGTGGCGGATAAAACAGGTTATCCAACTGACATGTTGAGTTTAGACATGAATCTGGATAGTGATCTGGGTATAGATTCAATCAAGCGAGTAGAAATACTGTCTGCTATTCAGGAACGAATTCCTGAATTGCCTTCGGTGAGTCCAGATGACATGGCTGCATTGCAGACACTGCAATCAATTGTTGATGTGTTTAATGTTGCTGAAGTTGTATCGACGAATGAACCGCAACAAACGGCTTCAGAACTATCAGAAATATTGCTTGAAGTTGTCGCAGATAAGACCGGTTATCCAACAGAAATGCTAAATCTGGAAATGCATCTTGATAGTGATTTGGGTATTGATTCAATCAAGCGCGTCGAAATATTATCGGCACTGCAAGACAAAATGCCGCATCTTCCAGTGGTCGCTGCAGATGATTTGGCCGCATTGCAAACCCTCCAACAAATCATTGAGTACATGAACGAGCAGATGGGGGAATCAATTTCTAAACGTGCGCCGGAAGCAAATATAGAAACTAAAGCGCTTGAAGTAGAAAAAGAATCCAGGCTTGTGCGTAGTGTCGTTCGTATTAATAGACTTGAAGAAGCAGGCCAGCGCAATGTTATTACTTTCAATAAAGATAAAGAAATCTGGATAACAAAAGAGGGTGGTCAATTAGCGGAACAATTGGCAGAAGAATTAAAAGCTAATGGTTATAAAGCTCGTATAGTCGCTAATAATAAAAAGCCAAATGACAATCTTGGTGGCTTGATCTTATGTGCCAACAGTAACCCAGATAAACAATGGTTATTGGATACCTTTAGCTTGATGCAAGCATGTAGTGCTTCACTTAAAAAATCGAAAGGGTTTCTGGCAGCAGTGACTACTCTGGGCGGCAGTTTTGGTTTTGATGGGGATATAAAAGGTGAGCCAATACAGGCCGGTCTATATGGACTCATTAAAACAGCAGATAAGGAATGGTCTGAAGTTTCAGTTAAATCAATTGATGTCGATCTTGATTCAGTATCAGTAGTCTCCCTTCAAGAAGAACTCTTTTATGAAGGACCATTAGAGGTGGGGTTACTTGATGGCCAAGTCATGTCGGTGTCATTAGAAGATGTAGCATTAGAATCAGAAAAAACTAAACACACACTACTGAATCAAGAAGATCTAATGGTTGTTTCTGGTGGTGCGCGTGGAGTGACCGCTGAGGTTGCTCTTAAGATAGCGGACACTTATAAATGTAACCTGTTGTTGCTTGGACGCAGTCCAGAGCCAGAATCAGAACCTGAGTGGTTATCTGCACTAACAGATGCAGCAAGCATTAAAAGAGCAATACTTGATAAGTCAAAAGAAAAACTGAAACCTGCTGACTTGGAGAAACGATATCAATCAGTAGAGGCTAATCGTGAGATAAGCAATTCATTGCAACGAATTGAACAAGTCGGTGCAAAGGCCCAATACGCATCGGTCGATGTTAACAATGCTGATGCCGTTGCCAATGTGATCGATATGGCACGGATAGAGTTAGGCAATGTGACGGGTATAATTCACGCCGCAGGTGTTCTTGCAGATCGCTTAATCGAAGACAAGACAGTTGAGCAGTTCGGCGCTGTTTACTCTACCAAAGTAGATGGATTAAAGAACTTACTCTCGGCTACTCGAGATGACGAATTGAAACTAATGGTATTATTTTCATCGACAACAGCACGTTTAGGACGAAAAGGACAAGTGGACTATGCGGCTGCCAATGAAATATTAAATAAAATCGCACAGTCTGAAAACCAAAGAAGGAAAGGCTGCAAGGTCTTGTCGGTCAATTGGGGTCCTTGGGATGGTGGCATGGTCACACCCGCATTAAAGAAACTATTTGCAGAAGAAGGTGTTGGTGTAATTGGCTTAAACGCTGGTGCAGATTATCTCATTCAAGAAATAGAATCAGCAGGGCCCGTCGAAACGGTTATCCTGGGAAATGTCTTGGGTGAAACAGACGATATACTAACGGCTATACCGTTAAATAAGTCATTGCCTTTAACAGAGCGTGGCGACTTAGCAATCGCATTCGAACGTGATCTTTCTGTTAGCTCGAATGACTTCCTCAATTCGCATGTCATGAACGGACAAGCAGTATTACCTGTGGCCGTGATCATCGAATGGTTTGCACATGGCGCATTGCATTTGAATCCCGGCATGCAGTTTCAAGGCTTTGATGATTTCCGCGTATTAAAAGGGATAACATTAAAGGCAAATGAAAATATACATTTAAGAATCCTAGCTGGCGCAATGATCCAGCAAGGCAATCTGTCGCTTGTGCCCGTTGAGTTACGTTCGGATGAAATATTACACGCCAGTGCCGTAATGGTATTGGTTGATGACTATGATAAAAATGTGCTACCTAAACTGAAAGCCGTTAAGGGTTCATACCAATATCAACAAGGTGAATACTATCAAAACGGACAGTTGTTTCATGGCCAACATTTGCATGGCATAAGAGAAGTAACACACTGCAGTGATAAAGGTATTGTTGCCAATGTAAATTCAGCGCCACCACCGACGGCTTGGATGAAGCAACCGATACGTTCAAGCTGGTTGACCGATCCTCTTGTACTGGACTCTGCATTTCAGATGATGATCTTATGGAGTTTCGAACAACAGGGGATTGGTTCACTACCAACGGCAATAGCGCATTATCGTCAATATAGTCGTAGCTATCCAAAAGACGGTGCCAAGGTGATCGCAGATGTTATCGAGCAGACTGATCACCGTGCTAATGCATCTATAGAGTTTATAGATAATAAAGGACAATTAATCGCAGTAATGGAAGGCTATGAATGTGTACGCGATAGCTCATTACAAATAGCATTCAAGGAAAATGCGCTGGATCACGAAGTATAAGATGTAATTTCCGCACGCCTACAAGGACGATGTGCACGGACCTCGGTACCCCCTTGAGGGGTGTGCACAAGTGTGCCCGTAGGAAATACTCATGGGGTGCGCATTGGCATGGAGTCAAAGAGCGACCGTAGGTGTTAGAACTGCGCTTGGAGCAAGCAGTCGAGCTATTGCCGGAAAGTCTTACACCATCCCACACTTGATTACATACAGTTACTTGACGAATGTACTCCATAAGAAGTACGATGTTTGTGCAATAAAATATCAATGTGGAGCACCATCATGAGTACGAAAGGGGATCGAATACAAGCCCGAATTGAACCAGAACTAAAGCGATCAGCAGAGGCTATTTTCGACAAGATTGGTATCAGTTCTGGTGAGGCTATTAGAATGTTTTACAGTCAGGTAAAACTCAGAGGAGGCATTCCATTTGATGTTCGTATACCCAATACGCATACCACCAAGGCAATGGATGAATTAAACGCGGGTAAAGGTGAACGTTTCAATTCTACTGATGAATTGTTTGAGAATTGGGAAGAATGAGCCTGAAGATAACCCAATCAACTCGTTTTAAACGTGATATTAAAAAGATGAAAAAACAGGGAAGGCCAATAACAGAGCTAAAAAACTTGTTGCAATGCTGACTAAAAAGAAACCGTTACCTGAAAATATAAAGACCATAGCCTTAGTGGAGACTACTCTAATTACAGAGAATGTCATATTCGACCTGACTGGTTATTAGTTTATAAACTTACAGTTGATGAACTACAGCTTGCTCGTACAGGAAGCCATTCGGAACTATTTAGATAAACTCCAGGAACGGAGGACGACTATATGGATAGATATAGTGTCAGATGGCGCATTAATTCGAAATATTATTTTGCCTGAAACCAGTCTTACGATTAGTGAACTAGCAAAACGCTGTGGTGTTGCCAGGAATACGATGTCGAAAGTAATTAATGAACGTGGTGATGTGACTGAAGATCTTGCGATTCGATTAAGTCGCGTTTTGGGTAGTAGCCCACGATTCTGGATAAGAATGCAAACAAATTTAAATCTTTGGCAATTAGAGCAGGAAAATAAGCGCATTTATCAAAAAATGGAGCGCGTTTCTACACATCATTAAATGAACTGGCCTTGGGTAATGATTAATTCGTAGATGAAATTAAAACACTTTAAGGACAAAGGATAAGGAAAGCCAAGCCAAGCCAATCTGGAACATTCAAAGCAAAGTCTAATCTGCCCTTACTGGTAGCTTTTTTGTCTATTATAAATAGTTAGTAGTACAAAAATCACTCAATGTGGTTTTATCTGATAAAATACAAACCTTAACCAGACTATTGAAACCTCAATTGATATGACGAAACGCGCACTTATCACCGGGATAACCGGACAAGACGGATCTTACCTTGCAGAATTTCTATTGAATAAAGGCTATATCGTACATGGTATTAAAAGGCGTAGTTCCTTAATCAATACCGATCGTATTGATCACTTATATCAAGACCCCCATGTATCAGATAGAAACTTCATCTTGCATTATGGCGATATGACAGATTCCAGTAGTTTGACGCGCATCATTCAGGAATCACAAGCAGATGAGATATACAATCTGGCCGCACAAAGTCATGTGGCAGTTTCATTCGAGGAACCGGAATATACCGCTAATTCAGATGCCTTAGGCCCTTTAAGAATACTTGAGGCGATAAGAATATTAAAATTAGAAAAGAAAACCCGTTTTTATCAAGCATCTACATCTGAACTCTATGGTCTCGTACAGGAAGTCCCGCAGAAAGAGACCACACCTTTTTATCCGCGATCACCCTACGGTGTAGCAAAACTCTATGCTTACTGGATCACAGTTAACTACCGTGAAGCTTATGGACTCTATGCCTGCAATGGTATTTTGTTTAATCATGAATCACCTGTCCGTGGCGAAACCTTCGTCACACGAAAGATCACCATTGCACTAAGCCGTATAAAAAAGGGCATGCAGGATAAGTTGTATATCGGTAACCTCGATGCGAAACGCGATTGGGGTCATGCGAGAGATTATGTAGAGATCCAATGGCTGATGTTGCAACAAGAGGAACCTGAAGATTACGTTGTTGCAACCGGTGTGCAATACACCGTAAGAGAGTTTATAGAGTTTGCGGCAAAGGCTATTGATATTAAAATAACATGGGAAGGCCAGGGTGTTGATGAAAAAGGCTACGATGAGAATGGCGACTGTATTGTCGAAGTTGATCCGAATTATTTCAGACCGACTGAAGTAGAAAGTCTACTAGGTGATCCGACCAAGGCAAAAGAAAAACTAGGATGGGCACCAAAGACAAGTTTAGATGAAATGATCACCGAGATGATGCAGGCTGATATGAAAGCCGCTGAAAATGAACTGCTCTTAAAAAATAATAAATGAGTCTAGAATTATATCGTCATTCCCGCGTACGCGGGAATCTAGAAATAAAACTGGATACCGGGTCGTAGCCCAGTATGACGACGAATTGTCATTCCCGCGCACGCCTACATGGACGTACGACTGCATGGATGCAGGACGACTACACGGATGTAAGAGGTAGAGTCGTGTCAGGAACAACGACCGAGATAGACGACGCAGACTGTCATTCCCGCGAAGGCGGGAATCCAGTAATAAACAAGACCACGGACTTAAGTTCGATATGATTGTCTCAACTTACTAATAATCGAATACAAACTATGGAACGTAATTCAAAAATATATGTGGCAGGCCATAATGGCCTAGTTGGCAGTGCTATTTGCAGACGCTTAAAGTCAGATGGTTATGGAAATCTCATTACTCGTGCTCATAGCCAACTCGATTTATGTAATGAAAAAGACGTTAATGACTTCTTTGCAGAGACAAAACCCGAGTATGTGTTTCTTGCAGCTGCCGTCGTTGGCGGAATCCATGCGAATGATACTCGCCCAGTCGATTTCTTAAGAGACAATCTATTAATCCAAACTAACATCATCGAAGCAGCCTATCGTAATGGCGTAAAGAAATTAGCCTTCTTAGGTTCGACCTGTATCTACCCGCGTGATTGCCCACAACCCATTAAAGAAGAATATCTATTAACAGGTTCATTAGAAGAAACAAATCAATGGTATGCCATTGCCAAGATCGCGGGGATTAAGCTATGTCAGGCGTATCGTAAACAATACGGATTCAATGCAATCTCCTTGATGCCTACTAATCTTTATGGTCCTGGTGATAACTTTGATTTATTAAGTTCGCATGTATTACCAGCACTTATTAGAAAATTTCATGAAGGAAAAATAAATAATACCAAGGAAGTTGTTGTATGGGGGTCAGGCAAACCCTTTAGAGAATTTCTATATATAGATGATATGGCTGAAGCCTGTTGTTTCTTAATGCAACACTATAATGATGAATCGATTGTTAATATTGGTACGGGTAAAGATGTCAGTATTAGGGAATTAGCAGATTTGATAAAAGAGATTGTTGGTTTTCAAGGCAATATAGTCTTTGATTCATCGAAGCCCGATGGGACAACCAAGAAAGTGATTGATGTAACGAAACTAAACAGTCTTGGTTGGCAGAGCAAAACTTCTTTATCAGCCGGGATAGGCACAACCTACGATTGGTATCTTAGGAATCAATGAAAATGTCAAAGCGACAAGCTGTGGCGGTTGGTGAGGTGTTGACAGGATAAAAGTAGATCTATTCGGCCTATCTTGCAAAAACAACTATACACACTATAATACACAGAAGAGGTGTATAGAATGCGTACAAATATTGTGCTTGATGACAAACTGGTTAGTGAAGCTTTCAAACATGCGAAAGTAAAGACCAAAAAAGATTTGGTGCATATTGCTTTACAGGAATTCGTAGAAAACCATCGCCGTAAGAATATGCTTGATCTAATCGGCAAGGTAGAACTCGACCCGGATTATGATCATAAAAAACTCAGGGAGAGGGTCAGGGATGTATCTGGTTGATACTTCAGTCTGGATAAATTTATATCGGGGGATACAGACGCAGGCAACGCAAAATCTCTCGACGCTGCTTAAAGCTGAAAGACCCTACTCAGTAGCAGGTATTATTATTCAAGAGGTATTGCAAGGAGCAAAGACGGAACAGGATTACCTTGCTTTAAAGAGTCATATTTCAACTCAAAAGATATGCCAACCCGCCCACCCCTTTGAAACATATGCAGAAGCGGCACAAATTTACTACAAGTGTCGACGCAAAGGCATCACCATTCGTTCGACTATCGATTGTTTAATTGCTCAACTTGCCATAGAAAATGAAATTATCTTACTGCACGATGACCATGACTTCATAGAGATCGCCAAGGTTGAGCAGAAACTTGTATTGTTTGATGCAGAATTCACACAGAAGAATTCCTGAGCAACTAATGAATCAACATAAATGAATAACAATTCTCGTCACAAAAAATAAAAAGGGTAGCGTCCCCTTTCCCCTCCCTTTTCCGCTCTAGGGAGTGACGATACAAAGATATCTTGCAGCTTGCTACGGGGAAATTCAATGTAAAGGATGAACAAAATCATCGTTTTAATATAATATGTTCTGACTTACGAACCAGGATTTCTTTTTAAGGAAAATTCGTTATGAATCGACAACAAGCAATAAGCACATTGACAAGGGTTAAACCCGAATTAGTTAAACGCTTTGGGGTAACGCGCTTGGCTTTATTTGGCTCCACGGTTCGTGATGAGGCCAGAGTTGATAGCGATATTGATATCGTTGTCTCTTTTAATGGCGCTGCGACATCAAAAAAGTATTTTGGCGTACAATTTTATCTGGAAGATGAATTGGGACTACCTGTTGATCTGGTTACTGAAAAAGCGATGAGAAAAGAGTTACGGCCCTTCATAGAACGCGAAGCAATAAATGTCTGATAGGGAATGGCTCTTTTATTTGAATGACATGGTCAGCTTTGCTGAAAATGTTTTGACCTATTGCGATGGATTTGATCAAACAAGTTTTGAAAGCACAAGCTTGAATTATGATGCAACGATTCGTAATCTGGAATTAATTGGTGAAGCCGCAACACACATACCTTCTGAAATTAAAGAGACACATGACTCCATTCCATGGAGGCAAATTATTGCAACACGGAATAGATTGATTCACGGATATTTGGGAATTGATAATGATACTTTATATGGAGCATTATCCATGATGATATTCCGACACTGCTTGCCGAATTACAGAAATTAAGAAAAACTTTTACCTGAATTGTCGGTTTCGCTATGATTCCTGAAAAGGCCCTTTAATTTTTAATAGGCTTCAGTCATATTGTAAGTTATAGTTACAATATGACTGGATATATTCAGCGTTCTTTAGAAGAACAAGTTAGAACTCAATTGCAGGATTTTCCTGCAGTAGCGATCCTGGGACCGCGTCAGGTCGGTAAGTCGACGCTTGCCAGAAAACTGGCAGCAGAGCATGAAAACAGCGTTTATCTTGATTTGGAAAAGCCAGCGGATCGAAATAAGTTATCAGACCCCTATGTTTATTTAAGCAAACAACGCCATTCACTCGTTTGTCTGGATGAAATTCAGTTAACCCCCGAACTGTTTCCTGTTTTAAGGTCGCTTATTGACGAACATGATCAGGCCACTCGGTTTCTTATTTTGGGTTCTGCATCTCGTGATCTTATTCGGCAAGAATCAGAATCTTTGGCGGGGCGCCTTGCTTATCAGGAACTAACACCATTTCATGCTGCTGAATTACAAGAACAATCCTTATTGGAACTGGATGTTTTACGTTTGCGAGGAGGCTTCCCACGATCATGGCAGGCACGTTCGGATAAATCGAGCCTGGAATGGCGAAATCAGTTTATTAGGAGTTTTTTGGAGCGAGACATACCACAACTTAGTGGCTCTCTAATTCCAGCTGAATCGTTACGTCGATTATGGACAATGCTGGCGCATAATCACGGTCAGAATCTGAATCAAAGTCAACTAGGTGCTTCACTTGGAGTATCACACAATACTATTCGTACATGGTTGGATTTATTACAACAAACATTTGTTATTAGACAACTTCCTACTTGGAGCGGAAATACAGTCAAACGATTGATAAAGTCACCTAAGGTTTATATTCGAGATACTGGTTTGCTACATGCCTTGCTTGATATAGAGACCTTGAATGAACTCTATGGGCACCCAGTCTTTGGTGCATCATGGGAGGGCTTCGTGATAGAACAACTGTTAGCATGCTCTTCTCATTGGAAGCCTTCATTTTATCGTACGCGTAATGGAGCTGAAATAGATATTGTTCTTGAAAGAGGACGCAAGCGAATTGCTATTGAGATAAAAGCATCCTCAACGCCAACGATAACCAAAGGAGTGCATAGCGCAGTTAAAGATTTAAATCCCAATCAGTTCTGGCTGATTGCCGATGTTCAGGAAAGTTATGCCATAGGTGATGCAATAGTTTTACCACTAACAGAAGCATTAGATCGACTGAGATCATTATAATGATCTCACTATAATATGAAAAATATCCTCGTCACCGGCGGTGCCGGATATATCGGTTCTCATACTTGTAAAGCATTAGCGTACGCCTACAAGGACGATGTGCACGGATGCACAAGTGTGCCCGTAGGAAATACTCTTGGGGTGCGCATTGACATGGAGTCAAAGAGCGACCGTTGGCGATAGAGTCTAGTCTGGAACAGAGACCGAGGCTGGGTACAAGCCCATCACATTTGATAATCTGTCTGCTGGTCATGAACATGCGGTTAAATGAGGTCCACTGGAAATAGGTGATATTCGCGGCTATAAAGGAAGTTACGTCTAAAGAGATAAATGAAGTAATATCCAGTAGAAGGGATGGCGACCCTGATAGTCTGGTGGCTAAAGCCGAGGCTGCACAAAATATTTTAGACTGGCAGCCACAACAAAGCGATCTTCAGAATATTATTAAAACAGCCTGGCATTGGTATAGATAGAATCATGCAGTTTAACTTAGTTATTAACATGGATAGTGAAAATGAAACATAACCAAGGTCTCATTCGTTCACACAGCAGCTTACTGGCAGCCTTGTTCAGGGCGATGGATATCTTTTTGATTCTGGGTCTGCTTTATCTCTCCGCTTTGTTCTTAGGTGTGCCATGGCAAGACTATTTTACCGTTGCCGGATGTATTGCCATTGTTATCTATATCATTACCGCAGAAATAACTGCGCTCTATGCCTCATGGCGACTGGGTAGTCTTTTTGATGAAAACAAACAGGTTATATTTACCTGGCTAGCGGTTATCTTCGTCTTATTAATAGTTGCCTATGCAACTAAAACATCCTCCATCTATTCCAGAAGAGTCTTGCTGACCTGGATGGTCGTAACCCCCATAGTTCTTTCACTTTTTAGAATAATCGCCCGACAAGTATTACGTGAATTAAGACAACGCGATCGAAACTTACGGACGGCTGCAATAGTCGGGGCTGGTTCGCAGGCAATACAACTCGTAGAACAAATACAGGAGCAACCCTGGAGCGGGATTAAACTAACAGGGTTCTATGACAAGGAATTGCCAACTGGACATCAACCTGAAAATACTACTCTCAGTGTATTGGGCAACAGCAATGAATTAATCAATAAAGCAAAAAATAATGAGATCGATATTATCTTTATTGCTCTGCCCATAATCAGGGAAGATGAGATAAAGGAATTGATTGCAAATCTTTCGGACACAACCGTGATTACCTATATCGTACCTGATCTGTTTATATCAGAGTTATTAAACACCCGCTGGGGTTACATGGGCAATATACCGATCCTCAGCATTCATGACAGACCCTTCACGGGTATTGATGGCTGGGTAAAACGACTTGAAGATATTGTTTTAGGCAGCTTAATTTTAATGCTCATTGCGATTCCAATGATCATTATCGCAATCGCTGTAAAACTAACATCAACAGGCCCGGTAATATTTAAACAACGCCGCTATGGAATAGCGGGGGAAGAAATTTCAGTATGGAAATTTCGTACGATGACAGTCTGCGAAGATGGCGGTGAAATTATTCAAGCCAAAGAAAATGATGAGCGAGTAACCAAGCTAGGAAAGATATTGAGACAATATTCGCTTGATGAGCTTCCACAGTTCATCAATGTATTACAAGGAACAATGTCGATTGTAGGGCCGCGCCCACATGCAGTGGCGCATAATGAACTCTATCGAAAAGAAATAGACGGTTACATGCTACGCCATTCAATCAAACCCGGTATCACAGGCTGGGCACAGATTAATGGATGGAGAGGTGAGACGGATACTATTGATAAAATGGAAAATCGCGTAGACCATGACCTCTGGTATATCAGGAATTGGTCTCTTTGGTTGGATATCAAAACCATCTTCCTAACTATCCTGCATGGGTTTGTTGGAAAAAATGCGTATTAGTAGCTTGCCTATTAAGGCTGGTCTAGCATTGCTCTGTCTCATAATAATATACCGTAGATAAGATGGAAAACTAGTTCGATTACGATCTCTGGTACATCAAGAACTGGAGTATTATGCTGGATTTGAAAATCACATCGTATGGCGGTAGCGTAGTCCAATGATAATTGGATTTATCATCTGTTAGAATTCAAAAAAGGTTAATGGCTGGCGTGGCGAAACGAAACAGATACTTTGGATAAGCTGGGACACCGGCTCGACTACGATCTCTGATACATCAATAATTGGAGCATCATACTCAATTTTAAAATTATTGCTCTAACTATTGCCAATGTTTTTGTTGCGGAAAATGCATCTTAATAGGCGTGCTTATTGAATTAATGATTTTAAATAATTAAAAATAAAGACAATGCACGAATGTGCAGTGTTCGTAATACGTAATATATATACATATTGAATTCCGTAAAAAGATTTATTCGTGTAGATCGTCATATCAAAGATGGAACTCCTAAGTGTGATTCGGTGAACCTGAAGCGGGGGTGGTGGATATAGTTCCACGGGGGTAGACTTGGGAATAAGTAAATAGGAAGTAAAAAAATATTTAATTTTTTGTGGAGCTGATTATATTCAGACTTTATAAATACTTGAATAACACTATCATAATAATGAGTCCAACATATTCTTATAAATACAAAAAAAAGATAAAATGAAAGCGAAAATAAAACAAGAAATTAAAAATATCATGCCACCATCTTTGTTGCAGGCAAAAAGAAAAATATTTGCAGCAATAGGAGGGTTTAAATATTCGAGTAAAAAATTTGTTCGCTGGTGGAACAATTTTAAACTTAGCGCGAATTTAGATAAAGAAATAGTCGATATGGTGGATATATTCATCGAAACTGAAACATTTCAAGGGATGTCAAATTACTGGAACTCACTAAATAAAAGGAACCTTGAGCAGTTATCAAAAGATGGTTTCGAAAATTTTAAGCAAACTGTTGCATGCAATTACTATACATGGGTGGAAGACACTATATCAGGTGTGCTAGGTGAAAATTTATCAAAAAACCTCGATGATTTTAAGACGGAAATACCTATAAATCAGATTATAAAAAAGCATGAATTTTTTAATGTAAATCAATCGATTATGTTCAATATCATGACAGTTCTTCTGTATAATCACATACAAGATAAATATCCTGAATTGATCCGTTATTGCGAAGAGTCAACAATTGGTAATGCCCCTTTTATAGAAATCAAAGGTAGGCATATCTCTCAAGACATACTTAATTCAGCAATTGAGTATGCGACGATTTATCAAGGCCGGCAAAGTCACCCATCATCTGTATTAGAAATTGGAGCTGGTTCCGGGCGTACCGCAGAGTTTTTTTTGAGAAAGGAGGCAGGTAAAAAATATATTATTTGTGACATTATGCCTGCTCTGTTTATATCACAAAAATATCTATCAGATATATTTGCTAAGAGGGAAATTTTCAAATTCAGAGAATTCAATAACTTTTCAGATGTGTCAGATGAGTTTGATAATTGCGAGATAGGATTTATTATGCCCCATCAACTGAAGCTTCTACCTAAAAAATACTTTGATACATGCTTAGCGATTGATTGCCTACATGAAATGAAAGAAGATCAGATTTCAAAGTATTTGTCTCATGCAGATAGGCTATCAAAATATTTTTATTTTAAGGTCTGGATAAACGCTGTAGTGCATTGTGATAATGTTCATTTGACAAAAAGCTCATATAAGATTCCTGAAAATTGGATAAATATTATTTCCCAAGATTGTTATATTCCATCTGGCTTTTTTGAGGCTATGTACTTTTGCGGTGAATAATAATCTGTTATGTTAATTTTTGAGAATTTATGTTGTCCTTCTAGCATATCCAAATGTCACTGAAAAAAAACATTATCGCCAATTACCTTGGGCAGGGTTGGCGAGCGTTGATGAGTTTCTTATTTATCCCGTTTTATATTTATTATCTTGGCGTTGACGCATATGGACTAATTGCTATATTTGCTATTTTGCAAGCATGGTTGGTTTTACTGGAAATGGGAATGAGACCAACATTGATCAGGGAAATGGCACGCTTTACCAGTGGAGCACATACGGCTCAATCTGTTCGTGATCTTCTAAGAAGTTTTGAAAACATTGGTCTTGGAGTTGCTATATTTATATCTTTTGGAATCTGGTTTGCTTCAGACTGGTTTGCTACAGACTGGGTTAATAGTGAGAATATAGATTCTGAGGTTGTAGCTAAGTCGTTTGTAGTCATGGGAGTTGTTATTGCTTTACGGTTTATAGAAAATATTTATTTGAGTTGCATCGAAGGACTACAACGGCAGGTTCTGCAAAATATTATAATTAGCACTATGGCAACTGCGCGCGGATTAGGTGCAGTTGGAGTTTTAGCGTGGGTATCTCCGACGATCGAAGCTTTTTTTATTTGGCAGAGTTTAATCTCATTGTTCACTGTCATTGTGTTAGCAAGTAATGTTTATCATCTCTTGCCATCCGCACCGCAGATAGCGCGTTTTACTCTATCAGCATTTACCGATATCTGGCATTTTGCATCAGGTATGATAATGATTACTTTTTTGACATTGCTGTTAACACAAATAGACAAGATTTTACTTTCACGTCTACTACCACTCGAAGACTTTGGCTATTATGCGCTAGCTGGAGTAGTTGCAAACGCGCTATACCTGTTAGCGGGTCCAATACGCACAGCATTTTATCCGCGTTTCACAGAGTTAGTGACTCAAGGCAATGTAATCGAACTACAAAAGGCATATCATCAAGCGGCACAATTGTTAACAGTCCTAATGGGAAGTGCGGCAATTGTATTGATGTTTTTTAGTGAAAGAATACTATTGCTTTGGACTGCAGACCCCATATTGACTAATCATGTATCACCACTCATAGTTGTTCTATCTCTTGGGACTCTTTTGAATGGACTGATGTGGGTGCCTTACTTTATGCAACTTGCTCATGGATGGACCTCATTAACAATTAAGACCAATGTTTTTGCAGTTACTATTTTGGTCCCCGCCATTATATGGATTGTACCGGTATATGGCGCTATTGGTGCAGCCTGGTTATGGGTTATGCTGAATGTGGTATATATAATATTCTATATTTATTTTATGCATTTAAGACTATTACCTACCGAAAAGTGGCATTGGTATAAAAAAGATATAGTAACACCTCTAACTGCTGCTTTGGTAACTGCAAGCTTGTTACTCTTGGTGTTGCCTGAGTCTATGAACAGGGCAATTGAATTTTGTATACTAATATTCATTTCCGGTTGTGTATTGATTGCAACAATATTTGCGGCGCCAATGGTTCGTTCTCAGTTCCTAAGATATATACCTAATCAGGTCAGAGCAATCTATATAAAAAAATAAATTTATTTAAGATAACATTTCATAAATGCAATTCATGATGTTAATTCCTACAAGAGAAAAGAGAAGGTGTTCTTGGTGTTAGAATAAAGAGAAAATATCCCGTCAAAAAGAAAAAGCATAACATGTCTTAACTATTGTAATGATTCAGATTAAGTAAAATCACTTATAGTCATAGAAAATAAACATGGCTAAGCCTTGTCTGAAAATTACTTTATAATATAGGAAGATATTTTGATTATTTTAGATGAACAAAATGAATCAGGGACTCCGTTGCTTAGTATCGGAGTGCCTGTTTTTAATGGGTCTCGTTATATAGCTAAGGCTATTGATTCTGTTCTCAAGCAAAGCATGACCAATTACGAGCTCATAATATGTGACAATGCTTCTTCAGATCGTACAAAAGATATCGTCCAAGAATATGCATATATAGATAAAAGAATCAGCTATCTTAGACATGACGTCAGTATACCCGTCGTAGATAATTTCTTAAGGGTTCTTAACTATTCACGAGGGCGATATTTTTCATGGTTAGCGCATGATGATTACTATGACTCAGAACATTACCTTGAATCCCTTATCAATAAACTCTTAGAGGGTTATGACTTTGTGTTTCCAAATTCGAATATTATAAGACTGGATTCAGATGATTGCATTACACAGATAAATGCCAATGTTTATAAAGATATGCATCGAAGTAACTGTTCTAAATATGTAATGTGTAAAGATTTTGTACGAGTCTATGGTAAGTACCATTTAGGCATGCAAATATATGGAGTGTTTGACAGACAGAAACTACTTGTTTTGTCACCTCTTTATTACAATGCTTGCAAGCAGACAATGATTTTCAGTGAAGGAAAATTTCTTCATCATATTTTTATGGATTTACAATGCGAATATGTGGCTTCTACATATTTTAACTATGCAGTGCATGGCAATAATATGAGCGCAAGGCAAAGCCCAAAAGTTGTTTTTTCAGCTTATGTTCATTATACGATTAGTGTGATTCGTATATATGTTACGTCTGATTTTCGTTTTGGTGAAAAAATTAATTTATTGTCGTTAATCTTAATTACGCATGGGTTAAGAATGTTTAGATTAGGTTTGTCTGTAATCAAAAAAATTGTATTAAGAACTAATGTGTAAAGTAATATAATAATATATAAATATTATTTGGAGTGTGATTTGAGAAAAGTAATAAAATGTCTCGCGCATCTTGCCGGTTTTGAAATTACAAGTCATGCTCCTCAACGATATGATGCTGACAAGAATAAAAAAGATTCTTGAAATAAATAATATTGATCTTGTCCTTGATGTTGGAGCAAATATTGGACAATTTTCCAAAGGAATAAGAGAAAATGGGTATAAAGGAAAAAATGTTTCTTTTAAACCATTGTTAAATAGACATAAATTACTTTCGAAAAATGCAATTCAATACAAAAACTGGGTTGTTGCACCTCAAATGGTGATAGGAGAAACTGAAATGATTATTAATATTTCAGAATACTCATATAGTAGTTCATTACTTCCAATTCTAAATAATCATATTAGACCTGCTCCAGAATCTAATTTCATAGACAGTGAGAAAATAAATGTATTCTATTTGGATAAAGCAGCGTCTAAATATATAGACGAAAAAATCATATCTATTTAAAGGTTGACACTCCGGAGTTTGAGGAAAAAATCATAAAAGGAGCATGTAATATTCTTGCTCAAGCAGAGATATTGCAAATTGAATTATCTTTAGTGCTTTTGTATAAAGGGCAACCATTGTTTTTGGATATGCTTGATATGGGTATGAAGCCGGCATTGGGTAGGGAAATGGCGCGCTATACCGGCGCAGCGCATAACGCACAATCAATCCGGGATCTGTTACGGAGTATAGAGATTATAGGTCTCGCCATTGTAGGTTTGATTGTACTTGGTATCTGGTCTGTATCGGGCTGGTTAGCCACCGACTGGTTGACTGTGAAAAGTCGACCACTTGTTTTGCCTATATAGTCCATGGTGAAAACTTAAGCGCAGCACATACTTCGCTAGATAAGCTGATCGCATATTTTCGTTATACAATTAATTTTATTCATATATATTTGTCATCTAGTTTTCGTCAGAGTGAGAAAATTAGGTTATTAGTGTTTGTTATTATGATTCATGGATTAAAATTAATGAGTCTAAGTTTATCGTTAATAAAATACATAGCAATAAGAACATTAGACAAGTTGAAAGGTAAGTTTTTTTATTGATAAGGTCAATGCCTTATAGTCTTATCTTTATATCAGTAAGAGCTTAAGGAATATAATGAAAATTTCAATTGTAACAATTTCATACAATCAAAAACGATTTCTGGAGCGGGCCATACTTTCAGTGCTAAATCAAGATTATAAAGATATTGAATATATTGTTGTAGATGCGGGTTCAACCGATGGGAGTATTGATATTATTAATTCCTATAAAAACAAGATATCAAATATAATAATTGAACCAGATAATGGACCTGCTGATGGTTTAAACAAAGGGTTTTCATTAGCTACTGGAGAAATATATGCATTTTTAAATGCAGATGATATTTTATTGGAGTCTGCAGTATCACGGGCAATGGAAATCTTGGAAGCTAATCACTCAATTGATGTACTATACGGAAATAGTCTTGTCATAGATGAGAATGATAAAATTTTGAGAAGAAGTTATTCGGATTCATTTTCTTTGTTTAGACGAGCATATCGCGGATGTGTAATTATGCAGCCATCAACATTTTTTCGTTCATGCAAGTATATAGAAGCAGGTGGTTTTAATGTAGATAATAAGTCAAATTGGGATGGGGAACTATTTAATGATATGGCCTTATGTGGGGCTGTTTTTTACAAGGTTAAACATATGCTGAGTGGTTACCGGTTACATTCTGAAAGCATAACCTCTTCCCAACGTCTTCATTTTCTGTTGGAAGAACACTATAAAAAAATGTTTTCAAAAATTATGGGCAGACAAGAAAATAAACTAGATATTCTTATGGTTTATTTCATGAGGATTTTAAAACATTTCCTAAATCTAGCAGGCCTTAAAGAAAGAATTATGCATGGCCGAATTTACGGAAGACGCTAAATGCGAGACTATACATATGAAATTAGTTAATACAATAATAGCTGTTATAAGCATGTTATTTCCATGGTTTTTAAAGCGTATTATTTATAGTAAATATTTTGGGTTTGAATTAGCGAAGAATTCGCGTGTCGGATTTTCAATTGTTTTATGTGATAAGTTGAAAATGGGTTCAAATTCTAAGATTGGAGCATTTAATATTGTGAAAAATATTAATATGCTAGAGATTGGTGATTTCTCTACAATAGGAAATTTTAATTGGATATCTGCTTATCCACTTACAGATAAAATTCACTATAATAATCAAGAGCGAAAAACTTGTCTTGTAATAGGTAAACATGCAGCTATAACAAATCGACACCTCATAGATTGCACGAACAAAGTCGTAATAGGTAGTTATTCAATAATGGCAGGAAATAGAACACAAATTCTTACTCATAGCATTGATTTAAAACTAGGGAAACAAATCACTAAGGAATCATTAATTGGGGAGTATTGCTTCGTAGGTACAGGTTGCATTATTTTGTCTGGAACAAGTTTGCCGTCTTTTTCATTGCTTGCAGCAGGTTCTGTTTTAACAAAAACATATAGTCAAGAATATCAACTATATGGTGGTTGTCCAGCTAGGCAGATAAAATCAATAGATAAGAATTCTAATTACTTTACACGCGAAACAGGGTTTGTTGCTTAAATATTATTGTTATATAGAGAAATTATTTTTTGAAAGTAAATAAGTTACTCTGTGGCCTATTGATGATGGGCATGTTCTTAGATGGATTCTTGTGGACAGATGTATTTCTGGGTTTTGATTTTCGAGGTGTATATGTAGTATTACTTATTGCAATTGCTATTGAAGCAACCCGTAGTCATTACAGCTTACATAGAGATATATTAATTATATTTTCTTTTTTGTTGTTAAGTTCAATTCCTGGAATCATTAATAATACAAGTATAATTATAGTAGTTGTTTCACAGTTGTTAGGTAGTTTTATTTTTGCATGGTTCGTATATTTAATTATCGACTCAAAGAGAAATTTAGAGTCAGCCATGCGTCTTTATCAAAAAGCGACATCAATAATCGCTGTTACTGTAATTATAGATCAAGTTGTTTTTCTTGTCGGCGGTTTAGATGCCAGTCAAATGGTGTTTTCTTTCGTTCCAGCACGTTCAATTGAGAATTATTATGAAAGTGGTTTTTATCGAGCGGCTGGAATATTATATGAACCCTCTCAGGCAGGAATAGTGTTAGCTCCATCTTTAGTTTTTGCCTTGATAAGGAAACAAACTCCAAGGGTACTACTATTGTTATTCTCAATAGTAGTAACATTCTCAACTTTGGCATACATAGGGGCTCTTTTAGCTTTAATAATTTCTAAAAAGGGAGGTATAAAAACATTTCTGACAGTTATTTTTGTTATAATACTTTTTCAGTTTTTGCTGTTTCTCCCATTTATTAGTGATAGATTATCGCCTCTTTTAAAGTTTTCTACTCTTTTATTTTATGGGAATAATTTATATGCTACTGAGATACAGGCTGCTGGAGGTAGTGTTGCTACGCTAATTGCAAATGCAATGATTACAATAGAAGGTATAAGGGCTCAGCCATTATTTGGTCATGGTTTAGGTTCGTTCCGAGTGTATTATCATGAACTACTAGATAAAGTGCTAATAGGAGCTAGTGAGTTGATTGGCTTTTATAATAAAGGAGGAGGGAGTCTTTTATTAAGAATGTTATTTGAGTTAGGTTTTGTTGGCACGATAATAATATTTGTTACCTATATAAAGCGACTTATTAAAATACTCAAATTAAAATTGGATAGAAACTCGCCTGAAATAGCATGGGTATCTGCCTCAACTTGTTTTTTTATGGTTAGTTTGCTTCGAAAAGATGCGATAGTTTCATTATATTTTTGGATATTTTTAGTTGGGTTTACTGTGGCTACAAGTAAAAGGAAAGCTTTTAACTAAAATGGTGGTTATTAAATAATTTTAAAAACATTAGATAGTTTACGAGAAAGAATAACATTAGTAATATTTTATTAAGTAAGAGAGATTTATAATAATGAAAATATTAGTTTTAGGTGGAGATGGTTTTTGTGGTTGGCCAACGTGCTTGCATTTATCAAAAAAAGGACATGAATTAGTAATAGTTGATAATCTTTCTAGAAGAAATATTGATGTTGAGCTAGAGATTAATTCACTAACACCAATTCTTCCAATAGGACAAAGGCTTAATGCATGGGAAGACTTGACTGGCAATAAAATCACATGTCACAATTTTAATGTTGCAGAAAATTATGTTCAGTTACTCAATTTGCTTAAAGAATTTAAACCTTCGGCCATTATTCATTTTGCTGAGCAGCGTTCAGCGCCGTACTCTATGAAAAGTTCTTACCATAAGAGATATACGTTAGATAATAATTTAAATGCGACAAATAATCTTTTAGCTGCAATTGTAGAATCAGAACAAGATATTCACGTTGTTCATTTAGGAACAATGGGGGTCTATGGTTACGGCACTGTTGGTATGAAAATACCAGAAGGGTATTTAAATGTAAAAGTAGAAACTGATGAGGGAGAGCTTGTTGAACAAGATATATTATATCCATCAAATCCTGGCAGTATATATCATTTGACTAAGACTCAAGATCAGCTCTTGTTCGCTTATTATAACAAAAACGATAATATTAGAATAACTGACTTGCATCAAGGAATAGTCTGGGGAACTCAAACTACAGAAACCGTTATTAATGATAAGTTAATAAATAGATTTGATTATGATGGTGATTATGGGACTGTCTTAAATAGATTCTTAGTGCAAGCAGCAATAAATTATCCACTAACAGTACATGGAACTGGAGGTCAGACGAGAGCATTTATACATATTCAAAATACTGTTGAATGTATAAATATAGCAGTTGAGAACCCTCCTATAAATAATGATCGTGTAAAGATATATAATCAGATGACGGAAACACATAGAGTTAGAGATTTAGCAAGCATGATATCTAACAAAACGGGAGTATCTGTAGATTTTATTTCAAATCCAAGACAAGAGTCCGATGAAAATGAACTATACGTTAGAAATGATAACTTCTTGGCAGATGGTTTAAAACCGATTTTTTTAAAAGATGGTTTAATGGAAGAAATTACAGATATTGCAAAAAAATATATAAGCAGATGTGATTCAAGTAAAATACCTTGTGTTTCTTATTGGAATAAATCGCGTGCTGAAGAACACTGATAGGTAAATTATTTTCAATAATAAAATACATGGATTATTGTTAACGTAATTCTTCTGCGATCAGATAAATATTTCATCAAATAATATTGTGTGACAATAATTGGGTTTCAAAAGTGATTAAAACCAATCTTTTGGTGGTTACACCTATTTATCCACCTGCATCTGGAGGTGGTGCTCAATATACAAAATGCATTGTTGAAGAATTGGCTCACTATGATTCAATATCAAATATAAATGTTTTAACTGAAGGTTATCCTGATTCAAATTTTCATGACATATTGAATAGTAAATCACATGTATGGAGGTTGTTTCCATATCGTGCAGGAAAAAGCAAAATAACTTTCAGCTCATATGTTAAATATTTAATTTTACAAATTAAATTATTTACATTATTTCATTGGGTAAAAAGAGAAAGAATTAATGTTATCTTGCTTCATAGTTCTTTTTTAATACATGCAGGTTCATTGTCATTTATCGTATGGTGTATAAAAAAAATATATAAAAATGACATTAAAGTGATTCTAGATATTAGAGATATATTTCTTCCGCTTTCTGTATATAAGAGATTGTATATATATGACTCGATAATTTGTTGTTCGAAGAGGATTGAAGATTTAATAATAAGTAAAACCTTAGAAGATATTGATATTCATGTATGTCCAATGCCGATTAAAATATCTAAACCAAATGTTAATGAAGTTGATAAAACATGTTCTTTGTATGGCATAAATAAAAATAAATATTTGTTTTTTCCAAATGGGATTTCAAGTAGAAAGGATTTTCATATTGCTTACGAAATATGGGTGGAATTACTAGAAAGGGGGCATGAATTTGATCTGGTCGTTTGCGGGAGAAATCGCTCATGGAAAAAGAAGTATGATAAAAAATATGCAAATGGAAGTCTTCATTATATTGGGTCAATTTCAAACAAAGAGGTTTTATGTTTACAAAAAGGATCTGCAATTGTTTTAAATACTTGCAGATCAGAAAGTCCGTCTAGAACTTCAGTAGAGTCTATGATTTTAGAAGCAAAAGTATTATTGCCACCATATGTGCCAGAATTTTCTGATATAGATGATAAATTAGTTGCTTCTTCAAAAGATTGCAAACATTTAGCCGATAAAGTTGAAAATATACTATTAAATAATTTATTTCCAGATAAATATAATTATCATGTTCATGATCCAGGAATTGTTTGTAAGGGGTATGAAAAAATATTTAATTTATAAAAATAATTAACATGGTAGTCGATATTATTATTGCCATAAAATAACATCTTCTAAAGGGCATTTTTTTTAAATTCATTATGCTAATAAAATATTTTCATTCAGATTATGCTTGGGATAATTATGAAGTATTTTTAATCAACTTGATTAAAAAATATAAGTCAAAGTCTATTGTCGAAATAGGTGGAGGTGCAAATCCTGCTTTGTCTATTGAAAATATAGAAAAACTAAATGTGAGTTATACTGTTCTCGATATTTCTGCTGAAGAATTAAGCAAGTCTAAAAAAGGGTATCATAAATATGTTGCAGATATATCTGACCCGTCTTTGAAAATTAGTCAAAAATATGACTTTATTTTTACAAAAATGTTAGCTGAACACATTAGAGATGGTGAGGTTTTTCATGAAAATGTATTAAAATTATTGAATGATGGCGGCATAGCCTTCCATTTCTTTCCTACTTTATATGCCCCACCATTTTTAGTAAATTGGATGTTACCTGAAAAATTAGCAAGAAGACTACTCTATATATTACAACCAGGACGGGAAAAATCAGGTAAGCATGCAAAATTTCCTGCTTACTATAGCTTCTGTAAAGGGCCAATTAACAGTCAAATGAAATTCTTTAATAAACTTGGCTATAAGGTCGACGCTTACTATGGTTTTTTTGGCCACGGTTCTTATTATCAAAAATTGAAACCTTTGTTTGTAATGCATGAGTGTATTGCAAGATGGTTGGTAAAAAATCCTAATCCCTGGGTTACTAGCTTTGCATATGTTGTTTTGAAAAAACCAGTTGAATAAATTGATAATTAAGAAAATACAAAAATTACTATATCTTTTGTGTCATCAAGAATATTGGATGGCATTGATAAAGGGTAAAGTTGCTGCTGGTATCGAGCATGAGAAATTATTAAAGTCGTTTAACTGTATTACTGTTGTAGATATAGGTGCTAATAAAGGTCAATTTGCCTTAGTGTCTCGCAGATATTTCCCTAATGCTAAAATAGTTTCGTTTGAGCCGCTCAAAGAACCAGCAAAAAAGTTCCTTAAGGTTTTTTCTCAAGATAAAAATGTCGAATTACATCAAGTTGCTATTGGCCCGGAATCTAGAATAACTAAAATTAATGTTTCAGCTGTAGATGATTCTTCATCCTTGTTGTCCATTAGTGAATTACAAAATGAAATCTTTCCAGGTACTGCCAAAATAGATTCTCAAGAAATCAAAGTTGCCCCTCTTAGCGATTTTATCAAAGAAAGTGAAATCCAGTCTCCTGCGCTACTTAAAATAGACGTGCAAGGTTATGAACTAGAATCTCTTAAGGGTTGCGAAGATCTGCTAAATAAATTTCAGTATGTTTATGTCGAATGCTCCTTTGTAGAATTATATGAAGGTCAATCTTTTGCCCAGGATGTAATTATATTTCTAGATCAGCATGGATTTGTTTTGAAAGGTATCTATAACATGTCCTATGATAATAAGGGTAAAGCGGTTCAAGCAGACTTTTTCTTTTCTAATAGTAACATCCAAGAATGACGTCTAAAAAAATATCAATAACAGATAAGTTTATTGAAATATTTGGTATTAAGTTTTTAAAGGGTGGCTATTCAAAAGCTATAGACTTGTTATCTAATGGCGGTTTGATGATTGTTCCTTCAGCACCATCACTTACTCTTATAAAATCAGATCAAGATTATTACGAATCATTACAAGCGAACGATTTTGCTATACCTGATAGTGGACTGATGGTTTTAATCTTAAAAGTATTTTATAAAATACATTTAGAAAAATTGTCTGGACTTGCTTTTTTAAATTTATTTTTCTCGGATTGTGTGAAGGAGAAAAATCCTGAATTATTTCTTGTTGAACCAACTCAAGAAGATCATGATGCGAATGAAGTTTATTTGAACAGCATTGGGGTTAAATACGATCCTGCTTGTTACTATGTCGCTCCTGTCTACGAAGATACTGTTATCAAAGATTATGATTTGCTGAAGCAACTTGAAGAACAAAAACCAAAGACCATAATAATTAATCTTGGTGGTGGTGTTCAGGAAAAACTAGGTTGTTTCTTAAAAAAGAATTTGTCATATAAGCCAGCTATTATATGTACAGGCGCTGCTATTGCTTTTTTATCCGGGCGACAAGCAAATATACCAGATTGGGGGGACAGGTTATACCTAGGTTGGTTGTTTAGGTGTATTAGTAACCCAAGAAGATTTGTCCCGAGGTATTTAAGCAGCATTAAATTAATTTTTATGTTGATTGGATGTAAAGTGGAAAAAATAGATTAATTAATTATTAACAAGGATAAACTCAGAAATGGAATTTCTAGAGATAAAGCACCATTGTGCTATTAATGGTGTCACCGGCTCGTGTCATGAACTTCGTTTTTAAAATGGCACTGGGTATTAATTGATTGTGGTTTGTTTCAATGCGCGGAGGCCTTATTTAAAGAGGACGCTACCCTTTAATTTCATTCTTCTTTGGTCTGCCCAGTAGCTTGTCATTCAGTGCTCAAGCCATCTTCTTTTTGATCAAGCTTAAAGATATCAAAACGATAATCGCACCAACCATCCCTGCCAGGACATCTTTCTCGCTGCCTACTCGACCTGGCACTCCTAATTGAATGAGCTCATCTGCAATAGTTAATATTGATACTATTAAAAAAGTCAGCCAGATTTTATAGACGCTGCCATACCAAATTAACATGGCAAGAAAACCAAAAAAAACAGCATGCAATAACATGTCATACGGCGGTTTGGCTAAACCAATGGCAAGTTCGGTACGACCCAGCAAAAACAAAGCTATGCAAAGGAGTCCAGCTAAAATGAGACTTATGCGGTGACTCCAATTTATCAAGAGGAGTACATGTTCTTTTTTTATGTGCATTGAGATTGGTCGTTTATTAAATATTGCTGTCTGTATTGTTGTTTTGAAAAAGTGGACGTTACGACATTAATGACCGGATACACAAGCAAAAAGGGACGCTACTCTTTGATTTATGAAAGTACTGGATCCCCGCATACGCGAGGATGACGAAGGAGGCAGAAATGGATTTTCTAGAAATAAAACATCACGGAGCTGTTGATGGAGTAAAGACTGGATAGATAAAAATACTGGATCTCCGCCTCGGTCTCTCGGTTGTTGCTCGGTAATTGCTCGACTGCTTGCTCCAAGCGCAGTTCTATCACCTACGTGGCCCAGGCCAGCTTCTCGACCTCACGGTCTCACCTTCTCCATGTAGCCGTCCATGTAGGCGTGCGCGAAGATGACGAAGGATGGGATGATTATTACTTAGGCTAGGGCGCAGAGACTTCGGGGCAGGGCGCGGACTTTAAGCAACAAAGGGAACGTTACACTTATAATTGAGTTACGTTTTCGGCGTTCTTACCGCTACCAAAGTCAGTCAAAATATAAAATAAGCTTTACGCTTTACATGTTACGTTAGACGTACTATTCTTTATCTATGATACAGACCTTTCGTTGCAAGGATACGCAAGCTTTATTCGAGGGAAATAGTTCGAAACGGTTTCGAGCTATTAAGGCTGTTGCAGAACGAAAACTGACCCTATTACATAATGCAGCGACATTGGATTTTCTGCGGAGTCCACCAGGAAATAAATTGGAATTATTGAAAGGTAAACGTAAGGGGCAATATAGTATTCGAATAAATGAACAATGGCGAATTTGTTTCCAATGGAAAAATGGAGATGTGTTTGCAGTTGAGATTGTTGATTACCATTAGTGGGAGGTTATAGAAATGATTAAGAATGGAATGCGGCCGATACACCCAGGCGAAATTTTACGTAAAGAATATTTGGAGCCATTAGGTACCAGCGCACATCGACTATCAAGAGATTTACGAGTGCCCGCGACACGTATTCATGCAATTGTTAATGAACGTAGAGGTATAACGCCAGACACAGCATTACGTTTAGCACGTTATTTTGGAGGTGATGCCAGATCTTGGTTAAATTTACAGGCTGATTATGATTTAAAAGTTGCGATCAAAAATGTGGCAAAGGAAATAGAGAAAGAAGTTCATCCGCACGCAGCATAGAATTTAAAGGGGATGCTACTTGAGCGATCCCCACGAATAATCATGGCAACCATTGATGTTGCTGTAATAAACATTGAAACTCCTGCATCGCTGTATTCATATGCTCATCAGATATGGGTAAAAAGGGGACGCTACCCTTTAATTCAGGAAAAAAATATAGAAATGGAATTTCTAGAGATAAATCACCATGGTGCAGTGAATGGTGGCACAGGTTCGTACCACGAACTTCGTCCGTCAGGACCTAACTCCTTTTGACACAAGCTGTTAACCAAAGTTGACAATTTCACATGTGTTAACTACAGTTAACGGATGATAGAAGTCAGGAAGACTGCAATTTTCACAAAATGGTTTGATTGCCTAAAGGATCGAAGGGCTAGAGCCCGCATTCAAGCTCGAATAGATAGAGTTGAAATGGGGCATTTTGGTGATGTTGCTTCTGTTGGCGAAGGTGTTAGTGAATTGCGTATTTTCTATGGCCCAGGATACAGAATTTATTTCGTTCAACGGGAATCTGTTTTGATTGTTCTTCTATCGGGTGGCGATAAAGATTCGCAGCAATCGGATATCGCAAAAGCTAAAGAAATTGCCAGGCAATTAGAGGTGTGAGACATGGCTATTAAAACGACTCGTTGGGATTCAGCAGAACATCTAAAAACGGATGAAGATGTACAATTATATTTGGAAGCTTGTTTAGATGAAGCTGGAGATGACCCCGCATTCATCGTGAAGGCATTAGGTGTTATCGCCCGCGCAAAAAATATGAGTCAACTAGCCAGAGACACTGGTTTGACTCGAGAGGGTTTGTATAAGGCATTTTCCCAGGAAGGAAATCCAACTTTTGCTACAGTAGCAAAAGTTGCCAAAGCCTTGGGCTTACAAATTACAGTTCAAGTATCTCATTAGAAATCACGAATAAGAGGCGCCGCTAGCCTAAAAAGTTGACGCTACCCTTTAATTTATGAAAGTACTGGATCCCCGCCTCGGTCTCTGTTCCAGACTCGACTCTACCGCCTACGTCCATGTAGGCGTGCGCGAGGATGACGAAGGAGGTAGAAATGGAATTTCTAGAATTCAAGCACTATGGGACGCTGTGAATGGGGTAAAGATTGTTTGTTCCGAAGCTTCAGCTGAGTTACTGCCTTTGGTATTGGAAGATGCCTTGCATGAAAATAAAATAAGAACTTATGTTCTGGATGGGGACAATATATCGTTCGAGAGATTTGGTGAGGTGACTTTTTTGTTATTAGAATAGGGTCTAGGCGCGAGCTTGTTCATGTTCGCGAGTTGGAATTTTATTTAATTCCTTACCAATTACCTTTTGCGCCAGGCGAAGTTCGTAACTCTTTTGCAGATTGAGCCAGAAGACAGCGGACATGCCGAACCACTTGCCAAGACGAAGGGCTGTGTCAGCGGTAATATTTCTGCGACCATTAATAATCTGGCTGATACGATTAGCCGGTATTTTGAGCTGGCGTGCAAGTTCTGCGGCACTAATGCCAATTTCATCCAGTTCTTCACCTAAAATGATGCCAGGATGGATAGGGGATCTGCTCATTTCTATTCTCCTTTAATGGTAGTCTGTTATTTCAATATTTTCTGGTCCATCCGATGACCATGTAAAACATATTCGATATTGTTTATTAATACTGATGCTGTATTGGCCTTTTCTGTCACCTGTTAAAGATTCAAATCTGTTGCTTGGCAGCGCGGTTAAATCATTCAAGTTATCGGCAGCATCAAGTATTTCCAGTCTTTTTTCGGCCTTTTTTTTGATAGCTTGATAAGCTTTAATGTGTTCACCATTAGCAAAGGTATTAATTGAGGTGAATAACGATGAGTAGTCAATCAAAAATATTAAAAGCTGTACATGATGGCGCCAAAGATCTGCATAAGATAGGTTTAATGGATGAAATGACAATGCACGAGTTTGATGCAATGTGTTTGCCGCCCATTAAAAAATATAGTGCCCGTCAAATCAAACAACTTAGAATGAAACAAAAAACCAGTCAGGCAGTGTTTGCGGCATATTTAAATACCAGCAAGTCTACTGTGCAAAAATGGGAACAGGGGCAGAAGAAACCGAACGGCCCATCGTTGAAGTTATTAAACATGGTCGAGCAAAAAGGCTTGGAAGCGTTAGCTTAAAACGGGACGCTACCATTAAATTATGAATGTACTGGATCCCCGCAGACGCGAGGATGACAAAGGACGCAGAAATGGATTTTCTAAAGATAAGCACCATGGTGCTGTTAATGGTGTCACCGGTTCGTGTCATGAACTGTGTTTTAAAGATGGCACAGGCATCCTGATCGATTGTGGTTTGTTACAAGGTGCAGAGACTTCGGGGCAGGCTGCGGGCTTTAATCAGTTATCAATGTTTTTAGAAACCAATAGTTCACTTTATAACTAAAATGACTAGTTAGAATAGTCATAATTGGCTATTATGTTTATAGTTCTATATTTATTCAAGAGGTGCTGAACATGGAGCCGATTTCAAAAACTGAGTTTAAATCTCGTGCTCTAGAGATATTAAGGAATATTGAGCAAAGTGGTGAACCTCGGACGATAACTGATCACGGCAGGCCAACACTGGAGATAAAAAAGTTGAGGCAACGGCAGGAGAGCCCACTGAAGGTATTAAAAGGGACGGTGATTAAATTCGAAGACGCTACCAGCCCGATTGTTGAAGATGATTGGGAAAATGCTTGATGCTAGTAATCGATACGCATGTATTGATCTGGTGGGTAAGTGGATCTGATTCTCTTTCTAATAAAGCCAGCAAGCACATCAAAGATATGCTTAAGAATGATGGTGAAGTGATTATTTCTTCAATTTCTGCTTGGGAGATAGCCATGCTGATACAAAAAGACCGTCTGGTTCTTAGTATGGATGTCGAAAGCTGGCTTGATGAAGTATCGCAAATTGATGGGGTGCGATTTATGCCAGTCGATAATGAAATTAGTATTAAAGCAACGATGTTGCCGGGTGAGTTTCATAAAGATCCTGCAGATCGCATGATAGTTGCAACAGCAAGAAAGTTAGCGGTTCCTCTAGTCACTGCGGATGAGAAAATCCTTCAATACGAACATGTAAAAACCATTTGGTAAACATTAAAGAATTAAAATAAAAAGGGGACGCTACTCTCTGATTTATAAAAGTACTGGATCCCCGCATGCGCGAGGATGACGAAGGAGGTAGAAATGGACTTTCTAAAAATAAAACACCACGGTGCAGTAAACGGCGTCACCGGTTCCTGTCATGAACTTAGTTTTAAAAATGGCCCAGGTATCCTGATTGATTGTGGTTTGTTCCAAGGCGCAGAGACTTTTGGGCAGGGTGCGGATTTTAATCAATTATCAATTGAATTTCAGATAGCGCATATTCAAGCTTTAGTTGTCACGCATCAGCATATTGATCATGTTGGGTTTGGTCTACTACAAACCTGCCTTGACGATGCGTACGTAATAACGTACGCTAGTTGAAGGAGGTATTAATTATGACCATTCTCAATGCAACAGAAGCTCGCTCAAAGCTGTATAGCCTCATTGGTGAAGTTACTGAATCTCATACTCCTGTTACTATTTCTGGGAAAAAGGGAAATGTCGTACTACTTTCCGAAGAAGATTGGAACGCTATTAATGAAAGCCTTTATCTTGTGTCTATCCCGGGGATGAGAGAGTCTATTCGTGAAGGAATAGCGACGGATCTGGATGAGTGTGATAAGGATCCAGGTTGGTAATGTGGGAGCTGTATTTTACCAAACAAGCGAAAAAGGATGCTAATAAACTTGCCGCCGCTGGGTTAAAGGAGAAAGCCACAATTTTGTTAGAAATTCTTCGAGAAAATCCATACCAAAATCCCCCTCCATACGAGAAATTAGTAGGCGATTTAAAAGGAGCCTATTCAAGAAGAATTAATATTCAACACCGGCTCGTTTATCAGGTTCTGGAAAATGTAAGTGCGGTAAAAATTATGCGATTGTGGACTCATTATGAATGAGTGAGAATCAAGTAAAGTTACTTCAGGCAAATATAAGGTTTGATTGAAGTGATTGGGTAGTTAAATATACTGGATCCCCGCATGCGCGAGGATGACGAAGGAACTAGAAATGGAATTTCTAGAGATTAAGCACCATGGTGCGATAAATGGTGTAAAGATTGGGTAGTTAAATATACTGGATCCCCGCATGCGCGAGGATGACGAAGGAGTTAGAAATGGATTTTCTAAAAATAAAACACCATGGTGCAGTAAACGGTGTCACCGGTTCATGTCATGAACTTCGTTTTAAAGAAGGTGCCGGCATACTGATCGATTGTGGTTTGTTCCAAGGCGCAGAGACATCGGGGCAGGGTGCGGATTTTAATCAGTTATCAATTGAATTTCCGATAGCGCATATTCAAGCTCTTGTCGTAACGCATGTGCATATTGATCATGTTGGGCGTATTCCATATTTATTAGCAGCGGGTTTTAGTGGCAAGATTATTTGTTCTGAAGCCTCTGCAAAGTTACTGCCGTTGGTTTTGGAAGATGCGGTAAAGATTGGTTTTACCCGCAATCCGCGTTTAGTTAAAAAGTTCTTATCAAAAATTGAATCTCTAATCGTGCCGCTGCCTTACAAACGATGGACTACAGTTTGCGCTGATTCGAAACATGGCGAACTTGCAATTAAGTTACAACCCGCAGGTCATATCCTGGGCTCGGCCTATGTTGAGTGTGATGCGCGCTTATTGAAAAAGGGTCGAACACAAGCACGACAACGTGTCGTCTTTTCTGGCGATCTGGGTGCGCCTTATGCGCCATTACTTCCCGCACCGCGTTCGCCGTACAAAGCAGATGTGTTGGTGATAGAAAGTACTTACGGTGATCGTTTACATGAAGGACGGAAACATCGACGTCAACAGTTAAAGCAGATCATTGAACAGTCTTTGCAGAATAGAGGTGCAGTATTAATCCCTGCATTCAGTATTGGTCGTACTCAGGAAATCCTATATGAGTTGGAAGGACTAATTAACGCCTACAAGGACGACTACATGGATGTAGTCGGTAGTGCGACGCAGGATGCCAAAGCCGATGTAGGCGGTAGAGCCGCGTCTGGAGCGAAGGCCGACGCTAACCACTCTTGGCAAGACATCGAGATCATTGTTGATTCACCGCTAGCGAGTAAATTTACTCATGTCTATAAATCCTTAAAGTCGCATTGGGATAAGGAGGCATTACAACGCGTGCGCTCGGGACGACATCCATTAAGTTTTGAACAACTGTATACGGTAGATAGTCACAAAGAACACTTATCTACGGTGGACTATATTCGTCGCAAAGCACAACCCTGTATTGTCATTGCCGCGAGTGGTATGTGTGCCGGTGGGCGTATCGTGAATTACTTAAAGGGATTAATAGAAGATGCACGCACCGATATTTTATTTATCGGCTATCAAGCCGCAGGTACGCCCGGTCGAGTGATTCAACAATACGGAACACGTCAAGGCGCGTATGTTGAATTGGATGGCAAACGCTATGATATCAATGCCGGGATACATACTATCAGCGGTTATTCTGCCCATGCCGATCAAAAGGATTTAGTGAATTTCGTGAAGCGCATGCGTCACAAGCCTGAGCAGATTCGCATCGTGCATGGCGATGCTGCTGCAAAGAAAGGTTTACGGAAGAAATTTAAGGAAGTTGTACCAGAAGCAAAGATCGTTATTGCCCGCGCTTAATAACATAAGTGGTTTTAAACTAATTTCTCATTTGTCATCCTCGCGCAAGCGGGGATCTAGTGAAGAAAGTTATGTATTGTCTATCTGGGCATGGATTGCTCCTGCAATCCTTATGCATTCCCCTCATCCATGAAGGTCATTCCCGCTTCCGCGGGAAAGACGCGCTTACTTAAGTGCAAATCAGATAGTGTTCCCTCTAACGGTCATGACGCGGCAAAAGCAGCTGTGAAAGATATTTGAGGAAGTTGTACCAGAAGCAAAGGTGGTTATTGCGTCATAAATGAACTGTGAAAACGTTATAACATCATTATGTGAAATGCCGGACGAAATTGATATTTTCTAAAACAGGGTTTAACCTGATCTTGAAATCTGGAAGATGCCAATGGTAGATATCAGCAACTTCTCCGACGTCATTCCCGCGCAGGCGGGAATCCAGTTGCGATGGTATAAATATCTACTGAATGATCTGCTCCCATAGATCTATCCATTGAGGGTTATGTTTCTCAATCAATCGTAACTTCCATTTTCGGTTCCACTTCTTCAGTTGCTTTTCCCGAAGGATAGCTTGTCCTATTTCCTTGTGCAGCTCGAAGTAAACTAATTTCTTCACGTTATACTTCTGACTAAAGCCATCCGTCTGCTTATTACGATGTTGCCAAAGTCGTTGAATAAGATTACTGCTTACACCGATATACAAGGTGCCAATTCGTTTACTGGTAAGAATATATACAGCGGGTTGTTTAGCCATCCTTGGCCTCTAATGAGTGCCTATTCTTAGTAGCGCACTGGATTCCCGCCTGCGCGGGAATGACGACGTGTTTGAACTATCTCAGAAGGATTAATATTTGTCATTAATTGTATCAAAACCAGATTCTTTAGAGTGTTTGGTTAAGTCTGAGCTAATACACATTATAGTAGCTGTTGATAATTACATTTCAGTACTTTAGCCAATTTTTGTGCAGCTGCTTTACCGATAGGGCGCTTGTTATGCTCCATCTCAGAGAGGTGGTGTTGGCGCATGTTTACTTTCTTTGCTAACAACACCTGAGTTAGTTCAGCGCGTTGTCGATACAAACGCAAATAATAACCCGGCGTGTTGTAATCTTTACCGTGTCGCACTTTGGTTCCAGCATGGATAATCGATGCGGGTAGTCGTTCTTCTTCCAGGTATTGATCTAGAGTAGTGCAAATCATTTTCTTGAGGCGTGTGGCATTGACCTTGGATGCTGGTTTTAGCACAACATCCGCCAAATCGTGATGGATTTTTAAAGCTTGTCTCATCGATATGCGTCTCGTCTGTGGCCTAAATAAAACACTTCAACCTCCAATTCTTGCATATAATTATGCGATAGCGCATTCGATAGCGCATTCGATAGCGGTATGTGAGTCGCAGTCGGTATTCTTTAGCACTCGTTTTCTTAACATCCCAACCCTCCGGCTTGATCCCCTGTTTTTCCATATCAGTTACAGCCAAATCCGCTAAATCTTGGATGCTTTGCGGCAACTTTTGGAATTGCTTATAAGCTTTCCGAGTGAGAAATACAGTCCATGTACTCATTGATTAATGAATATACCAATAATAGGTATATCTCACTATTTTTCTTTTATAGTCACTACGATTGCTATCAGATGTCAGAAATGGAATTTCTTGCAATGGCCAATAAAGGGGACGCTACCCTTTATCCTGCGGTTATGCTGATATCAGCACTACTCAAATCTATACGCTAGTGACGATAGGAAGCTTATAGGAGGTGATGGACCGAACTCACCATGCAAACATATGATTTGAAAGAACTATTTGATGAGATAATTATTGTTTACTGACTATCTCAGATTATCAAATATGTAGTATTATAATTAAGCGTAATGTCTCTCATTAGGAATAAATCGAATGGCTGCGAATTTGAAAGAAAGCTTACATCAACTTGCTGATCAATTACCGGAGAGTGCAACCTGGAAAGATGTTTTATATGAAGCCTATGTGCATCAAGAAGTCGAGGCTGGTTTAGAAGAAGCACGTCGTGGTGAATTTGCGAGTGATGATGAAGTAAAAGCAGCATTTGCAAAGTGGGGCGTACAGATTGAAACTGATATGGACTAAGCGGGCCTTACGACAATTAGAAAACGCACAAGACTACATTGCACAAGATAACCCCACCGCAGCCAATGAAGTTGCAACACGAATCGCAGAAGCAGCATATCTTTTATTAACGCAGCCTAAAATGGGACGAAAAGGACGGGTCACCGATACCTTTGAATGGGTTGTGAAACAAACACCTTATTTAATCGCGTATGTCATCGAGGAAGATACACTACAAATCCTGCGCGTCATTCATAGCAAACAAAATTGGCCACCAAGATTGCAATAATTGCCACTCAAAAAGGGGACGCTACCCTTTAATTTATGAAAGTATTGGATCCCCGCATACGCGAGGATGACGAAGGAGGCAGAAATGGAATTTCTAGAAATTAAGCACCATGGTGCAGTGAATGGAGTAAAGATTGGATAGATAAATATACTGGATCCCCACCTCGGTCTCTGTACTCAAGAGTAGGCTTCGCACTTCCGGACTCGACTCTACCACCTACACACCCTTCAAGGGGGTACCGAGGTCCATGTAGGCGTGCGCGAGGATGATGGAGGATGGGCAATCTTGATTGATTGTGGTTTGTTCCAAGGTGCAGAGACTTCCTGAAAATTTGGTGCTTATATCGCAAGCCGTCTTTTAATCACGATTTTCTTCATTAAAGTTAAAACGCTTAAAACGATAATCGCACCAACCATCCCCGCCAACGCATCTTTTTCGCTGCCTACTCGACCGGGCACGCCTAGCTGAATGAGCTCATCTGCAATAGTTAATATTGATACTATTAAAAAAGTCAGCCAGATTTTATAGACGCTGCCATACCAAATTAACATGGCAAGAAAACCAAAAAAAACAGCATGCAATAACATGTCATACGGCGGTTTGGCCAAACCAATTGCCAGTTCAGTATGACCCAACAAGAATAATGTCATAGTCAGGAGCACAGCCAAAAATAAACATGCCCTATGTTTCGCCATTATTTTCCTGTTATCAAACCACTTTAATTGTGTCTGCATAAAGGTATCGTATTCTTTGATTTTAAAGAACCATTGCAAGGGTATCGGTTGTATTGATTGAGGACTTAAGCCTAATTACTCAGGAATAGATATTCTTAGAACCAATATCCAAGCCTGAACTACTTATTAATTGCTCATATCGCCATGCATTTCTACCTTTTTAACCCAAAATCGACTATATTTCTTACTAATAACAATCCATACCTGAAGAGGTATATCAAGATGTTTAAACGAATTCTTTTAGTTACTTTCTTATTGTTAAATTGCCAGTTTGTTATGGCCGATGAGGCGTCTGATTTAGCGGCTGCGCAGTTAGCGGTGCAAACGATACTGGCAGACAACCCGGGTGCAGATGCGGCGACAATTGCTGCGGCATTATTAGAAGCGGGTCTTAGCGCTGAGACAGCGGTAACGGCAATGGTGGCTGCGGGCATAGATGGGGCAAGTGCAATCGATGCGGTTGCGCCATTATTTAATGTTGCCTCTGCTGATTTAGTTGCTGCATCGATTAATGTTCCGCTGCGTATTAATACGGGTACAGGAACGGGTAACAACGATGGTTCAAATCCACCCGCTTCAGGCGGCACGCCTCTTCTGACTGAACGACTCATTGTAATATTTCAGCAACTTAATAGTCCGAGTTAGGCAATTACAATTAAATTAACTGAAATAATTAAATAAAATACGGCGTTTTCGCCGTATTTTTTTGTCTGTGAAATCAGCTGGGAATGAAGCTAAGTATTCGATATTAATAAATATTTAAGCTTTTGAGGTTCCGCTCCACCCGCTTGTTGCGGGCTGGTTTATTTCTGCGATATCTAAAAATGCATAATAGGTCTATTTCTGAACCTTTTTCTTTAGGTACGTATCCTTTTTTATGTTATATAATTTGTCTCAATATCCTGACTAAACACAAAGGTACAGCATGAAGCTCTCTATCACTAAAACACTCACACACTCA
>JAJFKM010000020.1 GCA_021773215.1 Gammaproteobacteria bacterium
ATTCATTGACGATATTGAAGACGTATGGGGGTAATCGATTAATCCGTGCAAATTCTTCGTCCACTTTCTGACCCTAAAGCTATAAAAAAGCCGATGATTATACGGTATACATTAAAAACGTTACAGGGCTGTTTGAATATCGGGAGTTCAGTATAATCAGCTTATGATAAATGTTGCCGCTGTACAGATGGTATCCAGCGATACTGTTGATGAAAACCTGAATATCGCCCAAAAGCTCATTACTGAAGCAGTTTCCCAAAAAGCTAAACTCGTTACGCTGCCAGAAAACTTTCCATTAATGGGTAAAGAAGATAGTGATCGACTCGCGATTACTGAGGCATTTGGTAGTGGACCGATTCAAACCTTTCTATCGCAACAATCAAAACAACACCAAATCTGGTTATTAGGTGGCACTATCCCACTTAATTCGGGTAAACCAGATAAAGTGCTTGCCGCAAGCCTGCTTTACAATCCCAAAGGTGAGTGTGTAGCACATTACGACAAAATCCACCTATTTGATGTCCTGGTCGATGAATCCAGTAACGAGTCTTATAAGGAATCCAGCACATTTGAACCTGGCAATGAGATTGTTGTAGCTCAAACCGAGATTGGAAATATCGGATTATCAGTATGTTATGACCTCCGATTCCCGGAGTTATATCGCAGGATGCATAATGAAAATGTACAGATCATCACTGCACCTGCTGCCTTTACCGCAACTACCGGGGAAGCTCACTGGGAAACATTAATAAGGGCACGAGCTATTGAGAACTTATGTTACGTAATTGCCTCCAATCAAGGAGGAATGCATGTAAATGAGCGAGAAACTTGGGGGCATAGTATGATCGTCGACCCTTGGGGTACGATACTTGCGAGTGTTGATAAAGGTCCCGGCGTAGCAATAGCCGGCATAGACCTTGATAAACAAGCCAAGCTTCGCAACAGTTTTCCCACCCTGTCCCATGTGAGATTGGCAACTTAAACTGGCATAACGAACTGGACTATTAGATTAAATGACTAACGCATTAGACGCAGCTGAAAATACATTACTGACTCAACGTGGCTTGGAACTGGATGATGTTCAAAAAACATTAGACCAATTAATACTCCCATCTATAGATCAGGCTGATCTTTATTTTCAATCGTCTCATTCAGAATCATGGGTATTGGAAGACGGAATTGTCAGAGAAGGTTCTTACAATATTGATCAAGGTGTTGGCGTACGTGCCATCAGCGGAGAAAAAACCGGTTTTGCCTATTCCGATGAGATTGTATTGCCCGCATTGACCCAAGCAGCGACCGCAGCACGTTCTATTGCCAGCCATGGTGACAATGGCCAATTACAAGCATGGCACAAAACAAGCACACCTATTCTCTATAGTGATCAAGACCCACTTAAATCAGTAACAACTGAAGAAAAAATTAATTTGTTAAAGCAACTTGATCAAGCTGCGCGACAAAAAGATCCTCGCGTTAAGCAAGTGATGATTGGTTTAACCGGTTCTCAATCGACAATATTGGTTGCCGATAGTGAGGGCATGCTAAGCGGCGATGTCAGACCTCTGATCCGTCTTAATATCAATGTCATAGTCGAAGAAGATGGTCGTATTGAAAAAGGTGGTTCTGGTGGTGGCGGCCGTTTTGGTTATGAATATTTTTTAAATGATGGTATGGCAATGTCATACGTTGATGAAGCCATTGAACAAGCATTAATTAATCTTAAAGCCGATGCTGCACCGGCGGGCATGATGCCCGTTGTACTTGGATCAGGTTGGCCTGGAATTTTATTACACGAAGCTATTGGTCATGGACTGGAAGGTGATTTTAACCGTAAGGAAACATCTGCATTCTCCGGCCGAATTGGCGAGCGTGTGGCATCACCTGAGGTCACTGTTGTTGATGATGGCACCATAGAAAATCGACGAGGTTCTTTAAATGTTGATGATGAAGGAACACCGACATCTTCGACGACCTTGATCGAACGCGGAATTTTAAAAACTTATATGCAAGATAAACATAACGCCCGATTAATGGGTGTCGCACCTACGGGTAATGGACGTCGTGAATCTTATGCGCATTTACCCATGCCAAGAATGACCAATACTTATATGCTTGGCGGCAAACACGATCCAGAAGAGATCATTGCTTCAGTTGATAAAGGAATCTATGCCGTACAGTTTGGTGGCGGGCAAGTTGACATCACCAATGGTAAATTTGTGTTCAGTGCCAGCCAGGCATATAAAATAGAAAACGGTAAAGTCACCACACCAATAAAAGGTGCAACGATCATTGGCAATGGCCCTGATGTACTCACTCGTGTGACTATGGTCGGAAATGATATGGCTCTAGACTCTGGAATTGGCACTTGCGGTAAAGACGGACAGTCGGTTCCTGTTGGCGTTGGACAGCCGACAATACGAATAGATGATATTACTGTTGGTGGTACTAACGTTTAGTTATTCTATTATATATAAACTAATTAATTTCTGACAGGGTCTGCCGCGACCAACTCGTTGCTTCCTGATACATATCAGAAATTCTTGCCAAACTGATATTGGAAAATTTTATATTATCCCAGTCACATTTTTCGCAACTGAGACTGCATCTCAACGCATTACCCAGATCGCCTTCGGACTCAAGCAAAGCCAAATTGATAGATTCATCGAGTGGCAACTGTTTCAAAATAACATCTAGTGGCTGGTCAAGTAGTGCATCAAGAATAGAGAATAATCCAACTACAAAATATGAATCTTTATCGTCCACATTAGTTTCATCTGCAATTAGCTCGCACATCTTTGCACGAACAAGTCCTGTGTGTATTAACTCAGCCGGTTTATCTTTATTTCCTGACAATGCCATCAAGCTAACCCAATCTTTCAAGCGTTGGATTCCGAAATAAACCACAATCTGTTTAATGGATGTTATCTCGGTTTTTACTGCGAAGGCAGCTGAATTAATGTATCGAAATAGCTTATAGCTTAAGGTGATATTTTGTGAAATTAATTTTTCTATATCTTTAATTTCCACATCAGAGCTTTGTAATTCTGCAAGCAATCTAAGCAATGAGATATTATCTGATGACAATTCTTTTGCGCTAAGAACAACCGGTTTCGAGAAAAAATAACCCTGGAAATAGTCAAAACCTTCATTCTTAAGCATATCGTATTCATCTTGCGTCTCGACCTTTTCAGCAAGAAGCTTTGCCTGACATCCTTTCAAATGTCCTATTTGCTTTCGAACATTTTCGATTGAATGCATCATCACATCTATCTTTATAATATGTGCTAACTCGATCAAAGGAATCCATTCATCTGAAAATGTAAAATCATCTAATGCGATTATATAACCTGCTGCAACGAGTTCTTTTATCCCGTCGATCAAGTCTTGATCAACACTAACTGTTTCCAATACTTCAAGCACCACCCTATCTTCAGGAAGCAATTTTGCAACGCCATTGACGAGCAAATCTTTGGTGAAATTGATATACGCAGGAACATCACCTACGAGCTCATCAAGACCAATTTCCATCAGCGCATTGTTAATAACCTGTGATGTTGCCGTATTACCATCGCTTCCATCGAAAGCATCGACATCACCGGGACGAAATAATAATTCGTAACCGACAACCTTAAGTTTCGAATTGAAAATAGGCTGACGACCAATGAATATCTGTGGATTTTCCACCTCAACATTTTTCTGCAATGCCTGCATCAAAGAATCCTTAAATCTTCCTATAAATTAATCTCATTATAGGTATCGGTTAAAAACGCAGACTTCTTTAAAGAAAATATCAAACTGAAACAATTAGTTACAAAAATATAAGAAAGGAATTTGTACTAATACCCTATTATCCTATTATCCTATTATAAACAGTACGTTAGTAGTGCTTGTCTCGCTGATAGAGGAAACTCTGACTAATTATCCTTTAATCCAATCCAAGCTATGACGACACCAGCTGCACTAAGAACGGCAGCAAATAGAAAGGTTTGCATGGAGCCAACAGAATCCCAGAGAAACCCACTTATCAAACTACCCAATGCCAATCCGGCACCAAAGCTGACACTACTATAGAGAGCTTGGCCTCGTCCTTGGTGAGAGCCTTTAAATTCACGATGAATATATTGAATCGCTACAGCATGATAAATGCCGAACGTAGCAGCGTGCAGACATTGTGCAGAAAGTAATATAATGACATTGTCTACAAAAAACGCGATCAAGAGCCAACGGATAGTTGCCACCATTACTGTCAATATCATCAGGTTTCTCAGTCCGAAACGGCCTATCACTTTATGTATGAATACATAAATAATAACCTCTGCCAATACGCCCAACGCCCAACATGTACCTATAAAACTATTTGAATAACCATGTTCTTCCAGGTAAATAGAAAAGAATGTGTAATACGCACCATGGCCTGCTTGGATCAAAAAACACACAACCATTAATGCAATGACATGCGGTTTAAATAAAATGTCCTTAAATGTTGAGTCGTTAGATTTTTCATGTGGTACATTAATTTCAGGAATGAATAGAGTATGAATCCAGACTAATACCATTGAAAAAATAACGATGGGCAATAAATAATCTATGGGGTAATAATCAAAATATTTACCTAAGGCAAGTACGGCAATAATAAAACTAATCGAGCCCCATATCCGTACTACGGTATAACTATCACTTTCCTCACCAAGGTGGGACAAGGTTGTGGCTTCAACTTGAGGTAATGCAGCGCTCCAGAAAATTGAGAACACAAATAAAATAATAAAAAGCGACCAGAAATCCTGAAAAAACAAGACAAGAGAAAACGATAACATTGAGAAGAGCGAAGTATAACGAATCACCCGCATTCGCTTTCCCGTATGGTCAACAACCCAGCCCCAGATGAATGACGAAAAGATCTTTGTTACAACAACTATCGCAGAAAGAATACCAATCGCCTCTGCATTCATCCCTATCGATTTCAAATACAGAGACCAATACGGCATGAAACCGCCGATGGTAAGAAAGAAAAGAAAATAAAAACCGGACAGTCGCCAGTACGGCAGGCCGTCGACTTTAATCATTAGGGCTCTCTATTAATTCTGGGTGAGATAGATTGAGAGTCATAATATTCAAGAGCAAGGCACTAAGTGCCTGTAATAGTTATTCTATTGCGGGCGCTTAGTAAAGCTTCCGCTCCTCACCTGCGTCCTGTAGGCGTCGAAGCTATTGGAGATTATGGGCTCAAGATACTTATTCACGAATTGATAGAGAGCCCTTAACTATTTACTGGAAGGTACAACAGGTGTTTCTGATTGGACATCTGCATTTTGCCCGCGATGTCTAAGTACATGATCCATTAATACCAATGCCAACATCGCTTCAGCAATCGGTGTTGCACGGATACCAACGCAGGGGTCATGTCGACCTTTAGTGACAACTTCAGCGGGTTGTCCTGTTTTATCAATCGTATCACCGGGCAAGCGAATACTGGATGTAGGTTTTAAAGCAATACTAACCAAAACATCTTGTCCTGATGAGATACCACCTAAAACGCCGCCGGCATTATTACCAACAAAACCATCTGGTGTCATTTCATCGCGATTCTGCGTGCCTTTTAGTTCGACTGACCCAAAGCCCGCACCGATCTCTACACCTTTAACTGCATTAATGCTCATCATCGCCTTTGCGATATCGGCATCTAGACGATCAAATATTGGCTCGCCTAATCCAACCGGAACATTTTCAGCAACGACATTGATACGCGCACCGATAGACTCACCCTCTTTTCGAAGTGCATCCATATAATCATCTAGTTCAGAAACGCGATCAGAATCTGGACAAAAGAATGCATTATTCTCCACTTCACCCCAATCTTTATGATCGATCTTTAAGGATCCGATCTGTGCGAGATAACCACGAATCGATATACCAAATATTTCTTTTAAATATTTTTTCGCAATGCCGCCGGCAGCCACACGCATGCAGGTCTCACGAGCAGATGAACGACCGCCACCACGATAGTCACGAATTCCATATTTCTGTTGATAGGTATAATCTGCATGCCCCGGACGAAACATGTCCTTGATATTACCGTAGTCTTTCGATTTCTGATCTTCGTTTTCAATCAAGAGACCAATAGGCGTGCCCGTCGTTACACCCTCAAACACACCGGACATGATCTTGACCGTATCCGATTCCTTACGCTGGGTAACATGACGCGATTTACCAGGCTTGCGCCGGTCCAGATCATGCTGCATATCAGCTTCAGTTAAAGCCATCCCTGGAGGACAGCCATCCACAATACAGATAAGAGCAGGGCCGTGGCTTTCGCCGGCACTGGTGATAGTAAATAGTTTTCCGAATGTATTTCCTGACATGGCGCGCTATTGTATACGGGAACGCTGATGTCGTCATGTTGAACTCAAATGAAATTTACTGTTCCAAATAGTGACATACACCAGCTAAACTAAATCTAACATGATACGACCAATCCTAATCACGCTAATGCTTCTGGTAGCATTACCAGCAAATGCAAATCCACCCGATATGCGCCTGGTTAATATCTCCGGTACAGAAGAACCCCTGAGTAAGCACATCGGCAAGGGTCAATGGGTGGTTGTTAATATATGGAGCCCCACATGCAGCGCCTGCGTCATTGAATTACCACAGATCAAAAAATTCATAGCACGAAATCCAGAAATCCCCATGTTAGGCGTAACACTGGATTTCCCCAGCTTTGAATATGGCAAGATGGATATACTTCGAAATTTCGTAAAAAAAACCCCTCTCGATTATCCGTTATACCTCGCCGATATCGATCAAGCTTCCCAATTAATCGGCCGTCGGTTAACGGGTGTTCCTTCAATAGCTATTTTCCACCCTGATGGACGCCCATTAGTAACATGGCCGGGTATAGTTGAGATTGATGAAATTGAAAAATATATTGCGAATTATAAAGAGGAAGATGATCCGTTAGCGATAGGATTTGATTAACTCTTTCCTCATTCCCGTGAACGCCTACATGGATGTAGGTGGTAGAGTCGAGTCTGAAACAGCGACCGAAACGGGAATCCAGTCTAACTAGAAATACTCTTTAAATAAGGTCGTATTTCGTCTGATGACGAGTCACTTTAAAAAGGAAAACTAATATATATTGACTAGATTCCCGCCTACGCGGGAATGACAAGAGAAGAGAGATTATTTATTCTTCTCTTCTTGATAAACATTTATAAACCCATCTTCATTTGGCATTTTTACTTTTGGTAAGCTTGATGCATTCATAACATCTTCCTCACTGATAAGATTATTCAAAAATAATAGATAGGCCGTAACAGCATAGACTTCATTATTAGTTAATGTTCCCGGTGCGGTCATCGGCATGGAACGTCGTACTACATCAAACACGGTTGTCGCATAAGGCCAGTAACTACCAATGGTTTGTTCTGGATACTCACTGGTTAATTCCATTTGTGCGCCGGCGAGTTGATCCCCGGTAGCGGTACCCAATCCATTTTCACCATGACAGGCTATACATTTATTCTTGTAGACTACTTCCCCATCTTTAACATTACCCTCACCTTTAGGCAGTCCTTCTCCATCAGGAAAAACACTAATATCCCATGCCGCTATTTCTTCAGGCGAAATGGCATGACCAAGACCAGGACCATCGCCTCGTGTTGATTCAGCGTATAAAGGATTAATCCCAACCGCTATCAATACTGATATCAGAATCTGTCGTTTCATTATCTTTTTTGTCATAGACATGTGAGACAAAACCATCGCTGTCGATATGCCAGTTGGTGATCGCGTTGTAGTGAAAAAAACCTTTGCGACCACGTTGTTTAACAAGCTCCGTTCGTTCAGGTTGAACATAGCCTGTTTCGTCTATTGCGCGGCTCTTTAATACTGCCGGTTTGCCATTCCAGTGCCAGGGCATACGAAACCGGGTAAAGGAACGATCGAGGACTGGTTCTTGTAACTCTGCTTCTGCCCATGTATCTCCACCATCGGCAGAGACTTGAACCTTGCTAATCTTGCCTCGCCCTGTCCAGGCCAAACCAGTGATTTGATAAAGACTCGGTTCTTTTAAAACCATATGTGCAGAGGGTGAAGTGATTAATGATTTTGCTTCGATAGGAAAGGTAAACATACGCGCCTTACCTGAGGGTTGTAACTCCGTATAACGTGATGTTTCATTACGTGCCATCACTGGGCGATTTGTTATCTTTAAGCGACGCAACCATTTTACATTTAATACGCCTTCCCAACCCGGCACGATCAAGCGTAAAGGGTAACCATTTTCCGGTCGAATGCGTTCACCATTTTGATACAAGGCGAGAAAGGCATCATCCAATGCCTTTTCGATGGGTATGGACATTTGCATAGCAAAGGCATCAGCACCTTCCGCTACGAGCCATTTAGCTTTTTTTCTTAAACCAACTTCATCTAACAAAACTGAAAGAGGAACACCGGTCCATTCACTACAAGATGCCAAACCATTAAAGTAACCTGCTTCAGCTTGGGAAGGCTGTTTATTCCAGCCGGCATTACTATTACCACCACATTCTATAAAACAAATCTTTGATTGCATGGGATAACGTAGTAAATCATCGATACTAAATGTTAAGTCTTTCTTTACCAGACCATGAATTAACAGGCGGTGTTTTTTTGGATCGATCTGCGGTACGCCGTTGTGATGTCGTTCATAGTGCAAACCATTAGGTGTTATCGTTCCTTCCATAAGATGTAATGGCGTCCATGAAACACCGTTACCGGGAACCATTTCGTTCTGTGTGGGGAAACGAACAACATCATCTTCAAATTCAGAAGGCTTACCATAAATTGAAAATGGTTTTCCCGGTTTATGCATCCAAGGAGGATGAGCAGGTTCGAATTTTGTTTCTGAATTTGTTGATGCCAGTGCAGTTGATGAAGCAAGCGTTGAGATGGCACCAAACTGCAGACCTTTTTTGAGGAAGAGTCGACGATCAAGTAAGCCATTCCCGGCAACCTGATCTTCCTCAAGACATTGATCGTTTATACGATCTTTTGCCATCATCTTTCCCCATCAATAATTATTTAATACTTAAAAAAATGGGGGTGTAATCACCCCCATAATCAAGATCCCACTAATTTTATATGGCTGTTTGTTTCCTGCTAACCAGCCTTAACTTCATGAGTAGAACTGAATTTATTCTTTTTTGTATCCGTTCCTTTCACTGTCATCACACCATCTTTTTCTGGCACAAAGTAAAAACGTAACGCTGGATCCATGCTTATAGAGAAAGTCAAAAAGGCTTTGACAATCAACTTACCGTTATAATCTACTTCGAATGAGTCCATAAAAAAAGCAGGCGGAATGACACGCGAGCCAATCTTTAATGGCGCCATTCCGGTGATATTCGGGTGTCGCACTTTCACTTGCATAAGATTAGGCTCACCCATCTTTACATCACCCACTACTTTCATCTTCATCTTACCAAGCAATTTTCTAGAATCTTCCATACTCGCTGGCGGTGGCGCTGAACATGCACCTTTAGCCCTGACAAAAGTCTTGGTCATATACAACTCGCCCGTATTCAATTCAGCAACAGCTCGCACATAACTAAAGGTATCGACACGAATACGCATAGCCAAGTCGGCTTTGCCACTATCGGGGGTAAATTCAAAAAAACCCACCACTGGCATCGGGTTCATATCAACAAAAATAGACATTTTTTTGATATAACGTTCGGGGGTTTGTCGGATCTTCGTATGCACTGAGATTGGAACAACGGTTGCATCTTCAGCCGTAAAGGGAGCCTTTAATTCAAAGATATCTTGATCAACACCTTCAATGATTGTCCTGTCCTGAAAGTTTTGATTTCTTAAGTTATCTTCCCATTTCTTGTCCGATATCTTATGGCGATGATCTGCTGGTTGGACATCGGCAAATGCCACAGAAGTAAACTGCATTAGCAGTGCACTAATAAAAACAAAGAATACTTTATCGGTCGTTGAATACTTCATCGTTATTACCTCTTTAAATTCTCTTTAAATTCGAAATATCTACCATTGATACATTCCATAACATCTATCAGATGGGGCTCAAGCACGGAATAAAATACGGCTCTTCCACGTCGTTCTCTGCTCAAAAGACCTTTTCCTTCCATCAATCTTAAATGCCCACTCGTTTGTGCCTGAGATAAGTCACAATGTTTACTAATCTCGTCTACTGTAAATTCACCCTTCATTATAAAAAGAATAATTTGCAAGCGAGTAGGATGGGCGATGGCTTTCAAACATTCGGCCGTACCACAAAGATAGTCAAATGGAATATCATCATCAATATCTAATAGTATTTCTTCATTTTTAATTGAATTTTCCATATTAACCAACGTCTGTATTAATAGATGTGACTAACTATTATATTCAAAGTTCCATATATATCAATAAATGGATATAATGCAAAAAATAACCAAAGGATCATGAACATGAAGCAGCCTCTACCTTACTTTGCCTTTCTAATCTTCGCGTTATTTTCCATCAATCTATCTGCACTCAATACCGATAGTGCAATGACTGTCACCTTACAGGTTCCTGGCAGCGAAGAATCCGTAGATATTGGACAGATAAAGTTTACGGCAACAAACGGTGGCTACAATTATGAGTTTAAGCTTAATGAAGATAAGTTTGAAAAACAGTTTTTATCGATGCGACCATTCGATTGCATGCAAAAACCAAAAATTATGATCTGTCATCTTCCCTACCCTTATAAAAACAATCGGTTTATATCTGAAGATGATATGACCGATTTAGAATATGACATATTGTTTTTACACAAGTACCCAGGTGAATATGGGATTAACGCCTACAACGGTATTTATTACCAAATGAAAATGACAGACAAGGGTATTGAAGGACAACTACATGATGTCGATATGAATGAATTAAAAATACCACCTGAAGAAGGTAATCTTCGCCCCGTTACGCCAGACATGCTTTATGAGGCGAGTCCAACAAAACACTGGTTCATGAATGTATTAATTCATTAAATTAAAAATTAAATTTTTCCAGATCAGATTTATTGAGCAAGAAAACACCGTGTCCACCTTCTTCAAATTCTAGCCAGGTGAATGGCATAGCAGGGTATCGTTCAATTAAAACATCCATACTGTTTCCTACCTCAACGACCAACACACCTTTATCATTTAAATGAGTCGAGGCTTGTTCTAATATTTTTTCAACCAGTTCCAAACCATTATCATTCGCTTCAAGGGCGTGACCCGGTTCATGCAAATATTCTTTCGGTAAAGATTGCATCTCGTCATTACCAACATAGGGTGGATTACTAATAATCAAATCGTATTTTTTGTCTTTAAGTTGTTCGAATAGATTAGATTTAATGATGCTAACTCTTCCCTCAAGTTGATGCGTCAAAACGTTTTTATTGGCAACCTCAATCGCATCAACATCCACATCAACCGCATCAACCTGCGCATGTCGAAATGCAGTCGCACAAGCACAAGCGATACAAGCACTCCCGGTACCGATATCAAGAATGGTATCTACGTTACTAAATGACAACCACGGCATAAATTGAGATGTGATTAATTCTGCAAGGGGTGAACGCGGTATTAGTACGCGCTCATCGACATAATATTTCTGTCCGGCAAACCATGCCTCATTAACCAGATAGCCCACCGGTATTCGCTGATTGATACGTTGTTCGATCAAACCTTCTATATGTTTTAATACGTCTTGCTGAAGTGGTTCATCCAGTTTTTCTTCAGAACAATCAAATTCCACTCCTGCAGCTGCCATCACCAGATAAAAAGATTCATCGAGGGCATTATCAGTACCATGTCCAAAATGAATATCGGCTAATTCGAATTGCTTTTCAGTACGTTGAATTAATTCACGTACGCTGATGGATTCAGTCACAGAATTTAGTTGATTGTGGTGTAGCCGGGAATATTATTGAAATCGATTTCATCGATTTGATTCTCACCAAGATATTTATTGGCATAATCAAGATAGATTTTATCATTTATAAAAATATCAAACAGGTCTGCATCGACATGATTATCCAGCTTCATCTGTCCTAGTATCTTTAATGACTGAGATAGTGGCATCGCTTTTTTATAAGGCCGATCGCTGGCAGTCAATGCCTCGAAGACATCAGCTATGGCAATCATCCTTGCCTGTACAGACATATCTTCTCTTTTTAACTTATTTGGATACCCGGAGCCGTCCATCTTTTCATGGTGGCCACCCGCATATTCAGGCACTTTGGCCAGATGCTTGGGGTAAGGTAAAGATTCAAGCATCTTAATTGTCACTGAAACATGATTATTAATGATCTCTCTTTCTCTAATAGAAAGCGTACCACGTCCTATTTGGAGGTTTTGTACTTCTTCATCACTCAGCAGGCTAACTGTTTCTTGATCAGGATTACTATATGTTCTACTACCTATTTCCTCGATACGTTTAAGATCCGATTCCGCTAGAACTTCACCACCAACATTATAGGCGCGGATATCTTCTCTTTCTTTTGATAATCTTTTTAATGCCTGTTGCAGTGATTCATCATTTTCTAATGCTTGATCAATATCACCAGTACCATTCGTTTTCTTAAGTTTTGACTTAAGTGCCTCTATCTTTGCATCTCTTTTTAAAATTTCAAAACGAATATCCACAAGACTAATGCGATCGAATATTGTTTCTAGCTTGGTGCCTTTATCAACAACATATTCTGGCGTAGTTATTTTTCCACAATCATGCAGCCACGCGGCAACCTCGAGTTCATACTTTTCATCATCGGTCATGCTGAAATCTTTTAAGGGTCCTCTATCCATCTTATTAACCGCGTCAGCCAACATATTCGTCAGCACGGGGACACGGCGACAATGTCCTGCGGTATAAGGTGATTTTTCATCAATCGCATCGGCGATGAGTTGAATAAAAGAATCGAAAAGGTTTTTCTGTGCATCGATCAGTGCTTTGTTAGTAATCGTCACTGCAGCTTGAGAAGAGAGTGATTCAACTAATTGTTGATCTAATGATGAAAATGGAATGATTTTATTTGAATCGGGTTCCATTGCATTGATCAACTGTAAGACACCTATATTTTCATTTTCATGATTGGTCATAGGCACGGTCAAAAATGAAGTCGAACGATATCCCATTTTATTATCAAAACTACGCGTGCCGGAAAAATCAAACTCTTTGCTGTCATAGGCATCCGGGATATTGACTGTTTTGTCACTTATAACTGCGTTGGCAGCGACCATATGGGTATTAGGTTTGCCTTCATCGTCATACAAAGAGATGGGATAAAAGGAAATCTCTTCACCACTGGTACCGCCTTTATGAATTTTCAGAGAGCTATTATGCAAGATCTCAAATTTTAAGCATTGATCTTCGGTGCGAGTGTATAAAGTACCGCCATCCGCATTGGTGATCTCCATTGCCTTGACCAGTATCAGCTCAAGTAAGCGATCGTGATCCTTTTCAGCGGAGAGTGCGATGCCAATTTCGTTAAGCTCACGAAGAAGTCTCGAAATATTTTCTTGAGAATGATCCATAGCAACCAAATTTATGACGTTATCTCATTTTAGGGTATGCAAGCTTGAGAGTGAAACGAAAAATGGGGCAATATTGCCCCATTTAGACGAAAGACTTAATTTCTGTTTATTTTGCTAGTGTCACTATCAAACTATTTAACTTACTAACAAAGGTAGCTGGGTCTTCCAACTGACTGCCTTCACTCAATAAAGCCTGATCAAATAGAATCTGTGACCAATCGGCAAAGAGATCTTCATTTGCTTCACCATCAATTTTCTTGAGAATTGGATGATCCGGGTTTATTTCGAGTATTGGCTTGGTTGCCGGAATTTCTTGTCCTGACGCCTTTAGGATTTGCTCCATCTGTCGTCCCATGTCATGTTCATCCGCAACGAGACAAGCAGGAGACGTGGTCAGACGTGATGTAGAGCGAACGGTCTTTACCTTTGCTTCTAAAACTTTTCGTATACGTTCTGCTAATTTTTCATTGTCTTCACTCTTCTTATCATCTTTCTTTTCATCTTCATCCTTCAAATCACCTAGGTCTAATTCACCCTTGGTAATAGACTGTAGCGGTTTATCCTGGACTTCTGCCCAATGCGTAGTCACCCATTCATCAACCGGGTCAGACATCAATAACACTTCGATACCTTTCTTTTTAAAGATCTCCAGATGAGGACTGTTCTTAGCCATTGCATGGGTATTGGCAGAAACATAATAGATGGCCTTTTGTCCTTCCTGCATACGTTCTATGTAATCTTTAATCGATACTTTTTGATCTTCAGAATCATCATGCGTGCTACTAAAACGGAATAAGTTAGACAGGTCTTCTTTGTAATCGTCTCCTTCAACGACCCCTTCTTTAAGCACCTTACCAAAGGTCTTCCAGAATTCCGCGTATTTATCCGCTTCTTTTTCAGCCATGGTTTTTAACAAACCGATAACTTTCTTGGTACAACCCGATCGAATGGAATCAATCACCTTGTTATGTTGCAAAATTTCGCGTGAAACATTTAGCGGAAGATCATCTGAGTCCACCACACCACGAATAAAGCGCATCCAGCTCGGAATTAACTGTTCGGCATCGTCCATAATGAAGATACGCTTCACATAAAGCTTTACACCATGGCGTTGCTGTCTGTCCCACATATCAAACGGAGCACGTTTGGGTATATAGAGTAAAGATGTGTATTCGAGCTTACCTTCTACTCGATTATGGATATGCGCCATCGGTTCTTCAAAGTCATGGCCTACATGTTTATAGAACTCGTTGTATTCTTCTTCAGATATATCTTTCTTGTTACGCGCCCATAATGCGGTTGCGCTATTGACCGTTTCTTCAGAGACAACGGTTTTAAATTTCTTTTCCTTCTTTTCTTCTTCCTTGTTTTCCTCACTCTGGCCCTCTTCACTCTCTGCTATAGCTTCCTCTTCTATCTCTACCTGTTCTTCTTTATCCATGATAATAGGTAGCGAGATGTGGTCAGAGTATTTCGTGATCACATTTCTTAATTGGTAATCATTTAAAAACTCTTCATTGTCATCACGAAGATGCAAGACCACCTTGGTGCCGCGTGTTTCACGATCGATTGATTCAATCGTGTAATCGTTTTCACCTTCAGACACCCAGCGTACGCCCTCATCTTTGCCTAAACCTGCACGGCGCGTAATCACTTCCACCTTGTTAGCAATAATAAAACAGGAATAAAAACCGACACCAAATTGGCCGATCAATTGAGAATCCTTGGATTCGTCACCCGTCAATGCTTCGAAAAATTGTTTGGTGCCTGATTTGGCGATGGTGCCGAGGTGCTCGATAACCTCGTCTCGTGACATACCGATGCCGTTGTCAGAGACGGTGATTGTTTTTAATTCTTTATCAAATTCGACCTTTATCTTTAGATCTGAATCACCGTCATACAAATTATCATTCTTAAGTGCTTCAAACCGTAACTTATCCGCCGCATCCGAGGCATTGGAAATTAACTCACGTAAAAATATCTCTTTATTACTGTATAACGAGTGAATCATGAGGTGCAGTAATTGCTTGACCTCGGTTTGAAAACCCAGCGTTTCCTGTTTTGCTTCTACAGACATGTTAATAAAACCCCAATAATAATAATGAATTCTTTAGTAGCGACAATATATTGGGATTAACCTTATTATTTCAAGCTATAATTATTAATATAAAAGATATTAAGTTTATTCAAATAAGCTATAATCTTGCCCAGAATTAAATGACAGACAAAGACATAAATCAGGAGCATTGAGATGAACAATTCAATTAAACAAATTGGTCAGGGCATGACGGAGTACATCATTATCGTCGCCTTGATTGCAATTGCGGGTATTGGTGCCTTTACGTTTTTTAGTGACGGCATGAAAGACCAGATTGGTAACGTGACTGCAGAATTAACAGGCGGAGCTGCCGATACAACAACAACAGCGTCAGATGCTATTGATGGCCAGAAAGGTGACAACATGCAGACATATAAAGGGCAAAATTAATTAGTAGTAATTGCTTTATCACTACTAATTAAAGCTGCTTCTACCAAAAAATAAATTTTGGTTACTAGCGCAAATATTTAATAATTTACGCCACGAAAGTGGCGTAAATATTCCCCAAATTGCTTTTTGATATCCCTACATTCAGGCAGACGGTGTTTGAAAGAAATAGATTCTTCCCTAAATAAACAGTGCGGCCAAGCCGCTGTTTTTGTTATTCTTTTTTCTGCAATCCTGTTAGTTGCCGCCTTCTCACTTTATAAAACGGGTAAAATCACCACCAACAAAATGCAGCTGCAAAACGCGGCTGATGCAGCTGCTTACAGTATGTCTGTGGTCGAGGCGCGCGACCTGAATTTTGCCGCGTACATGAATCGCGCCATCGTCGCTAACGAAGTCGGTATCGCTCAATTTGTTGGTCTGGCCTCGTGGGCCTACCACTTCCAGTCGTTTGCGTCGTATTTAGGGTTTTACAACAACTGCTGTTTCAGTCCTGCGACCTTAGGTTTATCAAACCCCATAATACAACCGATCGTAACGGGCTGGACGAGCGCCGGTAACATCGCTGTCAAAATCATGTCCAAGTTAGCCAGTGTCGCCACCGTTCTACTGCACAATATCAATAAGATCTATGGCATCGCGGAAATCGGCTATCACACCGTCAGCATCCTGCTCGCTGTGGGTGTACTCGATGAGGTGATTGAGGATAATGGTCCTCCTGGCGCAAAAATATCTGACTTTGGCATCATGTCGCTACTCGGCCATATTGCAACGTATGGGGTTTTACCTGGGCTACCCGGTGATCAATTTGCCACCGGTTACCGACCAAACCAGAGAATTGATGCTACTGAATTTGAACAGGGTGGCTATGCCAGACTGGCTGCACTAATTCGTGACAGCCGAGACCCCTTCACCAGCGCCAGAGGTTGGGAACTGCCACTTATACCGCCTATTCATATAACAACACCCGAAGTACCGCCATTATGGGTCGATTTGGGTGTAATTGCCTGGGAGGCGGGATTTCAATTTGACCTGGAATTCGCGCTGTCAAGAAAAGGCGGCAGTGAACTCCGCATATTATTGCCAAATACCACACAGGTCAGACCTGGCGAAGGGGCAAACTGGTCGAGTGCGGATACGACAGGTCTTGCCATGGATCTGTTTATCGGCGGCTACATGAGACTCTATATTTTACCGGAACCGTTTCGGCAAAAGGTCTTCGATGGTCGACTGGCAGGACAGCTCGGTGGTGGCAACTTAACAATATATGCTGACTTTACCGGTGCCGATCCGGTAGACCCGTCTGATTGTGAAGATGCCAATGATGATATTACGGCAGACAATGATGCTGATACAGATACCTCTAACGATCTTCCTTTAAACGACTGCTCTGCCACAGCACCACCTGGTCAAGAGCTTCTGAGTGTCCCCTTTCCTTCTGAGATACCGTTTGCGAATGGGTTTGCTGAAGTCGCCAAAGGTACCGCCAACGATCTTAAAATGACCAAACATATGCTGATTGACCCTCTCGGCCCAGTAGAAAATGACGCCTATGGTAACGCACCTGAAAATGTTATTGCCTGGATGTTCCCCGGAACAGGTGCTCCGGTACCTGCACCCCCCACCGGTATTGCCTTCAGTTCGGATGTACCTGCACAAACCTTAATGGGCAACAAAGTCAGTAACGCTTACGGTGGACTGCCGATGTATGTGGATACCACCGGCAATGCTCCCTTTCTAGGTGTCGGGGCACCGTTTCTATTGTTAGGCCTAGTTCAAGATGAGCCAGATTTCAATACCTACCATCTGGCTAAAACGAATCTCACTGATGATTACACGACGGCTAATTCGAGAGAGCCGTCCGGTCGCCTACAGGTCAATGAAGCGTTTGCCGATAACGAACTGGCGGTGCTGACAAAATCAGAACTCTATTTTTCACGTCCAAATGATGTCTTTGCCAGCCACTTCCATCGCGATGATGGTTTAACCGAAGTGGGCAGCGCCTTTAATCCCTATTGGCAGGCCCGATTGGTGGATACAAACTACCCTGAACGTCTGCTCGCGCTGGGTATTCAGCAGAAAGAAGAGTATGTTGGTCTTGCGGGCGCAACGGGAACCGTTGTCGGCGTATTTGACACACTTATTAATTTCATCTCTGGCTTGATGCCCACAATCCCCTAATTGATGATGGCGAACATAACGCAGCAGCGACACGACAGAAAGACTGAGCAGGGCCAGGCCATGACAGAATTCCTCATTTCCGCGTCTTTCTTCCTAATACCCCTGTTTCTCGGGATGTCATTGATTGCTAAATATATTGATATCAAACAGACCAATGTACAGGCAGCTCGCTACCAGGCTTGGGAGTACACGGTCTGGTATGCGAATGACACCGTCAGACTGCCAATTAGCGGCTCAAATGGCGAACTTATGAGTGGTTTCAGTGCTGCTGACCAACCGATTAAATCAACAACTGAAACGCGGAATGAGACAAAACAACGCTTTTATCGAAACCCAGGTGATGAAACCACGACCTTTCCAATCATGGATGCAGACCAAGCTGCCCCTTGGGATGCCAATAACGCCAATCCGCTTTGGCGTAATCATCGCGGCATGCCACTCTACTCAGGCGTCGATGGTAACCTGGCAAACTTGGCTAGCTCAGACGACACCCCTACGCTTCCTGTGGTCGGGGACATCATCAACTTTTTTATGGATGGTACAGCGATGGCATTCGGCTTAGTCGGCGAATTGCTTAACGGGATTGGTGCTAATGTTGGCTTTAACGCGATCAACACCAAAGGTTATGCTGTCGCCAGTGAGTCCATGCAAATTGCGACTAACCCAACTTTTACAAGAATGGCGGGCGTTCCAGCCACTCGGGGCTTCAGCCTCGATGGCTCCGATGTTGTGACTGTGGGAGGTACTGCAATCACCAACAATATGAGTATTGTTACAACAGCATCGGTGCTGACGGATGCTTGGAGTGCCGGTGGTGGCGAGCATGTCTTTCGTCAGGCTGGCGGCACCGCACCGACAACCGCATTAGCCGCAATATTAAATGAAATACCGGGGTTTGATACTGTCTGGTCTATCGCCGCAGTGCTTGCCCCAGAACTGGCGCCCTGTAATCCAGCTGTCGTCATCAACACAGCTCAACCCAATGGCAGTTTTTGGCTTGGCTATCTCGATATCGATGCAGTGCACCCCGATCGCTTAATACCCGACCTAGCAGACCTGGATACGCGTAATGGCACTCAATCCTGTAATGATGCTGGCATGTGTGATTTTAGCGGTCTGACTGTAGAACGACCTGAAGTGGTCGATAGGGAGTGCGACAGATTTTAATGATCGGTTCAGACGTCTCTCGCGGTATTTTGAAAATAGTCAAATTTGCTAGCCTCGCTGTTTTATTAATCTTATCGCAGCCTGCCTTGGCAAAGAAAGCACCGGAATTCCCGCCGCCGCCTGACGCTGCGGTTGAGTGGGTTGCGCAAGATATCGAGATGAATGGCAATAAGACAGCCATCCGCGCCTTTCACACCAAGGACTCTATTGAGAAAGTGGTGCAATTTTATCGCAAAGAATGGCGACGACCGCCTGAAAAAGATAAACCCGGCTACATGGAAACGATCGATGCGGCGCCTTGGTACATCATTACTCGCATTGAAGAGGGTTATCTACTGACCGTACAGGTGCAAATACAAAAGAATGACAAGAATGCCTCTTGGGGCTACCTATCGATCAGTCCTTTACCAAAGAACCCTAACGAGCCACCGAAAGAATTAGGTAGCACGACGCCAAAGATGTCGGGCAGCCATGTTGTGAATGAAATGAAGAGCAATGATCCCGGCAAAAAAGCCAATACATTGATCATCGCGAACAAGCACTCTCTTGGCAGCAACGCGGCTTTTTATAAAAACCATTACCAAGGTAGAGGCTGGACCACAGAAACCGATCACAACGCGCAAGACGTACAAACATTAGTATTTAAAACGCGGCGCGAGCGGGTAACTATTATGTTGCTAAAAGATGGAAGTGAAACACGCGTAGTAGTAAACTCAGTCAAGAATTCAGTCTTATAAGTATAATAATAAATTGAAACAGCATAGAAAAATCATCACTCAAACTGGTCAAGGCATGGTTGAATACATCGTTGTCTTGGTATTTGGCGTTATGGTTCTGACCGTTGGACCTGGTGGTGATGTATTACTCGATTTCCTCGGCGTCTTGAACGACAATTATCAAGGCTATTCCTATTCAGCATCACTCTCGACCTTACCCGATCACGATAACCTGGCTTTATACGCTATAGATACATTGGACATGGAAGGAGAGATAGCTAACTTGAGTAATATCTCAATAACCGGTGCTTTATCGGAAGCGGTGCCCGGTTTACCGACAGCACAAGAGGTCATCTCAGAAGGTCTAGAAAATGTGCTTAGCTTTTAATCTATATCAGAAATACAACTAACAGAACTTCATACTGGCATACGTTGATTCAAATTTGTGACAAAGGTTCTTTTTGAGCCAACATAAACCGATCCAGAACAATATTATTTATTAGAAGAACATCTTATGGCTAAAAAAGAACAGAAAAGTGTAATACCGTTAATTGGTGGCGCTATTGGCCTCGGTATCGTTGCTGCATTGATGGCAATGCTTTATTTAAATGCGAAAGAGGCTCAATTAAAAGCCAAGTATGAACAAGATCAAACGAGATCGATTACCGTTGTTGTTGCAAATAAGAACGTTGCCAAAGGCTTGGAAATTACATCAGCCGATTTTAGTGCTCGTGCAGTGCCGAGCGAATTTGTGCATGACGATGCTATTTATCCAAATGATTTTAACCGTTACCTTGGTCGCTCTATCACGGCTAATTTAGGCCAAGGTAAGACACTATTAAAAAGTTTTATTGATGAAGATTTTCCGCGCGATTTTTCTGACATTATCCCACCGGGCAAACGCGCAATCACCATCACAGTGGATGACATAAACTCGATTGGCGGCTACTTGCGCCCCGGTAATCGTATCGATATTTATGTCAACATTCCTTTTTCTATATCAGGTTTTCAACCTGAATTATTTTCTGCCGCCCAAGATGCCGGGCTGCTAGAGTTATTACCAGAATCGATATTGTCAGAAATACCACCGGAACTCATGCAGGTAGCGTCTTCTATTGAAGACCCAACAGCACTTTTAGGCGCGTTAACACCGTCAGATGTGATTATTCCGGTATTACAAAACGTGAAAGTGTTAGCAACCGGCAAAGATCCTTATAGAGAAACATTGGATGCGCTAAGACAACCTCAGCGTCGGACAGAAAGTCAGTTTTCAAACATCACGCTTGAAGTGGATGCAGAACAAGCCGCATTAATAACACTGGCACAAGATAACGGTGAGATTGTCTCACTACTACGTAACCGGAATGATCAAGGCTCATCCAGTTTTACCAACGTCTCGCCTTTGGATCTGTTTGGCAATGCTGTCAAAATGGCCAGCGCAGAAAAGGAACGCGCCTCGCGTGTAACTGCCGCAGCAGGTGTCGATGCTAATGGCAACCTAGTTGATGCCGATGGCAATAAACTGATTAGTAGAGAAAAGCTCGCTGCTGCTGGCTACAGTGTTAATGAAGATGGTCAAATCGTTGACAAAGACGGCAACATTATTGACCCCAATGATCTCGTGATTGCTGCCGATGGCAGCGTTATAAATAAACAACAGCTGGCTGCAGCAGGATTCACTGTTAATGCGAGCGGACAAATCGTTGATAAAAACGGCAAGGTCGTTGATGTAAATGATATTGTTATCGCAGCCGATGGCACGGTCATGACCAAACAGCAACTTGCGAGCGCAGGCCTCAGTGTCAATGCAAATGGTGAAATCGTTGATGCAAGCGGCAAGGTCGTTGCTCCAGGCGACGTGGTGATTGCAGCAGATGGTTCAATCATGACTAAAGAGAAACTCGCAGCGCTTGAAGCGGCAGGTTACAGCGTCAATGAAAATGGCGAAATCTTAGATAAGAATGGCAATGTTGTTGACCCTACTAGTATTGTAATTGCAGCAAACGGCAGCGTTATGACGACAGAGCAATTAGCTGCTGCTGGTCTCAGTGTCAATGCAAATGGCGAAATTGTTGATGCCAATGGTAATGTCGTTGATAAAAGCGACTTAATCGTTTCGGCAAACGGAGAAGTATTAAGTAAACAGCAACTCGCTGCTGCTGGTCTCAGTGTCAATGCAAATGGCGAAATTGTTGATGCCAACGGTGATGCAGTCTCTGCCAAGGCCTTATCTGAATTCGCACAGAATCAAGCTATCACGGGTCAAATTAGAGAAGCTGGTAATTACCAGTTGATTATTGGTCTCGATAGTGAAGATGGCATTTCCAAGTCGAAAACCGTAACGTTACCGATAGAAAAAGATGACTAAGCGAAACCTGGGAACAGGTTTAATAAAATGCTTTTTTATAACCGGTCTACTTTTACCGTTATTGCTTGTCGCCAAAATAGAGTCGGTTCATGCTAATGAGGCTAATAAACTCAACGTAGTCGCTGAGACCAACAAAGAACAACCCATTGTTGAAGTAAAAGACAAGGCAGAGACACCAAGATCGCAGAACGATGCCGATGTAAACAACAAGGCCTCGATCAAGATGATTGTTGGTGGTCAGTCTGAAGATGGCGTAGCAAAAAGCATTAATCTTCCAGTTAATGCAAGATGATTTTGTTACGTCTATAAATTTTAAACACGTTAATAGTATTGGGAATCAGGAAATCATACTCATGATAAAAAAAATATTTATCGCTTCACTGTTGCTATCTTTTTCAGTGGTTTGCACAGCCGTAGAAAAAATAGAACTTTATGCTGGTGAAATTAAGATATTAAAACTAACCAATGTAGAGCGTATCGCTGTTGGTAATCCTGAAGTTGTCAGTAATTCCATGTTGAACAACGGCCAATTAGTGTTAATCGCCGAAAAAGCCGGTAGCAGCAACATTCACATCTGGTTTAGTAACGGTAGTGAAAAAGACTTAACCGTACATGTGGTTGAGAGTTCCAATAACCTGGCGATAAGAAAAATTGAAGTCGAACAACTTCTTACCGATATAGAAGGTCTTGA
>JAJFKM010000003.1 GCA_021773215.1 Gammaproteobacteria bacterium
AGTTGCAAGAAGATTTCATTTCACTAAACTTAGCACACTAAAAACGGCCACCGAGCCGCTAAGGGAGGATTTATTAATCATGAGTAGTGTTGAAGAACGCGTAAAAAAAATCGTTGTAGAACAACTGGGCGTTAAAGAAGATGAGGTTACTAATGAAGCATCATTCGTTGATGATTTAGGTGCGGACTCTTTAGATACTGTTGAGTTGGTCATGGCATTGGAAGAAGAATTTAAAACCGAAATTCCAGATGAAGAAGCTGAGAATATTACAACGGTTAATGAAGCGGTTAAATACATCAATGCACACCTAGAATAATCTAAAATATAAAGGACACCGAAGGCCGCGTTATGACAACTCTCTTACGCGGCCTTTTTTATTTATAAAATATTGACTGAATATTTTTAAATAAAGATTCAAACAAACGTCCGACTTCTTTTCTTGAACAATAGACAGGTATTATCTTAAGTGAATAAACGTCGTGTAGTTATAACAGGTTTAGGAATGGTAACGCCTGTTGGTAATAATGTTGATGAAACATGGAGTAATATCCTTGCAGGTAAAAGCGGCATTTCACTCATAGATCATTTCGACACATCAGAATTTAGCGTTCGTATTGGCGGTTCAATTCGAAATCTCGATTTAGATAATTACATTCCCAAAAAAGATCAAAAGAAAATGGATCCATTTATACACTACGGTCTCGCCGCAGGTATTCAGGCGATGCAGGATTCTGGTTTAGAAGTTAACGAAGAGAATGCTACACGCATCGGGGTTGCTATTGGCTCGGGTATTGGTGGATTACCCGGTATAGAAAAAAGTACCAGACAATTTATTAGTGGTGGCCCAAGAAAAGTATCTCCATTTTTCATCCCAAGTAACATTATCAATATGATCTCAGGTCACCTATCCATCATGTATGGTTTAAAGGGTCCAAATTTCGCTATCACTACGGCATGTACAACAGGTACTCATAATATTGGCGATGCTGCTAGATTAATAGAATATGGTGATGCCGATGTCATGATTGCCGGAGGTGCAGAAATGGCGACTTCCGAAAATGGTTTGGCTGGATTTGCATCTGCTCGTGCGCTCTCGACCAGAAATGAAGAGCCAGAACGCGCCAGCCGTCCTTGGGATAAGGGTAGAGATGGTTTTGTCTTGAGTGATGGTGCAGGAGTTGTCGTTCTGGAAGAATATGAGCATGCTAAAAAACGTGGTGCAAACATAATTGCTGAAGTTGCAGGTTATGGCATGAGTGGTGATGCCTATCATATGACTGCACCCTCGGTAGATGGAGAAGGCGCTGGAAACTGCATGATAAACGCCTTAAGAAATAGTGGCATCAATATTAATGAAGTCGATTATATAAATGCGCATGGGACTTCAACACCGGCGGGAGATATTGCAGAAACAAACGCTGTAAAACGCGTATTCAAGGAAGATTCAAAGTCTTTAGCCGTTAGTTCAACAAAATCGATGATTGGTCATTTATTAGGGGCAGCGGGAGGTGTAGAAGCTATATTTTCAATATTAGCAATTCGTGACCAGGTTGCACCGCCGACAATAAACCTTGATGAGCCTGACCCTGAATGTGATTTAGATTATGTCCCGCATACTGCTCGGGAAATGAAGATCGATATTGCATTATCTAATTCATTTGGCTTTGGTGGTACAAACGGTTCACTCATCTTTAAAAAGCTGAGTTAAGCCCAATAAGCCATGACAGCATAATGGCCATCACATCTCTCATTAATGGAAACTCGAGTGATGCAATTTCCTTGTATGACCGAGGCTTGCAATACGGCGATGGCTTATTTGAAACAATTGCCGTAGAAGATGAAAAATTACTATGTTGGAATGAACATTTAGAAAGATTGCAAATAGGTTGCAGTAAACTAAAGATTCCCATTCCCAATCAAGATACATTAAGCGAAGAGGCTCAGCGTTTAACAAGTTCTGTTGAGCGCGGCATCATCAAAATAATTGTCACTCGAGGGCAGGGCGGTCGCGGTTACGCTTTGCCTGTTAATATAGATTCAACTCGTATCCTTTCTCTCTACCCTTGGCCTGAATATTCATTTGGAAACCCATGTGACGGAATAAAGGTTCGTGTATGCAACTATCGTTATGCACATAATTCAGTACTTGCAGGTATTAAGCACCTCAACAGGATTGAGCAAGTATTAGCAAGATCAGAATGGGCGGATAGATCAATAGCAGAGGGCATTGTTCTGGATAATGAAGAAAATGTTATTGAAGGAACGATGAGTAATGTTTTCTATATCAAAGGTGAAACTTTATATACGCCTGAATTATCAGCTTGTGGTGTCGAAGGTATTATTAGACAAAAAGTTATTACATTAGCAACAGAATTACATCTTGAAGTTTGCATTAATCAAATTTCGTTAAAATCATTAATGGATGCTGATGAAGCCTTTATGTGCAATAGCATTATTGGAGTATGGCCAATAAAAATACTCGATGAAAAGTCATTCGAAGTTGGAGACAAAACCATTCAAATTAAAAAGATATTACAAAAACAAAATTGCATTTCTAAGTTATGATAAAACGTCTCCTTGGACTCATAGCACTAAGTTTATTTTTTCTGATAGTCACTACTGCATTACTCTACAAAGAGTATCAAGGCTTTCTCGACACACCCTTAAGCATTGAAAAGCAGATTACATTTGAAGTAGAACCGGGCATGAGCTTCACAGACGTCAACACCAAGCTCAAAAAACTTGATCTGACTAAGAACACTAATTATTTTAAAATTCTTGCTCGGCATACAGGGAAAGCAAGCATGATCAAATCAGGCGAATACTTATTATCACCTGGATTAACTCCAATAGATCTCTTGAATCTTCTAGTTTCTGGCAAAGTAATCCAATACTCCTTTACACTCCTTGAAGGTTGGCAAATCGGCGAGATGATACAAGCGATTCATGCAACAAACTTATTAGAACACACGTTACATGTCGATGAACCAGAAGACATCATGATTGAGCTCGGTCATGCAGACAAAATCGCTGAAGGGATGTTTTTTCCAGACACGTATCATTTTCCAAAAGGCACTACTGACAAAGCATTTTTACAAAGAGCCTATCAACGATTACATGATGTTTTAGATGAGGAGTGGCAAGCACGCGCTGAAAACCTGCCATATAAAACAGCATACGAAGCCTTAATCATGGCTTCTATCATAGAAAAAGAAACCGGTTTGGCTAGTGAGCGTAGTACCATTGCCGGGGTCTTTGTGCGTCGTTTGAATAAAAAAATGAAACTACAAACGGACCCAACGGTGATTTACGCAATGGGGAAACAGTTTAATGGCAATATACGTAAAAAAGATCTTGATATAGACTCACCCTATAACACATATCGCTATAAAGGCTTGCCACCTAGTCCAATTGCATTGGTTGGACGAGAAGCGATACATGCAGCATTACATCCAGAAAAGGGTAAATCACTCTATTTTGTTGCAAAAGGGGATGGTTCACATTACTTTTCAGTAACACTTAAAGAACATAATCGCGCAGTTAGAAAATATCAATTGAATAAAAGTAAATAAGAATGCAAGAAGCTTTATTTATAACATTAGAAGGTGTCGAAGGGGCTGGAAAAAGCAGTTTGATGGACTTTATATCAGAACTGTTTACCAATGTTGGAAAGCAAGTGATACAAACACGCGAACCAGGCGGGACAAAAACTGGAGAGCAAATTAGAGAGATTCTGTTAGACAGCAATAATATTGGCTTAGAAAGTAACACTGAACTCCTATTGATGTTTGCAGCAAGAATGCAACACTTAGAAGAAGTCATAAAACCAGCTTTGGCATCAGGTCAAATTGTGATTTGCGATCGATTTACTGATGCTAGTTATGCATACCAAGGCGGCGGCAGGGGAATTGAAGAGTCTCGCATACAAACACTTGAAGATTGGGTTCAGCAGGGTTTAAAACCTGATGTGACCTTACTATTCGATCTCGATGTTGAGGTTGGGTTACGGCGTGCGGGGAAAAGAAGTCAAGCCGATCGATTTGAACAGGAAGATATATTATTCTTTGAACGTATCCGCTCGTGTTATCTTGAACGAGTAGATAAAGAACCGACACGTTTTCGAATCATTGATTCTGGCGAACCCATGGAAAATGTGAAACAACAGATACAGAAAGTATTGCAAGACTACCTATGATAAATATCTATCCTTGGCAGAATGAACAATGGCAAAGGCTGATGGAGATGCAACAACAGGATCGCTTGCCCCATGCAATATTATTTTGTGGACCAGATGGCATTGGTTTAAAGAAATTTGCACAAACTGCTGCCATGCAGTTGTTATGTTTATCTAAAAACCCTGAAAACAACCACGCCTGTGGCAGATGTCAAAGTTGCCAGTTATATAGTGCTGGAAATCATCCTGATTTAAGTCTCATTGAGCCAGAAGAAACCGGTAAGCAACTTAAAATCGCTCAAGTGCGTGAGCTGATCGAATATGTAGCTTTAAAGAGTTTTTCAGGAAAGCAGAAAATTGCGATCATTGAACCTGCCGATGCGATGAATCGTGCGACCGCAAATGCACTATTGAAAACACTGGAAGAACCACCTTCTCAGTCCATGTTGTTTCTATTGAGCCATATACCTTCTAAATTACCCATAACCATCAGAAGTCGATGTCAGCGCATAGATTTTAAGCCTGCTTATAATCAGACTGACATAGATTGGCTTAAGAATAACTTGGTTGATTCAAAACTCTCTGCGGAAGCATTGCTTCGTTTATCCGGGGGAGGCCCATTAAAAGCACTATCCTTGCTTGAAGATGAGCAATTAGAATTTCGACACACATTACTTAAAGACTTGAAATTCATGAGTAAAAAGAATTGCGACCCGGTACAAATAGCTGCTAATTGGCACACATTGGGACTGGAAAGTGTTCTTAGCTGGTTAATGAAGATAATACTGGATCTGATTCGCCTTAAATTGCTTCGTGATAGAGCAAACCTGATAAACCTTGACTTGAAAGAAGACTTGCAAGACCTTGTAAATTCATTAGACTTGGTCGCATTGGTCAGGAATTACGATTTTGTATTATTGAAATACCAACAATCGACTGGACCGATGAATTACAATCCATTGAGCATAATCGAAGAGGTTGTGTTGCATTGGAACAACCCTGAAATAGCAAAGTAACAGGAGAATAGGTAAATGGCTGCAGGCCGCGATCCACGACAAGGTATCTTATCCCTAACCATTAGAGATAAAAGCGCGCTTTATGCCTCTTATATGCCATTTGTGAAAAATGGTGGTCTATTCATCCCCACAGCTAAAACCTACAAATTGGGCGATGAAGTCTTTATGTTATTAACCTTAACCGACAGTAAAGATAAACTGCCGGTAGCAGGTAAAGTTGCCTGGATCACGCCAAAGGGCGCTCAGGGCAATAAAACTGCCGGTATAGGCGTACAGTTTAGTGAATTGGACAAAGGTGCCACCAAAAGCAAGATTGAAAATCAATTAGCCGGTGCATTGAAATCAGATCGTCCAACTCATACTATGTAATTACTAGTAAATATCTGGTTTTAAAATAATTTCTGCCCTTCGTCGTGTCTTCTCTGATAGATTCCCACTGTCACATTCCACTGTTGAGTGAAGATATATCTGTCGACGATATTATAAATAATGCAAAACAGAACGATATTGAGCGCATGCTCTGTGTTGCGATAGATCTAGAAGGCTCGCCTGATATTATCAATTTAGCCAGTCAACATGACATGATCTCAGCCTCTGTTGGTATTCACCCCAATACTGAACTCGAAAATGAGGCTGCTATAGAAGACATTCTAGACTTAGCGAGCAAAGACGAAGTAGTCGCGATCGGAGAAACCGGCCTTGATTATTTTCGAAGTGAAGGGGATCTTGAGTGGCAACGCAATCGGTTTCGAACACACATTAACGCCGCTAAAGAGTTGAATAAACCTTTAATAATTCATACTCGTGAGGCCAAAGCTGATGTAATCCGCATATTAAAGGAAGAGGGTGCTGATCAAGTCGGTGGAGTTATGCACTGTTTTGTTGAAGATTGGGAAACCGCACAGGCAGCCATGGACTTAAACTTTCTTATCTCTTTTTCTGGCATAGTTACCTTTAAGAACGCCAAAGACCTCCATGAAGTAGCAAAACTAGTCCCACTGGAGCAGATGTTAGTTGAAACAGACTCGCCTTATCTGGCACCAGTACCATTTAGAGGGAAAACTAACCAACCCGCTTATGTCCGTCATGTAGCTGAATTCATCTCTACATTAAAAGAGATTGATTTTGACGTACTGGCAAATCAAACAACAAACAACTACCATAAATTATTTAATTAAATCAAATATATAAAGATAATATTTCAAGTGAATTATAGATAGTTTTTCGGCTCGTATAGAAATGAGGTGAAAACCTTATCCCTCCCGCACGATTTGCACATATAAGCTTATTTTTCATTAACTTAGAATAAAGTTCAGGTATATTAATACCCTCAATTGTGAATGTTACTATCCCTGCATAGTGTGGTTTAGTAGTCGGGGAAATAAATGTTAACTCCGGTATATTCCTCAATAAATCAATAAGGTAGCTAATATTATTAATAATATTAGCAGAAACATTTTCTATCCCAACTTCTTCTATTAAGGATAGACTGGCAGATAAGGCGTGAATCCCAAGCATATTCGGACTCCCACATTCAAAACGTCGACCTGTTTCAGCATAGTTCGAGTCCTTGGAATCATAATTCCCGACATCCTTTACCATATGCCAGCCAAATTGATGCAAGTTAAGCAAATTTCTAATCTCGGCCTTGCAGTAAAATATTGCAATTCCTTCAGGTCCTAACATCCATTTGTGGGCGTCTGCCATGACAAAATCAGCTTTTATGGCCTGACAATCAAAAGGAAGGGCGCCTAGACTTTGAATGGCATCAACGCAAAACAATATATTATTCGCGTGACAATATTCTCCAAGCATCGTTAGATTATGACATTTACCTGTACCGTATTGAACAGAACTTATTGTTAATACTCGTGTTTTATCATCGCATGCGTCTATTAGTGCTGCTTCAGGGGAAGTCCCATTAGAGAGACTTATCTCTTTAAACTCTACTCCATTGATTGCCTGTGCTAGCCAGGGAAGCCTATTGGAGGGGAATTCTTCATCAGAACTCACGATATTATCCCCAGATTGCCAATCGATGCCTTCCGCGACAACAGATAGCGCCTCTGAGGTGTTTTTTAACAACGATATATCGTCTACAGAAGGTGCATTTATTAAACGCTTTAGCTGTTGGCGTAACTCAGCTTCTTTTTCTAGCCAGACGAGATAATTTGCAGCTCCTAGCCTCGTATTTTCATTTGCAAACTGGCAAACAGCATCAGCGGTACGCTGGGGCCAAGGTGATACTGCTGCATGGTTCAGGTAATAAATACTTTCATCCAGGGGAAATTCTTTATTAATTAAATCTTCTATGGACATGATTGGGTTATCGCCAGTGTTTTATAGTATTATTTATAACTATCGTAATAGATATGAAAGCTAAGTTTATGAAATTACTATTGATTGCTATTTTAATGTTTCTCTCTAATCAGACATACGCTGTAGAATTCTATCAGTGTATCGATGGTAGTGGTAAACCACATTATACCAATCTACCCGCTGATAGCTTCGATTCAAACTGTCATCAAAAGTCAGATCGATTCGACTATCTGCTTAAGGAAGATTATTCAAATCTTTCAGATGGATTAAACAAATACAAATCTGAACAAGATGAAATTGATAAAAAGTTTTCAATCGGAGGTTTGGAATTAATGATTCCACACAAGGATATGTTTGATAGCGAAGTCGCTGCAGAAGAATTACTGGAAACCACAGCAAAGCGTAATGACCCAATAACAACGTTATTTAGAGATGGTAGAGAGGCCTTAGAATCAGTTAGTCCTAAGAATACACAAGCTCCTAGCTCTACTAACACGCCATAACATACTGCGCATAATGTATATTATGTTAAATTAAATATTAATATATAAACTACCCTAACCTTAGACATATAAATCATATTGAAATGAATGAAAAATCTTTCTGGCTAGGTAAGACATTTGATGACTTCTTGTTCCGTCCTCAGAAAGGAATTACTGAATCTCGTCGAAATATAAATCTTGCGTCGAAACTAACAAACTCTATCAAATTAGAACTACCAATCGTCTCATCTAATATGGACAGTGTAACGGGCTCAGATATGGCTCGTACTATGGCCATGGATGGTGGACTTGGTGTGGTTCACAGGGCTATGTCCATAGAACGTCAAGCAAGGAAAATTGCTGAAGTTAAACGTAGTCAGAGTGCGGTCATTGAAAATCCACTGTGCCTACCTATTGATGCAACTATTCGTCAGGCAAAAAACTTTGCTAATAAAAATAATATTACGGGCATCCTGATTGAAACAGAGCCAGGCAGTGGCATTTTAGTCGGTTTACTCTCTGGTAGAGACATTCCCTGGAATAATAATGTTAATGAAGACCTAGTAAGCCAATACATGACGCCAGTAGATAAATTAATTACTGAAAAACCTGGGATCAGTACAGATGAAGCTGCGGCAATTCTTTTTGATAAACGTCTTGAACGTCTACCTTTAGTCGACGCTGAGCGACGTATTCATGGCCTTATAACTCGTAAAGATATATTTTCTCTGCGTGAACGACCCGACGCGAGTAAAGACGAAAAAGGTCACTTGTTAGTAGGTGCAGCTATAGGCGCTCATGGTGATTATCTGGAGCGTTCAGCCGCCCTCCTCGATGCTGGAGCCGATTCTCTATTTATTGATATAGCTCATGGGCATTCCAGTGTTATGGAGTCAGCAGTCAGTAATGTTCGCAAACAATTTAATGATGTGTCTCTAGTCTGCGGTAATATTGCTACAGGTGAAGGTGCTCAATTTATGAAAGACATTGGTGCCGATGCTATTAAAGTTGGCGTTGGGCCAGGACGAGGTTGCCGAACACGCCTGGAGACAGCGGCAGGTGTGCCTCAACTACAGGCAATTCGAGAAGCATATGAGACGATTGGTGATTCAATACCAATTATGGCCGATGGCGGCATTAAAACAGATAAAGATATATTTTTAGCGCTAATCTGCGGTGCTTCAACAGTTATGTTGGGAAGTGCCTTATCAGGTACTGACGAAGCACCAGGACAGATTATTGAAGATCCCGTGACAAATACTAAAAAGAAAATATATCGAGGCATGACTTCTCCTCAAGCAGTACTTGGTTCTTTATATGAATCAGAGAATGGTGATGAAATTGACGCTGCACTCGACACCCCATCGGAAGGCCAAGAAATACAAATGCCTTATAAAGGCAGCGTAGTCGATATATTGCATCGTATACGTGGACATATACAATCGTCCGTAAGCTATGCGGGAGAAATATCATTGGCAGCGGCGCGAGAAAAGATTTTGTCTGATCCCGAACGTTACCTTATATCTCTTTCTGAATCATCCAGACGGGAATCTTTCGATAGATAAACGTAGTCTTTGTCTGTAACTCGATAATATCCTAAATTAAGAATTAACTATTGAAACGCAATATTGTTGTCACCTATTCTCTACACTCTGATCTAAATAAGCAGCCTCAATACATTATAAATATTTAAATTTTCTATTTGTTTTATGAATTCATTACCAAAACACTGGCTAATTGTAGCCATAATCATACATCTTCTAATAGCCTGGTTTAGTGTTGGTCATTATCATGATGACGAGTACGCTCAAATTCTCAACTTTGCTACATCCAAGATTGGAATGGATATGCAAAGCGAACTCATGTGGGAATTTGAGGCAGGTGTTCGAAGTGGTTTTCAGCCCTTTATTGCTTTTTTGCTATCGAAAGCAGCGACTTTTATTGGTATAGACTCACCATTTATCCTCGCCTTCATTTATCGACTTTTAAGTGCCATTATTTCTCTTGTTGCGACGGTCGTCTTTATAAAGGCAATCGCAAAAGAAATAAAATCTGATGCTGCATTCAAATGGATGGTCTTTTTTCTATTCTTTTCCTGGATTCTGTTATTTATTAATGTTCGCTTTTCATCTGAAGGTTGGGCAACTTCATTCTTCATCCTTGGATTTGGTTTGTTTCTGCTACCAAGTCCTGCCAACATTCAAAGATATTTACTGGTTGGTTTCTTTTTAGGTCTGGCCTTCTTGGCAAGATACCAAGTTGGTTTTATGTTGTTCGGTCTTGGTTTATGGATGTTGTTTATCCATCGAATAAAATATGTAAACTTATTCTATATTCTGCTCGCCGGCTTATTGACATTGATACTCGGTGCTGGATTTGATTGGTGGTTATATGGAGAACCTATTGTCAGCTCGTGGCAATACTTTAAATGGCATTATGAGGGTTTAACATCATCATCAGGCGGTATAAGCACGTCTGTTTACGAGCCATGGTGGTTTTATATTCAGTACGCTGCTCTACAACTAACCCCACCTATAACATTATTATTACCAATTGCAGTTGTCGCCTTTTGGGTGTTTTTTCCTATTCATCCAATCACCTGGCTGACAATCCCATTTGTCTTTTTTCATACGTATTTTGGCCATAAAGAGATGCGGTATTTATTTCCACTCTTGCCCTTTGCACCGGTAATGTTTGCCATGCTATGCATTCACTTAAACCAACGATTTAGCTTGATGAATTTTAAATTTATTAAGTATTCATGGCACACAATCCTTGGGGTATCACTATTCGTAAATATCATACTTGTTATTCTTACCTTGTCTTTACCTGCCAGTAAGGAAGTAGCGCTGTGGCAAAATTGTTTAACGCCAATAGCAGCTGATAAACCCTCTATTTTATTGGTTTTGGATCAGGACGGCTCATATTCTGACCCTGCAGAATTGAATATGGACTTTTACAATACTATCAATCTTCCTATCAACTCAGTCAAAGATGAAAATGAGGTTAAACAGATGCTTGAACAGCATCCGAACAAACAGATATTGTATGCATCGCGCAAGCGGAACCGGAGCAAGCAAATGGACGAGGCTAATCTATCTTATGAGCTTGCTTGTCAGGCATTGCCAAACTGGATTTTAAAAATAAATATTAATAACTGGACATCACGCACTAGCATGTGGCGTATCTGGACAATCTCGGAATAGCAGACAACTTATTCTTCAATACGTGATAAATATCGCAGTAAATGACTAATGTATTCTGCTTATATATGTAATAAGCTTACTTTCAAACAATAAATTCAATAAGGGTAGCGTCATGGGAAAAATCATCAAAATTCTAGTCGTTCTGGGATTGGTCGTTGTCGTTGCTTTAGCAGGCATCATTTATACAACCGATATCAATCAATATAAAGACCAGATTGTCCAAGTAGTCAAAGACAATACGGGTAGAGATTTCGAAATAAGTGGCGATCTAAAATTAGCTCCTTCGTTGATACCCACAGTTGCAGTTGAAGGCGTCTCACTTGGTAATGCTAGTTGGGCAAAAGAAAAGAATATGTTGAGCGTGACAAAATTTGAAGCGCAGATAGCGCTTTTGCCTCTGCTGAAGAAAAATATACAGGTCATTAAATTTATCTTGATTGAGCCGAACATACATCTTGAGACGAATAGTAAAGGCGAAGGCAACTGGGTCTTAGCCACCCCTGCCCCTAAAGAAAAAGAAACAACAGCAGACGCAACGCCAGCATCTTTGCCGGGCTTAGCTGTTAATGAAGTACACATTAAAAATGCAAATATTAGTTACAAAGATGGTAAAACAGGTGAGACGACTGAATTACATATAGACGAAGTGACGGTTAACTCGGAGAGTTTTTCCGATCCCATGAGTCTTTTTGTAAAAGCCGACATAAACGGATCGCCCTTAAAACTAAATGGCAGTCTAGGTTCTATCAACAATCTGCTTGATAACAAAGATTATCCAATAAATATAAAAGGTGATATAGCCGGCGCTGAAATCACTATTGAAGGTAAGCTGGGACAACCTATGGATGCTAAAGGTATCGACTTACTTGCATCATTAAATATAAAAGAATTAAGTAGTCTCAATAAACTCGCTGGCTCAGAATTGCCAGAAGTTGGCCCCATTGTCTTTAGTGGCAAACTGTCCGACACCAAGTCTGGTTATTCTGTTAAATCAATGGCTGCACAAGTAATGGAATATAAAGTCAATGGTGATGTAGAGATTGGTCTTGGTGGAGCACGCCCTAAATTAATCGCAAACCTAACAACCGATAGTCTCGATGTAAGTCCTTTTCAAGGTGCTCCAGAAGAAGCTGTTAAAAAAGAAAAATTATTCTCGTCGGACCCACTACCTTTAAGTGGCCTTAAGTCTGCTGATGTTGATCTAAAATTTAAAGCAAAAAAACTGATCACTAAAGACTTAACAATTGACGATGTGAACCTGAATTTAATATTAAACAATGGCAAGTTGCAGATAACACAAAATGCAAAGGCAGTTGGTGGCACAATTTCAGTAGATATAAATCTAGACGGCAGCAATGGCAAATCAGCTACGCTTAGTAACAATATAGAATTAAAACAAATTGAGCTTGGTCAAGTGCCTGCTATTAAAGAAAAAGAAATTCTAACGGGTGGAAAAACAGACATAACGATTAAAGCAAGTGGTTCAGGCGCGAGTGTAAGTGCCATTATGGCAGGCTTAAATGGAAAGCTGCTGGTAACCATTGGTTCCGGAAAAATATCAAGTAAAGCAATGGAACTTGCAAGTGCAGATGCACTTATGGACACTCTTTCCATGTTAAACCCGATGGCAGAAGGAAGTGATGGCAGCTTGCTCGAGTGTGCTGTGGTCAATTTCGACATTAAAGATGGTATTGCTACGGCTGATAATGGTATTGCGATGGCTACAAACCAAATGAACATCCTTGGTGGCGGCAGTATAAACTTAAAAACAGAGACACTAGATATTGGTATAGCACCTAAGGCAAAAGAAGGTGTTGGGCTTAATGTTGCGCAACTTGCAGCACTGGTACGACTGGGCGGTAGTCTCGCAAACCCTACTCCTAAAGCGGATACCGGAGCAGCATTAAAGAAAGGCTTGGCAGCAGGCGCTGCTGTCGCCACGGGCGGTTTATCTTTGCTTGCTGGAGAATTATTGGATGGTGGTTCTGGTGATGATGCTGGAAACCCCTGTGATATTGCACTAGGAAAAGCACCAAAGAAAACAGCAAAAAAACCATCGACAGAAAAAAATACTGTAGAAAAGACTACTGACACGGTCAAAGATGCTGCAAGTGTGGTAGGTGATAAACTTAAAAGTCTATTTTAAACCTAAGGCGTAATCGTAACCTCAAGAGGTAGCTCGTTTATACGTAATGCGAGATCTTGCAACCATGATTCTGGAAGTTTTTTAATTACTTTTACTTCAGGTTGCAATGATGGTCGTTCAACGCCATAAAGCAGCACGCCTTTGACAGGGATGTTTCGACTCACTGTTGCCTCAAGCAAATTTAGATAAGCATCTGTTTCAGTTTTGCTGGGAGGTTTATTTTTATAACTAAATACACACGTCTGTATCCATGTTGGGCAAAGTTCAACTGATACCTTTAATCGTTTGAGCGTGGATATATTAGATCCTTTAATTTTATTTATAGTTGCAATACCTGTTGGTGTTGCACTATCAATCTTGAACCAAACCTCTCCATTCATTTTGGCAAGCTTCTTCAATCCCTTCTTAACATGAGCCCTGTTTACCATACTCCCATTAGTGATCAGTACGCATTTAATAGAATTCAATAAGCCGTATTCTTTTAGTATAAGTTCAATCAGATTAACAACCTGATCAAACTCATTGGCTGTTGTCGGCTCACCGTTTCCAGATATCGCTATATCTTTGATTACTCGATATTCATCCGGCACCTCTTCCCTATCATAGAAATTCCCATGAACAACATCTGCTAGAAAATTGCGTAGTTCATGGCCTAATTTATCCAGGTTAACAGTCGGGGCAGTCCCTCGAATTAAATCTGGCACCTGACAATAGATGCAACGCCAATTACAGGCATTGTTAATATTTAGATTGATACCAATTGATAACCCACCGGCACGACGGGAAAGAACAGGGTACACATAGGTCAGACCAGCCTTGTCGCGACTGTGATCGGTGGTAGTAAGCATTAAAATGTGAGTTTCAGACGGTTTATTTATTGATGGTTAAGTATACCAAAACAAATATCACTAATGTACGTGATCGAAACTTAAGTTGCACTAGCTAAAACTGCATATAGCGGGTCACCAGTACTAGGGCTGCAATCGATAAAATCTATATTGCTAAAAGCCTCTGACTCTAGTAAATAAGTTCTTATTAAATATTTTCGATCATGTTCAGATAATGAAAGCCATGCAGTGGTTGCCTTTGTTTCAAAAACGCGGTTTGAGTAGGTAATGACGAGAATGCCATTCTTCTTTAATATACGGCCTATTTCTTTAAGCACAGATATAGGATGAATTAAATAATCAAAAGATACACAAATTGTGCACACATCAAATTCATTTTCTCTGAAGGGTAATTCTGGCTGTAAATTTAAATCATGCACAAGCCACTCATCAAGCTGTTTATTTCTAGCAAGTTCCCTTGCATTCATGCCTAAGCCTACAATGCGGTTATAATGAACATCCTCGGGATAATGGCTTATCCAACTACTCATTAAATCAAGAACGTTAGCATTAACGGGAATGTAATTTCTGTAAACCTCAGTGACTGCGTCAATAGCGCCAGTATCGATATGCGTTACAAACCGGGGTATTTTATAAAAATTTTCGTCTAGATCCTCGTCTATTCGACGGTGAGCGTCGACCGATAATTTAACAGTGATTTTCTTTTCAAACGGCATAAGGAACAGATTAGATCAAATTACGGCATCTAGTAAAGCCTCGTCATTATTATTCGATCACTGTGAAACAGCAGGAATAATTATATTTTAAAATGCCCAATCAATTTATCGAGTTCGTTGAACTTTTCTTCAATGTGAGAGCCAATTTGTTGCGTCTTGGATGCTCCTCCGGCAGTTTTCTTCCCAACATCGTTAATATTAACAATGCTTCTATCAAGTTCTTCAGTAACACGAGATTGTTCTTCCGATGAGGTGGCAATCTGTATATTCATATCAGTAATAATTGAAACGCTATCTTCTATTTTACGTAGCGCATCACTCGTGTTAGCAGCTTGCTGAACACTTACAATGGCTTTTTTGCAGCTCTCATCCATTCGTTGAGATGCCGTTTTTGAAAGCATTTGCAATTCTTCAACTGTATTATGAATTTCTTGTATAGACTCATGGGTGCGCGTAGCTAGAGTCCTGACTTCATCTGCAACAACCGCGAATCCTCTTCCTTGTTCACCTGCTCTTGCCGCTTCAATAGCTGCATTTAAAGCAAGTAAATTTGTTTGCGCAGCAATACTGTTAATAACATCCAGAACTGAACCAATGTCTTCACTATTGCTTTTTAATTTTGTAATGCTTTCAGCTGCCTCCTCTATACCCTGAGCTAGATTATTGGTTGTTTCTTGAGATTCATCTACAGATTTCTTTCCATTAGCTGTGTCTAGCTGCGCTTCCTGAACTGCAGTCATTGCATTTGCTGTAAGCTCTGCCACTTGTTTTGAAGCTGCAGACATTTCAGTAATTGCCGAGGCGACAAGTTCTGTTTCAGTATTCTGCTGCTCAACATCCATGCTTGTAGAATAAGCAATTTGAGATAATTCAGTTGCTTCACTAACCAGTGATGATGTTGTATTTTTAGTATTACTTATAGTCCCATGAATTTTCGACACAAATTTGTTAAATGCTCGCGCAACATCTGTTATCTCATCATTACCAACTTCTTCTAAACGACTAACTAAGTCACCCTCACCTTCGGCTATATCTTCCATTGTGACCGCTACATCTTTCAGTGCGACTATAATTGTACGACCTAGAAAGTAAATTAATGCGCTAGAAATAATAGAAATAATTATTATCATTGCAATGGTAATAATGACTGCCATATTCGCAAATGTTTTTGCTTCACCTGATGTTGCATTTGCTACTTGCAAAGCTTCATCTTTCATTTTAGTAATATTCTCTACTAATGCATCAAACTGCTTTCTTTCCGGTCCTGTTGCATTAATAAAGGCACCTTCGCGATACCCATCGTAACTTTGTTGCTTAGTATAATTAACCAGAACACTATAATTTTCCCACATATTTTCAAGAGACTGATATTCATCAATATGATTTTTTAGATCTTTTATCGCTGTATCTATTGTTTTAATTTTTCTTTCAAAGTCTTCACCAACATTGCGGCGAATAGTGTCGTCAGGAGCCATGACAATGGAGAGAGAGGTTTCTCTTAAATTATTTATAGGCTGAAGAAGCTTATCTGCAAGGAATGAAACTTCTTGCCCTGAGCGATAGACACTATCAATGCTTTTAATATTTTTATAATTAGAATACAGACTATATACGCCAATAAAGATAACAGCCAAAACAATAGTTGCAGCCATAATAGTTAATTTATTTTTAATCGTTAAGTTTTTCACGGCATAGTCCTTAATTTGCTGTTATTTGAATGGAATCTTGAAAATTCTTTTCAATTACATTTACGGGTCTCTTGAGTTCTTCAGGATAAGGGCCCTTTCTTAGCGACCAGTGATCGTTTGTTATTTCGATTTCCCATAACGGGATACTGGCGACTTTATAGGGTGTAAAAAGAACTTCTTTGTTGGTGGCAAGTACTTTATTGGGGCCTGGGGTGAAAAGCATATAACCATTATCGTAAACATGGCGCATTATTTTATCGCTTGTATCTACAAACTCATGCGTCCCAACCGATGTCGTGAACAGCTTTTCTACATATTCATCTAGTGTCCTATCAGGGGAGATCGTACTCCAGACATTATAGGTTCTGTAAACAAGAAAGACTGTCCATGGATGATTGTAATACCAATCATCCATGCCCCAAATAATTAAATCCCATTGTTTTGTATTGTTGCCCGCATTTGTTGTTAACAATTGGCCAAACACATCCGTCTCACTATTGGTATATTCAACATCAAGAGTAACTCCGACTTTATTTAATTGATATTCAATTCCTTTTATCAACCATTTAAATCTGTCTTGTGCATAAAATTTAAGTGTCAGTCCATCCAATATTGTTTTCAGCTCTTTTTGTATCTCTGGGTCATTAGGATTATGTTGCTCCGAATAGGGACGCAAGCTTTTGACAACCTCACTTACACCTGGGAAGCTTGCCGCTGCTACTGTGGGATGTGTAACACCTTCTCCGTTATAGACGAAATTAAGCAAGTTTTTTTGGTTAATGGCACGATTTAAAGCAACCCTAAGCTCTTTATCCTGCAATTTCGGATTGCCATTAATTAAATTAATCTGAATAGAAAAATTATTGTTGGATGGTGATTTAACAACTTTTGCATACGGTGACAAAATTGTCTCTACCTTACTAGAGAATGGGATGGTAGCAATATCGATCTCACCTTCTCTAATTTTTACAGATTGCATCGCATCACCAGCACTCATTTTCGGATAGATGGTGACATTTTCAACTTTGGGGAAGCGTTTATCCCAATAGTATGGATTCGCTTTTAATTTAACTTCGTCGGTACTTCGGTCTCCTTCTACATAGCCCTCTGTAAGAATATAAGGCCCTAAACTATACGGTCCGGGTTCTGCCAGGTTTGGGCAAGTAGCCTTACCGTTCCAACCATACTTATTCAGATATTCTGGCGTATAAAAATGCATCCAGATTGTGTCATTAAAAAATTGCCCGTACTTCTCTGTTAAATGAAAACGCACGGTATATTGATCAACCTTTTCTGCAAAATCAAAAACATTATGAATATTGGTAAATACGAAAGGCTTTTTCTTAAAAAATGCCATGTTCATCACAACAGAATCAGCATCAAAAATACTACCATCCTGGAACCTAACACCTTCGCGCAATTTAAACTCATAGGTAGTGTCGTCCAACTGCGCATGACTTATTGCAACGTCATACTCCCAGCCCTTTTCGTTATTTGCAGGTCTTATAAAACCTGAACTGATCGCATGAGAGGTGTAGATATAAGGCAGACTTGGAATAGAGACTTTTATATGAGACCCCGATGCCAGTCTAGTAGCAACACGACTCTCGGAGTCATCCTCACGTAAAACTAAGGGCTCATATAATTCAGGTTCAACACTTTCAGCCGCACTTAAATTAGTGATTAAAAGTATAAGGATTAACAAACATTTTAAGATTTTCACGCTATACATTCCCTCGATTCGTGAGCACACAAAAATTTAAACCATATTTACATTCTAAGTTTCAAGCATTTATTAATTAACACTTGCATCGTTTATCACTGTATATAACGTCACAAAATAGTGAACCTTTAGAATATTTATGTGTTTTTAACTGACTTGGTATTGAAAAGATGCTTTTGCAAAACGAGACTAAACAAACAGTGTTTAATAGTTATTCTCTATTCATTGCATGGATGAAAATTGGATTAGTCAGAAAACCCAGGAGGGGGATTTGACTACGGCTACAATTTAATGATGCCGGGGGCATCTATATGCAGAGTAGTAATTTAAAAAACTGCTGTATCAATATGTATTGATACAGCAGCATTGTCTAATGCTATTGAATTTGAAAGAACAGACTTGTATCTAATTAGATACAGGCCAATTTTCTACCAATGTGACAACTTAACTAGATGCCATATCTTTACAGGCTTTCAATGCAACAGCGCGCACGCTGGTTGATGCTTTTTTTGCTTTGAACATCATTGGTTCGCCAGTGAACGGGTTGATGCCTTTACGTGCTTTTGTCGCAGGCTTTTTAACGCGCTTTAGCTTAACGCCTAATTCAGGCACCATAAATTCACCACAACCACGTGCTTTAAGATGACGTTGCGCTTGTTCTGACAAAGACGCTAATACTGCTTTTACATCTTTTTTTGATACTTCTGTAGCATCTGATATTTCTGCAATAATTTGTGCTTTCGTCATTCTATCTTTAACAGATGATAATTTATTCGTAGCCATGAGCGCTCCCTTTATGTTTTAAGTTAAATTTTGGATTTAATACGGACGCGTATTGTAACGCATTAATCAATCTTTCTATCTAGTTTTTTCTCGTAATTGCTAATAGATAACGTGTCTTCCGAGCATATAAATATCGAGCCAAGAATATTAATTAAATATTCTGCTCATAGTCAAAATTTATTATAAGCAAGGATTTCTAGAGAAGTATATGGCCTAGGTTAAGAAACTGTCTTTTAGCTTCATAATAATGGTGCCCGGGGCCGGAATCGAACCGGCACGTCCGTAAGGACGAGGGATTTTAAGTCCCTTGCGTCTACCAATTCCGCCACCCGGGCTAGACACTTGATATAGTAATTTGGAGGCTGAGCCCGGAATTGAACCGAGGTACACGGTTTTGCAAACCGCTGCATAACCACTCTGCCACTCAGCCAGAGTTACTTTTTCTACTAATTACTTCGCCTGCAAAATACAAAACCCCGGAAATACCGGGGTTTCCATAATTTGGAGCGGGAAACGAGATTCGAACTCGCGACATCCTCGTTGGCAACGAGGTGCTCTACCACTGAGCTATTCCCGCAAAGGACGCATATTGTAGCTT
>JAJFKM010000021.1 GCA_021773215.1 Gammaproteobacteria bacterium
GTGTACGGTCCGGGTGTCATAGATTTCATCATACGAAAGGCAGAATTGTTAACCGAGGCATAGGATGCTATTTCAGACAGGTCACGGCAAAACAGCGTCATATTTTGCTCTGCGGGTATTTGACGCAGCTTTCGAATCCGATCCAAAGCTGTTTTTTCACCCAGACAACAACCTAAGGCATACGATGAGTCCGTTGGATAAACGATGACACCGCCCTGCCGAAGAATAGATGCCGATTGAGAAACTAGCCTAGCTTGAGGGTTTTCATTGTGAATTTTAAAATATTGGGCCATATATGTGGTCAGATAAAAATTAGGTTATGATTGTAAGTACATCCAACTTACGTAATTATTCATGAAATTCCTGTTTGATTTTTTCCCTATTGTTGCATTCTTTATTGCGTTCTATATCCCGGAAGATAGAGAACAAGGTATCTACCTGGCGACATACACCATTATGGTGGCAACGTTTCTGCAGATTTGCCTCTACTGGTTGTTATACAAGAAATTTGAAAAAATGCATTTAATCACATTTGTTGTGGTTATTATAATCGGCAGCCTCACTATTTATTTCCATGACGAAAGATTCATTAAATGGAAACCGACTGTCATTAACTGGTGCTTTGCAATTGCCTTAATTGGTAGCCATTTCTTTGGTGATAAAACACTCTTTCAACGCATGATCAATATGGCAGAAGATAAACTCATACTACCAGATCAAGTCTGGCGAAATATAAATATGAGTTGGGCGATATTTTTTACTTTTATCGGTTTTGTTAACCTCTACGTTGCTTTTAATTTTAGTACTGAGTTTTGGGTCAACTTTAAAGCTTGGGGTATGACTTTATTAAACCTGACATTTCTTATGGGAATGGGTGTTTATATGTATAAATATATTAAAGATCCAGAACCAGATTCAACATCACAGGAAGAATAGATATGTTTTATGCAATTATATGTTCTGATGTCGCAGACAGTCTTGATAAAAGATTGAGTGCCAGACCAGATCACGTTTGTCGTTTACAAGAATTACAGGATGAGGGACGCTTGTTAATCGCCGGACCACATCCCCACATAGACAGTGAAGACCCTGGTCCTGCTGGATTTAGTGGTAGCCTGATTGTGGCTGAGTTTGATTCACTAGAGTCAGCGCAGACATGGGCTGATGCAGACCCTTACATTGCCGCCGGGGTATATGAAAACGTCGTTGTTAAACCTTTCAAGAAAGTGTTTCCCAGTGCCTGAATCTGATCGCATTGAAATGATACGTCAATGTATCGAAGCTAATCTTGCACCTTTAGAGCTTGAGATTATTGATGAATCGCATATGCATGCCGGACATAGCGGTCATGGCGGTGCTGGACACTTTAAGGTAAAGATTGTTTCTATTAAGTTTAACGGGCAACTTCCTCTTGCACGTCATCGCATGGTCTATGCAGCAGTAGACAGCTTAATGCCTGCTGAAATTCATGCGCTCAGCATTGAAGCTATTGCGGCGAACGAAACTGAGTAGCTGTGACTTCTTCAACAAAACCTTTTTTAAAATGGCCTGGTGGGAAATATCGTTTAATAGATCGTATTAATAAACGTTTGAATTCAGGTAAGCGTTTAGTTGAACCTTTTGTCGGCTCTGGTGCAGTTTTTTTAAATACCAACTACGACCGTTATTTATTGGCAGACACCAACCCTGATCTTATTAACCTTTATAATCAACTAAAACAGGATGGACAGTCTTTTATTGATTATTGTCATACTTTCTTTAAACCTGAAAATAATTCAGAATCTAATTTCTACACGTTCAGGAAGCAATTTAATTCAACTGACGATGTAAAATTAAAATCTGCATTATTCATTTACCTTAATCGACACTGTTACAATGGCCTGTGTCGATACAATGCCAGTAACAAATTTAATTCCCCGTTTGGCCGATACAAAAAACCCTATTTCCCCGAAGAAGAAATGCAGTACTTTCATCAAGAAGCGAAAAAGGCCAAGTTTATTCATGCCTGTTTCAAAGACACGATGAAAAAGGTAAAAGCAGGAGATATCGTTTATTGCGATCCGCCCTATGCACCTCTATCAAAAACGGCATATTTCACCGATTACTTTTCAGGCGGGTTCGGGTGGGAGGAACAAATAGAATTGGCTAAGTGGGCCACTAAACTAGTTAAACGTGGCATACCAGTTATCATCTCAAACCATGATACTGATAATACTCGGACTCTCTATGAAGATGCCGGTGCAAAGACAGAAGGTTTTCAAGTTCGAAGAACCATAAGCTGCAATGTCAATAAACGAAATAAAATTGGAGAAATACTGGCCGTATTTCAACCATCTTAAAGTTAAAAGGTATATAGCAAATATTTCATATCAATAAAGTGCCTAATGTTTAAACATTTAATATGGGTTTTGTTCTTGCTGATATCTCATCCGGCTATCACTCTTGCGAATGCTTCCAACGACATAGAAAAATCAGCAAATACCTGCACAAGCATAGAAGTCTTTTCCAGAAAAGGTTGTCCTCATTGTGCTGATGCGTATAGCTATCTAAATAAATTAAAAGCTGCGTACCCTCAAATATCGGTTATCTCGCGTGACATTTATTCTGATCAGAAAAATATGGACGATTTTATCAGGTTTAATGATCGTTTTAACATTGAACAACCCGGTGTGCCTTCTTTTTTAATCTGCAATAAACATCTCATTGGATTTGATTATGCAGAAACCTCAGGTCCTGTCATCAAACATATGTTGGGTCTAACGAACATTCCTGAACCTGAAGCCACCAATAACAATCTGTATGTGCCCGTATTCGGCAAGCTAAGTGTCGAAAAAGTCGGCTTACCTATATTTACCTTGGCAATTGGACTGGTTGATGGTTTTAACCCTTGTGCCATGTGGGTGCTGTTGGTGTTGCTTTCTATATTAGTAAATCTGCGTGATCGAAAACGCATCATGTTGATAGCAGGCACATTCGTTTTTGTTAGTGGCGCTGTTTATTTTACTTTTATGGCGGCCTGGTTAAATATATTTTTGATCATTGGGTTCTCCAGGGCTCTGCAAATCATCATTGGTCTGATTGCTGTATTGATTGGCACTATTCATATCAAAGATTATTTTGCATTTAAGCAGGGTGTGTCACTCAGCATTCCTGATTCTGCAAAACCGACCATCTATTCCCGAATTCGAGATGTAATCTACGCTAAAAATATGACGGCTACATTTATTTCTATCATTATTATGGCCGTACTTGTCAATCTGGTTGAACTTCTGTGCACAGCAGGACTTCCCGCGATCTATACGCAGATACTCTCGTTACAGGGACTCAATACGATTCAATATTATCTCTACTTACTACTCTATAACATTGCCTATATGTTTGATGACGCTATCATGGTCGGGATCGTAGTCTTTACTATGAACAAACAACGGCTCGAGGAACAGCAAGGGCGCTGGCTGAAATTACTCAGCGGCAGTCTGATTTTTATCTTGGGGACTTTATTAATATTAAAACCCTCACTACTTATATAACTACATCTATTTTTGAATAATAGCCCATAGCAGAACTCAATTCATCATTGCAGGAATTCTAATATCACTTAGAATGCCCATCATTAACCACCACCTGTGAAGCATCAATCATAATTGATGTATATGTAATGAATAATTGTCTTAATCTTACAAAAGAATTAATTAATCGACAGTCTGTCACTCCTGAAGATGCTGGCTGTCAGCAGTTGATTGCTGAACGCCTAGAAAAACTCGGTTTCAAGTCAACGCACTTGCGTTTTGATGATGTCGATAATCTCTGGATCACGCACGGTGATACTGGACCCTTGTTTGCCTTTGCCGGTCATACCGATGTCGTACCAACAGGTCCAGTTGAAGAATGGAAAACAGATCCTTTTAAAGCTGAAATCATTGACGATATGCTTTATGGCCGTGGCGCAGCTGATATGAAAGGCGGAATTGCTGCAATGGTGACGGCTACAGAACAATTTGTACAAAGTCATCCAGATCATAAAGGAACAATTGCATTCCTGATAACCAGTGATGAAGAAGGTCCTTCAATCAACGGAACACGTAAAGTCATTGAGTATTTGAATGACAACAATATAAAGATCGACTGGTGCATTGTTGGAGAACCTTCCAGTGATAAACAACTGGCAGATGTGATTCGTATTGGTCGCCGTGGATCTTTAAATGGGATACTCACTGTTAAAGGCATACAAGGACATGTTGCCTATCCTGATATAGCAGATAATCCTATACACAAAGCCAGTGCCTTTCTGGCAGAAATTACTGCAGCTGAATGGGATCAGGGTAACGCTTCATTTCCACCAACAACATTTCAGATATCAAACTTAAATGCTGGCACCGGTGCGGATAATGTAATCCCCGGTAGTTTGAATTTGCTGTTTAATTTTCGCTATTCAACTGAAACAACTCAGGAAGAGCTGCAAACTAAAGTGGCTGAACTCCTAAACAAGCATAATCTCGATTATGATCTTAATTGGAAACTGTCTGGTCTGCCGTTTCTCACTGAGTCCGGTAAGCTTGTTGATGCCAGTTGTAATTCAATAAAAGAAATTTGCGGTATAGACACAATACGGTCAACGGGAGGTGGCACTTCAGATGGCCGCTTTATTGCGCCGACGGGTGCTGAAGTTATCGAACTTGGTGTTGTAAACGACACCATTCACAAGATTAATGAATGCGTTAAAGTTGATGATCTGGAATCATTATCAAAAATTTATCAAAACATACTCGAACAACTATTAATTAAATAATCAATGGAAAGACTAATCGAAAAAACCTTATATGCCAGTCGTTGGTTATTAACACCGATCTACCTTGGCCTATCTCTATCGTTAGTATTGCTAGCTATTAAATTTTTTCAGGAATTATTTCATGTGTTTAGCATAGTGATATCAATCAGCGAATCTGATCTGGTGTTATCTATCCTGTCTATGATAGATATGACTCTTGTAGGTAGCCTGATAGTCATGGTCATGTTCAGTAGCTATGAAAATTTTGTCTCAAAGATTGACCTTGGAGAAGACGATGAAAAACTGGATTGGTTAGGAAAGTTAGATGCCGGGACATTAAAGCTAAAAGTAGCGGCATCAATTGTCGCAATTTCCTCGATTCATTTACTTCAACTCTTTATGAGAGTCGAGCAAATAGATAATGATAAATTGAAGTGGTACGTCATCATCCATATGACCTTTGTGTTATCCGCATTATTACTTGCTGTATTAGATAAGATTGCATTTGCCAATCATCGAGAACATTAAAATAGGAGAGATTGTATGAATACCAAAAAATTCATATTGGCCTTAATCTGTGCTTTTGTTTTTGTCTTTGCTTTTGAATTCCTCTGGCATGGTTTTTTGATGAAGGGTATGTATGAGGCAACTATTACCGTGTGGCGTCCTGAAGACCCTGCCTATATGAAATACATATTCGCTAGCCAGTTTCTATTTGCTGCCGTACTGACTTATATATACACATTAATCGGAAAACATCTCCCATGTAAGCGTGGAATAGCCTTCGGTTTCTTCGCGGGATTATTATTGGCCATGCCTGATCTAGGTACTTATTGTTATCTACCCGTTCCATTAACTATTCCTTTAATGTGGATGCTCGCGTCATTACTTAAAGGTTTAGGCGCAGGGATTGTAATAGCTGCAATTTATAAAACTTGACCAATAGTTCAATTACGACCGTTCATAAAAAACCCCGCATCAGCGGGGGTTTTTATTTCAGCTTAACTAAAACTATTACTTGTCGTCGAACTGTGCTTCTTCAGTAGAACCGGTTAATGCAGTTACTGAAGATGCGCCACCTTGAATAACGGTAGTTACATCATCGAAATAACCTGCACCCACTTCTTGTTGATGAGAAACGAAAGTATAGCCGCGGTCACGACCTTTAAACTCAGGCTCTTGAACCATTTCGGTGTAATGTCTCATGCCTTCGCCTTGTGCATAGTTATGTGCGAAATCAAAAGTACGATACCAGTTCAAGTGAATACCAGCCAATGTAATGAACTGGAATTTGTAACCTAGTGCTGACAAGTCTTCTTGGAAACTCGCAATCTGTGAATCATTTAGATTCTTTTTCCAATTGAAAGAAGGAGAACAATTGTAAGACATCAATTGGCCAGGAACAGCAGATTGAACAGCTTCTGCAAATTCACGTGCAAATCCAATATCAGGGACACCTGTTTCACACCAAACTAAATCAGCATAAGGTGCGTATGCAACACCACGACTAATGGCTTGCTCTAAGCCATTTTTAACACGGTAGAAACCTTCAGGTGTACGTTCACCGGTCAGGAATGGCTTATCATTATCATCAAAGTCACTTGTTACCAAGTTAGCCGCTTCAGCATCAGTACGAGCTAAAACAATGGTAGATGTACCCATAACGTCTGCCGCCATACGAGCCGCAGTCAGTTTTTGTATCGCTTCTTGAGTTGGAACTAATACTTTACCACCCATGTGACCACACTTTTTAACAGCAGCAAGTTGATCTTCAAAGTGAGCACCAGCCGCACCAGCAGAAATCATGTTCTTCATTAATTCAAACGCGTTCAATACACCACCGAAACCAGCTTCAGCGTCAGCTACGATAGGCAGGAAGAAATCGATAGCTTCTTCTTCAGAAACTTTGCCATCTGCAATGTTTTTCCATTGAATTTCATCAGCACGCTTGAAAGTGTTGTTGATACGACGAACCATGGTTGGAACAGAATCGTATGCATACAAAGATTGATCAGGATACATAGTTTCAGAAGTATTACCGTCAGCAGCAACCTGCCAACCCGATAAATAAACCGCTTCTAAGCCAGCTTTAGCTTGTTGCATCGCTTGACCCGCTGTAATAGCACCAAAAGCGTTCACATAGCCTTTTTTGGAAGTACCATTCACTTTTTCCCAAAGCTTTTCAGCACCTCTTTGTGCAAGGGTATGCTCAGGCTGGACACTACCGCGTAGACGTACAACGTCTTCAGCACTGTAATCACGTTTAACATTTGCCCAACGTGGGTTTGTTGCCCAGTCTTTTTCTAAATCTTTTATTTGCTGTTCTCTACTACTCATGGGTACTACCTCCTACTTTATATAAAGACGAGTCGTCTCAAATTCGACTCATGTCCCAATGTTTCAAGTCCGCCATATCTAAAAAGTACGGCGCTAAATTTTAGGGACTGCAAAAATAATGAGATATCTACTATTTAGCAAGCTAATTATGTTAATAATAAGTATTAATAATACTAATACTTGAACTATAATAATGACTTATGGACCGTTTCTATTATAAACAAAATCGTCTTAAACAATTACGTGCATTCTGCTTCACTGCGCAATTCAAAAGTATGTCCAAGGCCGCTGAACAAATGTTTCTCAGTCAGCCATCTATTTCCCTTTTAATTCAATCGCTTGAGAAAGATCTAGAGCA
>JAJFKM010000022.1 GCA_021773215.1 Gammaproteobacteria bacterium
TCGCTTCGCGCCATGGGAGTAAATTAATCGTTGACATTAGCCATCCCCCCTCAGAGCCAAACCACAAGCAATCATCATCGCGGGGGCATCATTTGTAAGGTTTTTTGTCGGAATCTTTGATGCTACGGCCATATTTGCAAAGGGGTTTGCTATCATTGTTGTAACGCCGAGTTTTGACTCAACTAATTCAGCTATTCCAGGAATAGAAGAACAACCTCCAGCAAGAATAAGAACATCTACATCACTAATTTGACTTGAGGCATAAAAGAATTGTAGAGCACGTCCAATTTGTGAGGCCATATTTTCTTTAAATGGCTCTAGTACTTCAGGCTCATAATTATCGGGCAAACCACCTTGTCTTTTGGCTAAACCTGCCTCTTCATAAGACAAGCCATATCGTCGCTGGATATCTTCGGTTAATTGCGCACCACCAAATATTTCTTCACGCGAATAGATGATCTTCATATTCTCCATGACGCTAAAAGTAGTAACAGCAGAACCTACGTCTGCCACAGCTATTGCTTCTTTAGAAGTGCCGGCAGGGAAATCTTTGCTCATTAAATCTATAGTATTTTCAATAGCGAAGGCCTCTATATCTACGACCTTGGCTGTCAGTCCACCTAACTCTATCGAGGCGACAACATTATCTACAACTTCACTACGTGACGCAGCAAGCAATACATCAACTCTCTCGGCTCCTTCATTTGATTCGCCAATCACTTCAAAATCCATCGCCACCTCTTCTAGAGGGAATGGAATATATTGATCTGCTTCAACCTGAATTTGACTTTCCATCTCATCGTCTGAAAGACCCGCCGGCATACTGATAACTTTTGTGATAACTGAAGAACCTGCGACACAAACTGCGGCTTGTTTTGTACGTGTGCCAGATTTCTTTACAGCACGTGCAACAGCCTCGCCGACTTGTTCAATATCGTTTATAGTCTTATCGGAGACTGAATTAGGTGGAAGAGCCTCAACTGCGTAACTTTCCACACGGAATTTACTGCCACTGCGGCTAAGTTCAAGCAACTTTATTGCAGTTGCGCTTATGTCGACACCTAATATTGGAACTGACTTTTTATTAAACGAAAACACTATTTTTTCCTTTTGAAGTCATTAGTTATATGCCATATGTGTAATACAACATTAACTTACTTTGGCTACTATAGCCAAGAGAAATTTAAAAAACAACAGGTTTTTGGGGTTTTTTAACGTAATGCATTCAATTTTACACTTTCGTAAAAAAAACAGAACATATTGCGTAATTGAGATATCATTCATACAAGATGTTGCGTTTTTTCTTTAATTTTCTCCTTTCAATAATGGTTTTAGGCATAATTACTATCGTAATTGTGTCTTGGTATGTACTGCCTGGTCTGCCAGATATAGACACTTTAAAGGATGTGAAACTACAAGTGCCTCTTCGTGTTTATAGTGAGGACTTATCTTTAATTGCAGAGTTTGGCGAAAAAAGACGTGCACCAATAAACATTAATGAAGTTCAACCTAAATTAACCCAAGCATTTCTGGCTGCAGAAGATGATCGTTTTTATGTACACCCTGGCGTTGATTGGCAAGGTATTGCAAGAGCAGTGTATTCATTAGTAAAAACAGGATCGAAAAAACAAGGTGGCAGCACTATAACAATGCAAGTTGCCAGAAACTTTTTCCTAAGTCGTGAAAAAACCTACTTAAGAAAACTTAATGAAATTTTTCTCGCATTTAAAATTGAACAAGAACTTAGTAAAGACGCCATTCTAGAACTGTATCTAAATAAGATATATCTAGGACAAAGAGCGTACGGCGTTGCCGCTGCTGCTCAAGTTTATTATGGCGTTGATATCAACTCATTAAGCTTGCCTCAAATTGCAATGATCGCCGGACTGCCAAAAGCACCTTCGACAACAAACCCTATAACCAACCCCGAGCGTGCATTAATACGCAGAAACTATGTATTACAAAGAATGCTCTTGCTTTCATATATTACGGAAGATGAATATGCGCTTGCTTCGAATGCGCCCACTAGCGCTTCACTGCATTCTGCCTCGATTGAACTTAAAGCACCCTATATAGCAGAGATGGTCAGGAGTGAGCTAACAGATCAACAAGGTGATGCGGCATACAGTAACGGGCTGACAGTAACAACGACCATACTCGACAAAAATCAAAACGCTGCCAATCTAGCGTTGAGAAACACTTTGTTAGCTTATGATAAACGCCATGGATATCGGGGCCCTGAACATCATATAGAAGATATACAAAGTAAGACTGAAAAAGAGATTGAAGCGTTGCTTGAAAGCTTTCCAACTCTGGGGAATTTATATCCAGGCCTGGTTTCTCATGTCAATGAACAGAGTGTTAGCGCGTACATTACAGGTATAGGTCAAGTTGAGATAAATTGGGAAGGCCTCAAGTGGGCACGAAAATATATTTCGGAGAATCGCCGTGGCAGCAAACTAAAAACAGCCGCAGAAGTTCTATCTCCGGGAGATATTATCCGTTTAATTGAAACTGAGACTGGTGATTGGGCGCTTTCACAAATACCTGATGTCGAGGGTGGATTGGTATCGCTTTCCCCTCATGATGGCGCAACTCTGGCTCTGGTTGGAGGTTTTGATTTTTATAAAAATAAATTTAATCGCATAACTCAAGCAAGACGACAACCTGGTTCGGGTTTCAAACCATTTATCTATTCTTCAGCAATTGAGTCAGGTATGACAGCTGCAACAATCATTAATGATGCTCCAATCGTATTTGATGACCCTGGCATTGAAGATGATTGGCGCCCTCAAAATTACAGTCGTAAAAGTTATGGTCCAACACGATTAAAAGTTGCTTTAACGCATTCTCGCAATCTTGTATCGATCAGATTGTTACATGCTATAGGCGTCCCATTTGCACTTGAACATATTCAAAAGTTTGGCTTCGATATAGACCAACTTCCTCATGACCTTTCTTTGTCACTCGGAAGCGCTGAAATAACGCCGTGGGAAATGGCTCGCGGATATAGTGTTTTTGCTAATGGAGGGCATCTAATTAATCCATACTATATAAAACAGATTAAAGACTACAATGATGAGGTGATATTTCAGGCAAAACCATTAGTGGCCTGTAGTCAATGTATTGAAGATGAAACAAAGACATTGGTTGATACAACAGAACGAAATACTTTTGCGGAAGAGATAGAGGGAGAAAATGAATTAATTATTCCTGCACCAGAAGAAGAATTAATTACTAAAAAATTATATGCGCCTCGCGTCGTTAGCCCCCAGAATATCTGGATCATGAATTCAATAACACGCAACGTTATAAAAAATGGCACCGGTCGACGCGCTCTACAATTAAAACGTACAGACCTTTCTGGAAAGACAGGCACAACAAACGATCAACATGATGCCTGGTTCTCTGGTTTTAACTCGAATATTGTCACTATCTGCTGGGTTGGTTTCGACAAGTTTAAACCATTAGGCAGCAGAGAAACTGGGGCGAGTGCAGCACTGCCTATGTGGATTGAATATATGAGAGTCGCTCTTGAAGGTATGCCTGAAGCAATCATGGAACGACCCGAGGGTCTTGTAAATGTGCGTATAGACCCGGAAAACGGACAACTAGCACATGCCAGTAACCCTAATGCAATCTTTGAAGTGTTTAGGTTGGAGCACGCACCAAAATCAACAACAGAAACAAAACAACCTGATGTCTTCATACAAACTAATGAAGCTGCATCTACTCCAGAACAACTATTCTAATAAAACCGTTATAAAAAATGCGTCTTACTGCTGACGACCGCATAAGAAAAAATATTGCTCATGAAGCTGCCAAACTGGTTGCGCAAGATGGTCTGGAAGATTTTTTCTTGGCCAAGAAAAAGGCTGCTGAACAATTAAATGTTAATAATAAACGATTGCTACCTAGTAATCGTGAAGTTGAAGTTGCACTGATTGAGTATCAATCGCTTTTTCATAATGAGAAACAACAGCAGATGGTTTTTGAATCCCGAAAAATAGCCCACAGAACTATGCTGTTGCTTGAAGAATATAATCCACTACTTGTAGGATCAGTATTGAGTGGCACGGCTAATGAAAATTCTGAAATTATAATTCATGTTTTTTCTGACTCACCTGAGATTATTTCTCTTTATCTTGAAAAAAATGGTATCCCAATATCACTCTGTGAACGTCGATTAAAAATAGAAAAGAAAAACCATACCTTTTTCACAGCATTAAAATTTATTGCCGGCAATATAAATATTGTTTTAATTGTCTTGCCACACCCTCTCCAGAGAAACGCACCTATAGATCCAATCACACAGCGTCCAATGAAACGCGCAACGTTAAGCGACGTAAAAAGGCTAGTTGATGATCAGTAAGTTTTCATCAGATATATGATAGCGCACCCATTGATATTGCATGTTGCAATAGCAACACCTTTAAGACGTTTATTTGATTATTTGCCAGACGACGCGGCAAATTTAAACAATCTAGAACCCGGGCTTCGCGTATCGGTTTCGTTTGGGCGACGCAAAAATGTAGTCGGTATTGTGGTTTCAGTAAACAATAAAACTGATTGCCCACAAAATAAATTAAAAAAAATTAACCATGTGATTGATGACCATTCGTTATTTAGCCACAAACATTTGAATTTGCTTAAATGGGCAAGCAATTATTACCATTACCCTATAGGGGAAGTCATTTTTTCAGCCTTGCCCTTGGCATTAAGAAAAAATAATTCCATAACTAAATATGAAGAGAAAACCTGGTGCTTAACAGAAAAAGGGGCTGCCTTTGAAGCCAAGCTCATTAAGCAGGCACCTAAACAATCACAGCTATTACATTATTTACAACAACGAAAATCCCCTGCTAATGAGGCCGAAGTAAATTCGATTTACACTAGGTCAAAGCCATCACTACTCTCCCTCGAAGAGAAAGGGCTAATCACCAGAAGCAATGAAGATGCGCCTGACTGTGCTATTAAAATAAACAAAAGTCCTTTCAAGCTTAATAAAGATCAAAAATCTGCAACGAATGAAATTCTAAAATCGATAGATGATGCTTCTATATTTTTACTGGATGGTTTAACAGGTAGTGGTAAAACTGAAGTCTATATGACGGTGATGGACTCGGTCATTAAATCTGGCAAACAGTGTCTAATCTTGTTGCCTGAAATTGGATTAACACCTCAACAAATACAGCGATTTAAAGATCGCTTTGAAGTTAATATTGCCATTCAGCATTCAGGCTTATCTGATACTGAACGCACTCAACATTGGCTAGCGGCAAAATCGGGCAAAGCGAAAATAATCATAGGCACGCGATCTGCTATTTGGACAGATCTTGCAAATCCCGGCTTATATATTATCGACGAAGAACACGACTTATCTTATAAACAACAAGACGGCTTTCGTTATTCGGCCAGAGATATGCTTATCACACGTGCGTCTCGCGACAAGGTGCCGGTAATTCTTGGCTCAGCGACACCCTCATTAGAATCGCTATATAACGTTAAAAAAGAACGCTACAAACACTTAATATTATCTACTAGGGCGGCTAATGCAAAACCGCCAAAATATCGTTTACTGGATATTCGCGGTAAAAAAATGCACGGCCCAATATCGCAATCGTTGGTAGATGAGATCACCGATCATTTAAATAACAAAAACCAAGTACTATTATTTTTAAATCGCAGAGGGTATGCAGTTCATTTATTTTGTCACAGTTGTGGTTGGAAAGCTGAATGCACGCGATGCGAATTACCTTATACCTATCATAAGAATATAAACCGTCTTGTTTGTCATCATTGTGGTGTTACTAAACGGCATATTGAACAATGCCCTGATTGTAATGAGCCATTATTGCTTATGGGTCATGGGACAGAGCGAATTGAAGAAGTCCTTACAACTTTATTTCCACATGCGAACATTTCCAGAATTGATCGCGATACAACACGTAAAAAAAATGCCATGCATGATTATCTGGGAAAAATACAATCTGGCGAAATCGATATCATGATTGGCACACAAATGCTTGCTAAAGGCCATCACTTTCCAAATGTCACGCTTACCGGCATAGTCGATGCAGATCGAGGTTTATTTTCAACTGACTTCCGGGCTAGCGAAAGATTAGCGCAACTTTTTATGCAGGTCAGCGGTCGAACTGGCAGAGGCGTTAAAGAAGGAACGGTTATTGTGCAGACCTACAACCCTGAGCACCCATTGTTTCAACAGCTGATAGAGCATGGATATAACTATTTTTGCAACTCTCTCTTAGAAGAAAGAAACCATGCATCATTACCGCCGTATTCATATATGGTTTTCTTAAGAGCTGAAGCACATAATAGTAATGACGCAAAACAATTTATAAATGATGCCAGCATGCAACTAAACCAGCTTACTAATAACAAATTATTATTATTCGGGCCAATTCCTGCGCTGGTTGAAAAACGTAGCGGCCGCTATCGCTACCAATTAATTATCCAATCTCAAAGTAGAAAAGCGTTACACACACATTTGGATGATTGGTTAGATATGCTTGAAAGTAGTCAGCGCTCGAAAAAAGTACGTTGGTCATTAGACGTAGACCCACAAGACATGGCTTAGCTAATTATTATGAAAAAACATTATTTGCTTATTATTGTTCTGACTTCATTGGCATGTAGCTCAGTATTTTCATCAACCGGGCTGGATGTAAAAATTAGTAATGAAATCGATTTTGTCGATGTTAAGCACAAAGGCAAGATCGTCCGAATACAAAGAAATCAATCTCCCGATCACATCATTAATCCAGACTACGCAAAGACATCCAGAAAATGTCCACCATTTTGTATCCAACCAGGAAAACTTGCTGAAGGTGTAGAAACCATAGGTGAATTAGAAGTCCTGGATTATTTAGTGCGCATGACAAATGGCGACATTTCTATATTGGTTATAGATTCACGTACTGAAGGGTGGGTAAAGAAAGGCACTATCCCGGGTTCGACTAATATTCCATGGACCTTGTTAAAACAGGAAGCCGGTGCCGATCCATTTGAGATAGCAGACATATTAGAAGACAGGTTTGGCGCGGTTAGTATTGAAGGTCTATGGGATTTTTCCAATGCCAAGACTCTAGTGCTGTTCTGTAATGGTCAGTGGTGTGGGCAATCTCCTTCTAATATTAAAACCTTACTGAGATTTGGCTATCCAGCTCATAAACTTAAATGGTACCGCGGTGGTATGCAAAACTGGGAGAGCCTTGGGTTGACTGTCGTCAAATAAACACGTGCTCTACCTTCACCTAAGCCATTAAACACTCTAGAATGTGTGACTTTTTTGAGACAGCCTAAATTGAAAAAGCAAATTCAAGAATTACTCCTCCAATCTTTAGCGATACTAGAGTCAAAAGAAATAATACCTGCAAGTAATGAACTTGTAATTAAGATAGAAAATTCTCGTGGCCCAGAGCATGGTGATTTTGCTTCTAATATCGCAATGACTTTAGCAAAAACGGCCAAGACTAATCCGCGCCAGTTAGCACAAAATATAATAGATCAACTTCCCGATTCTGACGTACTAGAACGAGTTGAAATTGCCGGCCCGGGATTCATTAACTTTTTTCTAAAACAAAATGCTCACCAAGCAACTGTCGTAGAGATCTTAAAGAACGGCGATCAATACGGTGACTCTATTGTTGGTGCAAACACATCCACCTTGATTGAATTCGTTTCTGCAAACCCAACCGGGCCATTACACATTGGTCATGGTCGTGGTGCTGCCTATGGCGCTGCCGTCGCTAGCTTGCTTAAAAAAACAGGTTTTAATGTCAGCTGTGAATACTATATAAACGATGCAGGCCGACAGATGGATATACTTGCTGTCAGTGTCTGGTTACGCTATTTACAACACATTGGCGCTGAGATTCCTTTTCCGGAGAATGCTTATCAGGGTGATTATATTATTGATATCGCCAAAAAGTTACATGAAGAACATGCTGAGAAATTTGTTCTTCCAACTGAAAACGTCGTGCCGTTGTATAAAGAAGAAGACCCCGAAATAAAGATTGATGGCCTGATAAAATATTGTATCGATAATCTTGGCGAAGAAAACTATCGAGTTGTGTTTGATGCAGGCCTAGACTCAATACTGATCACAATTAAAGATGACCTTATCGGTTTTGGTGTTGAATTTAATAACTGGTTTTCAGAACGCTCACTAGTAGAAAACAACACGGTAAAACAATGCATTGATAAATTAATAAAAAATGACTGGGTTTATGAAAAAGATGGCGCCCAATGGTTCCGTTCCAGCAAACTCGGTGATGAAAAAGATCGCGTATTAATCAGAGAGAATGGACAAGCAACCTATTTCGCATCTGATATCGCCTATCATCTCTCAAAAACAGAGCGTGGCTTTGAAAAGATTATTGATGTTTGGGGTGCTGATCATCATGGTTATATTGCCAGAGTAAAGGCTTCCATGCAGGCGCTTGAACTCTCACCTGAAAAGCTCGAAATACTATTAGTTCAGTTTGCAACACTGTATCGAGGTAAAGAAAAGTTACAAATGTCTACTCGCTCAGGAGAATTTATCACTCTTAAGGAGCTTCAAGATGAAGTAGGCAAAGACGCTGCGCGCTTTTTTTATATTATGCGGAAAAGTGATCAACACTTGGATTTTGATCTCGAATTGGCCAAATCGGAATCAAATGACAACCCTGTTTATTATATACAATATGCCCATGCTCGAATCTGTAGTGTTTTTAGACAACTACCGGAAAAAGGCATTAACTATCAGCAAGCCGAAGCTTTAAATGACGTTTCAAGTCTTAATGAACCGCACGAAATCAAGTTGCTAGGGACTCTTGCTAGATATCCGGATGTAATAGAAAATGCGGCTATAACTTATGAACCACACCAGTTGGCTTATTATCTTAAGGATCTGGCAAATGATTTTCATACTTACTACAACGCAAATCAATTTATAGTTGATGATAATGTGATCAGAAATGCACGCCTCACATTAATAGAGGCTACTAAACAAGTAATCCAAAATGGATTGTCTCTTTTAGGCGTAAGCGCACCAGAGGTAATGTAGTGCCAAGAGATTATAAAAATATTAAACCGAAAAAACCTGCTCCACTAACACAACGTTTCAGTGGTGCACTTTCATTTCTAACAGGTCTAAGCCTGGGTTTATTTATTGCTGTTATCGTTTACTTTCATGAGCACAATGCCTCTATTGAAAAAAATAACCACTTACTTGTAAACGAACCTGTTATTGATGATGCAAGTATCACAGACAATAAAAACCAAGACATAGCTCAACTGCCCGAACCACAATTTGATTTCTATAAAATATTACCCAATAAAGAGGTTAATATTTCAGAATGGGAATCAGTCGAAGAAGATTCTACAAACACACAAAAAGATGATCAGCCGGTTATGTTTGTTCTACAAGTTGGATCCTTCAAGCAATTTGGTGCCGCTGATGAAATAAAAGCCAAACTTGCAATGATGGGCGTCACCGCCGATATACAACGTGTGGTCATTAACGGTCAGGACGTACGCCATCGCGTCAGGATTGGCCCTTATAAAAACACCAATAAATTACAGCAAGCGCGAGATAGATTATTAGCTAACGACCTGGATTTCATGTTATTAAAACTTAAGATGGAAGATATATAAGGGGCATCACTATCTTTCACAGAGTCTCTCTGCTTTAATTAACACCTATTGACTTCAAGGCGAAAAACACATCGACCATGTCAGCAATCCCTGAAAAGATAGGAAAATATAGAATTATAGAAGAGGTCGGCCGTGGCAATATGGGCGCGGTCTATTCAGCGCACGACCCCTTTGCAGATAAAGTAGTCGCCATCAAACTTGCCCACCCTCAATATGTAAAAGAAGAGGAGACCGGGGAACGCTTCAAAAAACTCTTCTTTAATGAAGCACAAGCTGCAGGGGTATTAAATCATCCCAGTATACTAAAAATATTCGATGCTGATATTGACGGAGATAATTGTTATCTCGTCATGGAATATATATCTAACGCCAAAACATTAGGAGGCTACTGTAAACCTGAGGCTTTGCTTTCTGTTCGAGAAGTGGTTGGCATCATCTACAAAGTAGCTAAGGCACTCGACTATGCTCACCGACAAGGAATAATTCATCGAGATATAAAACCAGAGAACATTCTGCAAACATCATCCTTAGATATTAAAATCGCTGATTTTAGTATTGCCATGATCATTCGTGAAGACTTCCTGGAAACTCAATTTCATGGCTTTTTAGGATCCCCGCTTTATATGTCGCCGGAACAAATCAATGAATGGCAAATATCGACCAATACCGATATTTTTTCATTGGGCATCATTATGTATGAGATGCTTACCGGTCATCATCCATTTAAAGCGAATAGTCTCAGCGCAATCAGTAAAAAAATAACGTCAGAGAAAATACCCCCATTAAGTGAATTTCGCAACGACGTACCAGAAGGATTGGAATATGCCTTAAAGCGTATGCTGAAAAAAAGTCCGGATAAACGCTATACCATGGGCTTGGATCTCGCTGCTGATTTAGCATTAATATATGAAGATCTCGATGATGTTGAAAACCAGGATTCATTACGTAACAAATTTGAATCTATACAGAATCTGGGGTTTTTCGATGGTTTCACTGATGCTGACATATGGGAACTCATCCGTGCTTGCGATTGGCATAAATATGATAGTAATAGCCATATTATTCGGGAAGGGGAGGAAGACCACTCTTTCTATATTATCCTGTCAGGCGTAGTTACTGTTGAAAAAAATGGTCAACAAATTGATTCTCTTCAGGAGGGCAATTGTTTTGGTGAAATGGGATATTTAGCCAAGGCAAAGCGCTCTGCATCCGTGATTGCAAAAAGTGATGTTTCATTAATTCAAGTTAATGCATCAACATTAGATCGGGCGGCAGAAGAAACACAGCTCCGTTTTTTGAAGGTATTTGTAAAGACATTGATTGGACGCCTTGCAGATACAACCTCGATTCTAACTCAGGCCAGTAATCGGACTTAACGAGTGGCTTATGGAGCGAATGATTGGCATGACCGCCATGGACCTCGGTACCCACTTGAGGGGTGTAGTGGAAATACTGGCACCAACAGTAGGCGCTTTAAGCGATGCAGGAGCAGCGTAGCGGTGTGCCAGTGCGAATACCCACATTCTCAGCTTGGTAAGCTGATGTTCTGCAACTGAACTACACCCGCAAATTAGCCCTAAAACCGCGACACGTCGTTTCCGGGCATGAGATGAACCCGAATCTTATCCTCCTGCGAAGTAAGCTTAATAGAGAACGATTAAAGTGTGTGGCTCTGGCAGTATTTTAGTGTACTATTTACACTGAAAATACGAGCTAAACCAATGATAATTCTGGAAATAAGAATATCAGCTAATATGGATGTAATAGCTGGATAACAGATGTAAATAATAAAAATCAACAAGTTAGTATAACTATATAAGTTTACTTCTAAATATAAATAAAGGAATAAAGGCTAAATCTTAAAATGGGTGACTCTAAACAAACAGTAGTTGTAGTAGACGATAATGCTACTGTGCGAGCACTTTTTGAGCGTAGCACAGAAAACCTGGCACTCGAGTTAATCAGCTTTGGCTCTGCTGCTGATGCTATGGAATACCTAGGCGAGAATAAACCAGATCTGTTATTCCTCGATATCATCATGCCTGACAAGGATGGCTTAACCTTCTTGTCAGAATTAAGAAGATTGCCACTGCATAGGGACACCGCTGTGATAATTCTGACCTCAAAAGATTATGCACAGGACAGAACTGTTGCAAATGAGCTCGGAGCACTAGAATTTATCACCAAACCGATGCCAATGCGGACAATTACCGATATAATTACCAATTATATTAATAAAGAAAACCCTTACAATTAGTAAAATATAACGCATGGCAAAGTCCTATCTCCGCTTTTGGGGCGTACGAGGATCGTATGCTGCACCCTTTCCAACACATCTAAAAGTTGGTGGTAACACCTCATGTGTTGAGATTAATGTAGATGATCATGTACTTATCTGTGACGCAGGTACCGGTATAATCCCACTAGGCAATCGACTCGCAGCAGAAGCCAAGAACAAAGAACTATTAATTGTTTTAACACATTATCACTGGGACCATATTTGTGGTTTGCCATTCTTTGTACCTGCCTTTATACCTGACTGGAAACTAAATTTTTTCGGCCCCGGTGAATCTATTCAGGAAATGAAACAAAAGCTTGATTCTCAAATGCAAGCGCCCTACTTCCCAGTAGGCACCGAGACCTGGATGGCAAAGATTAATTATGTTAACCCACGGGAAACAAAATTAAGCGCTGGCCCAATTGATATAAGTTATTACAGCGTCCATCATCCTGGCGTCACCTATGGTTATAAAATCAAGGCTGGTAACAAAACCATTATTTATGTCTCTGATAATGAATGTCAATTTCTTGATAAATCTATCAAGCAAAAGATGACCGAATTCAGTGAAGAAGAACAGCAAATGTTCGAAGATATGAATCGAGAAGAATACGAATACGAATTAAAAACAATACACGGCGCTGATATTCTGATTCATGATGCACAATATACGCCTGAAGATTATGAAACCAAGCGTGGTTGGGGACACTCGTGTTATGTTGATGTTATTAATTATGCAATTGACGCAGAAGTTAAGGAATTATATCTATACCATCATGACCCTTATAACGATGATGATGCTATCGATAAAATATATGAGAAATGTCTTGAAATAATCAAAGAACGAGGTGCATCACTAATCTGCAAAGTCGCCAGAGAAGGCTTAGAGATCGACCTCGATTAGCCAGATATTAATGTACTCTTCTGATCAATAACACCACACTTTATGGAAGTTACTCTTAATGGCGATCCTTGTACGATAGTTAATGATCTCACCATCGAAAATTTTGTCTCATCTCTGGGTCTGGAAGGCAAATTCGCAATCGAAATAAACCAAACCATCATCCCCAGAAGCGAATACTCCCACACGCCTATACACACGGGCGATAATATTGAAATAGTTCAAGCCATTGGTGGCGGATAAATCTATATGACTAGCACAGACACAATCTCAATTGCGGGCACGGATTATTCTTCCAGATTATTAGTTGGAACGGGTAAATATAAAGATCTGGATGAGACAAAGAGTGCCATCGAAACCAGTGGGGCACAAATTGTGACCGTCGCTATTCGCAGGTCCAATATCGGACAAAATAAAGATGAGCCCAACCTCCTGGAGGTTATTTCTCCTGATAAATATACCATTTTGCCAAACACAGCCGGTTGTTACGATGTCGAATCGGCGGTTAGAACTTGCCGACTAGCGAGAGAACTATTAGATGGACATAATTTAGTAAAACTCGAAGTCCTTGGGGATAAAAAAACATTATTCCCGGATGTACCGCAAACTCTTGATGCAGCAAAACAGCTGATAGATGATAACTTCAAGGTCATGGTCTATACATCAGACGACCCGATAATGGCTAAAAGATTTGAAGAAATGGGTTGTGTTGCTGTTATGCCACTAGCAGCGCCGATCGGCTCCGGACTAGGCATCCGTAATCCGTATAACATTCGCACAATTGTTGAGAATGCCAATGTCCCTATTCTGGTAGACGCGGGCGTTGGCACCGCTTCAGACGCCGCTATTGCCATGGAATTGGGCTGTGACGGTGTCTTAATGAATACAGCCATTGCTGAAGCAAAGAATCCTGTACTGATGGCAAGCGCAATGAAAAAAGCCATTGAAGCTGGTCGTGAAGCTTATTTAGCGGGAAGAATGCCAAGACGCGCTTATGCCAGTGCTTCATCACCAATCGATGGGCTCTTTTAATACATCTTTTATATATACCCGTGATACTTGGAAATGCATATTTATAGCACGCCCGTTTTCATCCATGCAGCGTCGCCTAAAGCGCCTACTGTTGGTGCTCCTCTTTGCAGGGAGTGGCCATGCGCATCGTCTCGCCTTGCCCTGAATAAAAACAAACTCACTCTAAAACACGCATTTCCAAGTATCACGGGTATGTAATTAATATTCTACGAACCACCACTCACTGCTCCTTGAAAGAAAAGCCAACAAAACAAAACACTATTCGCAGTTATGTTAAACGAGAGGGTCGGTTAACTAGCGCGCAACAATACGCGTTGAACAACTATTGGGATAAACATGGTGTTAACTTCAACGTCGATAATCTCGATCTAGAGACCTTATACGAACGTCGTGCTCCACTCATACTGGATATTGGTGTTGGCACTGGCGACTCGACGCTTAATCACGCTCAAACACATCCGGAAAACAACTATCTTGCTATTGAGGTTCATCGACCAGGCGTTGGCCAACTATTAAATAATATAGAATCGAATAACTTAACAAACATTAAAATCAGTAATAACGATGTCATTGATGTGCTACAAAACCAAATCCCGGATCGTTCAATAAGCCAGGTATTTATTTTTTTCGCTGACCCATGGCCCAAAACGAGACATCAGAAACGGAGACTGATTAATAAGCAGTTGATCGGATTAATAAAGAGGAAAATTGCTATACATGGACGTTTACATATAGCTACAGATTGGCAACACTATGCTAATCACATTCAGAAGCTATGCGAGTCGGACCCTGCTCTTATTAATCTATCGGGAAGTAAATCATATTCTTCGCCAAGACCAAACTGGCGCATTAGAACGCGTTATGAGGCTCGTGGCTTGAGACTTAATCATGATGTTTGGGATTTTTGTTACGGAGTTAATCTCAATCGTTAAAAGACAAGATCCTGAAATGAATGAATTACATCAAACTCTGCTGTTTCCTGTTCAGGGTTTTGACTATCGGGTTTTGCTATCGTTAACAAGTTTTTAATACCGAACTTTCTAGCTGCCCTTAGTACTGTTAAATTGTCATCAATCAATAGCGTTTCATCACAGTTAAAAGGCACCTCTAATTGTAATTTCTCCCAAAAGGACTGGTCCTCTTTTGCATGACCAATAGTATGAGCACTTATGATTCGATCAAAGAAAACATCAATACTGGTTTTTTCCACCTTCATCTTAATAAGGTCTTCATGTGCATTGGTCACCATTACTACAGAGTAGTCTGATTCACTCAGCCGCTGAAGAAACATCTCCGCATGAGGCCGATACTTAATTAAATGCTCAACATCCGTCTTCAGCTCTAAAACATTAAATTCTAATCGTTCCGTCCAAAAATCCAGACAATACCAGGAAAGTGTTCCGGCCTCTTTTGCATACCAAGCTTTAAGTTGCGTCTTTGCAGTTACCGCATCCATATTATTCAACGAACCCCAGTGAATCGGCAAATACTCTTGCCAAAAGTAATTATCAAAATTCAAATCAAGCAGGGTGCCATCCATATCTAACAATACGGTTTTTATAGATTTCCAGCTAAAGTTGGCTTTCATGTTGTTTTAAGACAGGTAGAATGAGTCACAGAAGTGATAAGGATAACAAAGCAGACCAAATGAATGAAATTAAACATCACGAACTAGAAGAACTTACTTCTGAAATTTTAAAGATCTCCCATGAGGCAGGGGAAAAAATATTGGAGATCTATGAAACAGATTTTTCAGTGGAGAACAAAAAGGATAACTCACCTCTAACCGCAGCCGACATGGCAGCGCATAATACAATCTGTGATCAATTAACAAAATTAACGCCATCTATTCCTATACTTTCTGAGGAATCGTCACATATCAGTTTTAGTGATCGTCAAAAATGGACTCAATATTGGCTGGTTGATCCCTTGGATGGTACTCGCGAGTTTATCAAGCGTAATGGCGAATTCTCGGTAAACATTGCTTTAATAGAAGGACATAGCTCAATTATGGGCGTCATCTATATTCCCGTTACTGGCGTCAGTTACAGCGCATCAATCAATAATGGTGCCTATAAGCACGAATCCAATGGAGATAAATCGCAAATTTGTGTAAAACAAACCAACGCTAATGCAATAACCATAGCAGGAAGCCGATCTCATGGTAATCAACGGTTACAAGACTTTATTGCCAGTTTAAATAATCCGGAAGTACTCTCCGTCGGGAGTTCATTAAAATTCTGCTTGGTTGCAGAGGGCACCGCCGATATATATCCACGCTTTGGCCTCACTTCCGAATGGGATACAGCTGCAGCGCAAGCTATTGTTGAAGAGGCGGGAGGAATGGTAGTTGATACAGATTACAAACGTCTTGAATATAACACCAAGGAATCCTTACTAAACCCCGAATTCCTTGTAATAGCAGATAAACAATTTGACTGGGCTCGTTACTTAGAAAAGGAATAAAAAAACCCTGATAACCAGAGGCTTAGTTAATTTAGGAGACTAAGTTTTATTCAGTTACTTTAATTGAATAATCGAGAACAATCCCCACATCCCTGCTTAATTGCTTTAATGGTACTACAGTTGATAAAGTGCCCGTCTCAGTGGAATTAAGTATGCATTTTATCCATAATGGTAATTATAAATTCGTAGCTACTGGCTTAAGTACACCTGTAGCAATAAAAATCATACTATGGGAAGCACGCTCTTTATTTTTCCAGCGTCTTCTTAAACCTAGGAGCTAATGTGAAAAAGTTCTTTATCTATTTCGGACTAGGCCTCGTTGTTGCGGGAATAGTCATCTCCATATATGTCTTGATCCCATCACAATTTGAAGTCTTTGATCACAAACTCCGTGACATGCTCTTTCTCAACCGGGGCACCATTGAAACATCTGGGCAAGTCGCGATTATCGATATCGATGAACGTTCACTAAAAGAAATAGGCCAATTCCCATGGAAACGGAGCGATGTGGCCAAGATGGTTCAAAATTTAGGTGATGCGGGAGTTAGTGCCATTGGCTTCGATATAATGTTTCCGGAACCTGATAAATCATCCCCGCATCGTGTGATATCAGAGCTTGGTATCGCAGATATCGTGCCTAAGGATAAGCATATCAACTACGATGAATTATTGGCTTCTACAGTTGCGAAAACACCAACCATTTTGGGATACACGTTTGATTTTGATGATAGAGAAATCCATAGGCACAATGAGGCTCCAAAAATCCCGGCAAATTTTATCCAAATTAACAAAGGCGATCATGAATATCTTCCGGAAGCTGATGGCGTCATTACCAATATTCCAATAATCCAGAATGCCTCACGGACGAGTGGTTTTTTTAACGTCTGGCCTGATAGCGATGGTGTTATTCGCTCTGTCCCACTCGCAATTGCATATGATTCCAAGGTCTATCCATCTCTGGCTCTGGAGCTCGTTCGTATGGCTTTCCAAGAGGATCAAATGGAAGTCATATATGATGAATCCGGAGTGCGCTCAATTAGTATTGCCGGACGAGAAATACCCACTGATACACTTGGTCGAATTTCAGTTAATTACAGAGGTCCTTCTTCTACTTTTAACTACATCCCTGCGGTTGATATCATCAAAGGAGACTTCAACACTGCTGATATCGCAGGCAAGATTGTGCTTGTTGGCACCTCAGCAGCGGGGCTCCTTGACTTAAGAATCATGCCTTTTGATTCTATTTATCCGGGAGTAGAAGTGCATGCGAATGTAATAGACAACATCATTGCAACAGATTTCATTCATATCCCCGCTGTAGCGCCGGCAATTAATGTATTCCTCATTCTTATTCTGGCAATTGTAGTTGTCATCGCTATTGGATACAGCAGCGCATTGGTTTTCCCGTTTATTATTGCTGGCATGGCATTTACACTACTTTATTTCTTTAACTACCTACTCTTTACCGAGGGGGTTATTCTAAGTATTTTCTATCCACTCTTCACTTTGATATTTGGTGCCTTGGCATCAATTATCACTGGCTATTTTTTTGAAACCAAACAAAAAAACCTCATCAGAGGCAAATTTGCTTCTAAGGTTTCACCACAAGTCATGGAAGACATCATTAAAAATGCCGCCAGTGGTGAAGATGCTTTTATCGCCAAGGAACATGAGATATCCGTTACCTTCTCTGATGTACGTAACTTCACTAATATTTCTGAAGCGGCAGGCGACGCGAATACCTTGATTGAGTTTTTAAATCAATACATGGATGAAATGACTCAAATCATCACAAAGTCTGAAGGAACCGTCGATAAATTTATCGGTGATGCGATTATGTCGTACTGGAATGCCCCAGCGACTGTAAAAAATCATACAGAAAAGTCTGTTGACGCAACACTTGATCAAATACATGCTGTTGCACCTTTAAATGTAAAAGTTAAAAAAGATCAACGTTTCACTAATATCTGCAAGATGGCAGAAGATATGGGTGTTGAACCCATAGAAATAGGCATTGGGATTAACGTAGGTGTCGCAACGATTGGCGAGATGGGGAGCAGTGGACGTAGTGACTACACCGCGATTGGGGATCCTATCAATTTAGGTGCACGCCTAGAGGCACTTTGTAAATATTACAACTCCATGTGCAATATATCAGGACAAGTCAAAGATCGCATTCCGCAAGATAAATACCTCTTTAGATTTCTGGATCTCGTTACTGTTAAGGGACAGTCGATCCCTGTTGAGATATGGCAAATAGTCGACTATTCCGATTTATCTAAGACCCAATGGGAGACGCCGCTCTATTTGGCGCGTTCAGTTTCATATGATGCAGATGCTCAAGGCAATACAGTTATCTCGAGTTCTGATAATGAGATAAGTGGTGCAGTGGAAAAACAACGATTATTGGATGAGCTGGAATACTACAATAGCGGCATCGAGGCTTATAAAGAAGCAAGGTTTGAAGATGCATTAAAAATCTTCAGGGATATCGAGGACAACTGGCCTGACAAGACCAATAAAAATATTTACAACATGTATATTGAACGATGTGAACACTATATTGAAGAGCCTCCTGGTGATAACTTTAATGGTGTCTTCGTACATAAGACAAAGGGTTAGAGAAAAAGCTACTGAATAAAGCCTATAATTAAGGTCGAGATTGTCTTCTATATAAAATGGATAACGGTATAACCTGTTTTAATTTACTTAACTGCATCTATTTCAAGAGTAACGCTTACCAATTCTGTTTCAGAGGCAACAACATTAAACTCACCTGTGAACTTAATCCGTTCGGCTAACGATATATCTATATTTTTTATATATTCTGTAATAGCATTAACTCTGTCTCTTGCTAATAATTCCAATAATGATTTATCAATCGTAGATGATGCCTTTGTAACTAATTGTGAGAATTGATTTTTGTAAAACGCTGTCAGCGCTGAAGGTTCATCTGCTTCCGAGTCAACAACCGCCTTTTCTTGCAACTTACTCAAAATTACTTTATCAACTCGCTGTGCAGCAAGTTCATCTATTGCCTCTCTTGTTTTTGGTTCTGAGTAATTAAGAGTGGATGTTTCGTTTTCTGTAACTTTACTAATATCATCAAGCACAGCTTTTTTAGCTATGCCCATGCTGTCATGCTTAGCGTCATAAACGCCACTGACGATTAATATTAATGCGGGACGCTCTAGTAATGCCTTACCTAGCGCCGTTAATTTTTCTGCTTCTGGCGGCATTATCTCAGACTGGCCAGGTTCAAAGTTTATGAACTTTAATTCCTCTCCATCAATATCAAACAATGAGCCAATAAATGTGAATGGCGCTGTTACAATACCACCTATCAAATTTCCTATAGCTTTTTGAACAATTGATTTAATTTCGAACTCGGGATTATCTAGATCACCTTTAATTGGTATTTTTATATCAATCTTGCCATCACCATCTTGCAGTAAACTGATCGCCATATCCAAAGGTAGATCCATGGCATCGGGGCTGCTCACCTTTTCACCTAGCACAAGACTTTCTAATATAATGTTATTACTGCCATTCAACTTATTGTTTGAAAGTTTGTAATCTAGCGTTAAAGACAAGCTTCCGGATTTTATATGACGACCAGCAAACTTAGCGGCGTATGGAGAGAGACTATTGGTGCTTATATTACGAAACTGCATATTGACTTCACTCTGTTTACGAAAATCAAATGGTTGTAGTTCGCCCGTTATAGCAATCGATCCAAACTCATTCACTCTGCCGTTCAAGTTTAATGATGTGTAACGATCTTGCGCTGAATTTACTCCTGTAGCCAATCCATGCAATTCATCGATCGCAACTGAAAACTTTGGTGTCATGCTTAAATCTGAAAAATCCATATTGCCTTGCTCTAGTTCAATACTCTTCAGAGAAATAGAAGTTGTTGCATTGGCATTTACGTCCTCACTATCGGTGTTATCACTTATATTTTCTTTATTGCCAAACGCACTCACCAGATTCAAATTCTGTTGCTCATCAATATGCACATTGATGTACGGCTCGCTTAATTTTATTTTATCAACGCGAATATCTAATGGTGAAGTCGTTACTCCAAAATCGGCAACACTTAATTTATTAAAGGCAATCAATCGTGAATCACTACGCAGATCATTTAGCAAGAAGTTATCTAGCTCGGCTTCTGCTTGATCTATCAACAGACCAGATTCCGAGTCGCTATTACTTATATTCGCTTTAAATGTTAATTCACCCGATTTTACTGAAAGGTTCGAGTCATGTTCTATATAAGGACTAAAGTGTGCTAACGCTAGATTACTAAGCACTATGTTTAGATTAACTTTTGCCGTGCCAGGCTCTACCCAACCTGTTAAATTTAACTGTCCTTGCTCATTAATTTCGACATTCATTTTAAGTTCACTGCGAGACTTTTCAACATTACTTAAATTCAACATCTCTAAACCGATGTTGCTCAATTTATGCTGCAGCTCGAGCGCATTTGAATTATCAGATATCTGTATATCAACACCCTTAGCATTTAACTTACCCAAGTTAAATTGGCTCGTGCTTTGTTCTTCTATCTCAGTTATAACTTCAGTTGGCTCGTCGCTGGAAAATAATTGCTGAACATTTAAAACACCCTCATTATCAATAATCAAACCAAGCTTCGCATCAAGCAGGTCAAGTGATCCCATGTTCAGTTTATGCTGAGAAAAATCGAATTCACTGCCCGTGAGTTTTAGTTCGTTTAATGTGAGTACGGTTTCTTGCGCACTTATATTAGCCGTGTTAATTAGTCCTAAGGAAGTATTCGTGATATGTAATTCAGCTAGATTTAGCTTTAGGTCAGTCGACGCCTCCTGTTGAGTGGGTTCATGCTCAACTGCAGAATTTGTTTCAATATTGATTTCAGGAGGAATAAACTTACCTGTTGAATCTGTATCCAAGGCGATGTTGTTAGTAATTAACTCAAGCTTATCTATATCAAGTAGTTTGATTTTATTATCATAGCTGAGCTTATTCAGTTTAAATTCACCCAGATGATAAAGTGGTGCTAAATCCTGTTTCAATAAAAGATCTAAATCATTTAATGCTAGCGTTGCTAAATTCAATGCTGCAGCGTCAACATCATAGTTAATATCAGACACAGACAGTTTTGCAACATCGAGCAAGGTTTGCTCTTTTGCCAGCAGATGAATACTATTTAGGTTGACAGCAGCTAGACTTAAGGTTGCTGCTTCAATGTTATAAGCAATTGTCGAAAAGGATAAATTTTTAACATTAAGCAAGATTTGCTCTTCGGCTTGTACGTTTATGTCACTAAGTGAAAGCTGATCTGCATCAACAGACAAACGATCATTTGCATAGCTAAGATTATTTAATTCTAGTTTTTTTAACGACGCCGATACTAGTCTTTCCGTTTCTGTAATTGAAATATCCTGAATTTTTATATCTGTTTTATCTACGTTAAACGACACTTCGCCTTTATCATTTGACAACACCTGATAATCACCTTGGAGAGCGGCATTAAAATCAAGAAATTCAACAGTCGATAGTTCACTAACCCAACCATTCACACTTTCTGCAGACAAACCATTAACTTGAAATTTTCCTACAGACATCAACGGAAATAATGTCAGTGTGCCGTTGATATTTATCTTGGTGTGCTTATCCAGATCAAGACTTACCTGATAATCACCTTCATCTTCCTGAATTGTACTGATACTTGAAAAACTAAGATTAATGTCTTTTACTAAAGATTCAATAGGTAATTCTTGCGAATTATCAACCACCAAAACACTACCCTGCATGATATGTGTTGATTCAAAAATAAAATTTAATGACGACGCCTCAGCATTACTGTTTTCATCATTAGGAAATGACTTGATAAGCCGATCGAAATTTAAACTGCCTGTTTTATCTTTAATTAACTCAATGTGTGGTTCATTCAATCGTATGGTGGGTATATTTATCGTCTTATCTAGCAGCTGATTTAGATTTAGGTCAACATCAACAAATAACTCAGACAAACTTGCAATGGCTGTCTGGTTTTTTTCATTCAGGGCAATACTCCTTACCGCAATTGTAAGGGTAAACGGATTGAATTGAATTTTTTCAATGAGCAATTCACGCTGTAATTCTTCTGCCACATAGTCGGGTAGGGCTTTTGTTGCGTACCAAGGTAATACCAAAAATCCTACCAGAGCGTATAGCGCAACAATCGAAAGCAGTATGGTTATGCCTACTGATATTTTCTTGTTTATTTGAAGCGCCAATTTATATCAACAACTGTAATTAGAAGTGAATGGTGGCCAGGGACAGAATCGAACTGCCGACACGAGGATTTTCAGTCCTCTGCTCTACCGACTGAGCTACCTGGCCATTAATGCGATGAACAAAAAAGACGCGTATTAAACCGGTCTGGGAAGGTTTCGTCAAGTTATGCCGTTATTCTTCTGGCGCATTGAATTCTTTCGGTACTTCTGAGCCGCCACCAAAGAAGTATTTCTCCATCTCTTCTTCAAGGAATTTTCGTGCTTTAGGCTCTATTGGCGTCAATCTGTTCTCATTAATCAAAATAGTCTGATGTCCCAACCACATCTTCCAAGCCTCTTTTGAAACCTGCTCATAGATGCGTTTTCCCAAGTCTCCAGGGTACGGCAAGGTAGCCAGACCCTCAGCTTCTTTATTTAGCTTGATACAATTTACACTACGACTCATCTAAAACTACCCTCTTACTGTTGTTAAGATCTTTAAGTATGGACACTACTGGTGCAGGGAAACCTAATTGCTGCTCAGCATCTAGGTTTAGCCAAGTTGATAGTTTTGCATCATTTATCCTATTTGTCTGTCCTTTTAACTTGATATGAATCGGTTTTATCGACAGGTGAAAATGGCTAAACGTATGTTTAAAACTTTTAAATTCAATTTTATCTTTTATCTTATACCCGTATTTTTCTAAAAGTGAACTCTCGATAGATTTATCTGTTGAGAATTCCGGAAAACACCATAGGCTACCCCAGATTCCGGCCGGCGGTCGTTGCTCTAGCAAAATCTCACCACTATCATTTTCAATGATTGCGAAGATTGTCTCACGCTTCGGTAGGGTAGATTTTGGTTTAGATTCGGGGAAATCGTGTTGTCTGGCTGATTTTAAGGCAAAACAATCATCGCTTAGTGGGCAATGCAAGCAGTCTGGATTACGTCTAATGCAAAGTGTGGCACCCATATCCATAATAGCCTGTGTATAGCTACTTATAAGTTTGTCAGGAGTATGTTGTTCAGCATAAGACCAAAGTGTAGCTTCAACCTCTTTTTTACCCGGCCAACCTTCAACACCATGATAACGACTCAAGACTCGTTTCACATTACCATCGAGAATGGGATGTCGTAGTTCACTTGCTAAAGACAGTATTGCGCCAGCAGTAGAACGCCCTATGCCGGGCAGCTTTATTAAACCATCAAGATTTGAAGGCAATCGCCCCGCATATTGCTCGACAATAATATTTGCAGCCTTATGCAAGTTTCTGGCGCGTGCGTAGTAACCGAGACCTGTCCAATGGTGCAATACATCATCTTGCTTGGCATTGGCCAAAGTCACTACATCTGGAAAACTATCAATAAACCGATTGAAATATGGAATCACCGTCACAACTTGCGTCTGCTGCAACATGATTTCAGATATCCAAACACGATAAGGCGTGCGTTCAAACTGCCAAGGCAAATCATGCCGACCATGTTGACTGAACCAGGCTAATAGCCGATCTGAAAATTGATCGTCGGACATGATCTTTTTAACTAAAACAATTTATCAAATAATTTTTTAGCGCCTTCATTAATTAATTCGTCTACTGGATCTACTGGCTGCGGTTCTTCCTTCGGAGCAGGCTCTACTATTTGCTGTTCTGTTGGAGCTGGTGTAGGAGCTGCTTGCTGTGGCGCAGGCGCTGCTTCTTTCTTAAGCCCAGGAAGTTTAATGCCCAGTTTGTCTAGTTTGTCACCAATGGCTTCTTGTACTTTATCTTGCACGGCGCCTTTCAAAACAGCCTTAGCAATATCACCCACATCAGGTATACATTTTTTATCAGCAACCTTTCCACTACATTTTATTGCTAGGCCATAACCACCAAGATTATATCGCTGATCTCCAGATGTAGCGCTGGTAGCGTCGACTTCAGCTTTCAAATTGTACTTCCATGTCTCATCGTTAAGATTAATCAACATTCCTTTACCTGTAACATTAAAACCTGGCGCAGCCATTAATAGATCATCGTTATCAACAATGCCATTTTTTATATCCAATGTTGCAGTTAGCGCATTGAAGATAGTGTCACCTTTGGTATTGAATGAACTAAAACGTTTAGACTCAATCATCACTTCAAGTTGTCGTAGCGTCTTAGCAATATCCACTCCTTTTAAAACACCATCATTAAATGCTATATCGCCATTTCCCGATAATCTGCTCTTCAAAACATTTGTATCAGCACCCAATGAATTTAATGCCAGTTTAATATTCGCCTCACCTATCAGATCTGCTTTACCTGTCACATCGGTTAATAGCGGTTCAGTCTGCACACCTGTAAGACTGGTGTTAATGGTTAACTTTGGTTCTTTTCCTTTTGCATCAAGGTAAATATCACCCGCATAAGCGCCTTCATAAAGTTTGGCAGCAATCGGATTTAATTTAATATCACCTTGATCAGCACGAATACTTAATTCCATGTCTGTGAGTTTTGCATTTGATATAACAAACTCACCCATAACAAAGTCACCTTTAATCTTAATCGCGCGCAAGGTTTCGACTGGAATTTTTGTCGCAACACCAGCGGCAACTGTCTCGGGCGTCGCTGCTTTAGTTTTTTTCTTGTCGGTCGTTGGCGGCAGATAACGATCGGCATTTAATTTATCGACACCTAGACCAAACTCAATATCTAAAGGCGACATGCTCTTAAGATTGATATCGCCTTGTAAGCGCGTTTCATCTAACTCTGCCTTCAACCCTTTTAGGTTAATACTACCGCCAGTACCACTAAATGAAGCTGACAGCGCAACACGTTTTAATACTTTTGGATCTGCTGTTACTGGCACTTCCTGATTTAAGGTCTTCATTAACTGACGTAAATCAAAAGGCGCTAGATTGATGTCACCCGACAAGGAAGGTTCTGTTTTAAAATGTGTCGCCTTGATTGCACCTTTCATATCAAGACCAAGACCAGAAACGCTTAAACCGCTTAGTTCAAATATTTCCTTTTCAAGATTAATGCTTGAATCAGCTTTAACCGATAACTTTACCGGCGAATTGGGTATTTTCTTTCCTGAGAAGACAACGTCTAGTGAAAGCGGCTTCAAACTTAAATTTGTAGTATTACCATTTATGCCCGTGTTTAAATCTATTGTTTGTAGTACCTCGGCGAGATCAGCCTGTCCAATCGCTCTTAATAAGGGCTTAGGTGTCTTACTGGATACAGAAAACTTGCCACTCATATTGCCGCTGCTTTTTTGTATATTATCGCCTTTTAAATTTCCGCTAATCGTAAAGCCAAGCGCATTCGCTGCGAGTGAAGGTAAATCTACCTTGCCTGATTTCATGTCGGCGTTAAAACGTGTATCGATATTAAATTTCTTATCTTTTATCTTTCCCAGATCGTTTGCGAGTGCAGGCAAACCACTGTCTTTTGGCTGAAAGGCGCTTGCGATTTGTATTAACAAAGGTAGATCAGGGCCATTTGCTTTTAAATCACCACTGATAGATGGCGTGTCACTATTGACCTGCTTGGCATTCAGTCTCGCTGTCGTCGTCAGGCCTAATGCCTTAATCGATAAACTCGGAATATCTACAGCACCGGTTTTTAAATCTGCATCGAAATCGGCGGTTATATCAAATGCCTTTGGTGCAGCACTAAGTTGCTTGGACAGTGTTTTTAAATCCTGCGTACCATCGCCTGTAAACTGTACTGCAATTTTAATCAGTGTAGGTAAGTCCGGCCCGCTTGCCTTTAGCTTACCTTTCGCAGCAGGTGTGTCTGACTTCACATTGCGTGCCGTTACTTCAGCCGTAATCTTATTACCCAGTACAGCAAGATCCAGCTTTGAGATATCAATATCATTTCTGTCCATATCGGCATTGAATGTCGTACTCAAATTAAATGTCTTATTCGACATTTTTGACAACTGGCTGGCAAGTGGTTCAATCTCAAGTATCTTGAACAACTGCGGCAGGTCTTTTCCTGCAATATCTACATTTCCGTTGACTTGTGGTTTACCCGAAAGGATCTGCACTGCATCAATCTGACCTTTAATTTCAGTATCGAATGCACTGAAAATAAGATCTTTAATCTGTGCAGTTTCTTTATTCACATCCACATTAATCTCAGAGCTCAATTTTATGACTGCCGCACCACCAGGTATTTCTTTCCCTTTAACCTTAGCTTCCAATAACATTGGTTTTAAGGTCAAGACATCGCCACCATTTGCATAAGCAACGGTGCCTTTAAATTGAATCGCTGATGACAACGCTGGTTTTGAGGCTGAGGCATTTAATGATGCTGTAATATCAATAGGCTCACCCAGCTTTAATTCTCCGGTGGCTATATTTGCATCGGATATTTTGTATTCCACTTTTTGCTGCATATCGTTCCAATGAATATTGGCGTCCTTTATATCAATGCCGCCTAGTACCAGTGCAGCTAATGGCATGCCCTCATCACTACTGGCAGGTTCTTCTGCTTTAGGTTTGACCATGTCGTCCCAATTGGTCACACCTTCTGCATTTTTAGCCAAATTGATAGTTGCGCCATGCAGTACCAGCGTATCCATCTCTAATTCTTTGCGTAGTAGTGGCATCAGTTTTGCGCGGATCTTGATAGTTTTTGTTTGTAGAAAAGGCGCTTCACCAAAGCCTTTGGCATTACTCAAACTGACACCTTCGACATCAAGCCCTAACCAAGGATAAAATGTCAGGCCGATATTACCGTCAATACGTAAATCGCGACCCGTTTCGTCCTTTACCTTGCTCGCGATCGTGTCTTTATAATCATTTGGATCGATGTAGGCCAATGTAATGGCAACGGCACCTATAGCAATAATGCCTAAAACACCAAGGCCAAGAATCAGTTTAATCAAAAATTTCATTTCACTTTACCTGTGTCATTTATTTAATTTTTTCCTAAGGCGTTTAATGGCCGCCTTCACTTGTTTTGGTGCCGTACCACCGACATGGTTTCGGGCAGACACCGATCCTTCTAGTTCTAATACCATATAGACATCATCTTTGATGGCCTTACTGAATTGTTGAAGTTCAGGCAGCGTTAAACTAGGCAAGTCCTTATCATGCTGAATTGCAAATTGAACGGTTTTTCCTACGACTTCATGCGCATCTCTGAAGGGCAGACCATTAACCACTAAATAATCGGCGAGATCCGTTGCTGTAGCAAAACCTTCTGCTGCAGCCCTATACATCGTTTCTTGGTTTACTTTAATTGTCGGTATCAAACCCGCATAGGCAATCAGAGACATCTTTACCGTATCAATCGCATCGAACAAACTTTCCTTGTCTTCCTGATTATCCCGATTATAGGCGAGCGGTTGGGCCTTCATCAGGGTCAGTAATGCCATTAAGTCACCATAAACTCGACCCGTCTTACCTCTGACTAACTCAGGAATATCGGGGTTTTTCTTTTGCGGCATAATAGACGAGCCCGTACACCAGGCATCACCTAGATCGATAAAGCCACTAGCCTGAGACATCCAGATTACCAGCTCTTCTGAAAATCGGGATAAATGCATCATGATCAAACTCGCAGCCGCAGTAAGCTCTATTGCAAAATCACGGTCACTGACTGAATCCAGTGAGTTTTGTGTGATGCCATCAAAACCCAACTCTTTGGCAACCATATTTCGATCAATTGGGTAGCTCGTTCCAGCAAGAGCCGCAGAACCAAGCGGCAGCATATTAAGTCTTTTTCGACAATCATGCAGACGCGATCGATCTCGTAATAGCATTTCGGCCCATGCCAGTAAATGATGCCCAAAGGTGACCGGTTGCGCAGATTGCAGATGTGTAAAGCCGGGCATAATGGTATCAATATGACCATCAGCTAACATTAATAATGCATCCAATACCGCATTAATTTGATCGCAAATCAGGTCAATCTCATCACGGCAATACAAGCGGATATCAGTCGCAATCTGATCGTTTCTTGAGCGTCCAGTATGTAATTTTTTACCCACATCACCGATATGCGCAACCAAAGCCGTCTCAATATTCATATGAACGTCTTCAAGGGCGGTTACCCATTGAAACTGTTCTCTTTTTATATCTTTCTCAATCTTCTTCAAACCGCGGATAATCTGAGCACTTTCCTTTGCAGAGATAACACCAACTGTGCCCAGCATACGCACGTGAGCTATTGAACCCATGATGTCATAATGGGCCAATCGCTGGTCATAGGAGACAGATTCGGTGAATTGTTCAACAAATTTATCTGTTGGAGCCGTGAATCTCCCGCCCCAGGGTTTTTCTGTATTTTTTGAGCTCATTTTCAGTGGTAGTGTGTTTATTTATTTACAATGGACAGTATAACTTATGGTTAACCTGCATATTACATGAGTAGACATTAAAAATGCCAAATCTTAACGAGCAAGATAAGACCAGTTTTCTGCCAAATTTTTGCAGTGCAGACGTTCTATTTATCGTCGTTCTTAGCTCGGAATTGCTAGCAATCATCTTAACTCTGGCATTGCCGTTATACACGGAAGATATGATGTTTAATCTGGCAATGAATTCACTCTTCGTACAGTGGATTGCCTTAACCTGCGTTGGCATTCTTTGTATATCAAGACGATACATTGCTACGCTTTCAGAAAGACAGGCCGCTGCTGTTAGTTATGTATTAATACTATTGGTTTCATTCATTATCACAGAATTAGCCTGGTGGTCGTTATATGTGTACCCAGATAGGGGCAATCCTGACCAAAAATTACATTTTCTCTTTCTAATACGTTCATTAGGAATCTCGGCAATTGTAGGGGCAATTGTATTACGCTATTTATATGTTCAGAATCAATGGCGTAAGAATATCGAGGCTGCTGCCCTGTCTCGTTTTCAAGCCTTACAGTCTCGGATACGTCCTCATTTCTTGTTCAATTGCATGAATACGATTGCCAGTTTGACGCGCAAGTCACCCGACCTGGCTGAACAATCCGTGGAAGATTTGGCTGATCTATTTCGTGCAAGTCTGCTCGAACCAACTGAGCTATATAAAATCGCTGATGAGTGGAAACTCTGCCGACATTATCTTCGTATAGAAGGCCACCGTTTAGGTGAGCGATTGCGCGTTGAATGGGATATTGATTCATTACCTGATAATGCTTTAGTCCCTCCATTGAGCTTACAACCCTTGCTCGAAAATTCGATTTACCATGGAATAGAACGGTTGTCTGACGGTGGGACAATAAAAATCTGTGGTAAATTTGAAGATGAAAAACTTACCATCGTTTTCTCAAACCCCATACCTGATGAAAGTGTTGAGGATACACATAAAGGAAACAAACATGCGCAGGCTAATGTTCGCCAACGATTGATTACGATTTTTGGTGAACAAAGTGATTTAATTATTGAAAATAAACAACAGCAATACACTGTAAAACTCACCTTACCTTACAAACGTCATGAAAATATTGATCGTTGATGATGAAGCTTTAGCACGAGAAAGACTTCACGATCTTGTGATCGAGCTATACCCGGATACTATTACCATTGAAGCAATAAATGGGCTTGATGCATTAGATAAGATTTCGGAGCATTCACCAGAAATAATTTTGTTAGATATCCGCATGCCGGGCATGGATGGGCTTGAACTTGCCAATCACCTGCTACAGTTGGAATCACCTCCCGCGATAGTATTTACTACTGCCTATCAAGATCATACCTTGAGTGCATTTGATGCAAATGCTGTTGATTACTTACTAAAGCCGATCAGAAAAGAGCGACTTAAAATTGCTATTGATCGAGCTGCCATTGTTAGCCAATCTAAACTAGCTTTATTGAACAGTCGCGGAGGAGAAACTTCTGCGCGTACACACCTCAGCGCTATGATTCAAGGCAACATTCGATTGATTGCTGTCGAAAATATTTATTGCCTTAAGGCAGAACAAAAATATGTCACTGCTATCTGGCCAGGTGGAGAAATACTTATTGATGAACCACTGGTTACACTGGAAGCAGAGTTCTCAGATCATTTTATCCGAATCCATAGAAATGCATTGGTTGCGATTAATCATATAGAAGCACTTAGGAAAACAAGTGAAGGTCAGCACGTCATTAAACTAACAGACATGCCAAATGAACTATCAGTAAGTCGTCGTCACTTTAGTGACGTTAAGAAAATAATCAAACAGCATTGACGACTTCGCGCGCTGCTGCCAACAAGGCTAAACGTGCTATGACACCATAGGTATAAAAACGGTTTTGGTGACAATCTGGTTCCTTGCTTGGATCCGGAAGAATGCAACAATCTTCAAATGCCAATGGCTCAAAACGCATGCCAGGCGCGTTCAGGTTTTGACTTGTTGAGCGTTTTGCATGAACACGATAAAATCCACCCACAACTTGATGCCCCAGCATATAGACTACTGGCTCAGCAACAGTTTCTTCTTCACCCCAGGTTTCATTCGTATACACTCCTTCCTGAATTATAACCTGACTGACTTTTTGTCCTTCTTTGGTCGTTGCCATTTTCGTGCGTTCTTTACGGTTCAATGCGGCTATTTCATCTGTATTTCGTATTGTCATCACGCCCATGCCGTAAGTACCTGCGTCGGCTTTGACCATAACAAATGGCTCACAATCTAATTCGTGTTCATCATACTTAGCTTGAATAGCCTTCAATAAAGCATCTACATTTTTTGACAGGCAATCAACGCCTTCACGCTTCATGAAATCAACTTCTCCACAGTTACGAAACATAGGGTCGATTAACCACGGATCAATATCGATTAATTCAGAAAACTCCTGAGTGACTTGCTGGTAAAACTTAAAGTGGTCTGATTTTAAACGAGACGACCACCCCAAGCTTGTTGGCGGCGTAATAATTTGTTCTACACCTTCCAATATTTCCGGTTTTCCTGTCGCCAGATCATTATTTAATAAAATAAGATCCGGATTAAAATCATCAACTAGTATGCGATCTTGATCGCGCTTAATGGGCTCCAGCAAAACTGAGTGTGATGACTCGAGTTCAACTCGCAACGGTTCATTCAAATCAGGCATTAGACTACCAATACGAACTTCAAAACCTGCCTTCTCTATCATTGATTGCAGACTTGCAATATTCTCCATGTAAAATAAATTACGCGTATGATTTTCCGGGATGATTAATATTCTGTCGATTGGTTTGTCGATCGCCTCAACCGCCATCTGGACGGCATGGATGCATAGGGCTTCAAATGAAGGATTTAGATTATTAAACCCTGCTGGAAACAAATTTGTATCTACCGGTGCAATCTTATAACCCGCATTGCGTAAGTCGACAGAGGCATAAAATGGCGCCTGTGATTCACGCCAGGCATTCCTGAACCAAGCTTCAATACGAGTTTGATTATCGAGCATCTTCCGTTCCAATTTCTGAAAAGGCCCCGTTAATGCGGTTGTTAGATGTGGAACCGACACAGTATCATTTATAGTCATGATAGGTTTTAGAATTCTTAATTTATTATACAGCCTGATTAATTATATGAGACCTTTGCACGAAACAGATTATTTAAAAACAAACAAAGACTTTGTCATTCCCGCATGCTTCTAGCGGGAATCCAGCGATTTTTTAGCACTCGAAGTCACTGGGCAAGGATTGTTCCAGACAATCCTGTTGCATTTCCACCTTCCTTGGCGGTCATCCCGGCTCAAAAGCATACCGGGATGACGAGATTTGTTTCGTGCAATGCTCTCTATATATGGGTATCGGGTACATTTAATTCAAGTCTCCCCATAGCTGCTGGGCATTACTCACGGCACTGACCACGGCTGTCTCAGTTCTCAATATTCTCGGCCCCAGGCTAGTTGGCTCACAGCCTTTTTCTTGTGCTTGTACGACTTCAGCATCACTAAAACCGCCTTCTGGACCAATCATTAATGTTAACTCATTATCAGAAAGGTTAATGTTTGACATAGATTGTTGGCTCTCAGGATGTAATATTATGCGAGTCTTTGATGTGTCTAGGGTCAGCCAATCGACAAATGACACTGGTTTTTGAATTTGCGTTAAATAACTTCTGCCACATTGCTCAGTTGCGCTGATTATTATGTTTTGCCAATGCGCCAATTTATTATGCACACGATCATCCTGTATTTTCACATTACTAAACTCAGAGATAACAGGGATTATATTCTTTACGCCAAGTTCAACCGCCTTTTGAATAGAAAAATCCATATGCTGTCCTCTTGCTACTGCGAGACACAGGTTGATGGTAAGTGGTGATTCATTGATTATCTGTATAGATTCGCCAATTTCAATCTGCGCACTTTTTTTACCGATTTCAAAAATTTTTGACTGATAATCAGCACCAGAATCATTAAATAATTTTATTGAATCGCCAATACGCATTCTGAGCACATTGGAAATATGATGCGCTTTTTCGCGCGGTAAATTAATAGTTTCACCGGTCTTTAATGGCATATTAATAAAAAGGCGTGGGACTCGCATCGTTTACTTTAAATATCGTTCCGTATAGTTATTAGTATCTTATTAAATAGGCAAAGAAAATTAAAAACGCTCCGGTGTTTAATTTTCTTTCTGTTATGATAATACTTATCAATCAACTCAGCTTACAAATTCTTTTATGCAACACGCTAAATATTCACTCGGACAGATCATACATCATCGAAAATTCGATTATCGGGGTGTAATATTTGATATAGATGCTACTTTCCGTGGAACAGAGTCATGGTACGGTGCTGTCGCAAAATCAAAACCTCCAAAAGATGAGCCCTGGTACCATGTTTTAGTAGATGATTCACAACAAAGCACCTATGTTGCAGAAAGAAATATCGAGACTACTGACTCAGTATTGCCGATAAACCACCCTCTAATTAATCATTATTTTAAAAATTTTAGAGATGGTCATTATTTTCATAATAATACCAACAACTAATTCAAATCATGATCAAAAATATAAAAACTTATTTTGAGTCATTACTTAATAATGACTCAAAAGACGAGTCATCACATGACAAAACCATTGAGTTGGCAACGGCTGTCTTAATGATAGAAATTAGTCTTGCCGATGAGCATATTCAGGACGAAGAAAGAAACGTTATAAGAACTGTATTAACGGATCACTTCAAACTGAATAACGAAGAGATTAATGAATTAATTGATTTGGCTGAAAATGAGGTTAATCATGCCGTGTCTCTTTATGAGTTTACCCGGCTCTTGAACGACGCAATGACTATGTCAGACAAGATTAATATAATTGAGAGTTTATGGCATGTTGCTTATGCGGATGCGGTACTTGATAAATATGAAGAGTACTACATTAGAAAAATAGCGGACTTACTTTACATTTCACATTCAGATTATATTCAGACCAAATTAAAAGCGGCTAAATAAGACGACGAGGCTAACATTCAGGATTTAGATTCAAGCAATAATTGTATTAATTGATCTTCAAGTTCAATCCGGGTTGCTAGTTCCTCACCCAACATTGAAAGATCCTCCTGAAAATGATTAAGCTTATGTTCATTATTTTCCGGGTTGTATTTTTCATCAAAGGCCAAAACAATCTGAGTTGTCTGTTCTATTCGCGGGTATATTTGAACTGCCAATTCAGAAACTGATTTTCTACGTTCTTTACCCTCAGCAATCCTTTCGTATAAACCAAAATGTCCAGCCGCAATATAATCCACTAAAACCTGGTTAAACTCTTCGAGGTCAGCAACCGATTTAACTGATGAAGCTTCTGCACCTTCTGATGAAACCTGCAGCATTAATGATAAGAGCTGGTTTCGTTCTTTCAGCATGTGTTGAACTAATTCATTGCTCTCACTACGCCTCTCCTGAGTTTCTTCCGCTTGTTCTTTCATAATGATACCGTCCATTAATTTATGGGGAAATCCTGTTCCCAGTCTTATTATATAATCTCAGTCAGGTCCTTATCGCCTGCCTGGGTATTTCTTTAAAACCCTAAATCCTTAGGTTTACTGCATATTTATTATTTTCTGCTTTAACTAGAATAAGCAAAGCAACTATTATTCCATATCTACTATAATGCCATGACAAACATACTCGTCAACCACCACAGGCTTATGACATCGTCAAAATATTCGATTTAAATAAATATAATTCAGATTATCAGGTGTCTGATTTCAAGCTCAAATACCAAAAATACTATTCTGCCGCTCTAATAAGGCGAATTGCTGATGGATCCACTATATTCTTTAAATTCCGTATCGGATAAACTGGGCGCGGAAATTGACTGCTAGTCTTTATAAAGCTTATTCCGGTAATACCTGAAACATAATTATAATAATCAATACGATGGAAATACCTGGTTATAAAATAGATAGAGAGATCGGAAAGGGGGGCATGGCGACAGTCTACCTAGCCACTCAGGAATCTCTTGATCGCTCTGTTGTCCTAAAAATACTAGATAAAGTAAACAGCACTGCTGTAGCGGACATGACCCAGCGATTTATAGATGAAGGTCGAATCGTAGCCTCGATGCATCATCCCAACATCGTAACCATATTTGATATCGGTATGGCTGGAGATGAGCTCTATATTTCCATGGAATATGTTCAAGGTGGTGATTTAAAGCAGCGCATGGAATCACATGTGTCTCCCAAAGTAGCATTAGATATTGTCGAAAAAATTGGCTCCGCTCTAGGTAGCGCACACGCACATAATGTAATCCATCGTGACGTCAAACCCGCCAACATTTTATTTCGCAATGATGGCACACCATTATTGACCGATTTTGGTATAGCTAAACAAACCGATCAAGATGTAGACCTTACCTCTACTGGAATCTTTCTTGGTAGCCCAAATTACGTCAGTCCTGAACAAGCAGATGCAAAAAGAGTTGATGGAAGAACTGACATCTACAGTCTTGGATGTATATTTTATGAGATGCTAACGGGCTACAAACCCTATCATTCTGATTCTGTGATAGATATTGTCATACAACACAAGACTTCCCCTGTGCCGACGTTACCTGAAAAATTCGAGATCTATCAATCGTTGCTTGATCGGATGATGGCAAAAAATCTTGATGACCGTTTTGCTAATGCAGAAGTTATGGTCGAGAGTGTGAAAAAACTACAGGCTTTAGATAACACCGATCAATTAACACCCGATTTTGATATCACAGGCCATTCACCTAATGTTGGCAATAAGAATCAATCGATTAATAAACCGAAGCTAACATTAAACGTCTTATTACTCTTGTCAGCGACCTTCTTTTTTAGTCTTCAGTACGTTGAGATAAAACTTAAAAGCTCAGAGACGCGAATTGATAGAGCATCAACGAATAGTGTTTTACCGACTACTGTGGCTACAACTACCAGCAATCTTGCTGAACAAACATTAGAAACCATACAGTCTTCATCTGCTCCTGAAGAAACACAAGTAAGCGAGCCTACGGTTAATGTAGCAACACCTCCTGTTTCAGAAGAAGTAACCAGTGCATTGGCCTGGTTAGGTAAAAAAAGTCTGGATGAATATAATTTAACCTATCCGGAAAAAGACAATGCCTATTATTACTTTTCCAGATTATTGGAATTACAGCCGGATAACCGTACAGCGTATGAAGGAATATTATCGATTGCTGAACGTTACGCGATTCTAGCTGAACGTTCTTTAGCTAATAATGAGGGAGACAAAACGCAAACCTATATCGACATAGGTCTGCAGATAAATCCTAACAATGAAGCTTTGTTGTCCTTAAAATCTATTGTATCGACACAAAAAACAGGCTTTTGGCAAACAGTTAAATCAATGTTTTGATATTGCGAAAACTTTATAGACTTTAAATACTTGGTTTATTGTTCAAGTGCTTTTTTTGCATTCTCAGTCTGCGCATTTTCCCATTCAGTAATTAATTTCCGCAAATTTTCGACAGTATCTTCGGTGCTAGCATCCTGCTCTTGATCATCAAAAACATCTTCATCAGCAAGAAGTTCATCGTCTGCTGGGACCAGTTGCGGCGGATCTTCGGAGTCTTCTAACTCTGCTTTTTTCGGTTTATCTTTGACAAACTTTTGCTTCAACTCTAACGACTTGGCGAGCTTATCTTTGGCTTTTTGTTGATCCTCTTCTACCAAAACAAAAGCCTTTTGTCTTAATTGCTGACGTACGTCCTCATCAACTTCAATACCGGTGTCATCAATTAGGCGTCCTCTATCAAAGACAAAGACTCGCGGCCCTGATGTAGCGCTTCTATACCACATCGGCGGCTTCCCGGATAATTGAGTAGACCCAGAGTCGGTTTCTGTCCACTGATACATCCGCGCAGAGGTATTCTGGCTGAATACGAGCAACAACACTAAAGAGAATCTTATTATGGCCATAATATTTTTCATAATCTAAGTATATTCTAAAAATATTTGTTTGCTATGCTAGCTTTCAAACATTTGCACCAATACAGTTTAGATACGCATTTTCAAGATCATTTGCATTAAATTCTTCACAACACTGTGAAGGAGAGCCGTTAAAACATATTTTGCCTCCGTGCAAAACAATTATACGATCACAAATACTTTCCACATCTGCTAGCAAATGAGTACTAAAAAAAAGCGTTTTCCCTGTTTCCTTTAAATTTTCCAAATGTCGTTTCAGATAAGCTCGTGCTTTTGGATCTAAACCGCTCATCGGTTCATCAAAAAGCAACATCGGTCGTTGACTCAAAAAGCAAGATGCAAGCCCAAGCTTTTGTGACATCCCTTTTGAATACTGCCGCACTGATTTCTTTAAAGCCGTCATATCCAGATCTAGAATCTGGAATAACTCTTTTATATCAGCGTCCTTTAACATCACCTGATTCAACTCGGCCATATAAGAAAGGAAGTCTTTACCCGTTAAATAATAAGGAGGGATAAATTTTTCTGGCAGGAATGAGAGAGATTCACGAGATGCTGTTTCTCTATGGCGTTTACCGAAGATCTCAATCGTGCCTGAATCTATCGAAATGAAGTCCAATATGGATTTAATTAATGTTGTTTTACCAGCACCATTAACACCCACTAACCCAATATACTCACCATTATTAATACTTAAATTAATATCCGATAGTACAGTTTGTGTGCCATAACATTGGTTAAGCTGTTCAATACTAAGCGCAATTTCGCTCATAATTAACTTATAAAAAAATGCCCGCATATGCGGGCATTTAATTTAATCTCGATTTAATAATAATCTAATATAAGAAGACCTGTCCACAATTCTGAGCATCGTCAAAGATATCATAAATATCGTCTACTCTTGCTCCATCACCCGCAGTGTTAGCCGGAGCATTTGCAGCCGTTACTGTAGAACATGTTGCAAATTGTGCTGCGAAAATTTCACCAGCAGTTGTACTTGCAGCCGCACCATCAAAAGTAGTAACAGTGCCATCACTATCGGTGAGTCGTAAGACACCCGTATTTGGTAATCCATCATCCACTTTCACATCGAGTTCACGTGCGATAGTAACAGGCACATTAGATCCCATGTGTAAATTGAGTCTGTCAGCACTTGTACCTGAATAGCCTTGATTACGCGTTAGAACCAACGATCCGTTAAATGCATTTAATGGCCCTACTGCATCACCAACATATGCTGCGGCATTAGCAGGAGCTGCTGCAGCTGGTGTAAAACCACCGCCAAGGAAATTAGACTTTGCTAACTGTTCCCAAACTGCTGCGGCTTCTATAAGTGAATTATCTATACGCCCATTGCCCGTTTGGCCAGCTACAGCAGTTGGTAAATTAACTGTAACACCCATTGCTTGTGAAGCGTCGGTAGATAACCAGTCGCCTGGCACCTGTCGATATCGGTCAATAAAGCCATAATATGCCGCTTGAATACCCGAGTTTTGATCAGCCATATTTCTTACTCGTGCACTATTGATTAATTCTTGTCCTTTTAGGATGCCACCGAGCAATAATCCAATGATTACTAGAACGATCGCAATCTCAACTAATGTAAAACCTTTTTGTTTATTTATATTCATTTACTTCTTCTCCATTTAAGCTATATCTGCTTTCTGATAATTACTATGCAGACACCATGCCATAAACATATACTATTGTTTTTATTGACAAAATTAGAATTACCTCTAGTAAAATGTTAACAGTATTGTTGACTTCTCATCAATACTGTTGAAAATTCGACGATCTTGATTCATCGACTATTTGTTATAGATAATTATTAAATTTGGTAAATACATGTATGACTGGATAAGATTAGATCTTGCCATACAAAACCATGTCTACTAAAAACTGTAGCAAAATTTATTAAATTACATACAACCCATAGCACCCATGAAGATACCTGAAATAACGAAACACATTCTAATAAAGATATCTGTCATCTTCAGTGTATTTATGATCTTCCTTTCGGGCTCTATTGGCCTAATAGAAATTACCATTGCCCAAGATCCTATTATCAACATTAGCAGCAAACTACTCAATCAATCTGGTAGCTATGATCTTGCTCTAGGTAACCTTGTTCAATCAAAAGAATTCATATTCCTGCTTTCCGTAGGTTTATTCTTGACATGTATGCTACCGATATTACCTCCGGCAAAAGCATTTTTGCTGACTTTTGTAACAATTTTATTATCGGCTGCAATTGGCTATTCAAGCCCCAGTGTTGGATTAGTACCAATGGAATATTGTGTATTAACCATTTTGGTTATCTATATGATGAACGTATTGGTAAGTTATTTCATTGAAATACAGTCCAAGCAACGATTGATAGAAACCTTAGGACAATACATACCCCCGCAATTAGTCAACGAATTAAGTCGCTTGCCCAAAGGGCTCTCTACAGAAGGAGAATCAAAGACATTAACTGTTTTCTTTTGTGACCTGCAAAACTTTACCAGTATTTCAGAAGAACTAAATCCAAAGCAATTGAATAAATTACTAAACGAATACTTTACATCCATGACTGAGATATTATTTAAACATGGCGCGACAATAGATAAATATATTGGTGATGCAATCATGGCATTCTGGAACGCGCCTACAGAACAAGCTGAACATGCACAACGTTCAGTTGAAGCTTCTCTTGAAATGATCCTGGCCATAGAAACACTTGCAGAGAAATTTATCAGCCAAGGTTGGCCTCGACTATCCATGGGAATTGGTATCAATACAGGCAGAGCCAACGTCGGCAATATGGGCTCAAAATATCGTATGGCTTATACCGCTATTGGCGATGCGGTGAACCTCGCCTCTCGCATAGAATCTCTCACTCGCACTTATCGTGTTCCTATAATAATAAGTGAACACACGCATAAGCAGTTAAAGGGAATAACTTGCAGAGAGCTTGATCAGGTTCGTGTACGCGGGAAACATCAACTCACAAGAATTTATCAACCGCTATGTTATGACAAAGAAGTAGATAGCACGCTAAAAGAAAAACTTATGATACATACAGAAGCTATGGCGCTATATTATTCAGGAAAAGATAAGAATGCTTGCAGATTGTTTAAAGAGCTTTATGAAAAGGATAAAAATGACAAATTTTATAAAGCCATAATAAAAAAAATCATGGGATTATAGTTTTATTGCAGCGAATCTGATTCTTGATTCTGGCGTTCTTCTATTTCTGCTAGTCGTTGAGTTAAAAAATTTATTTGATGTGCGTCTTTCAACTCACCACTTTCAAGTAAGCCGCCTATAAGTACCTTTGCGCTTTCCAATTCACCCATATCTTCCAGAACAAATATTTCCATTTGTTTTGCCCAATAGGGAACATCATCTCCGGTAGCGTATTGCCGAATTAGTTTTGCACATGCTAAAGCTAATTGCTGATCTTTAATTCGATGCTTTGCGATATAAACCGCGTGTGCCATAAATGGCCAGCGTTCACCTGGGTTCTCAATAAATTTTTTACTTATATAATCGACCATCACTCTTTGTTTTTTTTTATCTGCTACTTCGGCATAGAACCTGATCGCGGCTAAAAGCGGGTACTGAATTTTATTATCAAGATCTAAAATTAAATCTAGCCATTCAGTAACTCTCGGATAATTTAATTCCTTTAATGGGATACTAATGCCAGGCTGATTATCAAATGCCTGTAACCACAACATTACCCATTTTGCTGCGGGGACCGGATCATCAAGGCTAACGAGCCTTATTAGTGATGTCATCGGTGGGATAGGCAAAACATCTCGTTTTATTTCGAGATTATTGGATGACCAATGCCAATAACACTGTAGGAAAAAGCTTAAAAACAGAACAGTCCAAACACGGGAAGGGACAAAAGAGATATCTCGTGTATTTTTTACGAAGAGCTTCATTGAGAAGATATTCTTATAATTCCTTTCTGTATAAATCAAATAACGCTATAGATGATATAAAAACGATATAAATGATTGTTTGGCCCAAGACAATACCCATTTCGGCAATCACATCAACTTCATAAATAAGCCATTCAGTTTGAGTGAACTTATAAAGATCAGGGACTAAATAAGCAATAGCCTCTAGTAGTCCATTCATAAACTTATGGCTGATTGAACCAAGCGCAAGAATTGGGGAGTTACTAATTAATTGAATGGCCTCAATTGATCGTGACAAGATATAAAATGCGATAACAACACTAAAAGAAATAGTAATGCTGCTAAATGAAAACAGGCATAACAAGCTTAAGGCAATGATTATCAGAAGCTCACAAAACAATGACAACGACCACAAAAACACCATACTCGCTGGAGCAAACAGACATAAACACGCTGCAATCATTGTCACGACAATTAACGCTATTACCGAATACCCGATAAATTTACCAAAATAATAGGAGGAACGCGGCACTGGGTGAGAGAGAATTAACTCGAAACCTTTATCATTAAACTCCCGAATCATGCTCGTTATAACAAATAAGCCTATTGTAAATACCGAAAACAAACGTAGAGCAGAGGCAAGTATGGCCGCTTGCGTCATCGCGCCCTCTGTTATGGCAAGTTCACCGATAAACAAAGCCATCAGGAATAGAGCCGCAACTCCGCCAAAAATAAATAGAAGAAACTTATCTCTGACTGCTTCCCAAATCGAGAATTTCGCTATAGTGCGTAATAGATTATGATTCATGGTATAAGGCTATTCTTTACTACTCCGGTCTGAGCTAATATAACAAAAAACTGACATCACAAGGCTATTTGTGTCTACATTTATAAAAAAAATATCACAAAAAAAAGAACTCTTCGTTCTTGTTATGATGTTGGAGTTCCTCCACCTCTCGATCTGGTTTGATTTTGGCAGTTTAATATCTCGTTCTCTTATGCTCAGCCACCTTGGTCTCTTCTTATTATGGCAACCGGTATGGCGTGGAGACGAAAAACTTAGTATTAAAAACACCGCACTATTTATTATTTTTACACTATTAATCACCTACTGGTTAAACCTTTGGTTGTTATTTGCCTGGTTAATTCTGTTGATTGGATTTATTAGCGGCCGTGTCACCTTAAATAGAAGCGAAAGCACAATATATATAATTGCTATTGGATTCCTTGTTTTAGAGCTCTTGTTTGGCTGTGTTCCAGAGTTGGCAGATATTAAAATTGAACAAGCCTATTTATTTAAGCTGGTACTACCAATTCTACCTATATTAATTCTAATTTTTCCTGCTGATAAATCAGAAAGCACTATTCAGATAGTAGATTTTATTCACGCAATAACAGCATCCATGCTAACCAGTCTTGTAGCATTAGGTAGTTTACTCAACATGTTTCTAAGTGAAACCTCTTATTTTGTTTCACTGACTGGAACTTCTATTGCTATAGGCGGCTTCATAATATGCATTAGTTGGTTATTAACTTCGCAATCACGATTCAGCGGCATTACCCAGTTGTGGTCAAACTATATGCTTAATATAGGTACACCCTTTGAAGAGTGGCTATCTGATTTATCTAAAATTAACGAACAAGATCTCTCCCCAGATGATTTCCTACAAAAAGCAATGGAGAAATTGGTTCAATTTTTATGGATTTCAGGCATTACCTGGAAGGTTGAGAAATCAGTTCAAAATATTGGCGACATAACAAACAACGAAATCGAAATAACACATAAGAATTTCAATGTTTGTATCTACACCTATAGTGCAGCTGGCGTTTCACTTAAATTACACAGCCACCTATTAATTAAATTGCTGCATAATTTTTACCAAAACAAACAGCGAGAACTTGAGCTCACTAGGCAAGCTCACCTAAAAGCAATTTACGAGACTGGCGCACGCATTACTCATGATATAAAAAACTTATTACAATCATTACAAGCAATCACAAGTATTGTTTCTCATGATGCTGATGGTTCTAGTATGATAGTTTCACAACAGGTACTAAAAAAACAATTACCTCACTTAACCCAGCGCCTGCAATTGGCCTTGGATAAGTTACAAACACCACAGATCCAAGATGATAAAGAAATTTATCTAAAGGATTGGTGGGATGATCTTCAAAAGAGGAATTCACACAACAAAATACAGTTTCAGGCTGACATTCATGGAGACCCAACCATACCGGTAGATTTATTTGATAGCGTTATTGATAATCTATTAGAGAACGTACAAACAAAACAATACAACGAACAGGACATTGAAATTACTATCACCTTAGCCTGTAATAACAATGTAATTATTGTCACTGTTTGTGATTCTGGAAGTATGATTCCAGACAATATCTCCCGTCAGCTACTCAATAATCCAATCTCATCTGACAACGGCTTGGGAATTGGTCTTTATCAAGCCAACAAACATGCTGAAATATTTGGCTACAGTTTGAAATTAATTATTAACCAACCAGAAAGGGTGTGCTTCGAACTATCTTCAAACAGTGACACGAGTTAATTACGGTAATACTTCTGCCTTTACCATCCGGCTATTTAATAAAAAAGGAGATATCCATAAGATCATATCGTCATAATAGGTTGCCGCTGTTTGATTGTAGTCTCTATCAACAAACGTAGTATCGCCATCTGTATTTTCGAGTTCATTACAGGACGTGGCAGTTTGAGAGCCTTGTGAATAAACCACGACAGGCACATTGCTGGCAACATTGGTAACGGCTGTACCACAGGTGCTACCCGTATCTTGAATTGTTATAATTGCCTGTGAGCAGAACGAGAATGAAACACCTGTTGTATTAGGCACACATGAAGCAGGAGTTGTTGTTGGATTCGGTGCACCAGGATCGGCATCGGCATAGGCTTCGTCAACTTGATAGCTTAATGTATTTCCCCATGGGTCATCACCCGCGACACCTAACGTCACCCAAGGCAGATTACCTTCAGCGTTCGTGGTTACTCCGACGGCACAACCATCACCAATACCGGCATTAGATATATCTTCAATTCCATCATTAATAGCATTAACGCCAGCAGTACATGCCGCAGCAGCGGCACCTATTGGGCAATCCGGACAAGGCAGACGCCCATTAACAATCGCAAAACCTATTAGCGCCTCTTCGATGTCATTATACTGGTCTTCCAGCGTCGATCTTCTTGATGACTCAACACTTGTCGCCATAGGCGTTAAGATTCCGGCGAGTAATAAGCCGACGATAAATAGCACTACCGCCAATTCGATCAAAGTAAAACCATTATTATTATTTGTTAACATAATATAAATCTATTTGTCATATTGACTCAGGGCTCAACAATCCTGATCTGATCATTGAATGTAGTGGTCTCAAATTGTTCTTGAAAAATATCATCTCCCTCACTGCAATTTGCCGATTCATAATATTCATTGAGAGCACCGTTACTTCGATCCTGCGTAGCTGAAGTTACAACACTACAAATTCCATTTGTTGTATCTACCTCCATTCCAGCAGCAATCACTAA
>JAJFKM010000023.1 GCA_021773215.1 Gammaproteobacteria bacterium
TATCGGTGGCTCAAATGACTGAACTGCGTAACGCTGCGCGTGAAGCGGGTGTGTACCTTAGAGTGGTACGCAACACGTTGGCGCGTCGTGCATTCGAAAATACACAATTCGAATGTATGCGTGAAGGCATGGTCGGGCCCTTAGTGTTGGCATTTTCTGGTGATGAGCCTGGAAGTGCGGCACGAGTCGTTCGCGATTTTGCAAAAGAAAATGACAAACTAGTAGTAAAACTTGTTGCGTTGGATGGGAATCTTTTAGAGACCTCTGAACTCAGCAGACTCGCTAGTATGCCATCGCTTGATGAAGCACGCGCTATGTTACTTGGGTTAATGTCTGCACCGCTTGGTAAGTTTGTACGTACGCTAGCGGAACCACCGGCTAAATTAGCCAGGGTTCTTGCTGCGCAACGTGATAAGCAACAAGCAGCGTAATAGGACAATAATCTTTATATCAGTTTAGTTTTATTTTTGGAGGATTTAAAAATGGCAGTTTCACGTGAAGAAATAAAGGAAGCATTAGGTCAAATGCCTGTGCTTGAACTCGTTGATTTAATCAAAGAGCTCGAAGACGAATGGGGTGTATCTGCGGCAGCGCCTGTTGCCGTAGCTGCTGCTGGTGCAGCTGGCGGTGATGCTGGTGCAGCTGAAGAACAAACAGAGTTCGATGTGGTTATGACGAGCTTTGGAGAAAACAAGGTTTCCGCTATTAAAGCGGTTCGCGCAATTACAGGTCTTGGCCTGAAAGAAGCAAAAGATCTTGTTGAGAGTGCACCTGCAACAGTTAAAGAAGCTGTTAGCAAAGACGAGTCAGAGGAAGTTAAAAAGCAGCTTGAAGAAGCTGGCGCAGCTGTTGAAATTAAATAATTTCAATTGCAACGCTTAAAAAACTTAAAGCGGAATCAACAGGCAGCAAAAGTTGCCTGTTGGTTTTTTGCGCTTATTGATATCACCCGGTTTAAATTATATATGTGTAAGGATTATCAGGCAGAGATTGTCTCTGCTATAGCACTCTTTCGCACACACACGATGAGGAATTGTAATGGCCTATTCCTATACTGAAAAAAGACGTATTCGTAAGGATTTCGGAAAACGTCCTAGTATCTTAGAGGTTCCCTATTTAGTTGCGACTCAGATCGAGTCATTCAATCAATTTATACAAGTTGATGCTAAGCCTGAGGATCGAACAGATGTTGGCTTGCAAGCTGCGTTTAAATCTGTTTTTCCAATCGCCAGCTTTTCTGGCAATGCGGCTTTAGAATATGTTAGTTACAAGCTAGGAACCCCTGTTTTTGATGTTAAAGAATGTCAGTTAAGAGGCTTAACCTACGCTGCATCATTGCGCGTTAAGGTTCGTCTTATTATTTATGATAAAGAAGCCGGGCTTAATAATAAGGTCGTAAAAGATATTAAAGAACAAGAAGTGTACATGGGTGAGATGCCATTAATGACTCGCACCGGTACCTTCGTAATTAATGGCACAGAACGCGTGATAGTCTCGCAGATGCATCGTTCGCCTGGCGTGTTTTTTGAACATGACAAAGGTAAAACGCATTCATCTGGTAAATTACTCTATTCAGCACGCGTCATACCTTACCGTGGTTCATGGTTGGATTTTGAATTCGATGCAAAAGATCTTGTTTATTGTCGAATCGATCGTAGACGTAAGATCCATGCCACGATCTTGTTGCGTGCACTTGGTTACACGACTGAAGAAATACTCGATATTTTCTTTGATACAGATAAATTCAAGTTTACTAAAAAGGGAATTACACTGGATCTAGTTCCAGATCGCTTGCGTGGTGAAACGGCATCATTTGATATAGCGGACAAAAAAGGCAAGGTTATTGTCGAACAAGAACGACGTATTACTGCACGCCATATTCGTGAAATTGAAAAAGCAGGTTTGACCACATTAACTGTGCCGCCTGAATTCCTGATTGGTAAAGTCATTTCTAAAGAAATCTCGGGTGAAGCGGTAGACGAAAAGACGGGAGAAATAATACCCGTCGCTACGGCGAATACTGAAATCACTGAAGAGTTACTTGCAGAGATTCTTGAGCTTCCTGCCGGTCTTGAGATTGAGACTATCTATACAAATGACCTAGATGCGGGACCTTTTATTGCGGATACATTACGCGATGACCCGAGCACCAATCAATTGGAAGCACAAGTAGAAATTTATCGAATGATGCGTCCTGGTGAACCACCGACAAAGGATGCTGCTGAAAACTTATTCAAGAACTTGTTTTTTAGTCCTGATCGCTATGACCTTTCTGCCGTTGGCCGGATGAAGTTTAATCGTCGAGTTGGGCGTAAAGAAGTTGAAGGTGAAGGTGTTCTTTCAAACGATGACATCGTTGCTGTAGTGAAGGTCTTGTTAGATATTCGTAATGGTAAGGGCATTATCGATGACATTGATCATCTTGGTAATAGGCGTATACGTAGTGTTGGCGAAATGGCGGAGAATCAATTTCGTGTAGGACTTGTCAGGGTTGAGCGTGCAGTCAAAGAACGTTTGAGTTTGGCTGAATCCGAAGGCTTGATGCCACAAGAAATAATCAACGCTAAACCAGTTTCAGCTGTCATTAAAGAATTTTTTGGTTCAAGTCAGCTATCTCAGTTTATGGATCAAAACAATCCGCTATCTGAGATTACGCACAAGCGACGGATATCGGCTCTTGGACCTGGTGGTTTGACACGTGAACGTGCTGGTTTTGAGGTTCGCGATGTACATCCAACGCATTATGGTCGTGTATGCCCAATTGAAACGCCAGAGGGACCTAACATTGGATTAATTAATTCACTGGCAGTTTATGCAAGGACTAATAGCTATGGGTTTCTTGAAACGCCATATCGTAAGGTCGTCGATTCAAAAGTAACTGATGAAATAGAATATCTTTCAGCAATTGAAGAAGGTGACTTTGTCATTGCACAGGCTAGCGCCACAATCGACGCGAAAGACAAGTTAACAGATGAACTCGTGTCTTGTAGACACCGTAATGAGTTTGCTATGTCTACACCAGATAAGGTTAATTATATGGATGTTTCGCCGCGACAAATTGTCTCGGTTGCAGCGTCAATGATTCCTTTCCTTGAGCATGATGATGCGAACCGAGCGTTGATGGGTTCAAACATGCAACGTCAGGCAGTGCCGACTTTAAGAGCTGACAAGCCATTGGTAGGTACAGGCATGGAAAGAAGAGTCGCGATTGACTCGGGCGTAACTGTCATTTCTGAACGTGGTGGTATTGTGGACTCTGTCGATGCCAGTCGAATTGTTGTTCGAGTTAATGATGCCGAAGTTGTTGCGGGTGAACCAGGTGTCGACATCTATAATCTAATTAAATATACACGCTCAAACCAGAATACCTGTATTAATCAAAAACCATTAGTGAAGCCAGGCGACCAAGTTGCCAAAGGCGATGTGCTAGCCGACGGCCCTTCAACCGATATGGGTGAATTGGCCTTGGGTCAAAACATGATGGTCGCGTTCATGCCTTGGAATGGATATAACTTTGAGGATTCTATTTTACTCTCTGAAAGACTAGTAAAAGAAGATCGTTTTACCTCAATTCATATTCAAGAGTTGACCTGTGTTGCTAGAGACACAAAATTAGGTTCAGAAGAAGTGTCTTCTGATATCCCTAATGTTAGTGAAAGTGCTTTAAATAAACTGGACGAATCTGGGATTGTTTATATTGGCGCTGAAGTCAATGTGGGCGATATTCTGGTTGGTAAAGTAACGCCTAAGGGTGAAACACAACTTACCCCAGAAGAAAAACTCCTCAGGGCAATTTTTGGTGAAAAAGCATCTGATGTTAAAGATACGTCACTAAGAGTGCCAACGGGAATGAATGGTACTGTAATCGATGTTCAAGTATTTACTCGTGATGGTGTTGAGAAGGATGCACGTGCACTTGAAATTGAAGAGTCTGAACTGAACAGCGTCAGAAAGGATTTAAATGATCAGCTCCGAATTATGGAAGACGGTGTTTATCAACGTGTTGGAAAATTGTTAACAGGAAAGATAGCTGCAGGTGGTCCATCAGGTTTGAAAGCGGATGAAAAGATTACCAAGGAATATCTTGATGAGACATCACGCGATAAATGGTTTGAAATTCGTTTAAAGAATGATGAGGCAAATCATCAACTAGAATTAGCAGCTGAACAAATCGGTTCACTGAAAGAAGAGTTTGATGGTCGTTTCGAAGAGAAGCGGGCTAAATTGACCTCAGGAGATGACTTGGCGCCAGGTGTCTTGAAAATGGTAAAAGTCTATCTTGCTGTTAAACGCCGTATTCAGCCTGGTGACAAGATGGCAGGCCGACATGGTAATAAGGGTGTTATTTCAACTATCGTACCTATCGAGGATATGCCTCATATGGAAGATGGAACTCCGGTTGATGTGGTCTTGAATCCACTTGGCGTACCTTCTCGAATGAATGTTGGCCAAGTCTTGGAAACACATTTGGGATGGGCCGCAAAAGGTTTAGGTATCAAGATCGGCAAGATGCTTGAACAACATGTTCAAACATCTGAAGTACGCAAGTTTCTTGATCAAGTTTATAACACCAGTGGTAAGCAAGAAGATTTAAAGTCATTTTCAGATGAAGAAATTAATGAATTGGCAGGTAACTTAAAAGGTGGTGTGCCGATGGCGACACCAGTTTTTGATGGAGCAAGCGAGGCTGAAATCAAGGCAATGTTGAAACTTGCTGATCTTCCGGAGAGTGGGCAGACAACTCTTTTTGATGGCCGGACTGGTGAATCATTTGAACGTAAAGTAACGGTGGGTTACATGTACATGCTAAAACTTAATCA
>JAJFKM010000024.1 GCA_021773215.1 Gammaproteobacteria bacterium
AAAAATATCATCTCCCTCACTGCAATTTGCCGATTCATAATATTCATTGAGAGCACCGTTACTTCGATCCTGCGTAGCTGAAGTTACAACACTACAAATTCCATTTGTTGTATCTACCTCCATTCCAGCAGCAATCACTAATGCATTAGTGTTGTTACTGTTTACTACAGCAGCACCTGTATTGTCCACACCATTTATTGTTAAGCAAGGCGCTCCTGCTACACAGGTAACTGCAGCACCCGGACCGTCTGCAGCACTATAAGCAACATAGATTAACTTATGCCAATCATTATTAACAAACCATGAGGGTAGATCACCAGCAACGTCATTTAAATAATAATCAATATTGGAAATTTTTAAACTACCGTCACTTGAACTACTCGGAATAAAAGTGGCCCTACCCACTTCTGTTGTCTCATCCTCTTCATAATCACGAATCGTAAATAATGCCAGACCTCCATTACCCGAAAAACTGGCAGGAGTTGAAACCGCACTGCAATCTGCGTTGTAACCGATACAGACATCGCGAACACGTTCATTCGCCACCGCATTTGTCGCTTGAGTACCACTAAAACGAGCATGTATTTCGTGCTTTCTGGAATAAACATAATCATGATAGACGGTATAGGGTTGACCAACCCAAAAATCTAATTGAGCGGGACCATATAACGTAGCCCCTATACGAGTATTTGTAAGAAATGAAATCTCACCAAAAGCGCCAACATCATTTTCAACAATATCTCCTAACTCTATTCCGTCATCAATAAAAGTTTCACTTAAATCGTCAAGGTAACTGATGCCGCCAGCTTCAAACTTAGCTTCAACCCTTGCAGTATGTGAATTAGCAGCAGGCATAATTCTGTAGTATTCACCATTATCAAAATCAGGATTAGTCCCTGAGGTATAATTATCCGCTGTTAACTGCGTTTCACTAGCGACACTTTCAACGACAAATTGTCGCGGTTGATAAATACGGTAATTATCACCCGGTCTAAATTCGATCGGTGTAGAACTCTCACCAACATAGCTCTCAGCGATTATTGTATCGATTCCTTCCTTGTCCACTAAAATGCCTTGTATTTTTCCAATACCCAACTCAGCTTCTAATGTTTGATTTTGTACTAAATAACTGTAACGTTCATAGGTGCTGAAGTCTGCACTTGCATCATACATAACTGGCGAAGTGCCAATTTGATAATCATCACCGACCTCTATTAAATCGTCTGTGCCACCACTTAATGATGCGACAGTAATTTGAGTTGCTGTAACTGAATCAATAATACCGCTCGAACCATCAGTTGTATTAAAAAGTGTGTCGCCAATAGATACATTAACGTTTATAAAATCATTATTAGCATCTTGCAATGTTAGGCTAGTTGGTGCGCTGGTGACCGTACCACTATTACCGGCGTCCACAGTCCCGGAAAGAATCAATATTTCATCATCATAATTTTGTGCAATATCACCTCGTTTTACTGCGGTAGTATTAAACAACGCTGAACTGTCAGTAATAACATCCGTATTACTTCCTGATGTTAGGTTTCCAGAAATATTAACGAAATCTTTAAAATTTGTATAACAATCAGCGATATCTGCTACCGACCAGACACAAAAACCATCACCATCCGCGATACTGAGTGAACCTGATGCAGCGTAATTTTGTAAATAGATCCGAGACATTTGATACGTAGATTCAACATTAGAAAATGTAGCTGTATCAAAAGCTATATCGCCAGCATTTAAGGTATTCATAGTCCAGTCCAGATTAAAGTCGGTGGGAAAAACCTCTCCGACTTCATGCAAAGATAAGTGTCCCTCACGCGTACCTGAGACCGCGTTATATCTAGAGATAGTATAGCGATCACCATTACTAAATAAATTATTTATACCAAAATTTAGTTGATCGACTTCTAAGGAAGTCGCTGTTGGCGCGGCTGAAATAGTACCTATTGAATCATCGGTCAGGTTTCTTACAAGGTCCCCGACTTGCACACCCATATTAATAAAGTTTTTATTGGTGTCGTTTAATTGTGTCGCATTACCACCAGTTGCCACACCAAAATTGCTGCGGATTTGGTATACATTCCCGGATTGAAACTGGTTACTTGTACCACCCGTTAGTCCATCAACCCTAATCGTTTCGTCTACGCCGTCGTCGTTGTCGTCATCTATAGATGTGATTACAGAAGCCGATCCATCAGTAAAATTCTCTATCACCTGTCCAAGCGCTATGCCCAGATTACCTAAATCACGGCTAGTATCTTTTAGCGTATTGTTGTCACCGCCACTTGTGGCCATACCGGTTAATGTTGCCGGGGTTGCCTGAGGGATAATCACATATTCATCACCAACCTTCGTTACCGTGTCATAATTAAATACATTATTCGTACCAAATTCAAGACTACTAACAGACAGTGAATTAGCATTAACCGTACCCGTCACTGTTCCAATAGAACCGTCTGTAAGATTGTAAACCGTATCGCCAGCTGCTATGCCCCATGCTGTAAAGTTAACGCCACCGTCCTGTAACGTTAAAGAATTACTACCAGAACCGGCCGTATCTCTTAATTGCCGTGCAACTGCTTTGGGGTCAACAAAAGGCGATAACCAAGGGTAAGCTCCGTAGGTTGTTTTATAATTTACAAGAGCTGTCCTCAACTCACCTAAGACACGCTTCTCTATTATCTGCATTAATTCCTGTCGTGTTATGGTGATCACCTGATCGTTAAAATCAGTAAAGTCTGTCGGATCTGGATCTTGAGAGGTAAAACTGAGGCCTAAATTATTATTAATACTCTCAAGATAGTTCGTAATCTCGGTTGAAATATCAATTTCTGCAGGGTCTCTATTCTGAGTATTGATAGGTGCTCCTGGGGCAATAATTACTGCCACGACATCACTAATACCATTCACTGTGAGTTGGCCGTCAGTTTCACTATTCAGTGGCTCTATCTTCGGGTTATTTTTATAATTTTCAGACAAGGCATACCATAGGCGCGCTCCACTGGCATCTCGCAACTCTTGAACCTCGACTCTTTTATAAGGGAAACGTCCGATTAGCGTGTTGGTAGAACAGCTACTCTCAGAGTCACCATCATTATCTCTATCCGGGCAAGGCAAATAACCCGGACCAGCATTTGGATTGACTGCTTCAGGATAAGTAAGTGCATAACCAATCAAGGCTTGTTTTGCTAAACGCAATGATTCTTGGGTTTGCTTACTTTGACGTAAGTAGAAATTAGTATCTGAATTGAGTTTTGATACTAAGGTATATGTAGAGCCTATTAGTAATAGAAGTGCAAATAAGAGAAGCACCGCTCCTTGTTGCCGGGAAAGATTGCTAACAGGATAACGCATACGTCCAGTTAGTCATGAATGATAAAATTAATTATCATCCTTTTTTTGTGGATCGTAATAATCGCCAACTTTTATTTTAATTTTTGTTTCATTGTCTGGCATTGTTAACTGCACTTGATCGGATTCAATCTCTTCTGTTTTTATTTGGATATACAATGATTCCAAATCGCCTTCATAAGTATTGCTGTCATTTATCCAGGCAGCATTTTTACCATCGCTACGATGAACAATCCCTTTTAGTACAATTGCATCGCGAATAATTATTTCCTCTTCGACAATCGGCTCAATTATAGTTTCAACTTCAACTATTTCGACCTTCTCTGTTTTTGGTTTTGCATTCCTGGCTTTATTTAGCGCCATCCTTTCAGTCGGCGAGGTAAATAGCCTGCCTAGCCCATCTGCAGAGGCTGAATGAGTCATAAGAAAACTAATGATTATTAGCATGAACAATTTAAAACTAATAAATAGCTTCATCAGATCTCAATCCTGGCGCCGCTAGCTAAATCAATAGTTATCCAGTGCAATAGACAATTAGCAGAAATATTTGCACGCCCTTTTTCCATTAAAATTTCGTTGCCGATCATATTAAATGTACATTCTGATATTGTATAAGCTCCATCTGCAGTCTTGTCTATATATTTAAGCAAATTGAATAAGTCACCTTCATGTAACAAGCCAAGATTGAGTTCCATATTGCTACGGTATAACGTGTATCCACTGTGATTAATTGGAAAGTCTGGTGTAAAGACTTCTTGTGAATCGATCGAGTATTGTAATCCGGGTAATTTTATCTCTTCTCCCGACTGTCGTAATGCCTCTATCCAATTTAGTCTTTTTTCCGAACCTATTACACCTTTGTTATATAAGGCAACGAACTGCGGAAAATAATCGTGCAATAATTTTTCTTCTTGGTCAACATCAAGATAACGTTGACTGATAGACTGAAAGGTACTTTTATTGCGTTTCAGCTCTTTACTTAATTTGCTATTAAAGTAATAAGCTCCACCAATTAATCCACTTCCTACCAAAAGACATATGCAAAACAGGATTATAGAACCCCGCAATATTGACCAATCTATGCCTTTCTTATCCATCAATTCACTCCAACAACTGCTCGCAATGTAAACATCGCTGCTTTTCCTAAAGAGCCTGCATCACCTTGCAGTGTCGCATCAGAACTTACGTCTAAAGGAAATGAATCAATACTAATATCATATACTGAATCATAACCGCGAAGTGTTTCCGCGAACTCATTAACTAATGAGATTGCTTTACGGTAATTCCCATCAAAGGGTTCTATATGGGCCTTAAGATTTGATATTTGGTAATACTTTACTTTATTGTTTTGATCAATATTATTTGACAGTAAGACACCACTATTATCTGTCGAGGATTTAGCTAAGCCTTTATTAGGGTCAATGCTGTAACTCCAATCTAAATCATCCATCTTTATATCGGGAAACCGCTGAAGACCTTTGCCAAGAAATTTCAACATTTCATATGGTGTAGACTTATATTCGTCTAATGTTGATGCTGCTTCAACAGCAAGTTTCACCTGTGCTGGCTCTACGGGTGTTTTCGGCAACCGGCTTCTGGCAAGGTCATAGCGGGTCTGATAAAAAGCAGTCTTATTCTTGGATGTTTCACTCTCCTGCTTATACGTCATCCCATTCATGAAATTTATTCCACTATATACCACACTGAATAGCAGCAATAATATACTAGCGGCATTCATTGCATACCGCATGTTCCGCATTTTGAAGTAACGTAAATCCTCCGTAGCGGCATAACAATTCTTCACCTGAGTTTTAAGTAGATGGTGAATTAATAATCGATCGCAAAAAGGGATGACTTGTGAAGCGCCGCCGGTCGCTGACTCTAATAATTCGGCAATATCAAGATAATGTCGCCGCATCATTGGCGATGATATTTTTTCACTTTCTAAATCGTCTAGTGTTGCCTTATCTGCAAGTATGTATACATCAAACGGCGTATCGTTAGGGATTAGTCGAAGACTGTTCAAATAACGTTGTATTTTATCTACTTCGGTATATATTTTTGGCACATAAGATTCCGTTCCATAACGAGGTAATTTTGAAAGTCGGCTGATTCTTAATTCTTTCTTTTCAAAATAAGTCTGTCTTAAACCGCTTATGCTTTGCAATGTGACAATCAGAGCATGGTCAGAGATATCAGGCAGTGTCTTAATGTATGACTGCAGTAATAACGGCACAGACAGGATTCCACTCAGAGGAACCTTATTTTCATTCAATACTTCTAGCAATGGCTTTAGCACTTCATCTTTTGTAATCGCCATAAATAAAAGTCGATCATCTCGGCGCCCTTCATCTTCGCGCCCTTGATCCTGCGTATACAAATAACTAATATCACGGTATAAACGCGACTGTTTTCGTTTAATCAACGACTGCCTATCTGCACCGAAAACATGAGGAATAGTGTCCTGGCGAAACTCTTCTTCAATTACATCTACCAATATTGCCATAGGCATATTTTCAGATTCTTGCAAATATCGCAGGAAATTAGCGCGACCCACATCATCCAGATCGAATAAAAATGACTCGCTGAGCTCACCTTTTTGCCAGTGATACACAGACATTTTTTCTGCGCTGACATACAGAGCGCGCCTGTTAAAAAACTCAGATTTTGACTTTAGTAATGAGATCATAGATTGGCCCTAAAACCGAAAACATAACCCAGGCAATAATTGCACCTAAGACAACTGTCATAGCGGGTTCTATCATTGTTTGAAGTCGTTCGATTGATTCTTTAATATCACGCGTATAAAAATAACTGATATTCAATAAAGAGTCTTGTAATGCGCCTGTGGTTTCTCCAACACGAATCATACGCAGCACAAGTGGGGGGAATAGCTCAGCTGCTTCAAAGCTATCACTCAATGTCATACCGTCAGCGATCTGCTGCCCAACTTGATGCATTGCCTTTTCAATCGCTTTATTATCAGCAATCTCTTCTCCTGTCCTGATGCACTCAATAATTGTGATACCAGATGCATACATAATGGCAAAAAAACCAGTTAACCTGGTTAAAATAATTTTTTTAAAAATCGGGCCAATCACAGGTACTCTTAATTTTAATTCATCATACTTTAGATGAAAACCCGGGCTAGTTTTTATACCAATATAAATACTCGCAATAATTAAAATGGGCAATATTAAAATAACGTACCAATAATTAACGAAGAAATTTGAAACAACTATCAAGACTTTAGTATGGACTGGTAATTCTTGACCCATTGTTTTTACAAAGCTTACTAGCTGAGGAACAAGGTATGTCATAAGAAAAAATACAACGCCACCAACAACAACACCAACGAATGATGGGTATAAAAGCAGCTTTTTAGTCTGTGCTGCCTGTTCATCTTGCCACTTAAGGTTCTCACCTAATTTTTCAAATACCTGACTAATTTCACCCGATTGTTCACCAGCCTTAACTAAATTAGTAAATATTTTACCAAAGACATCTTCAAACTGATCCATAGCTTCTGATAAAGTACTGCCACCTTCGATTGCCTCAATCATGGCATTAGTAACTTCAGCTAATCGTGGATTATCTGCACTGTCTCTTAAATCTTGTAAACTCTCTAGAATTGGTACGCCCGCACGCGATGTTTGCTCAAGATGAAAACAGAAGGTAATAAGATCGCGCCGCTTAACGCCTGCACCTATGGCTTTATTCGTACTTGACTTAACTTCCTTACAGTTAACAAGATCAAGACTTAGCTTACTAAGGCGCATCTCAAGATCTGCTACATTAGCTGCATCAGTTTGTCCGTTATGAATACGACCTCGTTCGTCTATTGCTTTGTATTGATAAAATTCCATGTTTAATTTGTTTTTAATCTGGCAGTGAGATCGATGACACGAGACATTTCTTCGAGACTTGTCGAACCATCGAGGACGCGACGCGCACCAACATCAGCCAACGTTTTAAATCCTTTAGATAAAGCCATACGCAACAGATCACGTTGTGTCCCTTTGCGAGCTATTAACTCATCCATATCAGTGTCAAAATGTAAGACCTCTTGTAAGGCAATACGTCCTTTATAACCATCGTTACCACAAACCTCACACCCTTTAGCATTGTAAATTTCTTTTAGTTTATCGGTTACTTTTAAGCCAAGCAGATTACGCTCCATATCACCCAATGAGTATGGAACTTTACAGGCACTACACAAACTTCGAATCAACCTCTGCGCGATAATACCAATGATATTACCAGCAATAATATCTGGCTTTACACCGATATCGAGTAGTCGTGGAATTGAACCTAAAGCAGAATTTGTATGTAATGTAGAAAAAACCTGGTGTCCAGTCATTGCGGCACGAAAGGCCATGCTTGCAGTATCTTCATCACGAATTTCACCAACCAAAATGATATCCGGATCCTGCCGCATCAATGATCTGATACCACTTGCAAAATCCAGTCTCGAGGTATCATTCGCAGAAGTTTGTCGAATCATCGTTGTCGGATATTCAACTGGATCTTCCAGAGTCATTATATTCACTGACACATTATTGAGATAATTCAAAATCGAATACAAGGTTGTCGTTTTACCGCTGCCTGTAGGGCCAGTAACCAGAATAATACCTTCTGGTCTTGCAACCATTAATTTAAGTGTATTTTGCTCGTCTTCTTTCATGCCTAATTGATCGAATGAGACAATACCTTTTGCCCTATCCAATACGCGAAGCACTATATTCTCGCCATGCAGAGTAGGTAAGGTAGAGACACGAAAATCAACCGCTCGACCAGATAATGACAATGAAATCCTTCCGTCTTGAGGCGCACGTGTCTCGGCAATATCCATCCCCGACATTACTTTTACGCGTACAGCAATCGCCGACCAATAATTCTTATGTAGACTGCGAATCTGTTTTAACACACCGTCGATGCGATACCGAAAACGCAAAAAGCCTTCTTCAGGCTCAAAATGTATATCAGATGCATTACGTTTTACCGCGTCAGCAAGCAGAGCATTAACCAATCGCACTACCGGTTGACTATATTCTGCAGTTTCAGCATCAAGGCTTTGATAATCAATCTCACCCGTTTCAATTTCATGTAAAATTCCATCAACCGATAGTTCGAAGCCATAAAATTGATCGATTGCCTTTTCTATCTCTGCTTCACCAGCGAGCACCGGGATAACTTCAGCATTACCACCTAAATGTGTATTGATTTGATCCAGCGCAACAACATTGAACGTATCGGCCATTGCCAGCGTCAAAATTCTTCGCGCACTATCATAGGTTAGTGGGAGAACACGTAAACGTCGGGCCATTTCTTTAGGAATCAAGCCTACTGCATCAGCGTCAGCAACAGAATTCGACAGGTCGACACTTTCTTGTCCGATGACACCACCGATGACATCTCGAATAATAGACTCAGTCGCAAAACCAAGACGAACCATGATCTTACCTAGATGTTCTTTACTTTTCTTTTGCTCTGTTAAAGCTATATTCACCTGATCAAGGGTGATCACTCCTCTTGATACAAGAACCTCTCCAAGCCGAAGATGCTTTTTATGTGCGCCTGTCACAATGCTTTTGCTACAACTTGATTAAGGACTTGAATTCGATCATTCACAGATGACAAATTAAACTTGGTAGGAGAATTCTGAGCCAATTTAATTGCAACATTATAAAAATCCAATGCTGTGGCATATTGGCCCATTTTATCAAGGCTGACGGCAAGATTAAAAGCGTAGTCAGCGTTTATTGAATCAAGACTGTATGCGTCAAAGAATGCTTGTTGTGCTTCTGCCCATCTGTTTTGTTTCGCGTAAATATTTCCTAATGCAAAATAAAGATGGGGCACTTTGCCTTCTTTGTGTATGAGGTTTTTTATCATACTCTCATCTTTTACCGGATCAGAGTTTTTCGATAATGTAATTAAAGAACTTAAAACAAATGCATCATCAGAATTCAAATCAAGTAATTTTATATAATGGACATAGGCACTTTCCCTATCACCTCTATTAATTGCTATCGCAGCAAGCCCAAGATGAATATCACGGTTCTCTGGTGCATCCTGCAAAGCATTCCGATAGAGGTTTTCTGCAGAATCAATCTGCCCTGCCTGATAAGCTTTAAATGCTTCACTGATCATTGCGTTTTGTTTTAACGGCGCAGTATTCTTACTAATCTTCAACATTTCTGCGCTAGAAGATTTAACTGCTTCATTGGGTTTATCTAGAATTGGTTCGCTTTGTGTGACTCGTGTCTCTTTCTTAGAAACTTCTACTGACGGTACTGCGGGAATTTCTGCTTCGACTATTGGCTCATTTACAACAGTAGTTTCATCACTTATTTCAGGATCAATTTGGACATTATTTACAGTTACGTCTGCTATTTGATTATCTTCTTGAATAGCAATTGCAGGTTCTTGCTCCTGCTCAATAGGCAAGTCTTGATTAGACACGGTTTCACCCGAATCTACCGCCATAGACTCTTCAACTTTTTCACTAATAATTGTACCGCTGACAACCTCTGCTTTTTCAAACTGCGACAATGCCGCACCTGGTACAGACAAAGACTCTATACCTCTTGCAACTATTGGTGATGGTAGCTTTCTGGCAACAGGGGTTATCGTGAAATAATAGAAAACCCCAAAAGATCCAAAAGCCAAAATGGCCAACACAAAAAATATGCCCCAACTTGTTTTGTTGCTTGTTTTGCTCCTGCCTGCTGAAAATACAGTTTGCGCTGCAACAGGAGTAGGTTGAAAATCTCCGCCACCTATATCTTTTATAAGTTGATCAGCAGGAACACCAGGAAGGGTTTCTTCATAGATTTCAGTATTTTCTTCGTCGTCTTCAAACAAAACACCATGAAACGTATCATCAAATGGTGCTGAAACATTTTCAGTACTTAAGCCCTCAATGATAGTTGTATCATTTAGGTCAATCGCTTGTTGCGTTTCTTCAAAAGCCGCCTGTGAAACAGCCCCTGAGGAGACGGTATTTTCCATCGTTAAATCTTCAGATATATTAATATCTTTGATCGATAATTCGTCTGTTGTTTCTTTATTTTTTTGCTCAGGCTCTTCTGCTTCTTCAGGCTCAAATGCTTCAACCGTAGCTGTCTCTAGCGGTGAAATAGCTTGTTTATTTCCTTGAGCATCTAGTGGCTCAAGAGATAATTTCATCGTTTCTGTTAATCGATCTGCTTTTACATATTCCCCAGAATCATCTAACTCTGTTTCAGGATTGTCGTCACGAGTATTAGCATCGACCTGCTCAAGTCGCTTTGCTGCTTTCTTTTTTTCCTCTTCCGCCTTTTTCAAGGCGTCCATCAAAAGACTCACAAGGCATCGTCTCCCTGAGCTGATGTACTACTTAACGGTTGATATCCTTTGGATAAATATTTTTTATATTCTTTTAGGTCTGTATCAACACTTGGGTTACCTATGATTATTGGTTTTATGAATATCACCAGTTCTGTCTTAGTGTATTCAGCGGCAGTCGTTTTAAATAGGTTGCCAAAAAACCCCGCATCCTTAACGCCCGGAAGGCCTGCATCACTATCTTTAACTTGATCCTGCATTAACCCGCCAAGCACTCCAATTTGTCTATCCGTCATCCTTAAAACAGACTCCATCTCTCTAACTGCAATTTGTGGGACTTGATTGACTACTTGATTACCATTTGCATCAACAAAGTTAGCATTAGGATTAGGATCCGTTACTGTACCGTTTAATCTCGATATAGTCGGTCTAACGTTTAGCGTTATTGTGCCACTTGAATCTATTTGTGGCGTAACAGACATAACAATACCGACTGATACTGTTTGTGCTGTTGTATCAATTGCGGTAACTGGAGCACCACCTGCGACATTTGAAGGAGTTAACTCTGCATCCACCTCAAAATAGACAATGTTTTCTACAACTTTCAATAACGCGGTTTGGTTATTTAAGACCATGATTTGTGGACTAGAGAGAATTTTAGTGTCCCCAAACTCATCTAACAAACTCACTGTTGCATTTACCCTCTCGTCTCTTCCACCTGCCTCATCATCATTAGTGTTTATAATGAATGAACTGGCAGCACCAGTAACTGGGGCGCCTAGTAAAGTACTAGATAAAAGCTGAATACCTCCTGCATTTATTAGGTCCCAGTCAATACCTGCTTGATATTTTTTACTCAACGTCACTTCAACTATAGTGGTTTGAATCATGACCTGTCGTTTTGCACTAACCATCACTCGATCAATAAACGATTGTATTTGTTCATGCTGAGCTGCTGTCGCCCTCACAGAGATTAAACCTGTTTCAGGGTTTGGAATGACAGTATCAGTTACTGCTATTTCACCACCCGATGCACTGCTGGACTCTTCACCCAATATTGCCGAAATATTTGAAACCAACCTGGACCAGAAATTATTATTTGATTCGGTTGACACAGCCATAGTTGAATCATTACCACCGCTAGAACTACTACTTGCATCACCACCACTGGTGGATGAAATTTGTGTTGAGATAGTACTAGTACTGTTCGCTTCCCGAGACAGGTTTACATAATCTACTTTGTAGGTACGCAAGAAAGGCGTGTCTTTAGAAATGATGAGATTATCACCATCGTACACATAACGCATATCAACTTGTCTTGCGATTCGTTTTAGAATCTGCGGCAAGGTTTGCTCAACCGCATTGATCGTAACGACACCGCCTATCTCCGGATGGATATCGACATTCACTTTGGCATCGCGTGCCAATGCAAACAATAATTCCTTCACCGGTACTTCATTGACAACAACGGTATAACGTTCAACCGGTGCTGATGGTGTCGGCTCGGGCAGGACTGGAACCTGCTCAACTAAATCAGGGATACTTGAATTTATCGGCGGGGATTCTTCTGTACTGATATGCCCTGACGATGGCTCAAATGGGACAGGTTCTATCTCTGCACAGCCAAAAACTGTCATAAGCAGGATGAACAGGCTGATCTTTTTAATCATTATAAATTTTGCCCCCAAAATAAATTTTCATAATTATATAAATAATTACTTTATGAATCACTTGAAAGTACTTTGTTCTCATAACTTTTTATCATCTTTCAATGGTCGATAAATAATTGTACTACATAGTTTACAGGTTAGTTCGCCGGCAACTGTCCCATGATTAATCGCAGTCTCTGATGGCAGTATCGTTAATTGATTTAATAACGCCATCTCTTCATCGCCATGCCCACCCACAACTTTAATCAAATCACGTATTTCAAGCAGTTCTTCATCTCTCTTATTGGTATCCGTATTCTTTACAACCTCTTGTTTGAAATTCTCTGGATAAAAATAAGCCTCTTGTTCAATTCTCTGCCATGGTGCTATTTTCAATTCGGATGGATCGGGTCGTGCGATAAATACTTCAGGCTTTATATTGGAATTGGCAACATCAACGTTTGCGTTATGGCTTGTGTCTTCTACCTCTATACCTGTAACAAATTGGCTATCTGTTTGCTCATGACTTTCACGAGCTTCTTTTACTAGCATTAATGATGAACTACCCGCCTTTAAATCCTCTGTATCCGCCACGTTTTCCCCAACACCTGCCTCTTCAGATGCTATTGGATCCTGTGCAAGTGATAATGAATGTTTAATACTCGGCATGGCGACAACTATTACAGCAATCACTACAACTAATGCAGTAATCATTCCCCATTGAAAAACTGGAAAACGACGTTTAATGACAAACTCTGTCTCGCGCGCAGCAAGCTCTACATGCTTTTTAGTAACATTATTCGCATTAGCTGCATAACAGGCTAGCAGTGACTTATCGGCTAAGATATTTATTCTACGTAATAACCCACCGGAATATTTGAATATCGTCTTAAACGCTTTTTCATTGAACAATTCTACGGAACGATAACCACAAGCACGTAATCGTGAATTAATATAATCCTTAACCTCGTTTGGCTTAAGTGGTGACAAATAAAAACTGTAGGTAATCCTTTCTTTCAGCTGCCTTATCTCTTGCTTCGAAATCATTACATCCAACTCAGGCTGACCAAAGATAACTATCTGTAAAAGTTTGTTTTGAGCCGTCTCAAGATTACTAAGGAGCCTTATCTCTTCAAGCGTCGCTATCGGCATGCTTTGCGCTTCTTCTACAAAGACAACAATTTGTTTGTTCTCAGCATGTTGCTCAAGCAAGTAATTTTGCAATGAGTTCATTACCTTTAATCGAGAATCATCAGGCCGTACTTTTAAATGAAGCTCAAAAGCGATTGCATGCAATATGTTATCTGGCGACAAGCTCGGGTTTGCCAGATAGACAATTTCTATATTTTCCGGCAATTCCTTTTCCAACATTCGGCATAGCGTCGTCTTACCACTACCTACTTCGCCGACTAACTTAACGATGCCTTCGCCACTAACAATGGCATAAATCAAAGCATCAAGAATAGCACCACGATCGCCGCCCGGAAAAAATAAACTCGTATCAGGAGTTATCTTGAAGGGTGGTTGTTTTAGATTAAAATAATCGTAATACATATTATTTACCGTACACTCAGTCCGAATCTGCTTTTATGTTTAAACGCTGTAACCTGCTATATAGTGTAGTACGATTTATACCTAGCAAACGCGCCGCTTTACTCAAATTTCCATTACATTTCGATAAAGCATGATTTATGTATTTTCGCTCCCACGTGGAAATCTTTTCATCCAGATGGAAATTTTTGTCATTTAACTCCTGTTCGACAAAACTATCTCCATTACTAAAATCCATCGCAGTTTCATTAAAATCTGTTTCTAACTCTTCTTCTAAGTCCTTTGCAGAGACTTTTTTGCCCGGGTATTTTGCAGTCAGTCGTATTGCTATATTTCGTAATTCTCTGATATTTCCCGGAAAAGAGTAGCCTTCCAACAATGATTTTGCAGTTTCATCGAGCTCAAACGCCGAGTTTCCTGCCGCATACAATTTCCTAAAATATTCCATTAGATTTAGAACATCTTGGTCACGCTCCTGCAAAGCAGGGACATGTATCGTTAATACACAAAGTCGATGATAAAGATCTTGTCGAAACCCACCCGATCTAACCTCTTCTTTTAAATCACGATTTGTTGCCGCTACTATTCTTGCCTTGGATACGCGCGATTTAGTCTCACCAATACGATAAAACTCACCATTTTCCAGGACTCTTAATAACTTTGACTGTAGTGCTAGTGGTAATTCACCTATTTCATCCAGAAACAATGTGCCTTCACCAGCATCTTCAAAAAAACCTGCTCGTTCACTAGCGGCGCCAGTAAAGGCACCTTTAGCATGTCCAAATAACTGAGCTTCAAGCAGTTCAGGGGTAAAGGCGGCACAATTGATTGTCATAAAAGGAGAATTTGTGCGACTGCTCGAATTATGCAGCTCTTCAGCAACCAACTCCTTGCCTGTCCCTGATTCACCCTCAACGAGGACCGGGAAAGGTGTATCTGCAAATTGGTTGATTAAATCGCGTAATGTTTTGAGCGCAGCGCTGTCACCCAAAAGTTTTGTATCGCTTATTGAAGATTCTTTCTCGGAAGACTCTGCTTGCAACATCATCATTTGATGTCCCAATCTGGCCTTTAGTAAAGACATGTCGCATGGTTTAGGAATAAAATCGACAGCACCCAAAGTCAATGCGTGATGAATGTTCACTTCCTCATCTTGACCTGATAGCACTAGAATTTTAAAACTATCATTCACGGCCATTAGCTCTTCAATAAGCTTAAATCCTTCCTCTGGTGAATGTGGTTTTGGCGGCAAACCTAGGTCAACAAGTGCAAGTGATGGCTTGACTGGCAAGTCTTGCAACAGAGCCTTAACATGTTGTCGAGACTCAGCGGTAATTAAATCAAAGTCTTTTTCCAGAACGATAGAAAGTGCATCGACGATGATAGAGTCATCATCGACAAATAATAATAAGGGCTTCTCCGCACTCATAAACGCATCTAATCTTTTAACATTGGCCGACAAAGCATTGATTCCTAAATACTTTCAGGAACAAACATACAGCCTTAGAGGCTCTACAGCAAGAAAAAATGAAGTGCTTATTAAGAAGAAATGCCTCGGTTTAATAAAGCAACCCGATCATATCTAGCCTGTAGCGTCGTTAACTCTTTGATCTATAACAAGATTTTCCCAAATAGCGACACTTGCTGCAGACTGATTCATGGTATAAAAATGCAGTCCCGGTGCGCCATTAGCAAGTAGTTGCTCACATAATTTGGTCGTTACTTCTATGCCAAATTTCTGAATCGAAAGACGATCATCACCAAACTCCTGTAAGCGCTTCAGAATCCAGCGCGGAATTTCGGCACCACAAGCTTCAGAAAAACGGCATAACTGTGTGCAGGTAACAATGGGCATAATGCCGGGAACAATAGGGATATCAATGCCCATTTTTTCACAACTATCGATAAAACGATAATACGCATCGGGGTTATAAAAATATTGGGTTATGGCAGCGTCGGCGCCTGCGTCGACTTTTCGCTTGAAATTCTCAAGATCTTTTTGCGCACTTGGTGCTTGTGGATGAAACTCAGGATAGGCGGCAACTTCAATATGAAAGTGATCACCTGTCTCACGGCGAATGAATTCGACCAATTCACTTGCATAGCGTAACGGCCCGCCTCCAATTGAACCAGATGGCAAGTCCCCGCGTAGAGCTACAACATTACGAATTCCACCTTCAATATAGGAATCCAGTATTGTTTTAATTTCCTCCACCGTACTACCAATACAGGAAACATGTGGGACGCCATCAATACCGGTCTTTTTATAGATATCCATGACCGTCTCGAACGTTCGTTCACGTGTACTGCCTCCTGCACCAAAAGTTACCGAAAAGAAACTCGGTTTAAGCTGCGCCAGACGTTCCGTTGTTGTTTGCAACTTACCTACTGCCTCTAGTGTTTTTGGAGGAAAAAACTCGAAACTAAATTTTGGTTTATATTGCTTTTGTGATTCCATGTTTAAAAACCTATGAAATGTAAACGTTATTATCTAATTTGGAGGCAAGCTTATAGCCCGCCTCCAAAGACCGAGTCTAATATCTATAACGATCTGGTTTGAAAGGACCATCCACCGTCACATTAATATATGCAGCTTGCTCTTCAGTAAGAGTTGTAAGCTTCGCACCAATTCTACCAAGATGTAAATGCGCTACTTTTTCGTCCAGATGTTTTGGAAGAACGTAAACGTCTTTTTCATAGTTCTCACCTTTGGTAAACAACTCAATTTGAGCTAACACCTGGTTCGTGAATGAATTAGACATAACGAAACTTGGATGGCCTGTTGCGCAACCTAAGTTTACTAAACGTCCCTTAGCTAAAAGAATAATGCGTGAGCCATCAGGAAAGATAACGTGATCAACTTGTGGCTTGATTTCGTCCCACTCATATTTTTCAAGACTGGCAACATCAATTTCGTTGTCGAAGTGACCGATATTAGAAACGATCGCCTGATCTTTCATCTTTACCATATGATCATGTTGAATCACATTGAAGTTACCCGTTGTCGTAACAAAGATATCAACCTGGTCGCAAACATCATCCATTCTGACAACACGATAGCCTTCCATAGAAGCCTGAAGTGCACAAATCGGATCAACTTCAGTAACCCATACGGTAGCACCAAGACCACGTAAAGATTGCGCGCAACCTTTACCGACATCACCGTAACCCAGCACTAAGGCAACTTTACCAGCTACCATCACATCAGTTGCGCGTTTGATACCATCAACCAAAGATTCACGGCAACCATAAAGGTTATCAAATTTTGATTTAGTAACAGAGTCATTAACGTTAATCGCAGGAAAAGGTAAATCACCTTTTTCTTTCAATTGATATAGACGTTGTACACCAGTTGTAGTTTCTTCTGTGACACCTTGGATACATGCCAAGGTGCGAGAATAGAAATCTTTGTCTTCAGCAAGTTTCTTTTTCATCGCGTTAAACATGCAGATCTCTTCTTCCGAACCTGGATTATCCAGTACAGAAATATCTTTTTCTGCTTTGCTACCGAGTATCAATAACATGGTGGCATCGCCACCATCATCAAGAATCATATTTGGTGAACCGCCATCATCCCATCTCATCATGCGATGGGTAAAATCCCAATACTCATCAAGAGTTTCACCCTTATGGGCAAATACAGGAATGTTCTGATCCGCAATCGCAGCAGCAGCATGGTCTTGTGTTGAGAAAATATTACATGATACCCAACGAACTTCCGCGCCTAGAGCGCGTAGCGTTTCGATAAGAACCGCAGTTTGGATAGTCATGTGTAATGAACCGGCAATACGCGCACCTTTCAAAGGTTGCTCGCTACCGTATTCTTCACGAATAGACATTAAGCCGGGCATTTCAGTTTCAGCGATACGAATTTCTTTGTGGCCCCATCCTGCCAGAGAAATGTCCGCAATTTGGTAATCGGGTGTAACAGAGTTAGCAGCTACGCTCATATTGTTTCTCCTATAAAAACAATTAAGCGAGCGCCGTTGCAAATGTGCCGTGTTTGTCTGAGCCTAGCGGATTAGGAATCCGTCGCAACGCTCCTCAGATCTACGGTTGTAAAAATCGAAGCGGGAGTATAGTACTACCCGCTTATAGATTCAAAGACCTTATCGTCAAAAAATGCTAATACTTTAATTATTGTCTATGACAATGCGCCCTTTAAAGCATCCGCCTTATCCGTCTTTTCCCAAGGCAAATCAATATCGCTACGGCCAAAATGCCCATAGGCAGCCGTTTGACGATAGATTGGTCGTAAAAGATCCAACATATTGATAATGCCCTTTGGACGGAGATCAAAAACCTCTCGTATAGCATCAATTAATTTAGCCTCTTCAACCTTACCTGTACCAAAGGTCTCAATACTAATTGAAGTAGGCTCTGCAACACCGATTGCATAGGATAATTGCAATTCACAGCGATCTGCGAGACCTGCAGCAACTACATTCTTGGCCACATATCGTGCTGCATAGGCAGCAGAGCGATCTACCTTGGAAGGATCTTTGCCAGAAAAGGCACCACCACCATGACGCGCCATACCGCCATAAGTATCAACGATAATCTTGCGTCCCGTTAGGCCACAATCACCCACAGGTCCACCAATAACGAAACGTCCGGTAGGATTAACCAAATAGCGTGTTTTATCAGTGATCATATTCTCTGGCAAAACCGGCTTAATAATCTCTTCGATTACGGCCTGTTCTAGCTCTTTATGCTCAACATCAGGGTCATGCTGCGTAGATAACACAACGGTATCAATAGACTTAGGCTTTCCATCTTCATAGACAACGGTTACCTGTGATTTCGCGTCTGGTCTCAACCAGGCTAGTTTGCCTGCTTTTCTGACCTCGGCCTGTTTCTTAACCAGCAAGTGTGAGTAAGTAATCGGAAAAGGCATCAAGACATCCGTCTCATTACAAGCGTAACCGAACATCAAGCCCTGATCGCCCGCGCCCTGATTTAAATCCAGGCCCTCACCTTCATTCACGCCTTGAGCAATATCCGGTGATTGTTTATCGATCGAGACCAATACTGCACAGGACTCCCAATCAAAACCCATGTCTGAGTGATCATAGCCAATTTCACGGATTGTCTGCCGAGCTACGTCTTGCATATCAACATAAGTCGATGTCGTGATCTCTCCGGAAAGCACGACCATCCCTGTGTTAACCATCGTCTCACAAGCGATGCGCGCCTTGTTATCATCAGTAAAAATTGCATCGACAACAGCATCAGAAATCTGATCTGCGACCTTGTCCGGATGCCCTTCAGAAACTGATTCTGAAGTAAATAAGTAATTGTCAGCCATAATTTCTTCCGTAAGCGTTGTAATTAGAATTTTTAACCGCGCGAATTCTATCCTCATTAGGGCCGTATCGCACTAAAATATGACGATATTTCTACAAACGCGCTAAAATTTAAGGACTAAATACTAAATAAAAGGCGAATTATCATGGTTTTGATGGAAACCCCAATCTGCAATTTTGGTGAAAAAGCGATCGATTTTAATTTGCCGGGCACCGATGCAAAAAATTGGTCATTAGCCGATTGTGCCGGGAACAAAGGCACACTGATTATGTTTATCTGTAATCACTGTCCCTATGTAAAAGCCATACACACAAGACTGGTTGATGACGTATTAAAACTAATCGATAACGGTATTAAGAGTGTTGCCATCATGTCAAACGACCCCGATGATTATCCGGAAGATTCTTTCGAAAACATGCAAAAAGTGGCAGCAGAATATAATTATCCATTCCCATATTTATTCGATGAGTCTCAGGAAGTCGCGAAGGCCTATGGCGCTATCTGTACGCCTGATTTTTTTGGCTATAACTCATCATTAGAGCTTCAATACCGAGGACGACTCGATGACAGTGGCATGAAACCGCCTGCAAAGACCAGTAAACATGAGCTGTTGGAAGCTATGATAGAAGTAGCCAACACTGGAAATGGGCCAAAACAGCAAACTCCAAGCATGGGATGCTCTATTAAATGGAAAAATAGTGCTTAGGATCTTGCTCCAAAGTGGTAGTTAAGCGACAATGTGCGGCTTGATTTTAGGTAAAAACCTGCCTGTATTGCCGCGCTATATTTAGCGGAAACTAAGCTCTGCACATGATCGTCGTCGGCAACTGATGACACAACATCAGGCTTTGAATGCAGCAATAATTAACAATCATTATTTTAAGGCTTAATAGCCACTTTGGGGGATCTACTATGCTGACAAGGCATGAACTTGCCAATGCGATTCGTGCTTTAAGTATGGATGCTGTACAACGAGCTAACTCTGGTCACCCGGGTGCACCGATGGGAATGGCAGATATCGCCGAAGTCCTGTGGAATGATTTTCTGAAACATAATCCAGCAAACCCCAACTGGGATAATCGTGATCGATTCATTATGTCTAACGGTCATGGCTCAATGCTGGTTTATTCCTTGTTACATTTATCTGGTTATGACTTACCCATCGAAGAGCTTAAAAACTTTCGCCAATTACATTCAAAAACACCTGGACATCCTGAGTACGGTTATGCGCCTGGTGTAGAAACTACGACTGGTCCGCTTGGACAGGGGATTACCAATGCTGTCGGCATGGCAATCGCAGAATCTGTATTGGCCGCAAAATTTAATAAAGATGATTTTAATATTGTCGATCACCATACCTACGTTACTGTCGGTGATGGTTGTTTAATGGAAGGCATCTCACATGAAGCATGCTCACTTGCAGGCACATTAGGCCTGGGTAAATTAATTACCTTATATGACAGTAATCGAATCTCTATCGATGGTGATATTGAAGGTTGGTTTGCCGAAGATGTTGCTGCTCGTTTTGAAGCCTACGACTGGCATGTTATTCGAGATATTGATGGCCATAATCCAGATGCGATTAAGCAAGCTATTGAAAGTGCAAAAGCCAATGAATCACAACCCAGTATGTTGGTTTGCAAAACAACTATTGGTTGCGGCTCTCCGAACAAAGAAGGTAAAGCAGCCAGTCATGGCGCCCCATTGGGTGATGAAGAAATAAAACTCACTCGGGAAAACCTCGGCTGGAAACATGACGCATTCATTATTCCTGATGATTATTATTCCGCATGGAATGCAAAACAACGTGGCAGTGAGCTCGAATCGGCATGGAATGAAAAACTCTCGGCTTATGCATCAGCCCACCCTGAATTGGCAGAGGAATATAAGCGTCGTATGAGTGGCGCACTTCCAGACAAGTGGAATGACGTTGTTAATAACTATGTAAATGTAACGAATGAAAAAGGCGAGTCAATTGCATCTCGTAAGGCCTCACAAAATTCTATTGAAGCACTGGCACAGCACTTACCGGAATTAATTGGTGGTTCAGCGGATCTTGCTTGTTCGAACCTAACTAGCTGGTCAGGCACCGTTGCTATTAGCAATGAACACAAAATGGGCAACACTATTAATTATGGTGTGCGTGAATTTGCCATGTCTGCCATTAATACAGGCATTTCATTACATGGCGGCTTTATCCCTTACTCAGCTACATTCTTAATGTTCTCCGAGTACGCAAGAAATGCTTTGCGCATGTCAGCATTGATGAAGAAACAAAATATCTTTATCTATACTCATGATTCAATTGGTCTCGGTGAAGATGGTCCAACCCATCAAGCGGTTGAGCAAGCAGCAACATTACGTTTAATGCCAAACATGTCTCTCTGGCGTCCTTGTGATGCGGTAGAAACTGCAATCGCCTGGCAAACTGCGATTGAACGCCGTGACGGACCAACAAGCTTGTTATTTTCTCGCCAGGGCCTTGCGCACATGCAACGTGACAATGCGCAACTAAGTAACATTAAACGTGGCGGTTATGTTTTATTAGATACGGATGGTGATCCTGATGTCATTGTTATTGCGACTGGTTCTGAAGTCGAAATGGCAATGAACACTGCAATTAAATTAAATGCAGAAGGCAAAAATATTCGCGTTGTCTCTATGCCGTCTACCGATCTATACGATCAACAAGACAATGCATATAAAGAGACTGTATTGCCAAATAGCTGTCGTAAGCGTATTGCCGTTGAAGCGGGTGTTACAGATTATTGGCGTAAGTATATTGGTCTGGACGGTGTTGCACTCGGTGTCGATACATTTGGTGAATCAGCTCCGGCAAATGAAGTATACAAATATTTCGGACTAACCGAAGAGAACCTGATTAAAACGGTAAATGAGTTAATTAAATAACAACATATTAAAAATAAACTATATAAAAAGAATGGAGCATAAGAATGGCAATTAAGGTAGGCATCAATGGCTATGGACGTATCGGTCGCAATATCTTGCGCGCATTATATGAGTCTGAACGAACGGATGAGATCCAAATCGTAGCAATTAATGATTTGGGCGATGCGAATACCAATGCTCACCTTACTCAATACGATACCGCGCACGGAAAGTTTCCTGGTACCGTTGTTGTCGAAGGTGAAGATATGATCATTAATGGTGACAAGATCCGTGTTTTGTCTGAACGTGATCCTGCAAAATTACCTTGGGGTGAATTAGGCGTAGATGTTGTGCATGAATCTACCGGTTTCTTTGCTAGTAAAGCAAAGGCGAGTGCCCATCTTGAAGGTGGCGCAAAGAAAGTCATTATCTCAGCACCGGGTGGCAATGATGTCGATGCAACCATTGTTTATGGTGTTAATCATGACGTACTTAAGTCAAGCGACACGGTTATTTCTAATGCATCATGCACAACAAATTGTCTCGCGCCTGTAGCAAAAGTAATACATGAAAATATAGGCATGGTTGCTGGCATCATGACAACCATTCATGCCTACACAAACGACCAGGTACTAACTGATGTTTATCACTCAGACTTACGTCGTGCCCGCTCTGCGACCATGTCCATGATACCTACCAAGACCGGGGCTGCAGCTGCAGTTGGTTTAGTACTGCCCGAGCTCAATGGAAAGCTTGATGGTTATTCAATGCGTGTTCCAACAATCAATGTCTCTGTGATCGACTTAAGTTTCACGGCTGCCCGAGAAACTAACATTGATGAAATTAATCAATTGATGAAACAAGCTGCAGAAGGTCCATTGAAAGGTGTGCTTGCCTATAATGAAGCACCCCTGGTTTCTGTCGACTTTAATCATGACCCAGCATCAGCAACTTTTGATGCAACTTTGACTAAAGTTATTGAAGGATCTCTTGTGAAAGTAACCGCTTGGTACGACAATGAATGGGCCTTTTCAAACAGAATGTTAGATACCACAATTGCCTTAATGAGTGCGAAATAAACGAGTTAATAGGTGACCATACTAGTAAAAATTTCTGATCTGGATCTATCGGGGAAAACGGTATTGATCCGCGAGGATTATAATGTCCCGATAAAAGATGGCGTGGTTACCAGTGATGTACGTATTCGGGCAACACTGCCTACTTTAACTCAGGTACTAGAAGCGGGAGCGAAGATAATATTAGTATCCCATTTAGGTCGCCCCACTGCCGGTGAATACGACGAAGCTTTTTCGCTTGCGCCAGTGGCAAAATCCTTGAGTGATTTTCTTGAGATCGATGTTCCACTTATAAAGGACTGGACCAATGGCATTGATATGTCGGAGCAACAGGTCGTTCTTTGTGAGAATGTTCGCTTTGAGAAGGGCGAGACAAAAAATGATGATGAGCTTGCTCGTAAAATGGGCCAGCTTTGTCAGGTCTATATCAACGATGCTTTTGCAACTGCGCATCGTGCACAAGCATCAACACATGGCGTTGCAAAATATGCCGCAGTTTCTGCTGCAGGACCATTACTCATTAATGAATTAAAGGCATTAACCAAAGCACTCAGAGAACCTGCCACTCCACTTGTTGCTATAGTCGGTGGCGCAAAAGTCTCAAGCAAACTCACCATACTTGAAACACTGTCTGAAAAAGTAGACCAATTGATCGTTGGCGGAGGAATTGTAAATACCTTTTTAAAGGCAGCTGGCTATGAAGTGGGCAAATCTCTCTATGAAGCTGATCTTGTTGAAGTCGCAAGCAACTTAATGAAGCAAGCCGAAGAGAACGACTGTCAAATTCCGCTACCGATCGATGTAATCTGTGGCAAAGAATTTGATGAGAATACTGCTGCCGTAACAAAACCGATTAGTGATGTAGAAGCTGATGACATGATCATGGATGTAGGTCCGGAAACATCAAATCAGCTGAATGAACTGATAGCAAAAGCGAATACTATTGTCTGGAATGGCCCTCTTGGTGTATTTGAGTTTGATCAGTTCAGTCAAGGCACAAAAAAATTAGCCGAAGCAATCGCCGAGAGTAGCGCATATTCGATTGCTGGTGGTGGCGACACCATTGCGGCAATTTCAACTTTCAATGTTGAGGATAAAATTTCTTATATCTCAACTGGTGGTGGTGCATTTCTTGAGTTCCTGGAAGGTAAAAAACTTCCTGCTATTGAAATTTTAGAAGAAGCGGCTCGCGCATGGGAAGCGATGGAACGAGCGAGAGAATTGTAAACACCATTGTTTGCTATGCTGACGAACAACATTGACACCCTCTGATTACAAAAACAGATAAAAACACAACGGATAATCATAACTTAATGAGAAGAACTAAAATTATTGCAACCCTCGGACCCGCGACAGATCAACCAGGCATGTTAGAAAAACTGCTTGTCGCAGGGGTTGACGTTTTTAGACTTAATTACTCACATCAAACTCACGTTGAACATGAAAAACGAATGAAAGAAATTCGTCGTCTTTCACAACAGCATAAACACGCTGTTGCCGTCATAGCAGATCTGCAAGGGCCAAAAATTCGCATAGAACGCTTCAAAAATGAAAAGGTTCAATTACGTGAAGGAGCGAACTTCAAGATCAATACTGAGCTTGGCAGTAACGACGGTGATGAAACACAGGTTGGTATTAGTTATAAAGAACTTTCTAAAGACGTTAAAGCTGGCAACAAGTTAATGGTCGATGATGGCAGGATCGTATTACAAGTTAATTCTGTGGACGGCCCTATAATCGATTGTGAAGTTATCACTGGCGGCACACTTAGTAATAACAAGGGTATTAATCTGCAAGGCGGCGGCTTATCTGCAAGCGCCGTTACAGAAAAAGATATCGAAGACATGAAACATGCGACCAAAGTAAAGGTCGACTATATTGCTATCTCATTTCCAAGAGACGCCGACGATATCAGATTGGCGCGCAAGATGATGGACGAGTGCGGTTGCAAAGCACAATTAATATCAAAGATTGAGCGTGCCGAAGCACTCAATCATATGGAAGAGATGATTGAAGCCTCTGACGCAATCATGATTGCACGCGGAGATCTCGGTGTAGAGATTGGCGACGCGGCCCTACCACCAGTGCAGAAAAGCCTCATAAAAATGGCTAGAGATATGGATCGCGCGGTTATTACTGCTACACAGATGATGGAATCCATGATCGAAAACAAAATACCGACACGCGCCGAAGTATTTGATGTCGCTAATGCCGTCATTGATGGAACTGATGCAGTAATGCTATCTGGAGAAACCAGTGTTGGCCGCTACCCGGATAAAGTAGTTGAGGCAATGTCGAGTATTTGCGAAGAAGCAGAAAAACAACGCAGTGTCCGCGTGTCTGACCATCGCATAAACCAACGCTTTGAAACTATTTCTGAAGCCATCGCGATGTCCAGCATGTATTCAGCTAATCACATTGGCGCCAAGGCAATCTGCACACTGACAGAAACTGGAGGCACATGCTTATGGATGTCGCGTATTAGTTCAGGCATTCCCATTTTTGCATTTGCACGACATACATCTACACGCAGACGTGTTGCTTTATACCGTGGCGTCTACCCGATGAAGTTTGACATAACACATACCGATCCTCTGGAAGCCAATAAACAGATGATCGACCAGCTTATCGCTGAAGGCACCGTCAAAGATGGTGATTTTGTTATTATTACCAAAGGTGACTTGCGTGGTAGACGTGGCGGCACCAACAACATGAAAATCATTCAAGTGGGACAAGCATTGGAACACACACTTTAATTATTTAAATTCTAAATACATCTTGATATATTAATTAGCTTTAACGAGGATCATAAAATGAGCGCAGCAGAACTTGAAGCAACAGCAAAGGCAATGGTTGCAAAAGGCAAGGGCATACTTGCTATTGATGAAAGCACACCGACTATAAAAAAACGGTTCGATACGATTGATTTTGAATCAACGGAAGAAAATCGTCGAGCATACCGGGATTTACTAATCACTAATCCGGGCGGCAATGAATTTATTAGTGGCATGATTCTTTATGACGAAACTATTCGTCAAGCTACTAGCGATGGCACACCCTTCGCCAAAGCGTTAATCGATCATGGCATCATGCCCGGCATAAAAGTTGACACTGGCGCGAAGGACTTTGCTTTACATTCAGGTGAGAAAATAACAGAGGGACTTGATGGTCTGCGGGACAGACTAGCTGAGTATAAATCGATTGGTGCAAAATTTGCCAAATGGCGTGCGGTCATAACCATTGGCAACAATATTCCCAGTAAAGCCTGTATCGAAGCAAATGTTCATGCGCTTGCCCGTTATGCGGGACTATGTCAGGAAGCCGGGATTGTACCTATGGTAGAACCTGAAGTCCTTATGGATGCTGATAATACGATTGAGCGTTGTTATGAAGTTACTGAAATGACTCTATCAGCATTGTTCAGTGCACTTAAAAGTCAGGATGTCAGTATCGAGCACACCATACTCAAAACTAATATGGTTATTTCTGGAAAGCAGTGTTCAACACAGGCTAGTGTTCAGGAAGTCGCTGATCAAACCGTACGTTGCTTAGTAAAGAATGTACCCGCTGAATTACCGGGCATTGTCTTTCTTTCAGGTGGACAGAGCGCCGAACTGGCAACCGCTCATCTCAACGACATGAATGCAAGCAACCCTGACTTGCCATGGCCACTTAGTTTTTCATATGGACGTGCACTACAAGAGCCTTGCTTAAATGCTTGGGTCGGCAAAGAATCAAATCTCGCAGCAGCACAGAATGCTTTATTACATCGTTCAAGATGCAATAGCCTCGCTTGTACAGGTGCATATAACGCTGACATGGAAAGTGCCGCGTAGCTTTCAGCAGGACCAAATAGAGTTTATTTATGACTGCTGACGACTTAACTGAAGAGGCTAATGTTGCTTATCAAGCATTTCAGGATATGGGTGTAAGCAAGCAAGCTTATTTTCATTTTCTGCAAGACATCGATATAAAATATAAACAAGGTGGCACGGCAAGCATTGCTGAGAACCTGCAACTGGAAAAATTACTTGGCGTACATGATAAAAACGTCACCGCATTCAATACAGCAATGACCGCTGTCGAGGGTGTTGAAGCAAGAAATGCGCTGATTAAAATGATGTCTTAGGAAAGACAAAGGCCATCAACTGATGTGTTATTCAGGTGATGGCCTCTTTAATTATTTCGACTTAGCGTCGAAAGCCATATTCAAGAACATAATACTCAGGGTTTAAATCAGCCAAAGGTCCCCGCAGTTTTGCCAACTCTTCCTCAGCACCATGAACTTCAAGTCGAACAAGCTCACAAATTTTAAATGCTTCTCCTAATAAGGGACCGGCATTTTCAAGATGCGCTAACACCGCTTCTCCATTGGCATACCCTTCTCGACAATAAACAACGTCGTCTTTGATACTGAAACCATAGTAGAGACAGTTCGGTTCATTCTTCTCGGTTATTTCCATGAACTGTTCACATAAACCTCTAAACTCATCAAGTTTTCCTTCTGCAACCTTAAAATAAGGTACCAACGTACAACATGTATCTTGTGTCGCCATCATTCACTCCTATCTAGTATTAGTCGTTGTTTAGTAATTAACTTTAACCCTGTCTTTGCCAAAAAATTCTGGTGCCTGTACAGAAATAATTTTAAGCGGAGTTGACGAAAGCACTTTTACCGCATGCGGTGTTCCTTTTGGCACTCTTATATAATCACCCGCAACAATTTCCATGCTTTGATCGCCCAGTTGAAATAGCCCTTTCCCTTCTAATACATAAATCGTTTCTGAATGCTCAACATGTTTATGTAGCGGAACCATGTTCTTTACAAAAATCACAAAGTCAGTTGAATAAGAATCGCTAGCAAGCTTAACAACGTGAACGTTTTCAAGATCCTCTGGTGGAATTATGTCTGACAACACCAGTCTTTCAGCATAAACTTGCCCGGACAAGACCAAGCTTACTAAAAATAACAAGTAGTTTAATTTCATACTGTTCTTTCCTCTATAACGTTAAAAGCATCGCTTTTAACCTTCTGGATATAGCACTAGCAGAACGCAGCCTGACTCTGATTTTGGCGCGTGCGATGTACCTTTTGGAAAATGCAGAAAACTACCCGCATGAAAATCTTCTCGGCCGTCATTGAATACACCCGAAATGACATATACTTGTTCTGGGCCAGCCTCATGAACGTCTATCCCAGGAAACACTGCACCAGCTTTAAATTCATAGACCATGGCTTTTTTACCATTATCACCTTCCCAAAGGACACGTTCAGTTATACCGTCAGCACATTCCATCGCTTCGACATTGCTCCAATTAATTGCCAATGCACCTTCAAAATTCAACTCATTCTCCATTGTCCTGCCCCTTTAATATTTAATTTAAAAACCCACTATAGATTTTTGGATGTTGCGATTATGTCAACTGAGCAACGTGACCTCAACCTCTTTACATAGAGCTTAGATAAATCATTTTTTTTAATAGACAGTTTTGTAAATCGCGTTGATTTACTCTGCTTCACCATTTCTCATGTGTTTGGTTAATAATTTATCAAGATTATTAGCGAATGTTTGTCTGTCATTTTTATTTAATGCTGGTGGTCCACCTGTCTGCACACCGCTACTGCGCAAAGTATCCATAAAGTCTCTCATGCTCAATCGTGCTTTTATGTTATCTGTCGTATAAAGCTCACCACGCGGATTAAGCGCAAGACCTCCTTTCTCAATTGCCTCTGCTGCCAATGGGATATCAGCTGTAATAACAAGATCTCCTGCATCAAGCCTTTTAACTATTTCATTATCCGCAACATCAAAACCAGATGAGACGAGCACAAATTTTATATTTGGTGATGATGGTATTTGCATAGATTTATTAGCAACCAATGTCACCAACATGCCTACTCGACCCGCAGCTTTGAACAGAATATCTTTTATCACCACTGGACAGGCATCCGCATCGACCCAAATTTTCATTTCATTTAATATCCTTTGAATATACCGAGTTTAAACATAATCTCTGATCAAGTTTCTCATGTTTGAATTCCACGTATTCTCCTTAACCAAAGGTCTATGCAGAAAGCAACAATAACCGCTCCATATTCCAGCACAATGATCCAAAGAGGAATTTCAAAAAAGGCTACTTCCGCAGAATTCAGATTAATTCCAACTGAATAAGACAATAAAACAGTCACTGAAAAAGTCCAACTCCATAAAGCCGGAAATAGTACTGCAAATGGTAATAACCAGATCAGATACCAGGCATTAACTACAGGCGCAATTAATAGAAAAAGGCCAAATATGATATCGCCACGTGGTATCTTCCAGACAGATACTTTTTGATGTTGCCAAAACAAGATTGCATAAACAACAATAAAAGCTGAGCCTAATATTAATTTTACTGAATGCGGATCAAGCCACTGCCGTAATACCGTATAGATTGAGCTGTTAAAATGCCATTCGCGCGCGAACACAAGCAAACCGGCCATATCCGAACCTCCTTGCCACACAAAAGGTCCATACAAAGCTAGTAACACCAATACAAACAAACACCAATAGCGAAAAGCCAAGCGCCACAAGACAAATGGCACCATTAACAACGCAAAAACTTTAGCGCCCACACTCAATGCCATCACACTAACGGCGACGACAAGCTTATTTTTTTGGCGACAATACAATGCCAACATCATTAATGCGGCACCGACAACATCAGGATGTGCGGTAAACGCTATTTCTTTAATGACCAGTGGCGACCAGGCATAGAGCAATACCCATCGTATATTGGCCAAGCGTAGTAACAGCAGGATCATAGCCATATCTGTCAATGCATAGAGGACTTGCAACACCCAAACCTGAGCTGAAGCCAATACATGCGCCAGCAAAAAAGTATATTCCAATGTGGGACCGTAAATCGTGGGAACATCAGGATAATTGACCTGTGCTAACAGGGCATAATATTTAGCCGGAATATTGGCCTCACCAAAAAAGGACGAAGGTGCGAATCCATAGGGAGTGCCTGCTTCATAGAATCGATAGCCATCCCAGAGGTAACGAAAAAAATCATCTTCCCATAGGGGATCGCCAAAAACACCAATCAGTCTAAAACAAGCTGCCCAACATAATAACTTCAGTGGCGTTATTGTCTTCTCATCGGCACCTTGAAAGGCAATGAGCGTTGCAAGCAGGCAGGTACTAAGCAGTGCATAGTAAACTGATAAAGTAAGCGACTCCGGATGTAATGAGAACCAAGCGAGAATGCTGTATGCAATTGCGCAGACGAATCCTGATCCATCCAGTCGCCATGATAGCGGCACATGTCTACTACCTAAATTCAAAGCCATATTCATATCCAATCCAAAACACTACATACTGAACTCAACAATATTTTTGGTAAATTATCAGGAAACAACAGAGAACGATGTTACTAATTTCTCACATTAAGTTTAGTAACAACATTGATTTAGAACCTTTTCATTAAAACACACTCTATAATCAAGTATAAAAATACCGGTCACCGCCCAATAATCAATAATTAAGCGAGAACTAAGATGACAACCCGATCCTACAGATTCCTAGCAACGTTTATAATAAGTACATTCATCTTTAGTTCACCAGTGACATTCGCCTCTATAAATTTTCCTGAAGAATCAGCGAACGATCCCTATCATGTTGGTAAAATCATCTATCATCGGAAACTGGCATGCGCCAGCTGTCCCATGTCAAAAACTATTATCGACCCGTCAATGTATAAATCAGTTATTGAAAGACTCAATACCGATAAAGATCTGATGACCGCATTAAATGAAAAAGAACGTACCGCAGTAGCATATTATTTAGAAACACTGTTCACTCCACGCTAAAGGGTACGATTGTGTACCAAAAAAAACGCATTGCCGTCATTATCCCAGCTAGAGACGAAGCGCAGGCCATAAAAAAAGTCATCAACGGTCTTTGGACTTTAAAAGATGCAAAGGGGATCAATATTATCGACGATATCGTGGTATGTGATAATGGATCTACTGATAAAACAGCTGAAATCTCCCAAGCAGCCGGAGCCCACGTAGTCGCTCAATCGCGCCCCGGATACGGTATCGCATGTTTGACTGCTCTCACCATAAACAAAAAAGCAGATATTCTATTATTCATCGATGGTGATAATGCATTTCGTGCACATCAAGCAATACCGCTTATAGACAGTATTGCCAAAGGCGCTGACTTGTCCATAGGCTCACGTAAGCTGGGTTCCGTAGAGAAACACGCGCTGACTGTTCCGCAACGGTTTGGTAATTGGCTGGCCAGTAGTTTAATCCGACTCTTATGGGGTGAAACCGTAACCGATCTGGGGCCGTTTCGTGCGGTATCACAAGAAGCATTACAACGCCTTGCTATGGAAGATGAAACCTATGGCTGGACCATTGAGATGCAAATCAAGGCAATTCAATTAGGCATGACCATAGAAGAATATCCGGTGGATACTTATCGTCGCCTAGGTCACTCCAAGATCAGTGGCACGATAAAAGGCACTATTGGTGCTGGCATTGGTATTCTTTCGATGATTGCTCTACTTCGCTGGCGCCAATTTATACAGTCTGCCAAGCACGTAAATTATCCCGCTTCGACTTAAATAAGATTTGAAAAACCGCACTTCACTTTCAGGAATATAAATGAACACAAAAGATCCCCGGCAATTTAAGATCAATTTGATGTCCGCAATATGTTTATTGCTATTCACTTTACTATCGTCACAGGTTATTGCCGCGCCCGAGAACAAGCCGCTGGTATTTTGGGCAGGTAGTAATGAAAACAATATGACCTGTGTTGATCACACTACTTGGCAAATCCTTCTCGACACTTATCTTGATAGTAATCACCCAAGCGGAATCAACCGATTCAACTACGCAAATGTGAATACAAAAGATCAAAAAGCACTAAGCAATTACATAATGCAATTACAACAGCTTAATCCACGCGATCTTAATCGGGCGGAACAAAAAGCATTTTGGATCAACCTCTACAATGCCGTCACCGTAGAATTAATTGTGAAGGACTACCCCATTAAATCTATTACTAAATTAGGCAATAGTATTTTTGCATTTGGTCCATGGGACGATATATTGATTAATATACAAGGACAGGAACTGACGCTTAACAATATCGAACACGGAATATTAAGGCCTTTTTTTAACGACAACCGAATTCACTATGCCGTTAACTGTGCCAGCATAAGCTGCCCCAACTTATCGGCCACAGCTTATACATCAGAAAATACGGAACAACTTCTTGAACAAGGAGCCAGGCAATATGTAAATCACAGCCGTGGCGTAAGCTTTGATAAAGATGAGCTAATAGTGTCCAGTATTTACCATTGGTACAAAGACGATTTTGGCGGAAATAATAAATCCTTGATCGAACACTTAATTCATTACGCCGAAACCGATTTAGCAAAAGAACTAAGCAACTATCAAGGTGGCGTAGAACACGATTACGACTGGAACCTTAACAAGCCTTAAGCGTGATTATAAGCAATATAATACTGTAATAATAAAATGGAATAACCCAATGAAACTAATCACGTCAATACTTTCACTATTAATTCTGGGAACATTAAATGCTTGGGCAGAAACACCGGACGAGTCAACGATTGATTGGAAATCAGCAAAAGAGGTTAAAAGCTTAATAGTATTAAAGCTTGACCCGCAACTGGGAGAGGTTACCTATGGGCCTAATTTTGCACGTTCAGACGAAGCGCTCTTTGCAAAATATTCTGAAATTTATCTAACCATGTCAATTAACCCGAAAAATGAAGAATTCTTTACCCTCTTTGTTACCGCACATGATAATGATCTAGACTGGCATTCTTATGATACGGCAACAAAGAAAGACGGCGAAAAACTTGGTATAAAAACTATTGCCAAAAATGAAGATGTCTCAGTAAATAACGTTGTCTACAAACACGAAGAACAATTGCTAATAAGCATGTCCTTTATAGATTTTGTTGACGGCTTCGACTTTGGAATGGAATTAACAATTAGCGGTAATCAGGCCGACAAGCTCATGATACCTGCCACATACTTTCGCGCAATGATGCAAAGCATGCCGCAATGATGCGAAGAATGTAATTAAAGAATATCATCTCGAAAACAGATTAAAATAATTTAACTTTTTCGTCATTCGTCGTGCTTATCAGTAGCTTCTCTGGTCGCTGCTGCTGACTCCAGTAACATCCCTTCAACTTCTTTAGCTTTATTGATGGTCTCGGTTTGCTCTTTCCAGACATGCTCTTTTTGACTGCTGCTACTCTCATCTGAACAACCAGACAAAATAAGACACGAAACTATTATATAAAGCACTTTATTCAAGGAACTCATATTATCACTCCTTTATTTAACTGCTAACCAGTATATCTTGAACAGGTAAAAATTGATCTCCCTGTTTACCGAATAAACTCCCACTATCAATATCAAAATACCATCCATGTACAAATAATTGACCCGCATCATAACGTTCTTTTATCCAGGGAAAGGTCATTAGATTATTTAGCGATATTTGTATCGAGGCCTTTTCACATCTTACACATTGCTCATCAAAATCTTTGTCAGCATAATTATTAACAACCTCTTCCCTAGCTGCCTTGGCGATTTCCATCCATGGGTCAATGAACCCATACTCATGACCAAGGTGATCACCTTCCATTAAACTTCTTATCCCGCCGCACTGACTGTGACCAAAAATAATAATGTGTTTTACATCCAGATGTTTTATTGCAAACTCCATTGCCGCACTGGTACCGTGAGATTTACCATCCACTTCGTTTATCGGAACCAGACTTGCAACATTACGAATAACAAATATATCGCCAGAGTCGGTATCCATAATCTGTACAGGGTGTACTCTCGAATCACAACAAGAGATAACTAAAAACTTTGGTGATTGGCCTTGCTCAAACAGGCTTTTATATATTTCGGGTTGTTCCTGAAAATATTTTTTATGAAAGCGTTGATACCCATCAAGTAGTTTTTTTACTTCTTGCATTTCATGAACCTCTATACATACTACGAAATAAGTTTATCGCGGGCTTCTTCATATTTTGCAGCGGTGTTTCTTATGACTTCCTCAGATAAACTTGGGCCAGGTGCAGTTTTATCCCAGTCCAGTGTTTCTAAATAATCGCGGATGTATTGCTTATCAAAACTCGGTGGACTGGTTCCAAGCTGGTATGACTCTTCCGGCCAAAAACGTGATGAATCCGGCGTTAATACTTCATCTATTAAGATGAGTTGATTATTTTCATCAACCCCAAATTCAAACTTGGTATCAGCAATAATAATATTTCTTTCTCGCGCATAATCAGCAGCTTCGGAATAAATTTTTAAACTAACGTCGCGTACTTGCTCAGCCAGATCGCGGCCTATCAAATCTACCGTCTTCTCAAAATCAATATTCTCATCATGCTCACCAACATCGGCTTTAGTCGCTGGTGTAAAAATCGGTTCCGGCAATTTCTGTGCTTGCTGTAAACCTGATGGCAGACTTATCCCGCAGACTTCACCAGTAGCCTGATAATCCTTCCAGCCAGAACCAATCAAATAACCACGTATCACTGCTTCGACGGGTAAGGCTTTTAGTTTTCGAACCACGATAGATCGTGGCTCTAATATCTCAAGATCCTCATTATCTTCAATAACATCTTTTACGGCGATACCAGTTAGATGGTTAGGAATAATATCTTTACAACGATCAAACCAAAAGTTGGACACCTCGGTCAATATGCGTCCTTTACCAGGAATGGGATCCGGCAAGATTACATCGAAGGCGGATAGCCGATCACTGGTAACAATTAACATATGCTGATCGTCGATGCCGTAAATGTCTCTTACTTTGCCGTTACTGATAAGCGGCAAGCTTTTAATATGGGAACGATAGAGTGCGTCTGAATTAGGCTTCATATCTAGATTGATTGATTCACTGTAAAAGAGAACTATTCTCCCATACTCCTTCTATTTCGGCTATTGCTTGCCATAACAAGTTGGTGTATCGAAGAAAATTTTAGAAAGTAATTTCTATCTTATTTTCGTTTTGCCCAGGAATCACGCAAGGTTACTGTTCTATTAAAAACAGGTTTGCCATCTAGGTCATCCTTGTTATCAACACAGAAATATCCTGTTCTTTCAAATTGAAATATTTCTTCTTTTTTAGCCTCGCCTAATGAAGGCTCAAGATAGGCTGCTTTTATAAGCTTAATAGAATCAATATTAAGAAAATCTTTCCAATCTTGCTCATGCTTATTGCTATCCGGCTTAGGGTCGTTGAATAAACGATCATACAAACGCACTTCTGTTTGCAATGCGTGCTCAACTGCGACCCAGTGAATCGTTCCCTTAACCTTACGACCATCGGGTGCATTACCGCCTTTAGTATCGGGATCATAGCTACAGCGTAGCTCAACAACATTGCCTGTATCATCTTTAATGACTTCATTGCAAGTTATGAAGTAAGCATAACGTAGACGTACCTCACGACCTGGTCCCAGACGAAAGAATTTTTTAGGTGGGTCTTCCATAAAGTCACTCTGCTCTATGTAAAGAACTTTAGAAAAAGGTAACTGGCGCTGACCCATATCTGGGTTGTTTGGATGATAAGGCGCGTCCAGATATTCTGTTTCAGCTTCAGGATAATTTTCAATCACAACCTTAAGCGGATCTAAAACACCAAGCACTCGCCGAGTTCGTTTATCAAGGTCTTCACGTACACAATTCTCTAACACACCGACATCGATCACGGTATCTGTTTTGGTAACACCTATGCGACCACAAAAGTCACGAATTGATTCAGGTGTATAACCACGTCGACGCATACCGACGATGGTTGGCATACGTGGATCATCCCAACCTGACACATGTCCATCCGTCACCAACTCATTTAATTTACGCTTACTGGTTACCGTATAATTTAAATTCAACCGCGCAAACTCAATCTGCTGTGGATGACATGGCACAGGCAGCTGATCGAGAAACCAATCATACAAAGGACGATGATCTTCAAACTCCAGTGTGCATAGAGAATGCGTGATACCTTCCAACGCATCAGAGACGCAATGTGTGTAATCGTACATGGGGTAGATACACCAATCATTTCCAGTTCGATGGTGTGTAACCTTCCTGATTCTATATATAGCTGGATCACGCATATTCATATTGGGAGATGCCATATCGATCTTGGCTCGCAATAGACATTCGCCTTCTTCAAACTCACCAGCACGCATTCGATCAAATAAATCGAGGTTCTCTTCAACACTTCTATCACGATGAGGACTAGGCTTACCTGGCTCAGTCAAGGTACCTCGATACTCTCTTATCGCTTCAGCATTTAAATGGCAGACATAGGCCTTGTCATCACGAATTAGTTGTTTTGCAAACTCAAATAATTTTTCATAATAATCGGACGCATAAAAAAGTCGATCTTCCCAATCAAAACCAAGCCACTTAACATCATTTTGAATCGAGTCTGTATATTCAACATCTTCTTTCTCGGGGTTTGTGTCATCAAAACGAAGGTTACAGACACCGCCCTCATAGTCTTGAGCGATACCAAAGTTCAAGCAGATCGACTTTGCATGACCAATATGTAGATAACCGTTAGGTTCCGGTGGGAAGCGTGTATGCACGCGACTATCATTTTTATTATTCTTTAAATCATCATTGATGATATTACGAATAAAATTACTTGGCTCTGGATTAGAATTTTCAGACATGAACTATCCTGTCGTTATTAAGAATTATTATTAATGTATTATGCAATTATCTAAAAATGCATTTTTAGAAATGCCCACGTGCGCTTTCTGGTAAATTGCCAGTTAATCCCATCGCCCGCTTTAAGATGACGTGCTTAACAACGGGAAGACTATCAACCGTATCCAAACCAAAATTGCGCAGCCATTGTACAGATTGATGCTGGTTTTCAAAGAGGTGTTTAAAGCTATCCATTAAATACATCATATTTCTATTCTCACCCTTACGCCTGCGTTCATAGCGACGTAACACCTGCAAACGACCGGGGTCTCTACCACGCTGACAAGTATCAATTATTTCTTCGGCCAGACTCGCCGCATCCAACATGCCCAGATTAGCACCTAAACCCGCCAAAGGATGAACGGTATGGGCGCTATCGCCAATCAACGCAAGCCTAGGTTTAGTGTAACTATCTGCCTGCGCACGGCTTAATGGAAACACTGCTCTCTCGGTGCTTTCCTTAATATCACCTAACTCATGAGCAAAGGCTTCTGCCAATTCAAAATGGAATGCTGATTTATCTAGTGCCTTAAGACGCTGGATATGATCAGGACTGCTGGACCAAACGATTGCAGACTGATGTGGATCATGCATTGGCAAGAATGCCAAAGGACCGCGCTTTAAAAACCTTTGCCGCGCGATCTCACTATGTGCAAATTCTGTAGTAACAATACAACCTAAGGCAGATTGCTTGTAATCATGCTTTTGATAATGAATATTGGCCAAGCTTCTTAACTTTGAGTTATGCCCATCGGCTGCAACTACAAGCCTCGAACTAAACTGAAGACCATCTTCCGTGCCCAGGACAATTGTATCCGCCTCTTCTTTTACATAAGCTGGAGATACAGACCATAGACAACGCACATTATCCAGTTCGAGCAACTTTTCTTGTAAGGCATCAACAATAGCTTGATGTGAAATGATATAGCCCATCGTTGACTGACAGATTGAGGCACTATCAAAATTGACCTCGCCTAGTCCATTCTCGTCCCAAACATGCATCTTTCTAAAATAGGCAATGTCCTCTTTCTGTAGTCGTTGCCATGCTCCAGCTTTTTTGAGTATCTGTTCAGAAGCCAGTGTAATCGCAAAAACGCGCGCGTCGACTTTCTTTAGTGAATTCACTTGCCGGACACCAGCATCTAGCAATATAACCTTTAGTCCCGCCTGACCTAATAAGCAGGCAAAAGAACCACCAATAATGCCGCCACCAACAACGATAACGTCAGCATCAATATTGTCATCAATGACTGTCATGTATGCGGTCCTCTTACAACTCGAGGTTGTAAACCTACAATACCCATTGCTTGCTGTATAAATGCTTCCTTAACGATCGGGATAGTATCAATCATCAACATGGCTAGATTTCTTGCGGGAATGAGTAATGAATTTTTATTATAAAAACTATTCGCCAATCGATTTGTAAATCGCATTACACGTTGTTGATCTGGAAGCCTCAAGCTAAGGTAACTCTCTAATATACTGATATCGTCAACATCGAGTCCTTTGTCAATCGCCGCAAAGACACACTCCGCTAGACCAGCAACATCACGTAGCCCAAGATTAAAGCCCTGTGCAGAATTAGGGTGTATAGAATGTGCCGCGTTACCTAATAGAATTAGTTGCTGTTGATATTGTTCAACTGCTTCAATAAACTTTATCGGGTAAGAACGACGTTGCCCAACTTGGGCGATTTTACCAAGTCGACGTCCAAATTCAGTTTCAACAGCGCCAATAAATTGTGCATCCGTCATCGACATATATCGATCAGCATTTTCAGTCGCTACGGTAAACACTAGCACTGAACGATTCTTCTCTATGGGTAAAAGTGCTACCGGTCCATGGTGAGTAAATCGTTCATACGCCGTTGCCTGGTTTGGCTTTTGTGTCGTTACATTGGCAACAATAGCGGTCTGCTTAAAATCATGCTCTTTAATATTGATGGCCGCTAAACGTCTTACCATTGATTGACTGCCATCTGCGCCGACCAATAGTCCTGTGGAGATTAATTCACTACGGTCTGAATAAGATATCTCAACCGACATCCCTGCTTCGCTTTGCTTAAAGGACTTTAGTTCTGCCGGACAAATGAGCGTTATGTTTTCAAACGATGACATTTGTTTATGAAGGGCTAGGCCAAGAGACCGCGCAACAACGACGTAGCCTAATTCATTGTTATGAGTCTGGGAGGCATCCAAGTGAGTAAAACCAAATCGACCTTGTTCAGAGACATGTATTTTTTTTATTGAATTGACAGCTGGCAAAACATTTTGCCATACACCGATATGCTCTAATATTCGCCTCGACGAAGGAGAAAGAGTAAGCCCCCTATCATCATAACTTGGCTGGTAATCATTCTTTAAAGTAACTGCTTCTATAATGGCAATGCGCAAGCCCGAAGGCGCCAAAGCACAAGCCAAACTTGCGCCCACCATACCCGCGCCAATAATAACAACATCGTAATCACGCGACATTAGCCATCAATTCCTCTATTTTGTCGGCTTGTTTTGGCGCATCTTTGCTTAATACTTCATAGCCATCTTTTGTTACCAGAACATCATCCTCGATCCTAATGCCGATGTTCCACCACTTCTTGGGAAGACCACGCATGCCTGCGGGCAAGTAAAGCCCAGGCTCAACGGTCATGACCATGCCCGGCTCCAGCATGCGCCATTCACCATCAAGTTTATAATCACCCACATCATGAACATCCATTCCAATCCAATGGCCAGTACGATGCATATAATATTTTGTATAGTCCTTATCCTTAATAAGCTCCTCAGGATCGCCTTTCAAGATTCCTAACTCCACCATACCCTCTGTCAGCACTCTAACCGCCGCATCATGGGGATCATTCCAATGGTTTCCCGGCTTTACTTCTTCAATCGCAGCAAGTTGTGCCGCCAATACCAAATCATATGCCTGACGTTGTGCTGTAGAAAATTTTCCGCTAGCGGGGAAGGTTCGGGTAACATCACTCGCGTAACCTTGATATTCAGCACCCGCATCGATCAACAATAAATCACCATCATTGATCTCGTCCTGATTTTCCGTGTAATGCAAAATACAACCATTAGCTCCTGAACCTACAATGGAAGGATAAGCCGCCGCACGCGCACCATTACGAATAAACTCATGTATCAATTCAGCTTCAATCTGATATTCATGCATGCCCGGTTTGCAATTCTGCATTGCACGTTGATGTGCCTTGGAGGATATCTTGGCCGCCTGACGCATTAACTTTATCTCTAACCTACTTTTATAAAGTCGCATATCATGCAAAAAATGATTTAAGGAAATAAATTCGTCCGGAGCAACAACACCAGTTCTCGCCTTGTCCCTAATCTGTTTAACCCACGCCATGACCCGCTGATCAAAATTTTGATCACTACCCATATTATAAAAAATTCGTTCATGCCCCTCGATCAACCCCGGCAGAATGTCATCCATATCCTCGATTGGAAAGGCATCATCAGCGCCATACAATTCCAAAGCGCCTTTAAGACCTGCACGTCGGCCATGCCAAGTCTCCATCTCTTCGTCACTTTCACGACAAAATAGAATAAATTCGCCCTCGGCACGATCCGGGATTAAAACGGCTACTGCCTCAGGCTCTGGATACGCTGTTAAGTAATAAAAATCACTGTCTGGACGGAATGGAAATTCAACATCACGATTACGGATATAGACTGATGCAGTAGGAATAATTGCAATACTGTCCGACCCGATCATATCCATCAGGCGTTTTCTTCGGCGTAGACACTCTTTTTTATCCATTAATGGAGCACCTCTGGTTTTTCGTCATCTTCATCGGGGTGATTCCATTCCTGATGCAGCATAATGACTCCGACTCTAATATATTCGACTATCTCAAATAGTGCGCCCTCAGCATCTTCATCCTCTTCAACTGATGTCTCCATGCGTGATATAGAGACGACATCTTTAATAAACTCATCACATTCATCTATTAATTTTGGTTTATCACCTGCCCCACCTATACCTAAGCCACTCACAAATCCAGCACACCATTCTGCTAATGCGCTAGAACGTTCTCTAATTGGCGATTCATCATCTGGAAGAAAAAGCGTGAAAGTGAGCTCATCTGACAGTATTTCTTCACAAACCTGATCAGCAAGTTGAGAAAGAATAGCAAAACACCCTTCCAAATCAGCATCCTCATCAATACCAGCCAATAAGTAATCTCGCCATACGTCAACAGCAACTGTATTACTGGCACAAAAATAGCCGCACATGAATCCATGACTCTCAGCAGCAAGAACACCTGCATGCAAACCCATCAATTCAGCATTTACTTCATCATAATTCACTGTAGTCGTCATTTTCTTGGTAATTTCTTATATATTTGAGTAATTTTCACTGGTCAATAATAACAGGAAGCAGCCATCAACTGCTGCTATTTGTCATCACCTGTTGACCCGCTAATTCAGGCATTCTATATTGATGTTACTATGATAAATCAACAATAAAACCGATTCGCGTAGAAACGGGTATCAGGAAGCTATCATGAGCAATAACGACATTGAAAATACGGACCTCGGAGCGCTAGAAGCACGGGTCGATGAACTAATTGGAACTGTAAGCCAGCTGAAAACAGAAAACTCTGCACTTCGTAACCAACAAGATAGTCTGGTAAACGAACGTGCCGTTTTGATAGAAAAAACGGAACAGGCCAGAACCCGAATCGAATCGATGATATCTCGTCTACGCTCAATGGAAACACGTGCATGAGCAAAGACACTTCACCAATAAAAGTCACTATCCTCGATAAAGAATATCTGATCGGCTGTGAAGAAGAAGAAAAAGAATCACTGCGACAATCTGTAGATTACCTGAATCAACAGATGGCCGAAATAAAAAGCGGCGGCGGCGTAATCGGTGCAGAACGAATTGCAGTTATGACAGCATTAAATATCACCAATGAATTGCTGGCATACAAAAAAGAAAATCAGGACTATACTTTTAAAATAGACAGTACCTTGAAGCGTTTGCAAAGCAAAATTAATGACGCCTTAACAAGAGATAAGCAACTGGATATGGTTGATAGTGATATTCCAGTTTCAGAACCGATATCTCAAGGCGGATAGAAATCAAGTATGGGTATCTTCTGTGATGCTCGTTATCATTCTCGTGGTAACTTGAGCCGATAAGATATAACACAGGGAATCTGAAAGCAGCGTTGTTGTGCAGTCCATCCACGTGGAAAGCCTGATACGCTACCTAAGACACCCACTTGAACCTCTGGTTCAAGTTCAATGAACTGAGACGACATCTTGGTTGATACCCCCTTTCTTTATTATTTCTTTTTAAATAAATTTTATTAGGCAAGAGTAGTTTTTTAGTTCTACATCTTCGTTATAGATTTGATTTCGACTAATGGCGAAAACCTAAATTTAAAACTAAAACTCTATATCATAATCCGTTATCAACGGAGCATGATCCGAAAATCGTTCTTCTTTATATATAGACACCGACTTGATCTTATCTTTTAAACCCGGAGTCACTACTTGATAATCAATCCGCCATCCAACATTCTTTGCCCATGCCTGTCCGCGATTTGACCACCAGGTATATTGATCGGGCTCTTGATTTACCACACGAAAAGAATCAACCATGCCTACCGAACCAAACAAATCATCCATCCATGCACGTTCTTCTGGTAGAAAACCAGAGTTCTTTAAATTGCCTTTCCAGTTTTTAAGATCGAACTCTTTATGTGCAATATTCCAGTCGCCGCAGATAATGTATTCGCGTTTTTGGCGACGCATTTTTTTTAGTATGGGTGTGAAGCGATCAAGAAAATCGAATTTAATTAACTGCCGTTCTTCTTTTGACGAACCAGAAGGAAGATACAGAGAAATTATACTGAGCTTGCCAAAATCAAATTGTAAAAACCGGCCTTCCGTATCAGGCACCGACCAACCGAGTTTATTAATAATTTTATTTGGTTCTTTTTTACTATAGATAGCAGTTCCACTATAGCCCTTCTTTTCCGCATCATTAAAACTGGCGTAATAACCTTTGGGCTGCAATATCTCATCAACTAATTGATCAATTTGTGCCTTGGTTTCCTGAATACAGATAACGTCTGCTTGTTGTTTCTGTATCCAGTCAAAAAATCCTTTTCTATGCGCAGCACGGATACCATTAGTATTAACGCTGATAACTTTCATAAACCTGAAAGCCTTAGTTGGACGCGTTTAAGTGTGCGTTTTTCAGCTTCATTTGCGCCGACTAGAAAACCGCACATAGTAATTCTACGTAAGGATTTCGCCGTCAAGCGAATGGAGCTGAAAAAAGTGCAATTAAATGTGTAGGCTAGCTCGTTGAGCAAGCGGAGTGTGAAAATTGTGTTCATGTTAAGTATATTGTTCATTTTTATAATTATGAGCCGATCAACTAAAGTTTTCAGGTTCATCTTTCCCCTGTTTTTTTTGCACTGTATCATACGACTACATGAAGGGAGTTGGTAGCGTCAAACAAAGACCAACACAAACTTCGCAAATACATTTATGAACAAAGGTCATTTAATGGAACAATATCAAAAAGAATTTATCGAGTTTGCTATAGAAATGCAGGTATTACGCTTTGGCGAATTCACACTGAAGTCGGGCCGTGTTAGCCCGTATTTTTTTAATAGCGGCTTATTTAACGATGGAAAAAGTCTGTCTGAACTGGGGAAATATTATGCCTCTGCTGTAAAACATGCTGGCGTGCAGTTCGACATGATCTATGGCCCAGCCTATAAAGGTATACCATTGGCATCAACTATGGCCATTGCCTTTCAGGAACAATATCAAGAGAACCATCCCTTTTGTTTTAATAGAAAGGAAGTTAAGGATCATGGTGAAGGCGGCATCACCTTTGGCGCAGATATTAATGGACGTGTATTAATTATCGATGATGTTATATCTGCAGGCACTTCGATTCGAGAATCCAAAGAGCTAATTAGCGCCAAAGGGGGTAGTACCGTGGCTGCAGTAGTCGCTGTTGATCGACAGGAACGTGGCGAAGGCCCGTTATCTGCCATTCAAGAAGTGGAACAACTTCACAATATTCAGGTCATAAGTATTGTCAGTCTGGACAATATTATTACTTTTCTGACTGCACATGGCGAAATGCCCGAACATCTTGATGCTATAAATAGCTATAAACAGGAATATGGTTCGGTACAGGCATGATCTCAAGCAAGAGGCGTACTATAATCACAGTTCATACGAAAAAATTAAAATGTCAGGAGGAATTTATGAGAAAACAATTATTTAGCACCATGATCATTATGTTTGCGCTAAGTGGATTGACTCTCTCTGGAACAGCACAGGCCAGAATGAAGTGCTGGACCAACAATGAAGGCGTAAGAGAATGTGGCAACAAGATTCCACCTGAGTATGCACAAAAAGAACACCAGGAACTTGGCAAAGGCGGACTTGTACGGGAAAAAACTGCACGAGCTAAATCCGATGAAGAACTGGCAGCAGCAAGACGCTTAGAAAAAGAAAAGGCCGAACAAGCAAAGCTTGATGCCGAAAAGAAAAAACAAGATCAAATACTGTTGGCAACATTCAGTAATGTCGGCGACATTGAGAGAGCTCGTGATGAACGCGTTACTGCTTTGGAAGCAACGATAAAACTGACACAAGCACGAAACGATAAAATACAGCTTGATCTAGATAAACGTATTCAGACCGCTGCTGATGCGGAAAGAGCAGGCAAAGAACCCCCTGAGGACTTGCTTAAAGATATTGAGTCCTTAAAACGTCAAACCAGTAATAATAATGCCTTTATTGAAGGGAAACGCGCTGAACAAGAAGAGATTAAAGCGGCGCATGCCATAGATATCGAACACTTCAAAGAGTTGAAAGGTATCAAATAATTATCTAAACAATCCTGCTTTTAATGCAACCCACTGATCATCCCAATGTTCAGTGGGTTTTTTTGTAAACGAACTACGAACAAACTGTGACATTTTTCCTTCGGTATAAGTCAACATTTGATTCGCCGCTGCCTCCAGATTACTGATTGCTCTTGGGCCTTCTGCCAAATTAGCTTCGCGTAAAATCTGTCGAAACTGTGTTTCCAGCCTTTCAAAAAACTGTACAACTCGAGCATGCAAGCGCACGTTCTCTCCGAGCAAGGCATCACCAATCAAAATACGCGTAATACCAGGGTTCTTTTCAGAGAAACCCAGCATTAATTGAATAATCTTTTCGCAACGAACCGTTACATCCGTTTCATTGCTTATAATCTTATTAATTATTCCAAATACTGATTCTTCTGCAAAATCGATTAGTGCCTCAAACATCTTTGCTTTGCTGGCAAAATGACGATACAACGCAGCTTCTGAGACACCTACTGCACTGGCAAGACTTGCTGTTGTTATTCTTAGGCCCGGGTTTGTTTCCAGTTCGTGAGCCAATACTTCGAGGATCTGTTGGCGTCTGTTAGGTTTGGGGTTCGTAGTCATTGTGGCCTCGTTATTAAGTCGCTGCGCGCTGATGTCCGTGAATTAAAGTGCCAACACCAACATCTGTAAGAATCTCCAACAAGACAGCATGCTCAACACGACCATCAATAATATGTGATGATTTTACACCCGAATGCACTGCGTCTAATGCTGAACGTATTTTGGGTAACATGCCCCCATGTATGACGCCTTTTAGAATTAAGTCATCGACCTCTTCGGCAGACAAGCCAGTCAACACCTTGCCATCCGCATCTAGCAACCCAGCAGTATTGGTTAGCATTATCAATTTTTCAGCGCCTAAGACTTCCGCCATCTTACCAGCAACGAGGTCTGCATTAATATTATAGGACTGCCCTGCTTCATCGACGCCAACGGGTGCAATCACTGGAATAAAATCACCTTTTATTAGTAAGTCGACAACTGCTGTATCGATACTATCGACCTCACCAACATGACCTATATCGATAATTTCAGGTGCTTTAAGCTCCGGACTATTACGTTTAAACACCATTTTTTTCGCCCGAATGAGAGCACCATCCTTGCCACTCAATCCAACGGCATTACCGCCATGACGATTAATTAGATTTACAATTTCTTTATTCACCAAGCCACCCAAAACCATTTCTACTATGTCCATGGTCTCGTTATCGGTAACACGCATGCCGTCAACAAATTCTGTTTTCTTGCCCAACTTTTCCAGTAAGCCACCTATTTGCGGCCCACCACCATGCACAATAACTGGATTCATCCCGACCAGTTTCATCAACACCACATCACGGGCAAAACCTGATTTAAGTTGATCATCAGACATGGCATTACCACCATATTTGATAACGATTGTTTTGCCACTAAAGCGCTTTATATAAGGCAAAGCCTCTGTTAACACTTCAGCGATATAAGCCGGATTTTTATGTGATTCTGACATTGTGTATTATTTAGTAAGCACTAATTCTTAATGCATAAGATCTACTTAAGACTATGGCGTGACAATAAGTTCAAGCCGTTAAAATGCTAGATCCATTGGTATAATGAGCTGAATCGCTGCACGAAACTCGGACTTAATCCGTTCAAGCGCTGCCTCATTTTCTCCCTCAAACCTCAAGATAATATTAGGTGATGTATTCGAAGGCCTGGCCAATCCCCAGCCATCACTATACTCAATACGTAATCCGTCAAGATCACTGACCTCTGCGCCTGACACATCCATCTTGTCAACAAGCTCTTCCATAAAACCAGCGTGTTGATCTTCAGACAAAGGCATTCTTAACTCAGGCGTTGATACACCTTCTGGTAATTCTGCAAATAATTCAGTTGGCGTTTCTTTGGCATTAGTAAATATTTCGATAAATCGCGCGGCAGTGTATAGCGCGTCATCAAAACCGTACCAGCGTTCTTTAAAGAAGATATGACCACTCAATTCACCTGCCAATGGCGCATCGACTTCTTTCATCTTGTTTTTGATGAATGAGTGTCCTGTCTTCCACATCAGAGGCACACCGCCATTAGTTTCAATAATAGATTTAAGATAGCGACTGCATTTAACATCAAAGATAATATTGGCGCCTTGATTACGCGAAAGAACGTCTTTAGCTAACAACATAAGTTGACGATCCGGCCAGATAATATTTCCTTCTCCATCAACTAGGCCTAGTCGATCGCCATCACCATCAAAAGCAAAACCAACATCAGCGCCTTCAGCCTTAACTTTATCAACAAGATCTTTCAGGTTTTCAGGCTGACTAGGATCAGGATGATGATTAGGAAATTTACCATCTATATCACAATAGATTTCTACAACGTCGTGCCCGATAGCATTGAGTAATTGCGGGGCCAATGTGCCCGCCACACCATTACCACAATCAACAACAATCTTTAATGAAGAACCTAATGCAACAGGAATATCTTCTGTTATTCGTCGAACATAATCCGCAGAGATATCGGCATGTCGAACATCACCCTGACCAACTGCATGCTCACCAGAAATAGTACGATTCTGGATATCCTTTATGTCATCGCCACTAAGCGTATTACCAGCTAACATAATTTTGAGTCCATTATATTCTGCGGCATTATGGCTACCGGTAATCATCACACCACTACCGGTTTCAAGATGATGCGTAGCGAAGTAGAGCACCGGTGTTGGTACCATGCCTATATCAATTACATCTCTACCAGTGCTTGTTAGACCTTTAATCAACGCTTCACATAATTCTGGACTTGAATCTCTACCGTCTCTGGCAACGACGATACCTTGTTGACCACGCTCATGTGCCATCGTACCAATCGCTCTGGCAATCTCATAAACGGCCGATTCAGTTAGCGTCTCACCAACAACACCACGGATGTCATATGCACGAAAAATTACCGGGGCTATTTGTGGCTGCTCGGGTTCGCTTGGCGTACTTTCTTGTTCTGGCTCAGCGGTGATGTCTAATGTGTCGGCCTGATTTGCTGCCTCAGATGCTGTGGTTTCTGGCTCACTTGGTGGTACAGCGATCATCGTCGCATCGTCCGTATTGATCCCTTGAGATAGTGGCTTCAGATTTGCCGTGATCCTATCCGCTTTAGGTAGATGAGGAATCAATTGCTCGACACCGGCATGTGAGCCTTCTGCAATAGCACGAACAGCACCCTCATAGGTTATTAGATCGCCTTCTTCTTTTGAGGACGAAGGTCCTTTTTTAATCACAAGAAAATACACGCTTGCGCCAATAATCAATAACACAAGTACGACTAATATAATTGGCATACTTGATGAGGAAACAGTCCCGTCCTCTGACATTATTGGTCCACTGCCAGACCAATAAGCAATTATCCAACGCGTATCATTCACACTAACTGTTGTTGCCGCGCCTTGTCTTTGACTCTCATCACCCACCTTTGCCAAGACCAAGGTCTTTCCAGCAGCACGCTGAGTTAGCTCGGCATAACCGTCAACTAATTCAGTACTATTTACAAGATCCCTGAGCAGACTGACGTTCAGACTCAAGTGTAATAAACCAATCAACTCAAACGCATTATTAACGACACGTTCAATCATCACGACATGCTGGTTGATGGCACCAAACAAATGGACTTCAGTATTAATCTGGCTGGTTGTCTCTGCCTTATTAAGCATATCCAAAGAAGCGTAACTTAGCGGTGGAACCTCGGAATCAGATTGAGAATAAGAACCTGGGTTTAAATAACGCAACTTTAAAGCGTGATCAAATAACGATTCTTTTTCTGCTGCGATAGCACTCAAGGCCGCAGCATCGGCGCCTTGTTGAAAAAATTGAATTGTTTGCACATCCTTTGCCAACGCAGAAAGCGTGCTTTTTAATGGCTGCAGGTTTTGTTGAACACTTGTTGCAATACCCCGTGCGGCTGCATCTTTGGCTGCAAGATCTTCTTTTTCAGCACTAGCAGACAGGCTTGAGAACATTTTCCAAGCGCCGCCAGCCACAATAAAGAGCACCAGAACGGATACAGAGATAATCACTGCCTTTCTAACAGTGCGTCGACTAAACCGACGATTAGTAACCGGACCATCAACCATTAATCTTCTCCCCCTAAATCCTGCGACACGCCAGTGTGACCAAAACCACCGTCACCTCTCATTGTCTCTGTAAATGAATCAACAAATTCAAAATTTGCTTGAACGACTGGCACTATAACCATTTGCGCAATCCTATCTCCTGGGTTTATAGTGAATTCTGTAGCGCCTCTATTCCAACACGAAACAAAAATCTCTCCCTGATAATCTGAATCGATTAATCCCGTCAGATTTCCAAGAACAATACCATGTTTATGGCCTAGCCCGGAACGCGGCAACAAAACCGCCGCATAGGCGTTATCCGCAATATGTATAGCAAAACCGGCAGGTATTAACACTGTTTCGCCCGGTCCAATTTTCAAGGCAACATCTAGACAAGCACACAGATCGAGCCCGGCAGAACCTGCTGTAGCATATTCCGGCATAGGAAAATCATTACCGAGGCGTTTATCAATGAGTTTTATTAATATTTTTTTCATTATATTGATCAGCAATAAGAGTTATCAATGTTCTCGCAAGCCTCGTTTTTGATGCTTTTTGCAATTGCTTATGTTCAGCTCCCCAAAACACCGTCAATGCATTCATCTCTGAATCAAAACCGAGATCTTCACCCACCTGATTCGCCGCAATCATATCTAGTTTCTTGGATCGCAATTTTGTTTGGGCATTTAATTCCAGGTTTTCTGTCTCCGCAGCAAAGCCTACTGTAAATGGGGCGCTATTTAAGGCGGCTACTTCTGCAAGAATATCAGGGTTTTTCTGTAGACTTAATTCATATGAATCACTGGATTTTTTTATTTTTTGCTCAGCAATAGTATCTAAGCTGTAATCTGCTACAGCAGCAGCCGAGATAAAAATATCCGTGGTGCTGATTTTTTGCATTACTGCGCTATACATTTCTGCGGCCGATGTCACATTTATCAATTCGGCGCGATCTGGCGCTGACAAATTAACCGGTCCGGAAATAAGAGAGACCTCTGCGCCTGCCTCAACAGCCGCCATAGCAACTGCGTAGCCCATTCGTCCGGAACTGCGGTTACTTATAAAACGCACCGGATCAATAGCCTCTCGTGTCGGTCCCGCAGTTACCAGCAGCCGTGATCCACTCAGAATATTTGTCTCAAATGATTTCGCCGCAAGTGATGCTATTTCTTCCGGTTCAATCATCCGCCCTGGGCCATTCTCACCACATGCTTGATCGCCCTCTGCAGGGCCAATGACAGCGATTCCTCGCGCAATTATTTTTTTCAGGTTTTCTTGTGTTGCCGCATTAAGCCACATTTGTTGATTCATAGCCGGAGCAAGCATTACCGGTGAGCTTGTAGCCAAGCATAAGGTGCTCAAAAGATCTTCAGCAAAACCGTTCGAATATCTGGCAATAAAGTTGGCGCTGGCCGGGGCGATTAAAACCAAATCGGCCCATCTGGCCAAATCAATATGTCCCATTGCAGATTCGGTTTCCAAATCCAGCAATTCCGTATGTACTGGCTTGCCTGACAAGGCCTGCATCGTTAGTGGCGTAATGAATTCACAGGCATTCCGCGTCATGACTACACGTACAACCGCACCATGCTGCTGCAATAAGCGCAACAACACAGCGGCCTTATAGGCTGCGATACCGCCCGTGACACCTAATAAGATTCGTTTTCCAGTTAACTGATACATATATTTATGATTTTACATTATTATTGTTAGAAGTGGCGTACAGATTAAGCATGTACTCACACACAATAAACATTATTGATAACAAGGAGCGTTATGATGTCTATTTCTAGCTGGCCGATCAACGAAAGACCTCGAGAAAAACTATTAGAAAGAGGGCCTGCTGCCCTGTCGGATGCCGAGATTCTTTCTATTTTCCTTAGAACCGGTCGCGAGGGCTTATCTGCACTGGATCTCGCTAGAGAACTTTTAGATAAACATCAGGGCCTGCGTCAACTCATTGATACCGATCAGAAAGAACTTTGTCAGACAAAAGGCTTTGGCGCCGTAAAATATGTGCAAATATTAGCCGCACTAGAGCTGGGCCGACGCTACTTACAAGCAGAATTAGAGACCGGTGATGCCTTTACCAGCCCGGAACAAACACGAAATTTTCTGAAATTGAAACTCCGCGCCTATCCCTATGAGGTATTTGCCTGCCTTTATCTTGATAGCCGGCACCGCTTACTCAGTTTTGATGAGCTTTTCCGGGGAACCATTGATAGCGCTCAGGTTCATGCTCGAGAGGTAGTTCGCTCAGCCTTGAAATACAATGCGGCAGCGGTGATTTTGGCCCATAATCACCCGTCTGGAGAAGCAGAACCTAGTCAATCGGATATTAATTTAACCCAACAATTAAAGAAGGCGCTAGATTTGGTTGATGTTCGGGTGCTGGATCACCTAATTATTGGTAATGGCGCGGCTATTTCATTTGCCGAACGCGGCCTGCTATAGATCATTATTGTGATCGAATAACAACCAAACGCTTGGATTCGGGATTTATTACATGTACAATCCGCGCTCTTTTTTATTGTGAATGACGAGAAAAACCATGTCACGAGTATGTGAAGTAACGGGCAAAGCCCCAATGGTCGGGAATAACGTTTCCCATGCCAATAACAAGACGAAACGCCGTTTTCTGCCAAACTTGCAGTCACGTCGATTTTGGATAGAAAGCGAAAGTCGCTGGGTCAGATTACGCGTCAGCAAAAAAGGCTTACGTATTATCGACAAGAAAGGCATCGAAGAAGTCCTGGCTGATATAAAAGCCCGTAACAAAGCAGCGGCCTGAGGAATATAAATTATGCGCGATAAAATAAAACTCGTCTCATCTGCAGAAACTGGTCATTACTACACGACGACCAAGAACAAACGCACCATGCCAGACAAGATGGAAATTAAGAAATACGACCCGGTTGTCCGGAAGCATGTAATCTATAAAGAAGCCAA
>JAJFKM010000025.1 GCA_021773215.1 Gammaproteobacteria bacterium
CGAAGGTGATCGCAAAACGGTTGAAGATGGTCATGATATTCGACTGGCAGTCAGGGCAAACTGGAGCGAACGTGCCGCTGGCACAAATGCAATAGGCACTGTTCTATCAGTTGGAATGCCAATACAAATTAATACCTCAGAACACTTTTGCGAAGGGATAAAATCTTGGACTTGCACTGCAATGGTGATCAGAGATCCTGGAAGCCAGGAAATAATAGGCGCTTTGGATCTATCGGGCTTAACAAGTGATTTTAATTATCACACTCAAGCATTGGTTGTCGAAGCTGCCAGTAGGATAGAAAGTAGACTTGTTGGTATAAAATTAGAGGAAAAAAATCGTTTGTTAAATGCGGCAGTCTCGATTTTTTCTTCGCCGACAAATGATGCGTTGATGCTACTGGATAATTACGGTTATTTGGTCAAAGCAAACGAGAATGTTGCTTCAAATCTCGCAATGCGCGGCGTTGACTTAAAGAATAACGGGAAGAATTTTATAAACGACCTGAATAATCGCGAGTCAAAAATGCTTGAAGCAGAATGGTTGCGTAATGAATGGGTCGAACCGGTTATGGAAGGATCGGATCAACTAGGTAGTATGCTAATAATCCCTTCGCCACATGCTGTATATGTCGGGTCATCAAAAAACACGAATAATAGCAAACCACCATTGAGTAATGATAGAAAGTATTTTGAGGATATTATCGGCTCTAGTAGTGCACTGAAAAAAACAATCACCAAAGCACAACGTCTAGCGGGTCTTCCAGTACCCATCTTAATACAGGGAGAAACCGGTGTTGGTAAAGAGATGTTTGCAAAAGCTATCCATGCAGCTGGACCTAATAGTAAAGGACCACTAATAACATTGAACTGCGGTGGATTGTCACGAGATTTAATTACCAGTGAGTTATTTGGGTATGTCGAAGGCGCTTTTACCGGCGCTGTTCGAGGCGGGAAGAAGGGCAAGATAGAAGCAGCAGACGGAGGCACTCTTTTCCTAGACGAGATTGGTGAGTTGCCATTAGATATTCAGGCTAATTTTTTGCGCGTTCTACAAGAAGGAGAGATATGTCGTCTCGGAGATCATCAGCAACGTAAAGTAAATTTTCGAGTACTTGTTGCAACAAATCGCGATTTAAATCTTGATGTGAAAGAAGGTCTTTTCCGTATGGATTTATTTTATCGCATCTCAGTAATAACGCTTTCTATTCCTAGTCTACGTGAACGTGAGAACGACATTGAAATGTTAATACGCTTTTTTGCTGAGGAAATAGCGAAGCGGGATGGTACTGAACAAAAGCAATTTGCCCCGGATTTTGTCAAAACACTAAAAAGTTACGAATGGCCAGGTAATATTCGAGAGTTACGTAATATCGTAGAGTGCTCAGTTCTAATGTGCCAAACAGATACGGTGACGCTTGAAGATTTACCAAGTGAGTTTCAAAACCAAACGATAGAGGTAGATGGTAACGCTTCTCTAAAGGATGTGATTGCAAATGACAGCAGTATATCTCTTGATGATGCCGAGCGGCTTATCATAATCTCTGCAATAAAGTCTAACAACGAAAACCTTACAAAGACTGCTAATCATCTTGGAATGGCAAAGAGCACTCTGTACTTAAAGCTGAAAAAATATGGGTTAGATAGAAAATCAAAATGATTCAGAGTTCAAAGGCTCATTGTAAACACGAACTCTATTTTTTATAATTTATGAATAATGTCAGGACGCTTACTATTTGTATCGTGCACACCATCTAGTGTTTAATTCCTAGTTAATATGAAACTCTTAATAACATTACCTTTCTAATAAAGCATGACGAACTCAAAAATATTAAAGAAACATTCAGTGATTAAACAAATTAGCTCATTAAAGTCTGGTTTTAAAATTATTCTTAGCTTCTGGCTTATATCAAGTGTCAATCTTGCTAACAGTCAGCCGTTAGTAGATCCACTTGATTCCCCAAGCTGGAATCTTGTGCATAAACTCATTTTATCTAATGAAACCGTCGTATTTGATGACCGGGTCAAGGTTATCGTGCCTGATATGGCTGAAGACCCGATGAATGTTCCTGTTTCTGTTACTGTTGATGGTATTGGTGAAATCGAAGAGATCAGGTTGTTTGCTGATTTGAACCCTATCAAGGAGATCTTGAACTTTCACCCTGGCAAGATAGAACCTTTCATCGCTTTTCGGTTTAAAGTTCAAAACTCAACTCCCGTTCGTGCAGCAGCGAGGACAAAAGATGGTGTGTGGCATGTAGGCGGGAGTTGGCTAGATGCTACGGGCGGTGGTTGTACCGCACCCAGCCTTGGTCGTGCTTTAGACAATTGGGTAGATACCTTAGGAGATGTTAAATCACGTCTTTGGTCTAGAGCAGATCGTCCAGATAGATTACGTTTTCGAATTATGCATCCTATGGATACTGGACTCGCGCCGGGTATACCGGAGTTTTATATCGAGACGCTGGAGTTAAAAGACAAGCATGGCGAATTGTTAGCGCATATTGAATCCTATCAACCAGTAAGTGAAAATCCATTCTTCAGTGTAGATCTTGAAAGCAAGCTATTCCAAGGGATTGTCCTGACTGGCCGTGATAATAACGGCAACCTGATAAATCAAGTATTACAATAATCCTGATTTTTTTAGATTATTTAGTATTACCACGCAATACTTTTCGAGCTAATTTCAACATGAATATTTCAAACAACCTTTCTTCGTTCAGACAAATACATACTTATTATATAAGACGACTATTTAAAACTAGTCTACTGGTGTTAGCACTGAGTTCATTTAACGTGCAATTAATCAATGCCAGCGAACTTGATTATAAATTGGTGGCTGAACCAGTAGGAAAGGGCACATATGTCTTTATCGGATCGACCAAGTACTTTTCAAAACAAAATGGCGGAAATATAGCGAATGCGGCTTATATCGTTACGAACAGAGGCGTAATCGTTATTGATACTGGATCATCGTATCAGTATGGCAAACAGATGCGTGCATACATCGAATCGACTACAGGCCTATCTATTATTAAAGTTTTTAATACGCACCATCACCCCGATCACTTTCTGGGTAATCAAGCGTTTAAAGACGTACCGATTGCCAGCTTGCAAGGAATAGTTAATGCCATAGACTCACAAGGTGAGGCGCTTAATGGCAATCTTTATACCTTGGTTGGCGATTGGATGAAAGAAACTGAAGCCTATTCACCAACTGAAGTGGTTACTCCTGGAAAGGTCACGATTGGCGGACATGAGATTGAAATCATTGCACTGGATGGCCATACTGATTCCGATATGGCGATCTATGATCATACCACTGGCGTATTATTCGCAGGTGATTTGATATTTCATGATAGAACTCCAGCCGTTGCTAGTGCCAATATTCAAAACTGGCTAAACAGTATTAGCCAGTTACAAAAACTGGATTATAAATATTTGATAGCGGGTCATGGCCCGGTGACTACCGATCAACATGCGATGCTTCAGACGCATGATTATCTTTCCTGGTTACATGATACCCTAGAAAACGCTTTAGATGAGGGCTTAGATATTAGCGAGGCATTGCAACTCGAATTACCTGAAAGATTCAGTGCTTTGGATATTCTCCATGAAGAGTATAAACGGGGGGTTCTTCAACTCTACCCGAGTATGGAACAAGCTTTTTTTAACTAACGTCATGTGATGAAGTCCTATATCTCTAAGTAGCCGGGGCTAAGCTTTTGAGAGCTTATCAGGCCAAATGTGTTTGCGTGAAGTATAAGTAACCGTAATCTTAAACAAGGTGTGCTATGAGTATTACATTAGATTTTGTTGATAAGACCGTGTTAGTGATTGGTGGAACAAGTGGTATTAATCGTGGCATTGCAAGCTTATTTGCCCAGCACGGTGCTCGCGTGGCTGTAGCCAGTCGTACGCAAGAAAAAGTGGATGATACGGTGGCGGCACTTAAAAAATTGGGCGCTCAGAGTATGGGCTTTACGGTGGATGTTAGAGATGCAGCAGCTGTTAAAGAAGGGGTGCAAAAAGTGCATGAAAGTTTTGGCGAGTATGATGTGGTTATCTCCGGAGCGGCTGGAAATTTTGTTGCAACGGCAATGGGCATGTCGGCCAATGGGTTTCGTGCGGTGGTTGATATAGATTTAATGGGAACCTTTCATGTCATGCAAGCCGTTTATCCTTATTTGAAAAAACCAGGCGCATCGATCATTAGTATCTCGGCGCCACAGGCTTTTATACCCATGGAAGCTCAAAGTCATGTCTGTGCGGCGAAGGCTGGTGTGGATATGCTTACGCGGACATTAGCCATGGAATGGGGGCCTGAAGGCGTAAGAATTAATTCTATTGTGCCTGGCCCGATTGATAATACCGAGGGCATGAAACGCTTGGCACCCACAGCTGAAATTCTTGAAGGGGTAAGAGAATCTGTTCCCTTAAAACGCTTAGGGTCGCCAGAAGACATTGGCAATGCCTGTTTATTTCTTAGTTCGCCCATGGGCGATTATATTAATGGTGCTGTTATTCCTGTGGATGGAGGTTGGGCGCAAAATGGTACTGGTGTAATGCGTTCATCCTTGTCCGATTTTGCACAGAGAGCAGTTAAGTAATATCGTCTTGATTTTGATTGTTCAATTCCTCCGAAGCATTAATTCATTGAGGCGCGAAATAATGAATTGGGAGGATTCTAATTTAAAGATTGTCGATGACTATAAACGTTTAAAGGATATATGATGAGCAAATACATAGATATAAAAACCGAAGGTCGCATTAAATTAATATCTATCAATCGACCGAATAAAAAGAATGCTCTGGATCTGGCTATGTATTCAGCCTTGGCGCAAGCACTGCGTGATGCTGATGAAGACAATAATATCAGGGTGTCTTATCTAACCGGTGTCGCCGATGCATTTTGTAGTGGCAATGATATTAACGATTTCCTGAAAAATCCGCCAACCGATGAATCCAGCCCGGTACTTCAGTTCATCAATGCAATCATCAAGGCACAAAAACCTATAGTAGCCGCTGTGAATGGTATAGCGGTGGGTATTGGAACCACGATGCTGTTACATTGTGATTTGGTGTATGCCAGTGACGCCGCCCGATTTCAATTGCCCTTCGTCAATATCGGCTTGTGCCCTGAGGCAGGGTCTACCTATATTTTGACTGCCTTGATGGGGCATCAAAAAGTATCGGAACTATTACTGTTAGGCGAGAAGTTTAGTGCAGAGCAGGCGGAAAGCTTTGGCATCGTCAATAAAGTGGTTGCCGCTAATGAACTGGAAGCAATTGCAATGGAATCTGCAAGACGGATTGCAGAGCAACCACCGAATGCAACACAGATGAGTAAAGCCTTGTTGCGAACCGCGATGCGTAATCAGATTGTCGAAGCGAGTCAACGTGAATTAGAAAGTTTTATTCCTATGCTGAGTGGTGAAGAAGCAAAAGAAGCGCTAACGGCATTTATGGAAAAAAGGAAACCGGATTTTTCTCGTTTTTAATAAAACCCAAGCCCAAAGACAGTTACGCAGCAATAATATTAGCTATGATACTATGTTTTAAATGATGAATTGAAAATGTATTGAAGTATTAATCATCGTATTTCTTTTATAGATATTGTTTTCTGGAGATTAGAATGACAGTGAATGCAAATAGTATTTCCAATGATGAAATGTTACTAATTGATGTCGATGCCGGTATTTGCAAGATAACTTTGAATCGGCCAACACAATACAATGCCTTGTCCGTAGCAGTTTTGACAGCGCTGCAAAATGCGCTGGATGAGATTGCAGAAAATAAAATGATACGGGCGGTCATTATTGCTGCTAATGGTAAGGCCTTTTGTGCGGGTCACGATTTGAAGGAAATCCGTTCCAGTGAGGATCAGGAATTTCATCAATCATTATTCGCCCAATGTGGACGTGTGATGCAGACCATTAATCAATTGCCGCAACCCGTTATTGCTCAAGTTAATGGCATCGCCACGGCGGCAGGTTGCCAGCTTGTTGCAACATGTGATTTGGCCATTGCAGCGGACAGTGCGCGTTTTGCCGTATCCGGAATTAATCTTGGTTTATTCTGTTCTACACCTGCGGTAGCGCTAAGTCGAAATGTGCATCGTAAGCAGGCCATGCAAATGTTGCTGACGGGTGATTTTATCGATGCCATCACAGCGCAACAATATGGGTTAATCAATGAAATTGTTCCTGTTGATCAATTAGAATCCGCGACACTTGAGCTGGCTAAAAAAATCAGCGGAAAATCACCATTGGCGATTGAGATGGGAAAAAAACTATTCTATCAACAATTAAACATGGACTTGAGCGCGGCGTATGGCGCTGCAAGTGAGAGCATGGCTTGCAATATGGATAGCGAAGATGCACGAGAAGGAATTGATGCCTTCATTGAGAAACGACAACCTGAGTGGAAAGGTAAATAAACACGTTATAGGCGAACCTAAAAATGAATTCAGACCATATTTACAACGTTGGCTTGGAAAAAAATAAAGCCAACTATACTCAGCTATCACCCTTAAGCTTCTTGAAAAGGGCGGCCTCCATTTATCCGAACAAGGTATCGGTCAGCTATGGCGATACACATTATAAATGGTCTGAGACCTATAGCCGTTGCCGTCAATTGGCATCTGCACTACAACAGCGCGGCATAGATCAGGGTGATACCGTTGCTGTCATGTTGCCGAATGTTCCTGCCATGTATGAGGCTCATTTTGGCATATCTATGGCTGGAGCAGTGCTTAACGCACTTAATTATCGACTCGATGCTGATGCAATCGCTTTTATGCTAGAGCACAGTGAGGCAAAGGTGTTTTTATTTGATCGTGAATATTCAGACGTTGTTAAAGGCGCATTAGCAAAATTAAAAAACAAACCACTGGTGATTGACGTTGATGATCCCTTGTATGAAGGTGGTGAATTCCTGGGTGAAATTGAATACGAGGATCTACTCAAAGAAGGAGCGCCGGATTTTGATTGGCACTTGCCCGATGACGAGTGGGATGCGATTGCCTTAAATTACACATCGGGAACAACGGGCGATCCAAAAGGTGTGGTCACACATCATCGTGGCGCTTACCTGAATGCGGTTTCAAATATGATGGCGTGGAGTATGCCGACTCATCCAGTATATCTATGGACACTACCCATGTTTCACGCTAATGGCTGGTGTTTCCCCTGGACAGTCGCGGCAATGGTGGGCACTAATGTTTGCCTGCGTGCGGTTCGGGAAGAGTCGATTTACGCGTTGATCAAGAAAGAGAAGGTCGACTATTTGTGCGGCGCACCGATAGTATTAAATATGATGGCAAACGCCGCTGATCACTTAAAACAGGGCATCGAACAGAAAGTGAATATCATGACGGCAGGTGCTGCACCTCCAGCAGCCGTGCTGGAAGCCATGCAACGGATGGGCTTTGAAGTTATACATGTTTATGGTTTGACGGAAACCTATGGCCCTGCAGCAGTATGTGCCTGGCATGAGGAATGGAATGAACTGTCAATTATCGAACAGTCTGAACTCAAGTCTAGACAAGGTGTTTGTTATCCCATGCAAGAAAACTTGATGGTTGCCAATCCAGATACCATGGAACCGGTTAAAAAAAATGGTGAAACCTTGGGTGAGATATTTTTTCAGGGGAATATTGTTATGAAAGGTTATTTGAAAAACCCTGACACAACTGCTAAAGCATTTAAGGGCGGTTGGTTTCATAGTGGTGATCTGGCTGTCTGGCATGAAGATGGTTATATTCAGATCAAAGATCGTTCCAAGGATGTAATTATTTCCGGTGGCGAGAACATCTCCAGCATCGAGGTAGAAGGTGCTTTATATCGTCACCCGCAGGTTCTGGAAGCAGCTGTCGTTGCTCGTTTAGATGATAAATGGGGAGAGACACCCTGTGCCTTTGTCACATTGAAGGATGGGGAAGAATCGAGCAGTGAAGAACTGATTGAATTTTGTCGCAATAACATGGCGCATTTCAAAGCACCAAAGACGATTGTGTTTGGGCCATTACCGAAGACATCTACCGGGAAGATTCAGAAATTCAAACTAAGGGAACAGGCTAATCAACTTACATAAAGAATCATAGTTTTGTGTATGAACCACCAATTCAAGCTTACGTACTACCTATTTCGTAACACACAATTACCAAAATATAAAAATATCAAACTGAACCGAGGTTTCCCCTGATGCCATTAACCGCCCCTGTTGATCGTGAATTGATTCATAAGCGAACCATTGAATGTAAAGGATATAAACGTAACGATGATCTCTGGGATATAGAAGGCCACCTCATTGATATAAAATCCTACGAATTTCCCAACCATGACAGGGGAGGGATTGCCGCAGGAGAACCTGTTCATGACATGTGGTTACGGATCACAGTTGATAATGACATGCTCATTCACGAAGCCGAAGCCGTTATAGAGGCATCACCCTTTAATATTTGTCCGAACATCACGCGTAACTTCACCCAACTAAAAGGTATTCAAATCAAACAAGGATGGCGTAGATCGATTAAACAATTGGTCGGAGGTATTCACGGATGCACACATTTGGTAGAGCTGTTGAATCCACTCGCCACCGCTGCTTTTCAAACGATCTATCCATTAATATCAAAAGAAATGGCATCAACTAATCCAGGTAAAAGACCCCTGCTCCTTGGCAGTTGCCATGCCTATGCCTCTGATAGTCTGGTGGTAAAAAGACAATGGCCCGAGTACTACGACGGCGATGTATAATGAACTTCCCTTGGTTTACTCGACATTCTGATAGTGATATCCGTTTTTTACTTCCCAGAGAACACTGGTTTTTTCTTTTCGATAAAAGCATCCAATCCAATGGTGTAATCTTCGGTTGAAAAAAGTTGGGCAAAACAATTTTGTTCCATTTTCAATCCATCCTCTAACGATAGGTCACGCATAGCATTGATAGATTCTTTTGCCTTTGCGATAGCGACGGGCGCACGTTGAGCCACTAAAGATGCTGTCTTCATCGTTTCCTCTAATAATGCATCGTGCGCGACTAGTTTCGAGATCAATCCCCATTCATAGAGTTCCTGTGCAGAATAAATGCCGCCTGTAAATGTCATCATCTTTGCTCTATGTACGCCAATGCTGCGTGCTAATCTTTGTGTGCCACCGTAACCTGGGATCAGTCCCAGACTGACTTCGGGTAAGCCATACTTGGCTTTATCACTAGAGATAACGAAGTCGCAGGCCAGAACCAGTTCCATGCCTCCGCCTAAGGCAAAACCATTGACGCATGCGATGACTGGTATAGGCAGTTGCTCTATCGCGTTAAAAATTTCCTGGCCTCGATTTGATAATGTTTTGCCCTGTTCAGGAGACATGTTTTGCATTTCTTTTATGTCTGCTCCTGCCACGAAAGATTTGTCGCCTTCACCTGTGATGATTAGACAACGAAGCGTATTCTCTTGTTTGACCTTCTCTATAAAGGTCATTAGTTCATCTAAGAGCTCTTTGTTTAAGGCATTCAAGGCTTTTGCGCGACTAATTTTTAATAGCCCTACGTCATCGGCACCGGTTTCAAAGCTCAAGGTATTAAATGTCATTTATGTTCCTTAGAATGTATTAATTTAAGTGAGGGTGTTTCTAGTCGTCATAGCTATAGAAACCACGGCCTGTTTTTCGACCGAACCAGCCCGCTTCTACATATTTAACTAACAGAGGGCAAGGACGATATTTGCTTTCCCCTAATCCTTCGTGCAATACATTCATGATTGCAAGACACGTATCTAAACCAATGAAATCGGCTAAAGCCAAAGGCCCCATTGGTTGGTTGGTTCCTAACATCATTGCTTGATCTATGTCTTCTTCATTGGCGATGCCTTCACTAAGGGTAAAAACGGCCTCATTAATCATAGGCATCAATATACGGTTCACGACAAACCCCGGACGATCATTTGCCTCAATAAACACTTTATCCAATGTTTCTGTGAATGCTCTTATTTTTTTGAACGTATCATCGGATGTCTGGAGACCACGAATACCTTCTACCAGTTTCATTATCGGCACAGGATTCATGAAATGCATGCCACAGACTTGAGTAGGTCGTTTGGTTACTGCGGCCATTTTTGTTATGGAAATCGATGATGTGTTCGAGCATAGCAAGGCATCGTTTTTACAAACGTCATCTAATTGTTTGAGGATGTTGAGTTTTAAGTCTACATTTTCTGTGGCTGCTTCAATGACACAATCACATTGCTTTAGATCGTTTAATTGGGTCGTGGTTTTAATGTTATCCAGAAGATCTGCTTTCTCAGCGGCATTCATTTTTTCTTTTTTTATGAGACGATCACAATTTTTGCTGATGGTGCTCAACGCTAAATCCAGGGCGTCCTGATGAATGTCCGACAATATGACGTGATAACCTTTTTGCGCGGCAACTTGCGCAATACCATTGCCCATTTGTCCTGCGCCTACTACACCTATTTCTTTCATGATTTATCCTATCTTTTAAGTATTGGTTAGAATGTATTAACGATGTTAATTTTCAATTTAAACTGTAGAAGAAGTTAGTTTTACATGTTTCCATAATTGGGTCCGCCACCGCCTTCAGGCGTGACCCAGGTAATATTCTGAGCAGGATCCTTGATGTCACACGTTTTACAATGAACGCAGTTTTGGCCATTGATCTGAAACTGATTATTCCCCTTTTCATCCTTTGTCACTTCATAAACACCCGCAGGACAATAGCGTTGAGCTGGTTCATCATAAAGCGGTAAGTTTTTATCGATCGGAATCGTGGGATCGGTCAGACGTAAATGACAGGGCTGGTCTTCTTCATGATTGGTGCTCGATAAAAATACCGATGAGAGTTTATCAAATGTCAGTACATTATCGGGTTTTGGATAATCGGGTTTAGGACATTCGCTTGCTGGTTTTAAGGTGTTGTGATCTGGTGTGGTGTTATGCCAGGTAAAAGGTAGTTTCCCAGCAAAAATATTTTGATCGAACCAGGCAAAAATACCACCCATAAGCGTACCAAATTTATATAACGCGGGGCCAAAATTACGAGTCTTATGTAGTTCTTCATAAACCCATGAGTTTCGATATTTATCGTTTATCGCACCTAGCTCTTTGCCGGCTATATCGCCTGTCTGCATGGCTTCAAAAATAGTTTCTGCTGCCAACAGGCCTGTTTTCATCGCCGTGTGGTTGCCTTTAATCTTGGCACCATTCAAAAAACCCGCGTCACAGCCGGCCAGGAGGCCACCGGGAAAACTTAGCTTCGGGACGGATTGCATTCCGCCTTTATTAACCGCACGTGCACCGTAGGTGATCCGTTTACCACCTTCGAGATAATGGCTTATTTTTGGGTTGAGTTTCCAACGCTGCATTTCATCAAACGGGCTAAGGTGGGGGTTGCTGTAATTCAATGCAACGATGAACCCAAGTGCAACTTGGTTGTTTTCCATATGGTAGAGAAATCCTCCGCCTTCGGTATGATCATCCAGTGGCCAGCCAGCAGTGTGCACAACCAGTCCTGCTTGATGTTTCTCAGGTTCGATAGTCCATATTTCTTTGATACCCAATCCGTAATGCTGTGGATCGACTTCTTTGCGTAGATCAAATTTTTGCATAAGCTGTTTGCCGAGATGTCCGCGACAACCTTCTGCAAAAATAGTTTGTTTGGCTAACAGTTCCATCCCCGGCATGTGACACTCTTTTTGTGTGCCATCTACACTGAGGCCCATATCACCAGTCAAAATACCTTTGACGCTATCATCTTCGTTGTAGAGCACTTCTGCTGCTGCAAAACCGGGGAATATTTCAACGCCCATGGCCTCGGCTTGTTCTGCCAACCAACGACAGACATTAGCCATACTGACAATGTAATTGCCCGCGTTGTGCATCGGTTTAGGAATAAGAAAAGAGGGCGTTTTAATTCCCTTGTCTTTTGTTGTCAGGTAATAAACTTCATCAGCGCTGACCGGCGTATTTAGCGGCGCGCCTTTTTCTTTCCAATCAGGAAAAAGTTCATTTAGTGCCGTAGGTTCCAGCACCGCACCAGACAAGATATGAGCGCCGACTTCGGAGCCTTTTTCTATGACACAAACGGTCAGTTCTTGTTCGTGTGTTTTTGCCAGTTGCATTAATCGACAGGCGGCGGACAGTCCTGCTGGACCGGCACCAACAATGACAACATCAAACGCCATCGATTCACGTTCCATATCGATTTCCTTTTATGTTTACTGTAGTGTTCAATCTAAGCTAGTGCTTTTTCTAGTTCTGGAATGATCTCAAACAGATCGCCTACCAAACCAAAATCGGCTATCTCAAAGATAGGTGCATCGGGGTCTTTGTTAATGGCGACAATCGTTCCGGCATCTTTGATTCCTGCAAGATGTTGGATGGCACCTGAAATTCCAAAGGACATATAAAGCTCCGGTGCAATAATTTTTCCAGTTTGACCCACTTGATGATCATTAGGAATAAAACCAGCATCGACTGCAGCGCGCGATGCGCCAACCGCTGCTCCCAATTTGTCAGCTAAATCATAGATTACTTTAAAGTTTTCTGTGCTACCCACGCCGCGTCCACCGGAAACTACTTTTGCTGCGGCTTGTAAGTCAGGACGATCAGCGCTACCACTTGTTTCCAATTTAACGAAACGGGTATGTGAGGGTAATTCGACATTTATTTCTCGCTTTTCGATTGTCGCTGAACCCGTCTTTTCTGCTTCTGAGAAGGAGGCCGTTCTCACCGTTCCGACCACAATCCCTTCAGGTGCTTCAACAGTGATCACCGCATTACCGGCATAAATTGGGCGGTCAAATATTCTTGGGCTTTCGACACGCATGATGTCACTGATTTGTGGCACAGCAAGGTGTGCGGCAATGCGTGGTGTTAAATCTTTTCCAAATGTAGTGCTCGGCGCTAATACATGACTGTATTCACTTGCCAACGCTTCGATCTGAGGGGCAAGAATAGCAGCGGTAGCATGTTCATTAGCTGGATTTTCGATCAGCAAAACTTTTGTTACCCCGCTTATAGCCGCAGCCTGTTCTGCCACGGCGGCTCCTTCTGCCGCAAAAACAGCAATCTCCACTGATTCTGCGGATAGTCCTTGAGCGCAAGTCATGACACGTGCGGTTGATCCATTTAATTTTTTGCCATCATGCTCGGCAATGATTAATACTTTAGCCATCAGATTAACCCCTTTTCTTTAAGTGCTGCGACCAGTTCATCGACTGACGCTACTTTGATACCCGCTTGACGTGCAGCCGGCGCGCTTGTCTTTAACACTTTCACAGCGGCAGCCGGTTCAATACCGAGTTCTGCGATGGTAAATGTTTCAATCGGTTTGCGCTTCGCTTTCATGATATCGGGTAGCTTGACGTAACGTGGTTCGTTCAAGCGTAAATCGGTGCTGATCACGGCTGGTAAATCAATAGAGAGCGTTTCCAATCCAGCATCAATTTCTCGTGTGACATTTGCACTGTCACCATCAACGTCAATCTTTGAAGCAAAAGTCGCTTGTGGCCAGTTGGCAAGTGCTGCGAGCATTTGCGCGGTCTGATTATTGTCGTCATCAATGGCCTGTTTGCCGAGCATGACAATCTTCGGTTCTTCTTTATCGGTAATCGCTTTTAAAATACGGGCTGCCGTTAAGGGTTGAACATCTTCATCGGTCTCCACATGTATTGCGCGATCCGCACCCATTGCCAGTGCGGTACGCAATTGTTCCTGACTCGCTTTCGGCCCTATTGTTATCGCTATAACTTCTTCAGCTTTGCCCGCTTCTTTAAGTCGAAGTGCTTCTTCAACGGCAATTTCGTCAAACGGGTTCATACTCATCTTGACACCCTCGGTGGCAACACCTGAACCGTCAGCTTTGACTTGAATGCGGACGTTGAAATCAACGACTCTTTTTACACCTACTAAAATTTTCATTAATTTACTCTCTCTACTTAATGATTCGTTCTATATCCCATCTTCTTCAGCCGCCATAACCACTGCTGCGCCTGACATGATTGCCGGAGCCAAGCTATGCACTCTGGGTAAAATTTTGGCTGCAAAAAACTGTGCTGTAGCAAGTTTAGCCTGACAAAACGAATCATCTTGTTTTATCAATGCAGCCTTGGCCGCTATGACCCAGAAGTACCCATGTGTCAGTAGTGAATATAGGGTTAAGTACTCTACTGCTGCCGCTGCCGGGTTTTGTGGATCTTCCTGCGCCGCTTTAATTAACCATTGCGTTGTCTCATCAAGCAGCTCAAGTGCGATTTTCATCGGTTCGAGAATAAAAGCTAATTCACTGTTGCTCGATTCTGCTTCCAGTTTTGCCGCCATTTCCGTGATGAAATTCTGTGGAAGATTCAGTTTCATTTTTCTGCCAACAAGGTCTAAGGCCTGGATGGCATTAGTGCCTTCATAAATACAAAAAATCTTGGCATCGCGCATATGTTGCTCCATGCCCGATTCACGGATATAACCCGCACCACCGAGTACCTGCACACCGAGACTGGCTACTTCACAACCTGTATCGGTCGCAAAAGCCTTACAGATCGGCGTCATCAATTCGACACGATCATTCGCTGTTTTTCTGACAGATGCATCTGGATGTGCTTTGGAGATATCGTATTGCTTGGCGGTATCGTACGCGACCATTCGACAACCTTCTGTTAGTGCTTTCATCGTCATCAGCATTCGCCGGACATCAGGATGATGAATAATCGTTGCGCCGCCATTGATGGCTGTAGCTTGCTTACGTTCTTTGGCATATTCAATGGCACCTTGCGTGGCACGTTCTGCAACACCAAGCCCTTGCAGACCAACCATCAGACGCGCCAGATTCATCATGGTAAACATATAGCGCAAGCCTTCATTGGGGTTGCCAATCATATAACCCACTGCATTTTCAAAATTCATGACGCAAGTTGAGGAGCCATGTATTCCCATTTTTTCTTCGATGCTGGCACATACCACCGGGTTTCTTTCACCCAGACTGGCATCACTATTAATCATGAATTTAGGTATCAGAAACATACTGATTCCTTTAACACCTGCTGGCGCATCAGGCAGGCGAGCGAGTACTAGATGGATTATGTTCTCAACAAAATCATGTTCTCCGCCAGTGATAAAAACCTTGGTTCCCTCGACCAGATAAGTACCATCATTTTGATCTATGGCTTTGGTTCTCACCTGGCTTAGGTCGCTTCCGGCCTGAGGCTCAGTTAGGCACATGGTTCCTGTCCATTCACCGGTTGTTAGTTTTTCGAGATAGATGTCCTGAAGTTCCTGACTGCCGTGTTCTACGAGTGCTTCACAAGCACCATTAGTCAGTCCAGGATAAAGTGAAAAGGCATCGTTTCCCGCGCTCAACATATCTGTGACGGCTGTTGCCAAAGTGTAGGGTAGACCTTGCCCACCAAAATCAATCGATTTATCTAGCCCGGTCCAGCCGCTTTCGGCATAGAGTTGGTAAGCTTCTTTAAAACCAGCGGGTGCGGTGACGGTACCATTATCAAAGCGACAACCTTCACGATCACCTGTCTCATTTAACGGTGCAATCGTGTTTTCGATAATCTTGGCCGCTTCATCTATCACGCCTTGAACGATATCTGGCGTGGCATCTTCAAATCCGGGTAACTCGGCTAATTCAGAAACATTGATCACGTCATTTAATACAAACATCATGTCCCGTTGAGGGGCTTTATATTCTGGCACTTGTTTCTCCTGATAAATTACTTATAACGTTACTGAATCAGTAAATATTTAATGAATATGATTATGTGAAAATAAATGTTTTTCTTGTTAATCATAAAACCGGCTCACTGCCTCTTTCAATAGTCTGTAGCCTTCCACCAGCCGTGTTGAAGGCCTGCCTAAAAAAGCTTCCGAAACTGAAACGATTCTCTGGTGTTTAACCGCAGAGACGGAACTCAAAAGTGGATTATCACTAATCACTGTGGAGCGATATTTTTCTTCTTTGACTCCGCACCATGACATAACGATTATATCTGGATTTAGTTCGGCAAATTCTTCAAACTCGAGAGGAGCACTAGTTTGTTCAAGCTCTTCTAAAATATTTAGTCCGCCAGCCATCTGAATCATGTCATGTACCCAGCTTTTTCTGGCTGCAATAATAGGCGGTTTTGGCCACCATTGTACGGCGATAGAAGGAGAGACATCCTGTCTTTCAACAGGCTTGAATTGCCTGCGCATCTCTTCTACTAACGCTGTTCCTCGACTAGGTACATTTAGTCGTTCTGCAATGTCAATAATATCATTGTATACCGCTTCGAGCGATTCTGGGGCCGATGCCCAGTAGGGCAATCTTGCCTTTTCTAGAGAGTCGATTACCTTTTCATGACCCGGTACGGTTAGTGACGCCAGCACCAGATCAGGTTCTAACCGGGCAATTGCCTCCGGATCGACCTGAAGGTCGGGACCGACTCGGGGTAAACCAACAATGGCGTCCTCTGGATAATCGGAATGATCGTCAACACCAACCAAATAGTGTCCGCAGCCGAGGGCGCAGACAATTTCTGTATTGGAGCAAGTAGTCGAGACAATCCGCACAATCGTTCTTACATATTTCGGCGATACTGACCACCTACCTCAAAAAAAGTATCGGTGATTTGTCCGAGAGAGCAATGTTGAACAGCATCCATTAACACGGTAAAAACATTTTCGTTATTTTGAGCGGCTTTTTTTAGTTTCTCCATGTGAATTTCACTTTGGTCTTTGTGACGCTTGTGGAAATCATTTAATCGACTTAACTGACTCTGTTTTTCTTCTTCTGTGGAACGCGCCAGCTCGATCGTCGTTTTCTTTTCAGCGACATTTGGGTTCTCAAAGGTGTTCACACCTATTATGGGTAATTCACCGCTATGTTTTAACATTTCGTAATGAAGGGATTCATCTTGAATCTTGCCGCGCTGATAACCGGTTTCCATCGAACCGAGCACGCCACCACGTTCTGACATACGGTCAAACTCTTGCAATACGGCTTCTTCAACAAGATTGGTCAGTTCTTCGACGATAAACGAACCCTGAAGCGGGTTCTCATTTTTAGCCAGACCGTATTCATTATTGATAATGAGTTGTATTGCCATAGCGCGTCGAACCGATTCCTCGGTTGGCGTCGTGACCGCTTCATCATAGGCATTGGTATGCAGACTATTGCAGTTATCATTAATCGCAATGAGTGCCTGCAATGTCGTCCGAATATCATTGAAATCCATCTCTTGCGCGTGAAGCGAACGGCCTGAGGTCTGAATATGATATTTCATTTTCTGTCCACGTTCATTTGCGCCGTATTTGAAACGCATGGCGGTAGACCAGATGCGGCGAGCAACCCGTCCCATCACGGTATATTCAGGGTCCATTCCGTTTGAGAAAAAGAACGATAGGTTAGCGGCAAAATCATCAATATCCATCCCGCGAGATAAATAGGTTTCAACGTAGGTGAAACCATTGGCTAGCGTAAAGGCTAATTGGGAAATAGGATTCGCACCTGCCTCGGCGATATGATAACCAGAGATAGAAACCGAATAGAAATTCCTGATTTTCTTATGAACGAAATATTCCTGAATATCACCCATCACTTTAAGGCTAAATTCAGTCGAGAAAATACAGGTATTTTGTCCTTGATCTTCTTTAAGTATATCGGCCTGAACAGTGCCTCGAACATTCTCCAACGCCCAGTCCTTGATTTTCAACATTTCGTCGTCGGTGGGCTGTCGGCTATTTTCTTTCTCAAATTTGGTGTATTGCTGATCAATTGCTGTGCAAAGAAAAAAGGCCAGAATTGTGGGTGCAGGCCCATTGATTGTTAGTGACACCGAAGTTGATGGAGCACATAAATCAAAGCCATCGAACAGTACTTTCATGTCGTCGAGCGTAGCAATCGATACGCCGGAGTTACCAATCTTTCCATAAATATCGGGTCGTAAACCAGGATCGTTTCCGTAAAGTGTTACAGAATCGAAAGCGGTCGAAAGACGGGTTGCCTCTGAATTTTTTGAGAGGTATTTAAAGCGACGATTGGTGCGGAACGAATCGCCTTCACCGGCAAACATACGAGCAGGGTCTTCACCCTCGCGTTTGAAGGCAAACACACCAGCGGTAAAAGGGAAGGTGCCCGGTACATTTTCCTCTAGCAACCAGCGCAATATTTCACCATCATCTTCGTAACGAGGTAATGATACTTTTGGAATTCGGGTATCGGAAAGCGAACGGTTGGTTATTTTCGTGCGTAATTCTTTTCCACGAATATTGACGATATATTCATCACCGGAATAATCTTTTTTAACCTGTGGCCACATCGTAAGCAATTTTCGGCAACGAGGATCAAGTTTATTTTCACGTTTTTCAATCAGCTCATCCAGACTGTGACTCTCTTGTTTAGCAGCATCGAGCATTTTTTTAGATTCAATTAAATGCTGTCGTTCACGCGCAATCGTGACCTGTTTAGCCGAGGTCTTGTGATAGTCGCGAACAGTTTCCGCTATTTCAGCCAGATAACGTTGGCGTTCGGGCGCAACAATGAGCGTCCGGGTGGTGGAGTATTTTGTTTCGGTAGGTGAAAAGAAAGAGCCTTGCCAACTGTTATATCCCTTATCTTCAACAACCGTCAATATTCCTTGATACAGTGCGGTGACACCATCGTCATTAAATTTGGAGGCGATCGTTCCGTAAATGGGCAGCTCCTCTGGCGCGGTTGTAAATAGTTCGCGATTACGCTGATACTGTTTACGCACATCGCGTAACGCATCCTGGCCACCTTTACGATCAAATTTATTGATGACAACCAGATCAGCAAAATCGAGCATATCGATTTTTTCAAGCTGGCTCGCCGCACCAAATTCCGGTGTCATTATATACATCGAGATATCGACATAAGTGACAATACCGGCATCACCCTGGCCAATACCGGGTGTTTCTACGATGATTAAATCAAATTCAGAAATCTTGCACAGATTAATAATATGCGCCAGGGATGTTGGCACTTCACCGGATGTTTCACGTGTTGCTATCGAACGAAAATAGACGTTGGGCACATTCAGCGAATTCATGCGGATACGGTCACCCAGAAGTGCGCCACCCGTCTTGCGCTTGGTTGGATCGATGGCAATAATTGCAATCTTGAGATCATTAAGGTCAAGACTAAAACGACGAATCAACTCATCGGTTAATGATGACTTCCCCGCACCGCCCGTTCCGGTAATGCCGAGTACGGGTGTTTTACTAAATGCTTTAGCTTCTTTGGCAATATTGTTAAGACGACTTTCAGCAATCTTCCCTTCATCCAAAGCAGTGATTAAACGTGAAAGTCCTCTATAACCTTCTTCTTCTAACCCACTGTTATTATTTGGAATATCCATACTAGAAAGATCGAGATCGGTTCTCTCAATCATATCATCGATAATGCCTTGTAACTGCATGCGCTGACCATCTTCGGGCGAGTAAATACGCGTTACACCGTATTGCTCAAGCTCGGTAATTTCTTCGGGCACTATCACACCACCACCACCACCGAAAACTTTAATATGAGGTGCACCGCGTTCTTTCAGCAGATCGATCATGTATTTGAAATATTCAACATGACCACCTTGATAGGAGCTAATGGCAATACCTTGAACATCTTCCTGAATGGCCGCGTTGACGATTTCATCGACTGAGCGGTTATGGCCCAGATGGATTACCTCGACACCAGTGGCTTGCAAAATACGACGCATAATATTGATTGCTGCGTCATGCCCATCAAATAGACTGGCTGCTGTGACAAAGCGGACATGATTCTTCGCTTTGTATTTTTCAGCTTTTATATTTTTGTCAAACATCTTTGCTGCTGTTGCCATTTAATTCTCCTGTTTCCAATGCCATTTGGCCTGGATTACGTCAAGGCGTTTTCTGCTGGTATCAATAATAATTGTTTTTTGCTCGTCACTCGCGTCGTTCCAAGCGGTGATTTCATCGATCAATCTGCCACAGCCCATGCAAATATCCTCTTTATTTAAGGTGCAATTGTTAATGCACGGTGAGGCAATGGCACTCATTTATTTATCTATTTCAGCCCTGAGTTCAACCCTGCGAATCTTACCGGAAACCGTTTTCGGTAATGTTTCGCGATATTCAATCTCACGTGGATATTTGTAGGGTGCGGTTGTTTTCTTCATGAATTCTTGCAGTTCTTTGGTCAAAGCCTCACTGGCTTCATAACCTGACGCAAGTACAACAAATGCCTTAACAATCTCTCCGCGAATCTCGTCTGGCTTGCCAATGGCTGCCGACTCTTGAACCGCTGGGTGTTCAAGTAGCGAACTTTCTACCTCAAAGGGACTGATTCGATATCCAGATGAACTGATGATGTCGTCGGCTCGACCGACAAACCAGAAATAACCTTCTTCATCAATCGTTGCGGTATCACCTGTGTAGTACCAGCCATGTTTAAAACATTTCATGGTGGCAGCATCATCTTCCCAATAGCCGGCAAACATTCCTGGTTGTAGAGGATCGGTAATACGAATAGCAATATGCCCGACGGTGTCGATTTCAGTCAGATTGCCATCCTCATCCACAATCTGTACATCGACACCAGGCACTGGTTTACCCATCGAGCCTGGTTTGACTGGAATAGAGGGATAATTGGCAACAATATTGATCGTTTCAGTTTGCCCATAGCCATCATATATCTCTGAACCGGTCGCTTCGTGCCAGACTTTGATTACCTCAGGATTAAGCGGCTCACCGGCACCGATGGCGTGACGGATGGAGCTTAAATTGAATTGAGATAGTTCCATTTGTGCAAATACGCGATAAACAGTTGGTGGCGCACAAAAAGTGGTCACCCCCAGTTTTTCGATCAAATTTAGATGCAGTTCAGCATCAAATTTTTCGCCATTGTAGAGCACCATGGTTGCGCCCATTTGCCACGGGGCGAATAACATTCCCCATGCCGCTTTGGCCCAACCCGTATCCGAAACGGTCCAATGAATGTCATCTTCCTCAAGATCCATCCAGTAACGACCGGTAATGCTATGGGCAAAAGCATAAGCTTGATCACGAGGAACCATCTTCGGCATGCCTGTGGTGCCGGAAGTAAAGTAGACGATCATCAGATCAGAAGATCGGCTCGGTTCAAGTTTTGATTTATCTAGCAGTTCTAAAGTTGTAGAGGTCATTTCTGAATAGGTCAACCAATCCGCTCTTGGTTCGCCTATGACAATAAGTGTTTCCAGAGTAGGACACTTATGTCGAATTTCATCAACTTTATCAGCATTGTCAGAGGTCACAATGATCAGTTTTGCCTTTGATTTATTGATACGATATTCAATATCTTTAGCTGTCAGGAGATTGGTTCCTGGCATAGTAACGACACCCAGCTTGCAACAGCCGATCATGGTGAAATACCATTCAGGAATGCGTGGCAACATGACAAAGGCAAAATCACCTTTTTTTGTGCCCGTTGAAATCAGGGCGTTTGCAAATTGATTAGACGCGGCCTCAAGATCACTAAAGGTATAATGTTTAATGGTCTCAGCTTGACCATCGACAGCAATAAAAGCGCTTTTGTCTTGTTCTTTCGCTCTTTTTTCGATGACGTCAAAGCCAAAATTATAAAATTCAGGGATCTCCATTTCAAACTGGTTCTTGATGTCATCGTAGTTGCGCATCTTTGGTAATTGCATTTATTCGTTTCTCCAGACTATTTTAGTATTGCCAAGGGGAAAAGACTCGACAGGAGAAATACCCATCTTGTTATTTTCTGATATATACCCTGGAATATAAAAGTATTCTCTCATTAATTTATACACTCCGGTGATGTTATGGGTATAAGTACTGTCCCCATGGTACGTTTAAGACCTTTATGCAGTTCTTCGATTTCATCTATCGAATCCGGGTTGACCAACCAATGATAGACGATCCCTACCAAAGCTGAACAAAACTGTGTGGCAATTGCTTCTACATTAACGCGAGCATGAATCGCACCCGCTTCAATGCCCCGCTCAATCCATTTAATAACATCACGCTGTCGGCGCTGATGAACCGCCGCGATAACGTCCTTCGCTTCAGATCCAGGGCTGATGGATTCAAACCATAAAATATAGAAAGCGCGCACATGATCCGGTGCATTCAGACAGAAGCGGTAATGGGCATCAGTTGCCGAGTTGATGGCATCTATACCAAATTTGCCCTCAGTTACTTTTTTCAATTCCAGTAGCCATTTATCGCTGATGGCACGGACGACAAAGCTAAACAATCCTTGCTTGGAACCAAATCGATAACCCGCCAAACCACGACTATAGCCAGCAAGTTCACCCACTTCTTTTAATGTTGTTTTTTCTGTGCCTCGCTCAATGATTAGTTTGATCACGGTTTCCAGCATGCGTTCATCAGATAAAGCGGTACGTTCCGCTTGCGTAAGGCGGGTAGGTGATGGCTTGTTGGCTTGGTCAGCTGCGTGATTTGTCATAGTAAGTATTTTACATACTTGTTAGCAACAAGCAAGTATGCAAAGCAATTATAATTATCTCTCTAGCTTAAATAGCTTTTTATTTATTAACAAAAACAAAGGCTTATAATATTCTAGCAGGAATATTCAATACCTATGAGCCGTTAGTATCTTTCCGTTACGCAGCTAAAATCAGGAGGCTAAGTCATCGCTATTGATTGTGTTTCCTGAATATTTCTATCACTCGGACATGTATTCAGAGTTTGTCAAAGATAATCATTAAAAATTCTGAATTTGAAGATAAGCTATTATCCTATAGAATTCAGCACCTAATCACTGTTTAACCCTACAATTTATAATCACTAAAAGAGAACCAAATGAATACAACTGAAGCTATCCGTGATCGTATTTCGACCCGTGCCTATCTCGACAAACCGGTTTCGAAAGAAACTATTATTCAGATTCTCGATGTAGCACGCTGGAGTCCCTCTGGTACTAACACACAGCCCTGGAAGGTGGCTGTTGTGGAAGGTACGACCAAACAAGCGATTACGGATGCATTACTTGATGCCCAAAAGAAGGGTGTTAAACCTAATCCTGATTATGACTATTACCCTACAGAATGGGTGGAGCCTTTTAAGGCCCGTCGATTTGAATGTGGTATGGCGCTGTATAAAGCACTGGAAATTGGCCGCGAGGACAAGGAAAAAAGAGTTGAGGCTGCACTAGCGAATTACCGTTTCTTTGGTGCACCGGCAACGCTCTTTTTCTTCATCGATAAAGTGATGCGCCAGGGCTCATGGTTCGACATGGGCATGTTTTTACAAAGTGTGATGCTGGCGGCACACGAACAGGGACTCGGTAGTTGTCCACAAGCATCTACTAGCGATTATCCTGATTTGGTGAGAGATATACTGGGTGTTTCGGGAGATCAATATTCCTTGATTTGCGGGCTTTCTTTGGGTTACCCGAATGATTCACACCCGGTGAATCAATACCGAACCAGTCGGGAAGAGGTCGATACCTTTACCACATGGTTTGATTAGCAATGGTTTTAAATTAGCGATTAATAAGAAAACCGGCAGCCAGACTAACACTGGCTGTTGATTTATTGTTTTAATTCAACCAAAGGAATATCGTGCTCATCCGCCCAACTGACCCATTCTGAGGCAGTACGCGTTTTCATTCTTTCCGTTAATATCGCTTTTGTTAGCGATTCCAGTTCCAGTTTTTCCTGTAATCGTGTACGAAAATGAGGTTCAAGTGCGGCAATGGCAACCCATCCGGACTTAGTTTCATACAGAAAATACTCAGGGAGTACACCGCCCAGCAATGCCCCCTCTGTGGTTAATCCGTATTTTATAGGTTGAGCCATATATTCCACTGCATCTGAAAGTGCAACCAGTCGCTGAGCGCCTTTTTGTCCTGCTTTGCGTCCCATCAATAATGCAAGTGACTGTATTGTTGCCTGCTCAGCCCCAGCTAGATCAGCAATCAGTGTTTTTGGCATATGAGGTGGGTTAATCAAACCGAGAACGGCTTGATAGGTTAAATCATGGCCCGCATGATCCTCCATCGGTGCGGGATAACCCACAATAGCGACATTATTTAGTTGAGGATGAAGGTTGTGTAGCGTTTCCCAGTCCAGATTCAGTCGTTTCAATGCGGCAGGGCGTTGGGCGGTTAATAATAGGTCAGTTTTATTAAGCAGTTCAGTCAGCTTTTTTTGTCCTGCTACCGATTTTAGATCAAGAACCAGATGTTGTTGCCCAGCATTCATCTCGCGATACCACTCGGGGCAATACTGTTCAAAGGGATCACCTGTTGGTGGTTCAATCTTGATGACCGTTGCGCCTAACTCTAGCAAGCGTTTAGCGGCAAGTGGGCCAGGTAGATTCAGAGCGAGTGTTACAACACACATATTTGCTAAAGGTTTGACTGTATCCATTTCTAAATAATCGCCTATCTGATGGGGCTAGTAAAATAATGAGAGAGATTTTCACACATCTTTGTACAGTAGAGTAGGCCGTTGCTAATACATCCGAACTTTGAACCGCATCTGACAACGGCTGCGTGGTTCTCAGTTGACAACATGAGCAACGATATTTAGAACGCGTTTTGCTTTACCTGAGAGAACCAATATGAAAGGGCGCTCAGCTTATGCCGTTAACTATTTGATTATAAAGAGATATAATATTTTGTTTCAAAAAAACAACAGTATATCTATTTTTTATCGTCTAAAAAAAGTAATAAAACTTACTGTAGAGTAATAAATTAATATTTTCAAAAGGTTAAGGGGGGGGGGTTGTGTAAATACAACAATATTTGGAGCAGCATTGTATTTGTTGTATTAAAATCAAAAAAAGTTTGCAACATCCGGTTTTGTGTAGTAATTTTACGTCTGTCTTACTAATGGCTTCTATAAAGTTGTGTAAGGTATAGCTTCAAAAGACTTGTTGAATCTAAAATATATTAGGGGAAGCGAGGCTGGGGAGGCCGATTTTTATCTCTAGAGATGTAAATTTTAAAAGTAGTAAATTATTAAATAATTGTATTTTCTTAAGGAGGATATACATCGTGAATAAAACAATTAAAGGGGCTTGTCTAGTTGCTGCGACAGCAATGCTTCCATTATCACAAGCAGCAACTGCCGGAGAAGTAAATATCTCAGGTTGGGTGAATGAATCGATGATGTATTACGATGACGGTCAAGGTAGTGATGTCGTTTCGAGTACTGATAATGGCACGACACTGAACAGTCGTATCACTTTTACCGGTAATCAGGAATTACCGAACACAGGCTCAAAGGCCGGCTTCGAAATCACCTTCGAACCAACCAGTGGTCTAAACGGTTCAAGTGCTTTTGGTAGTTCTCAAGCGCCACTTTCTGCGAATGGACAAGGCAATGGTTTCGTTCAACCCAGCGTATCGGGAAATCAAGGGTTTGACGAAAACAACGCATTCGGAGCCAATGTCGGACTGCTGGCCAGTAACCTCTGGCTCAGTGGTGGCTGGGGTAAGCTGACTTTGGGTACCCAAGGTATGCCGACCGATAATATCGCCGTACTGGAAGATCCTTCCGTGACCTTGTGGACTAACGTCGCTCCCGTGTTCCGTGGTGGTAACTTTACCATTCAAGGTTTGACAGGGGCTGCGGCTGGCACACAGCAGTATGCTCATTTTCTGCAATGTCTGGGTATAGTTGGCGGAATCGGTATTGACTGTAATGGTATTTATCGTAACGGAGTTCGTTATGACCTGCCTACTTTTGCTGGAGTTGATATTGCTGTTGGTTATGCCAATGATGATATCTATGACATCGCCGCTAAATACAAAACCAGCCTCGCTGGTTTGAATGCTCAGTTAGCTGTGGGCTATAGCATCAACCAGGGTGGTGTTGCAGGTTCTGAGCAGCCTACTTTTGCAGGTAGATCAGTAATTGGAACCGAAGCCGAGACCTTTCAAATGCAGTTTGGCCTGATGGATCCGGGTACCGGTATCTTCGGTGGAATCTCCTATCAACATGAAGATGCTGATGGTGGTACTGCTACGGTAGCTGTCGGTGATGACACCGATGCCTATTACATCAAGGTGGGTGTCAAGAGAGCGTATAACAGCCTTGGCGATACCTCTATCCATTTCGCCTATGGCAGTTATAACGACCAGTTCGGCAACAACAACGCTGTCGCTGGTGTTACTGGTTCTGAAATCGAGCGTATCTCTGTCGGTGTGACTCAGTACTTAGGTGCGGCGTTCCAGATCTACGGTACCTGGGAACAACTTGACCTAGATGTTGATTGTAACGGTACTACTGCAATCACAACTGCTTGTAACGCCGCTTATGGTGGTGCAGAAGAGCTCAGCATGTTCAACATGGGTGCTGTCTATTTCTTCTAGTCTTTATTTAGAAGTAAGTTAAAGTATATATATTTTATGCTTAAACAAGAAAGGCCTCTTCGGAGGCCTTTTTTTATTTGTTTAAAAGAAGGGGCAAGCCAGTTTTTTCAGAAATAGCTTGTTGCGTTTCATTAGAGGTCTATTTGTTGTAAACTTCCCGCCGATTACACACTCAAAGAGTGTATATTTTTAATTCCAGTAAGGTCACAGAATCAATTCTCCGTATGATAAAATTATTTAAATACCAAATCTTCACCTTGTTTCTTACCGTTTTTTTTTCCAGCACGACTTTCGCGGTGGACATTTTCGAGAAAGAGAAAGGGGTTCTTTGGGAGAGAGGATATAATCATTACATTAAATATGAAAAACAAGACTCCTCCAGCTTTGGTAAAAACGATCACCCGATTGATCTGGATGAAAAAGAAATAATCCTGTCATTAAGGTCATTGGAATTTAAGGAGCAAAAATTTTTATCAGGTGAAACAATAAATGCCGTCTTTGGCTATCGACAAATTGAACTGCTTGGTGAGTATCTTTCAAAAGGCTTGCGAAATGCTAAGCCAGAACAGGATATTATTTTTGTCTTGCCCGGTTCAAGTAAATCATTGCTTATCTTGACAAAGAAGTCATTTGTTGCCGGTCGTGCATTTTATAAAGAAGGAAAACTTAATATTATTATTGGCGAATACGATCTGATCCGAAACGCGGCGGTTGAAAAGGTTATTGATCCTGCTGATAAGGGTAATATGAATTATTCTTTTAATCATGGCAGTCGCTCAAAAAAATCGAATAAGTTTACAGGGAGCATTATTGGTGTCCCTGGCGTTACGCAAAATAATATCAAGGGTAAGCTACGTCAGGACTGGCTAATCATAGATGTGAAGCTTGCCGCAGAAGCCTATACTGCCAAAAGAAGAGACATAGAAAACCCGAGCTTAAAACAAGACCAGGCGTTGAAGGTCGAGGCTGCAAAAATGGCGAAGCAACGACGCGAGATGCGGGCAGAAATGGCGCGAATGAGAAAGGACATGGAGCAGCGTACAAAGGACTCATATTCATCTGGCAAGAGTATCGAAGAACGTATTTCTACTCTAGACCAGTTACTAGAGAAAGAACTAATCTCAAAAGACGAATACGCTGTTAAACGAAAAGAAATACTGAATGATATATAACAATTAGCTTAATAGAGATAATGGACTAGAATTTGATAAAGGAGATATCGATATGAGTGTGAACATGAATGAGTTGAGTCACGATAAAATACAAGCTGAAATTGCTAAAATATTTAGCGAGATTGAAAAAATGCGTGCTGAAACATTAACAATCAATAATGAAAATCGTTGGTATCCGTTAATCGTTGGTTCAATTGCTACACTAGCCATTGTTGCTATTGTTAAAATATTTTCATAACAGCATGACTAGTATTATCATGTCATTGAAAATGTTTTAAGTTTGAAAGAACTTTATCCCGAATTAGAATCATTTGCTAACGATACTCTGGTTGATGGGGCGCATTCCATTTATTTTGAGCAAGCTGGAAATGAATCGGGTATACCCGTCATCTTTCTACATGGTGGTCCTGGGTCAGGTTGTAACGAGAACCATCGTCGTTATTTCAACCCTGAAAAATACCGTATTATTCTGTTTGACCAACGTGGTTGTCACCGTTCTACACCAAACGGGAGTGTTGATAATAACACTACCCAAGACATTCTTAATGATATTGAATCAATACGTAAAAAATTAAACATTGAACGATGGGTTCTTTTCGGTGGATCCTGGGGTGCTACTCTGGCATTGCTTTATGCGGAGCAATACCCGCAGCATGTCACTGGAATCATTTTACGAGGCACATTTTTAGCAAGACAATGTGACTTTGATTGGTTTGCTAAATCGGGCGTCAATAAAATATATCCAGATTATTGGCAGGAATTTGCGACACTCTTTGATGAAACTGAAAAGAAAAATTTATTAGACGCCTTGTACCAACGTGTGTTTTCAGATAATCAAGAAATACAGCAAGAGGCCGCGAAGGCATGGGCTTTGTGGGCAGGAAGGGTTGTTACTCATAGTTTTGTTAAAGACTACATGCTCGATGTAGAAGATGTAAATAAGTTAATCAACGAAGCCAAGATTGAAATGCATTACGCTAAAAACAAATATTTTATTAGCGAAAATGAAATCATAGATAATATTTCACAGATCCCCGATGTTCCAATAACTATAATTCATGGGCGTAAGGATTTAACCTGTCTTCCAGAATCATCTTGGCTCGTACATCAAGCGCTTCCAGATTCAAGACTAGTTATTGTTTCTGACGCAGGTCATCTAGCAGGTGAGTCAGCAATGATAGATGCGCTAGTAACGGCAACAGATCAATTGACTGGTGATATTGAATGAGCATTCTGCATAGTGATGGACCTTTAATAATGGGCATTCTTAATGTCACTCCCGATAGTTTTTCTGATGGTGGGCAGTTCAATAATATTGAGGCAGCAATCAATCATGGTAAACAGATGATTGATGAAGGTGCTAATATTATTGATATAGGTGGTGAATCAACTCGGCCGGGTTCTGAGCGAGTTAGTGTAGAAGAGCAGATAGAACGAGTAGTGCATATTATAAAAGCTATTAGCGAGACAAAACCTGAGCATGTTGAGATTAGTGTCGATACTACGCGAACAAAAGTAGCTGAAGCTGCGCTTAACTCAGGTGCTTCTATCGTTAATGATGTTTCCGGTGGTAATGACGATCCCGAGATTGTTGATCTTTGTGCAGATAAGAAATGTCCCTACATTATTATGCATATGTTAGGTTCACCTGAAACAATGCAATCTAATCCAGTTTATAACGATGTTGTTTCAGAAATAAAAATATTTTTAGAAACTAGAATAGAAAATTGTATAAATGCAGGCATTGATAAAAATAATATTATTATCGATCCGGGCATTGGATTTGGTAAGACGCGTGAACATAATTTAACTTTATTGAATAATTTGGAATCTTTTGTAGATACGGGGCATTCAGTTTTACTAGGTACTAGTAGGAAGCGATTTATGGGTAGCATTTGCCCGGTTAATACAGCCGATGAGTTGATAGGCGCGACAGCTGCAACAACCGCATTAGGTGTTAATGCCGGTGTTAAAATATTCCGTGTTCATGATGTAAAACCGAACAGGCAAGCAGCGGATGTTGCCTGGGCGATTTTAAATAGTTGAAATAAGCTAAACCTAATTTGTTTCTGTTTCTTCTGCGACAAATTTTTTAGAGTTTTTCATATTTCTAAATACAAGTGGTTTTTCTGCCACGTTATGCTCTGACTCTTGCTCTGCTAATTTACCTATACGTTCAACATCATCGAGTAACTCCTGATGATTTGGTGATTTGTCGCAAACTGGGTCGGTATTCGCTGCATCACCGGTCATCATGAATGCCTGACACCGACAACCACCGAAGTCTTTTTCTTTTTCATCGCAAGAACGACAAGGTTCTTTCATCCATTCAAAACCGCGGAAATGATTAAAACCGGGTGAGTCTTTCCAAGCTTCTTCGACACTGACCTCTTTCACGTTGGGAAAATCTATTGGTAATTGTCCTGCCTCATGACAGGGAAGCGCAGTACCATCTGGCGCAATAGTCAGAAAGATAGCACCCCATCCATTCATACAAGGTTTAGGACGGTTTTCAAAATAATCAGGAATAACATAAATGATTCTAGATTTGCCTTTCATTCTTTCCTGATATTCTTTAGCGACGATCTCAGCTCTAGCTAATTGTTCGCGTGTAGGCAGGAGTTGATCGACATTGATGCGTGACCAGCCATAGTACTGTGTACTGGCTAGTTCAACGTAATCTGCTTCTAGCTCAACAGTCATCTCTAGAATATCTCGAATCTGGTCGATATTTTTACGATGAATAACAATATTTAGAACCATCGGGTATTCATAGGCTTTAACAATGCGCGCCATTTCCTTTTTATGTTGAAAGGTCTTGGTGCCGCCGAGGAAGTTATTCAATTCTTCATCGCTGGCTTGGAAGCTGATTTGAATATGATCGAGACCAGCATCTTTCAAGCGTTTAACACGCGCTTCATCCATGCCAACGCCAGATGTAATAAGGTTAGTGTAAAACCCTAAGTGTCTTGCTTCCTGAACAAGTTCTTCAAGATCAGGACGAACCAATGGTTCACCACCAGAAAACCCTATTTGAGCGGCTCCCATCTTACGCGCTTGTTGCATAACACGAACCCAATCTTCAGTAGAGAGTTCGTTTTGATACTTCGCTATCTCAAGTGGGTTTGAACAATATGGGCATTGTAGAGGGCACCGATAGGTTAACTCTGCGAGCAGCCATAAGGGTGGTTTCACATCACTTTTTGTTTCTAATCCAGCCGGTGTCATAGGCGACCTCCAGGAATTTTATGACATCATCTTCTAGGTTGTTTTCTGAAAATGTGGTTTCTAAATCTTTAATTATGCTATCAATGGCTTGTTCACCATTTATACGTTTCATGATCTCTCCGGCACTTCCACTAAGCTTAACCATGCCTTCCGGGTAGAGAACAACATAACAATCCTGTACTTCTTCCCATTGTAAACGGAATGTGGGTGCGACTTCCGGGATATCAGCTTTATTTATATTCATATCAATAGTCTTAACAATTATGAAAAGGTGGTTTTTTTTCTATGTAGGCCATCCACATGCAATCGAGCATAGTCCATAGAATATCCAGTTTTAATTGTAAAATTTCCAAGGCACGTTCTTGCTCTTCACGAGTCTTGAAATAATCTAGAGTGATTTGTAAACCATGTTCAACATCACGGCGAGCTTCACTAAGTCGTTTTCTAAAATAGATGTATCCATTTTGATCGATCCATGGATAAATTTCTGGCCAGTTATCAAGTCTTTTCTGATGAATCTTCGGTGCAAATAATTCGGTCAATGAAGAACAAGCCGCTTCTTGCCAAGTAGCGCGTCGAGCAAAGTTTAAATAGGCATCAATCGCAAAACGAACACCGGGCAAAACATGCTCATAAGAAGTCGTTTCTTCGCGACTTAAACCAACCGCTTCAGCCAGTTGTAACCAGGCTTCGATACCGCCTTCTTCGCCATCAACGCCATCGTGATCTATAATTCTCTGTACCCATTGTCTACGTACATCACGCTCCGGGCAGTTAGCCATAATGGCTGCATCTTTAATGGGAATCGTTGTTTGATAATAGAAACGATTAGCAACCCAGCCCTGAACGGCTTCCTTATCAAGACCACCTTCATTCATCAAATGATGAAATTCGTGGTTAATATGATAATACTTTTCCTTTGCACGAAGCTGTGCTTCAAATTCATCACGTGTCCAAGGAGTTCTTTCTTCTGTCATTTATTCGGTCTCCAAATCCTATATATGAATGTCCATTCCATCGAATGAAACTTCTATTCCTGCATCATCCAGTTGTTTTCGTTCTGGTGAATCTTCATCTAATATTGGATTAGTATTATTGATATGGATCAATATCTTGCGAGGTTTTTTTAGGCTACTTAATGTATCTTTGATGCCGCCTTTACTCGATTGATCCAGATGACCCATCTCACTCGCTAATTTGTCGCTAATGCCATGTCGTGACATTTCGTCATTAGTCCAAACTGTTCCATCAACCAAGACAACATCGGCATTTTGCATGTATTCATAGACATGCTCTTCTATTTCACCCAAACCAGGTGCATAAAAGAGGTTCTTTCCTGTAGAGGTGTCTTCAACCTTATAGCCTACATTATCACCAGGAACCGTATTGTGTCTGTGAGGAGAATAGGGTGGAGCTTCACTTTTAAGAGGAACCGCTGTGAAAATAAGATTATCCGCTTTTGGAATAGTGAACGACGTCTGTTCGGTACTGACTTCATGCCAATTAACACCACGGAAGTGTCCTAAGATGTTAAATATTGGATAACCGGTGGTCATGTCTTCATAAACGCTTTCTGTGCAATATACATCCCAAGGTTTGTCGTGCTCACGTAATATGATCAATCCAGTTGAATGGTCAATCTGACCATCACAGAGGATGATTGAACAAATGCCAGTATCACGAACTTTTCGAGCAGGTTGCAGTGGTGGAAATGACTCAATCTGTGCTCGAATATCAGGTGATGCGTTAAAAAGCACCCAATCTTCACCATTGCCGCTAATGGTTATTGATGATTGTGTTCGAGCAGAACTTTTAATTTCCCCAGAGCGTAATCGTTTGCAGTTGTCACAGTTGCAGTTCCATTGAGGAAAACCGCCACCAGCACCAGTGCCTAGTAAATGTATATGCATAATCTTTAAATTGTCTTAGTTGTTTTGATGTGCCGGGATAATAAGCGAGATGGTGAAATAGCGCGAGTTTCACTTACATTCAAATCGAATGGAGCTGAGATATTGAATTATCAATATCTCATGACTGCTTATGGACCGATATTCAGGTATAAATTATAGAGCTAGGCTTATTTATTATTGATATACATTGTAACTTCGAAGCCAAAGCGGATATCGTTATATTCAGGTGCAGACCATTTCATTGTAGTTCTCCTAGAGAGTAAAAGTTTTAATGTTTTAAGTAGAGCTATATTCGTGCCAGACTAGATAAAGCATTAAAATGAAATTAAAAAATGAATAAAAACAATATTATACAGTAATATATTAAAGTAAATAATAGAAAAATTCAGTTTGTCTTTTAGGTATGAGTGGATGTTATTATTCGTTTGTTATGGTTCATATTAGCCATATTTTTAATTTAAAATAGTACTCTCATATCAAGTAACAGCTGCTTATAATGCACCGCAATGCACGACTCTAATCAAGAACATATCCTGTTTCTCACCGGAAAACTCGCGCAAAAGCGCCTGCAACGAATTCTCGAGGAAATGGCACCTACTGAGTTCTCATACGAGGTAAGAAATATTGGTGTCAGCGTTGCTGCATTAATGACGGCACAAATGCTGACGCGGCGTCTGACCGATTTGAACGGAGTAAATCGTATTATTGTACCGGGTCTATGCCGTGGTGATTTATCTGTTACTTCAGAGGCACTAAGCGTTGAGTGTGTACGAGGACCAATAGATTTAAAAGATCTTCCTGTCTTTTTTGGACGCGATTGTAAACCAATTGATCTCAGCCGGTATGATGTTGAGATATTTGCTGAGATTGTTGACGCACCGATGGTATCGATCGAAAACATTCTTGAGCGAGCTGAAAAATACCGACGAGATGGAGCAAACGTGATTGATGTTGGGTGCTTACCCGATACACCTTTTCCTCATTTAGAGGAAACCGTAAAAGCATTACATGATGTGGGCCTAAAAGTGAGCGTCGATTCGCTTGAAGAGGATGACTTGTTACGCGGTGGCCAAGCAGGAGCAGACTATTTACTCAGCCTAAAAGAAAGTACGCTTTGGATAGCTGATGAGGTGGAGTCAGTCCCTATATTAATACCAGAAACGCATGGGGACATGCCTTCCTTATATCGTGCTATTGAACAATACGCAGAAAAAGGCCGACCTTTTTATGCTGATGCAATATTAGATCCTATACATTTTGGTTTTACCGAATCTATCATTCGATATCATGAATTACGTCAAAACTGTCCGGATATAAAAATCATGATGGGTGTTGGTAATCTGACAGAGCTAACCGAAGCAGATACAACTGGCATAAATGCGATGCTGTTTGGTCTAATTTCTGAAATGAATCTGGATGCGGTACTAGCGACGGAGGTCAGTCCGCATTGTCGTTCCGCTGTTCGAGAGGCGGATAAGGCGCGTCGTATGATGTTCGCTGCGAGGCGAGATAGTAGTTTGCCCAAAGGTTTGGATAGTTCATTATTAGGCATGCATGCGCGTAAGCCCTTTCCGTATAGCGCTGAAGAAATCAAAGAGATATCACAAGATGTGAAAGATCCTAGCTATCGTATTCAGGTTAGTGAAGCGGGTATACATGTATATAATCGAGATGGCATTAATACAGATGCCAATCCTTTTGAGTTATTTCCAAAACTGGGTTTATTACAGGAAGATGCGCCACATGCGTTTTATATGGGTGTAGAGTTAGGCAAAGCTCAAGTTGCCTGGCAATTAGGCAAGAATTACATGCAAGATGAAGAACTTGATTGGGGCGCTTCTGTTGATAAGAAAACAGAGGAACAAAAAGATGATGACTCTCGTGCCGCACACTCAATGAAAGAGTTGCGTAAAGAGGCAGTAGAATATAAAAAATCAGGTAGTACATTAAAAGCCAGTCGCAAAAAAAAGAAAGAATTAAAATGATTCAGGAAATTATCGTTACAACGACTAATGAAGATGGCTCTACCCATATAGCGCCTATGGGTATTAGAGAAGAATCAGAGCTGATAGTCATCGCGCCATTTAAACCTTCAGCTACCTTGGAAAATATCCAACGTAATAAAACAGCCGTAATCAATCGGATTGATGATGTTCGTGTTTTCGCCGGATGTTTGACTGGCCGAAAAGATTGGCCGTTAGCTCCGACTGAGAAAATAAAGGAGCATCGCTTAGAGGGCGCATTGAGCCATCTAGAACTGGGTCTGGAAAGATTTGAAGATGATGAATTAAGGCCTCGGTTTTATTGTAAACAGGTAATTGAAGTGACTCATAAGCCTTTCCAAGGATTTAATCGTGCTCAGTCTGCGGTATTGGAAGCTGCAATATTAGTTAGTCGCTTACATATGTTGACGGAAGAAAAAATTGAACAGGAATTAGAATACTTAATGATCGCTATCGATAAGACGGCTGGAGAAAATGAGATAGTCGCATGGGGTTGGTTAATGGAAAGAATTAAAATATTTAGACAAGAATCTAATAAGGAAAAAATAGCATGACCGGTATGCTTGCCAGTGTGACCTCTATACAGGAAGCACAACTTGTTCTTAATGAAAACGTCGATATTATTGATTTAAAAAACCCTGAACAAGGTGCGTTAGGCGCACTTAATACGCATATCGTTTCGGCCATTGTTGAATCTATAGCTGGAGCAAGTATTACCAGTGCAACCATTGGTGATATTGAACCGAATGATCCGGCGTTATACGAGCTGATAGTGAGTATGGCAAATACCGGGGTTGATTATGTCAAGGTGGGTTTGTTTACTGAGCATGCAAATGAATGTTTTGTTGAAGTTTTAAATCAAGCCGCTAAACAAAACATAAAAGTCATAGTTGTTCTCTTTGCGGAAAACTACACTAGCTTAACTTCATTTGAGTATTTGATCACAAGCGATATTGCTGGCGTCATGTTGGACACGAAAAATAAAACAGATAAAAACTTACTTTCTTTACTAAACTATCAGGAATTAGATGAATTTGTACGATTAGCAAAATCACATGGTTTAGTAACAGGGCTTGCGGGTTCATTACGCTATGAAGACATAAATACATTGCTAGATGTTGAAGCAGATTATTTAGGTTTTCGTGGTGCACTCTGTTCTGAAAGTGACAGAGTGAAGTCGATAGAGACTAAAAATATTATTAAGATAAGAAAAGCAATTACACAGCAAAAAGCGATCAATTTTGGTGAAGTAGAATATAGAAATGAGGTGTTAAGCAATGGCACAATGGCGTAAAGAAGGAAAAGACGAAACATACACAGAAGAAGAAATAGAAGCACGTTTGAAAGACGAATTACCTGAGTGGCATTTTGAAGGTGGTTGGATCCGACGAAAATATAAAACCAGTGGTTGGAAGGCAACTTTGATGGTTGTGAACACGGTTGGGCATTTAGCAGAGGCCGCCTGGCATCATCCAGACTTAACGGTTTCTTATGCCTTTGTTACAGTAAAGCTAATGAACCATGCTGCTAAAGGTATAACAGATAAAGATTTTGAATTAGCCTTGAAGATCGAAGAGGTAATTCAATGGCAGCCTGGTAAAGATGGTGGTAGTTCTCTTGATGGGACGCCGGAAGATCCGAGGTTTAAATACATTAAATATGATTGATGCCCGTTTTAAGGGGCATCAATGGCAAGAAAGATAAGGCTTTATTTTACGCCATTTCTCCGCGTTCGAAATTGTATTCTGTAATAGCTCCGACATTATTGATCATGAAAGTACAGTGACTGTTAAATGAAGTTGCAGATTTAGTGAATCGAATCGCCTTAGCTCCGCCTGTTAAATCTACTTCTTCCTCAGGCACTCCAAAATGCAGTACGGCTTTTTCTATGTGACGACCGACGAAGTGATCCAATATATTAATAAATTCGACTTCAGTGCGAGGGTATTTAAGAATACCGTGACTTCTGTTTGTGCTGCTATCAGTTTTATACGTACCCATTTCTTCAATACTCCATACATAAATTTCTAACTACAAAAGTGCTAGTGTGTACTTTCCTAGCGATTATTAGTGCGTAGTATACTCAAGGTGCTAGGTATTGTCGTGCTTTAGAAAAAAATCGATTAATTTCAGTGTGTTACTGTGTGTCGACAGACAATACCTATTGCTTATATTTAAATGCTTAAGAAATGATAAGTTTTATCGTTTCCAATGCCCTGATTTACCACCCAACTTTTCAGATAATTGGATATCGGAGATAGTCATGCCCCGGTCAACTGCTTTACACATATCATAAATTGTCAAAAGGGTAACTTGAACGGCGGTTAGCGCTTCCATCTCTACCCCGGTTTTGCCCTCTGTTTCAGCGCGGCATTCGCAAAGAACTGAAGAGTTTTCTTCATCAACGGTTAAATCAATATTGATGTGGGTGAGTGAAAGAGGGTGGCAGAGCGGTATAAGCTCAGAAGTCTTTTTTGCTCCCATAATTCCCGCCGTTCTTGCTATGCCGAGGACATCACCTTTTTTATGACCGCCTTCTTCGATTAATGCTAATGTTTCATTTTGCATAAAAATGAGACCAGTTGCTATCGCAATGCGATGTGTGACGGACTTTTCTCCAATATCAACCATGTGAGCTGCACCATGATCGTTAAAATGCGTTAATTTAGACATATCACTATTATCTCTTTGATATAATCCTTTAATACTACTCAAATAAAGACTTTAATCAATCATATGCAAGTATCAGTTAAATATTTTGCCAGTCTCCGAGAAGTGATAGGCGAAGCCAATTCTGTTGTTGATATTGAAGAAGGCTCATCTGTCAGTTCACTGTGGCAGTCAATCATGGATAGAAAGAATATCGAGTTTGATAACGTCATGATGGCAGTCAATATGGAATATGTGAAATCAGAATATCAACTTAAGTCAGGCGATGAGGTGGCCTTTTTTCCACCGGTTACTGGAGGTTGATCTATGTTGATCGAGATTCGAAAAAAACCGTTTAATGCCTATGCGGAAATGCAATATTATCTAGATAGTCTGGATATCGCTGGAAAGTTCGGTGCGACGGCAAATTTTGTCGGCTCCATGCGTGATTTTAACGAAGATAAAAAAGTAACACATATGACGCTTGAGCATTATCCAGGTATGACAGAGAAACATCTAGAAACGATAGCTAAAGAATCAATAGAAAAGTGGAAGCTGCTTGATGTATTAATATTGCATCGAATCGGTAAGGTAAAAGTAAGCGAAGATATTGTTTTAGTCGCAACATGGTCTGCGCATCGCAAGGATGCCTTTGAGAGTTGCCGTGCAATAATGGAACAATTAAAATCCGGTGCGCCATTCTGGAAAAAAGAAGAAACAAACTCAGGGGCAAAATGGGTTGAAAAAAATACACCAGGATTTTAAATATATTTATGACTATTGATAAACGCCCTGATTTTTTAATTATAGGTGCCGGCATTGTCGGCCTAACTATTGCTCTTGAACTTCATAATCAATTTCCTGATACTAAAATTGCAATTATTGAAAAAGAAATGCAACCCGGCATGCATTCTAGTGGTCGAAACAGCGGTGTGTTACATGCCGGTTTTTACTACACAGCAGATTCTTTAAAAGCAAGATTATGTCGTGATGGTAATTTTGCCTGGAGACATTATTGCGAAGAAAATAACTTAACACTGAACCACTGCGGGAAATTGGTTGTTGCTCGTAATGAGGAAGAACTAAATGGGCTTGATGAATTAGCACGACGTGCAGAAGTTAATAATGTTGAATTGAAAATGATTTCAGCAGCAGAATCAGCTGAAATCGAACCTCAAGCATATACTTATGAGCGAGCACTCTGGTCACCTACAACAGCAACGGTAAACCCAAAAGAAGTAGTAAACTCAGTTCTAAATAAAATTATGAGTAAAGGAATATCTATACTCAATGACACAGCATATATAAAACGATCTGGTGACGAAGTTATTACTTCAAATGGAAAATTTGCGCCGGGATATCTGATCAATACAGCGGGTTTGTATGCAGATAAGGTTGCAGTAGATTTCGGGTTCTCAAAAAACTATAAAATATTACCATTTAAAGGCTTGTATCTATATGCAAACGATACAGGTTTAAAGTTGAAGACCAATGTATACCCGGTGCCTGATTTACGTAACCCATTCTTAGGTGTCCATTTTACGGTAACAGCAGAAAACAAAACAAAGATTGGACCAACAGCAATCCCAGCTTTTTGGAGAGAAAACTACACAGGGTGGAATAAATTCAATTTGGAAGAACTAGTTGATATTGTAGGCATCGACGCCAGTTTGTTTTTAGCAAATAATTTTGGTTTTAGAAAGTTGGCATTTAAGGAAATGCAAAAATATTCAAAAAAGAAACTCGTGCAATTAGCAGGCACGCTATTAAATAGTATTAATCAGAATGATTTCAAGAAGTGGGGTGAACCTGGTATTCGTGCGCAGTTAATTAATGTTAAAACGAAAGAACTGGAAATGGATTTTAAGTATGAAGGTGATGATAAATCATTTCATGTACTTAATGCAGTATCTCCAGCATTTACCTGTGCCTTGCCATTCAGTGAATTACTGGTATCAGAGATTAAAGAGAAACTTAATGGTTAATTTGTCTACCTTCATCTAATAAAGGTTGCGGTAAATCTCTATGGTCAAAAAGTGTTTCTCCTTCTTCAACAAAACCTAGAATTGAATCCCAATCGAGGACATCTTGCTTGACCAGAGAGGGGGGGTAGATTTCATGAATACCAATACCCTGTTTGGCAGCATTAACATAATTTTGTGTGTCTCTTAATCTTCCAATGAAAGGGAAATCAACTTGCTGCAAAAATTTATCTAACTGATTCAAAATTTTTGTATTCTTTTTAACGCGATTTGCAATAACCGCAACTTTCACATCAAATGACCTGATTTTTACGCTCAGTAATAAATTAGCAATGAGTTGTGTGGTGGCATGAATGTCACCATCCGAAGGAATAACGGGTATTAAGACGTAATCGCTATTGGCGACAAAATCATTCAACTCCATACCTCTTATTCCAGCTGGTGTATCAATAACTAATCGATCTGTGCCAGCAGGCACACGCATTTGCCAGCTTCTGGTCGTAGCAGAGTTTTGTTGAGTAGCATCGATCCCATGAATAGCAGGGGATGATTCTGGACGTTGCTTCAGCCAACGAATGGCAGTACCTTGAGGGTCATAATCTATCAGGGTTGTACGTAAATCATTAGCTGAAAAAATACTGGCGATATTAGTCGCCAGAATAGATTTTCCACTTCCACCTTTGGAATTCAGTATTGTAATGCGTTTGCTGCTATAGCTAGAATCACTAATAACGCGCATATCCACCACCGACCATAATTTAATAAATAAATTAAGTTTCAGCCGAAAATCATTGTTTTACAAGGATTATTTCACGTTTTTAACAAATTACGGGATGTAGTTATCATTTTAAGGGGGATTTTTGGAGCCTCATCGCGATCATGGCGTAGATAAGATATGAACGCTCTTTCTGCATTGTGGCAGATTTCTCTACGATCTAATGATTAGGCTCATAGTTAAAGCATTACTAAAACCTCAGTTATTAAACAATCCCATGAAAAGGTTGAACATCTACCAACTCATCTGTATCTACGCCGTTGTTTTCCAGAGGCAATACAATAAAGCAATTTGCATCGCCCATTGAACGGAGTATGCCTGAACCTTGAGCACCTGTTTTTCGAACGACTATGCGACCGGTTTTGTCTGGTTCTAGTATGCCGCGTTGATATTCGACTCTTCCTGGGCGTTTTTTTAATTTAGATATGCAAGGTACTTTCATCATAATTGGCATCGTTGAATTTTCACCAGCCATTTTCTTCAATGCAGGTTGTACGAATTGATAAAACGTGACCATGACAGATACCGGGTTGCCAGGTAAACCAAAAAAATAAGTTGAGTCTAGTTTACCAAAGGTGAGTGGTCGGCCTGGTTTCATGGCGACCTTCCAGAAGTCTACTTCACCACGTTTTAATAATGTTTCTTTTACGTAATCAGCTTCACCAACCGAAACTCCTCCAGATGTAATTAATACATCAAACTTGCCGGTGGCTTCTAGAAAGGCCTCATCCATTAATTCACGGTCATCTTTCACAACACCCATATCGGTTATATCGGCACCGAGTCGGGTAAGCATGCCATAAAGTGTGTAGCGGTTACTGTCATAGATAGCACCATTATCCAGTTTCTCGCCAACAGAACGTAATTCATCGCCAGTTGAGAAAAATGCGACCTTGAGTTTACGAGTGACGGTAACTTCAGCAAGGCCTAATGATGCTAACAGGCCAATATCTGCAGGAGTGAGCTTCATTCCTTTTTCAAGAACAAGATCGCCAATGGCAAGGTCTTCTCCTGCCTGACGCACATTGTTGCCGGGTTTGGTATCAGCACCAAAATTGATTTGGTCTCCAGAAACATCAACTAGTTCTTGCATAACAACAGTATCAGAACCCTCAGGCAAAATTGCTCCGGTCATAATACGAATACATTCACCCTGTTTAAGTTTTATATCAGAGGGTTTACCTGCAAAGCTTGATCCGATTAGTTTTAATGTGTTTGTCCCATCGGAAGGAAGGTCTTCAGAATTAATGGCATAACCGTCCATTGCGGAATTACGACCTGAAGGGACATTAATCTCGGAAGTGACGTTTGTTGCCAGGACACGACCCAGAGCTTCTCGTATGGGAATAGATTCTGTTTCAGTGATCGCAGAGATGGTGTCGAATATTCTTCTCAGCGCTTCATCAGGTAAGATAGAGTTTGGGTCATAATCGTCCATACAACTGTAATCTTTATTGATGTCATTTTCAGTCATGGTGAATCTCGTTAGTTATTAATTGCAGTATTATGTTTTGAACAAAAGGTTTCAATTATGAATTGCACGATTGAATCATGATTATTTAAGTCAAGAACAGTTAGGTTTAATTCTTCAGTGAATTCAGTATCCGTAGCAATTGCAATAATACTCTCATCTGATTTGCACAATAAAGGGTTGCCAAGGCTCGAACGGAATAATTCAATTTTTGGAATTGATTCGGGTTTGAAGCCCTCAACTAAAATGAGGTCCAGTTTAGTTTGATCTAAATGGGAAATATATTCCTGTAATCGCATTGTTTGGTCGGCTTCTTTCTTCTCTACCATCAAAGCCCAGCGTTCTTTTGACCCAATTAACATCTGGCTTGCACCTGCTTTTCTTATTTTATAACTGTCTTTGCCAACTTGGTCGATTTCAAAGGAATGGTGAGCATGTTTAATAACACCGACTTGCAAGCCATGTTGTTTTAATAAAGGTATTAGATTTACTAATAAGGTCGTTTTACCCGTTCCACTATATGCAGCAAAACCTAAAACAGGGACGTCAGATAATATTTCCATCTTTAACGGTCTCTCAATTTTGACAATGCACTCTCAACATCTTCGTGTGTATTGATATTGTCAAATGTTTCGGGCTTGTCAGAAAAATCTGCTATGGCAAAATCATGTTGTTTAAACCAGCGGTCAATCTTTCTTTCACCTGCAGCTAAATAATCAGTTAACGATTGCAAGAGTGTCTTTTTTAGCATGCAGAAAACAGGTTGAATGCGTTCGCCATCATGGGCAACACTAATATGAGTTGATTTGTTCTCAAGCGCATCTGCTAATCGCAGCACCAAATCAAGAGGTATGAAAGGGGAGTCGCAAGGTGCAGTAACCATGTAGTCAGTGTTTATTGTTTTTAGTGCACTTGCCATCCCAGCTAGTGGACCACAATAACCGGATAATTCGTCCGCAACTAATTCAAGACCGTATAGCGAATAACGATCGTGATTTCGATTTGCATTAATGAGCAACTTGGCCGTTTGCGGTTTAAAAACATCGATAATAATCTCAATCATGGGTTTTCCATCAAGCATCACGAGCCCCTTATCTTGTCCACCCATACGCCGAGCCTGTCCACCTGCGAGAATAACGCCTGTAACATCTGATTTAATATTCATTATTCTTGCTCAATTGAAATGTTTGATAGCAGTGATGTAGCGGAATTATAAAAGTAGTCTTACTTTACTATATTAGCGACTTCTCGTTTTGGAGGAAGTTCGACATCAAACTCAATATTTTCTGCGCCATTATATATCAGAAAATGTTTACTCTTGGCTCTGGAGAGTAATGTGATATTCATGTCGCGCGCCAGATTTAAACCCATCTTGGTGATGCCTGAGCGAGACAATAATACAGGGATCTCCATTTGCGCCACCTTTATTACCATTTCAGATGTTAATCTGCCTGTGGTATAAAAGATTTTGTCATTGCCGGAAACACCTTCTAACCACATCTTGCCCGCAATAGCATCAACGGCATTGTGACGGCCAACATCTTCAATGAATATTAGTGGTTCGGTATCATGACAAAGTGCGCAGCCATGTACGGCCCCGGCATTTTTATAGACATCGTTATAGGCATTTAGATTTTTTAATAACTCATAAAGTCGAGACTGCTTGATTTTAATACCTTGAATATCAAGCCCATCTAGATGTTCCATGATATCGCCGAAAACAGTGCCCTGACCACAACCTGTCGTGACGATCCTTGGGCCTAGTTTATCTTTCCAATCGTCACGATTTTCAAATGTTGTGATAGCAACGGCATTTACATCCCAATCAACTTGTATGGATTTTATTTCAGACAGTTTTTTTATTAAACCCTGATTTTTTAGGTAACCTAACGCCAACATTTCTGGTTGTGTGCCTAATGTCATTAATGTGACAATTTCATAACTATCTATATAAATCGTTAGTGCACGTTCTTCAGCAACATGGAGTTCACGCGTATTCTGATATTCATCTATGGCAAGTACAGCTTGAGTGGGGGAGAGTCCGGCTTCAGTTAGCTCCGGACGATAATTACTGGGCATAGCTAGCTCGCATGTTGTACGAGTTGACGAGAAGATCGCGATGGGCTGGTGCGTTATGCGTGTGCTCGCGACCGAAATCATAGCCGTAGCTCTGGTGGAGGGAGCATGTGCACTCATGACGCATCAGAACAAGTGAGGGCTCGTCATGCGAAGGGATTGGTATAAATTGTAACTTTTCTATTAATACTAGAGTCATTGCGGGGAAATAAAGTGTGCACAATTAAGAGCGTACTTGTGCAACATGAGTGCTACCCTCCAGTAACATTCATATGTCGGAATATGATTGGTTTTTCCGTTAAATTGAAATCGTGGCCTTTAGGCTTAATTAACATCGAATCTCTAATAGCTTGTTTGAGTTTTTCCATGTCTCCCGGATAGGAACGTAGCGTTTTGCGTAGATCAACAGAATGTTCCTGACCAAGACACAGTAGTAGTCGTCCTTCACAAGTTAGTCTTACCCGGTTACATAGCTCACAAAAATTATGGCTATGTGGTGAAATAAAACCAACACGGGTACCCGTCTCAGTTAATTTATAATACTTTGATGGGCCACCCGTAGTTTCGGTTGTCGGTACTAGTATGAATTCTTTTTCTAGGTCATTTTTGATTTCATCGCTGGAATAAAAAACCTCAGCTCGGTCATGATCACCGATAACACCTAAAGGCATTTCTTCAATAAAACTGATATCCATACCTTGATCACTGGCATATCGAACTAAATCGATAACTTCATCATGGTTACGGTTTTTTAATATGACGGTATTTAATTTTATTTTTTCAAAACCAACCGCAATTGCGGCATCAATTCCGGCGATTACTTTATCTAGTTCGCCGACGCGCGTAATGTTTTTAAATTTTTCTGCATCAAGAGAATCGAGGCTTATGTTTATGCGTTTAACACCGGCATCTTTTAATGGTTGAGCTAATTTTGTGAGTTGTGAACCATTTGTAGTTAACACCAATTCATCCAGGCCGGGTAATTGGCCTATATCTTCAAATAGCTGAATAACGTTGCGTCGAATAAGTGGTTCACCACCGGTGATTCGAATTCTTTTTACGCCGAGCTCGGTAAATGCCTGCGCTATTTTTGATATTTCTTCTAACGTTAAAAGTTGTGCACGAGGCACAAATTGCATTTCATCATCCATACAGTAGACACAGCGAAAATCACAGCGGTCAGTCACTGAGATACGTACATAATCGACAACACGATTAAATTTATCGATTAATACTTCTTGTTGATTATTGGTTTTAACGTCCATTTCTACAGATTTAGCAATTATTGTGTTTTAACGATTGTACTTCATGAAAATTAGATAGCGGCAATTATAGCGTACTCGTTTGTTGAAACATATTTAATTAACAGCGATTCACTTTGTGGAGACTGTATATATCAAGATACTGTGGAATTATGCAACATAGCATCGATTACCAGCTCTTATAGGGGTGGCTGACAAGGCAAATATTATAATAACGAGGGTCTTCTGTGACCTCTACGCCTAGCCAACTGGGTAGGGCAAAGGTCTCATCAACGCTGGTCAATTCTAACTCAGCGACAATTAATCCTTCATTTTCTCCGGCAAAGACGTCAATTTCCCATATGTGACCTTGGTGATTAACGTGATAACGTATTTTGTCGATATAAGGACGATCACATAATGCCGTGAGCATTTCATTTGCATCTTCCAGTGATATAGCATATTCGTATTCACTGCGCTGGGCACCAATGGTTTTACTCTTAATGTTGATGTTGGCAGTTTCACCATTGACGCGGATGCGAACGGAACTCTTCTCATTACTGCCCATATAGCCTTGGGTGATCTGAATACCATCATCGGCGTCATGACGCCATTCATCACTAGAGATAAGAAATTTACGTTCTATTTCGATTGCCATAGTAAAGACTGTGTTACTCGAATTTTAAATGTTTATTTGCCAGATAAATAATGCCTAATACAGGTATTCCTAGTAAAGATGCAAATAAGAAGAAGTTTGTATAACCGACATTTTCTACGATTGAACCTGAATAACCACCAATGATTTTTGGAAATAGCGTCATTAGAGAACTAAATATTGCGTATTGCATCGCGGTGAAAGAAATATTTGTTAGTCGGGAAAGAAAAGCGACAAAAGCTGCGCTAGCAATTCCGGCGGACAAATTGTCTGCGGAGATCACAAGATATAGTAACTGAATGTCGTATCCTTTAACAGCGAGAAGCATGAATAACAAGTTTGTTAGAACGGTTAGTAATGCTCCTAGAAACAAGACCCTCATCACACCATAACGGATTGACAAAATTCCGCCTAAAAAGCCACCTGCGATAGTCATAAATAATCCAAATGTTTTCACTACAGAGGCAATCTCTTTTTTACTATAGCCAAGGTCTTGAAAGAAAATATTTGAAATCACACCTAGAACAATGTCAGAAATTCGATAAAGACCGATCAAAACGAGTAACAATATGGCGAGCTTAATGCCGTAACGCTGAAAAAAATCCAGGACAGGTTCTACATAACTGTCGACCACGATTTTCTTTTCAACAAATTTAAATTTTATGAGTGCAAATACAATTGATAAAAATATTATTACCCCAAGAAAAAGCCGAAAGAACTCGACGCAAAAATTAGACAGTGTTTTATTATTTAATATTTCTGTTAGGTTGTTTTTCCATGATGCAGCAAACTCGGAACTAAGATGAAATGATATTACAAAACCGACTACTGCAAGTATAAACACCAGAAAAAACTTAATGTAAGTGACATTAGAATATTTATATTCATTAATTTTATTTCTTTCGGGTTCTTTTATACAAAACGTCGTAATAATACCGATTAGCATTGCTGCAGCCATGCAGCTATAAGTAACTTGCCATGCACGATAATCATATGAACCCATTTCTGAACCTAAAGAGCTGGCAATATATAAACTGCCTGCACCAGAGACCAACATGCCTATACGGTAACCTGCTATATAGGTTGCAGACATCAAGGCTTGAAGTTCAGAGGAAGCGGATTCAATTCTGTAGGCATCAATAACAATGTCTTGTGTTGCAGCAGAAAAACCCAACATGACACAGGCTATGGCCATTATTTTTAGATATGATTCACTATGAGATGGGTCAATAAATGCCATTGATAAGATTGAAACAATGATCGCTATTTGAGATACCAACATCCAGGCTCTTCTTCTTCCCAATCTATGGGTCAAAAAAGGAATAGGGAGTTTGTCTGCTATCGGCGCCCAAACAAACTTGAAAGAATAGCCTAATGCCGCCCAACTGAAGAATGTAACTGCTGATCGATCAATACCGGCCTCTCTTAACCAAAGACCTAAAGAAGAAAAAATCAGCAATAATGGAATGCCAGCAGAAAAGCCAAAGAAAAGCATGGTGATCACTCTTGGATGCAAGAATGCCTGAAAACTATTTTTCCAATTCCCCATGTCAGATTGATAAAGCGTTTGATAATAATCAGAAGGAGAAGATTATATCATTGAAGAGGGGCTTTAAATTGAATTTTGTTTATATACTTATTATTAGTTTATTGAGATAAAGATAGCCGGTGAAATGTTGTCGAACCTAATTTATCTTCCTAACTGATAACCATAACTCCTATTTCCGTTTCGCTTTTTAGATCTTCTGCCGTCGTTAAAACCTTGTGTATAGGCATCTTGCTTGCGCTGATAGTTGTTGTGTCGTGAATTGGAGTGCTTATTCTGATATTTATTACGATAGTATTCAGCACGATCATAAGCATGTTTATTACCATGACGGCTGTAAAGATCGGAAAGGTTATTGTATCGACGGTTTGAATAGGAATTATTGTAATTGTTATAACGGCTATTATGTCGCTGATAATTTTTCTGTGGATAGTAATTATGTTTGTAGTGGTTATAGCCAGGGACACCCAGAATTATTTTAATTTCTGCCTGTGCGCTTAGTGGTAATAATAATAAAATTGTAGAATAAATTATTGTTTTATAGGGTACTGGCATATTGGCCTCCAACTACGGGTATTTAAACGATTAGAGGGACATGAATGGAAATGGTTGCAAAAATAAACTCTCCCAGGGTAGAAATTCACTATTGCACGCAATGCCGCTTTATTTTAAGAGCAAATTGGATCGCTCAAGAGTTGTTGATGACCTTTGGTGAGAAGATAGGTGAACTTGCACTAGTGCCTTCAGCGGGGGGTGTTTTTACTGTTTTATTAGATGGAGACGAAATATTCTCTAGAAAAAAGGAAGCAAGATTCCCTGAGTCTAAAGAGTTAAAACAATTAATTCGTGACAGGATTGAGCCTGATATGCCGCTTGGACACAGCGACGATTAACGCTATAAAATCAGTGCAGTAGAGAATTAAGGCACTTCTCTGACAACACGTATGCCTATATGGTCATAGGCTTTGTCAGATTTGAATTTATCTCGTTTTGCATTACGTATTGATTGTGGTGGAGTGCTGTATGCACCACCTCTAACGACACGATAAGAACAATCCCCACCTTCCCATGCGTCGGCATATTCCGGGGCGCCTTTATAATTGTCATGCCAGCAGTCATGGACCCATTCGGCCACATTGCCGGATGTGTCATAAAGCCCAAATGCATTGGCCTCGAAGCTACCAATCTTTGTTGGTTTTCGTGGGTCAAGGTTGGTTCCGCAGCCGAAGCAATGAGCGCGATTTGGTTCTTCGTCATAACCCCACCAAAAAGTGGATTTTTCACCTGTTGAAGCCAGGTATTCCCATTCTGCTTCGTTTGCTAATCTATATTTTTGCCCCGTTTCTTCGGAGAGCCATTTTGTGTAGTAGTAGGCATCATCCCAAGAGATAAAGATTACAGGATGCGTTTCTCTATCTAGATAGAGTGAATCGGGTATTTTTTTACCTTTAGCTTTGGCAAACAAATCATATTGTGAAAATGTAACTTCATATTGACTGGCCGCAAATTCTTTTACTGAGACTTCATGTCGGGGCCGTTCATCTGAATTTTTGGAACTAGTACTACCCATGGTGAATTTTCCCGCAGGGATGACTACCATTAATGGGCCTTTACCACCGGATTTCAAGTTATCTTGAATCGTTTTGCCGACAGCAGCAGCGATCTTCTCTGGAGCAGACTCTGCAGCTGGTGCAGCGGGTTCTGTAGGTTCTTCTGAGACAGTCTCTTGCTCTGATAAGGCAACAGGTTCTTCATCAACTACGGGTTCATCACTGACTTGCTCATCATCGGCTCCAGACTCAGCTTCCATTTCTTGCTCTGCGACAATGGGTTCTGATGTTTGAGCCGGTTTTTTGCCCATCATAGTGAAGGAGATACCGCCTATGACCAAAATAACAGCGGCTGCAATACCAATCATCAAGCCCGTTTTACTTTTAGGTTCCTTCTCTCTGGGTAAGGTTGCCTCTTCGGAAAATGCAGGTTGCCCAACTTGTTGCTCTGGTTGTGACTCTGGCTCTAATTCTTCGGTTGATACGTCGGCAACAGACATTTCCGCTGTTGATTCGAGTACATCTTCAGTTACTGCTTCTGCTACTGCTGCTGCCTCTGCGGTATCTTTAACATTGACTACTACGGCAGTGGTATTGTCCTGACGCGGCATATTGGCTTCTTCAACTGCCGTCATTAGTGCATCAGCACATTCCTTAGTGGCTTCAGACCATTCAGAATATTGAATGATCTTACCGGCACTAAGGGTATCAAGCCCGTCACTGCATAAAATAATACGATCATCGGCTTGAAGTTCGAAAGGGTTTGCCGGAACATCTATTTCATTGATGTCTTCGCCTGTAATGGCACTCATCAACATATTTCGAGATAGACCTGGCTCCGCTTCTACAGGTGTGCCATCAGCCTCCATTCTATCCAGAAAGCCACCATAACTATGGTCAGCATTCTTTTTTGTTAGTTCTCTGTCTCGTACCAAATAACAATGGCTATCGCCAACACTGGCCCACCACATTTTCCCGTCTTCAAGAATGGCAGCCACCATGGTGCAGCCCATACCTGATAATGCCGGGGTTTCTGCTACGGTTTCCTTGATTGAAAAATTGGCCTTGTTTACAGCTTCTTTGAGAATTTCAGAAGGGTTTTCAGTTGGGTAGTTTGCAGAAACATGTTTGTTAAAGGCTTGTACGGCCATATTACTGGCTACGTTGCCAGCAGCATGTCCACCCATGCCATCTGCAATTACAACAAGTGCACTGGGTTTGCCATTAGCATCGGTTAAGTGGGTGATTAGGAATGCATCTTCTTGATAGTCTCTTGCGCCATCAATTTGTGAGCCGGCTAATTCAAATTCAAGTGCCATACGCTAAGAAAACCCCATTCGTGAAAAGTAATATAATCAATCTTATTGTTTATTATGTGTAGTACTTAACGCAGAAAATACTGTCTGGATTAATTTAATATTTTATGGTTGATTATCCTACCAGTCCATCAATAAATTACAAATAAATACTTGATTCGAGTCAATAAATTGGGATTAGCTCGATATTAATGCATAGTCTAAATGCTGCTATAAAAGACAAGAACAGGAAAGGCATGACATCTTTGGAAATAAAAAATATCTATGACCGTATAGCAGATACGCGCTCATCAGAACAGTTTCGTTTAAAACGTGACTTTGACCGTTTAAAAAAACGTAATCTTGAGAATAATCCTGAATGGGATGCTCTTAAGCGTAAAATAGAATTATCGGTTCAAAATAAATCCGATAGAGTAAATCGCCTTCCGAAATGTCAGTTTGATGATAATTTACCTATAAATCAGCATGTTGATGAAATATCTGCAGCCATATTAAACAATTCAGTCACCATTATTTGTGGTGAGACGGGTTCAGGTAAAACTACCCAGCTACCAAAACTCTGTCTCACATTAGGGCGTGGGATAGGCGGTGTTATAGGGCATACGCAACCAAGGCGACTTGCTGCCCGAACTGTTGCTAAGCGAATTGCCGAAGAATTGGATAGTGATTTAGGCAGCGATGTTGGCTTCAAGATTAGACATCAGGATGTGACTAATAAGAATTCCTACATTAAGTTAATGACGGACGGTATCTTGCTTGCTGAGTTACAACGGGATCGATATTTAAATCAATACGATACCTTGATCATCGATGAGGCGCACGAGCGTAGTCTGAATATCGATTTTATTCTGGGCTATATCAAGCAACTATTACCAAAAAGACCTGATCTGAAGGTAATCATTACTTCTGCCACGATAGACGTCACACGCTTTTCAGAACATTTTAATAATGCGCCCGTTATTGAAGTCTCTGGTAGAACCTGGCCGGTTGATGTTTTGTATCGTCCGATTGAAGAAACTGATGAAGATGAAGATCCTGTCAGTAGGGAAGAGGTTATCTTACAAGGCATTCGAGAACTCACTTCATATGATATGGGAGATATCCTGATATTCATGGAAGGGGAAGGAGAAATCCATGGAACTGATAAATTTCTCCGCAAACAAAACTTACGAGATACGGATATTTTACCGCTTTACGCACGTTTAAGTTCTTCGAGACAAAATAAGATCTTTGCTCCTCATAATCGCCGACATATTGTGCTGGCGACGAATATTGCAGAAACATCATTAACTATTCCGGGAATACGATATGTAATAGATACCGGTATGGCACGCATGAGCCGTTATAGTTATCGCAGTAAGGTCCAGCGTCTGCCAATAGAAAGGGTCTCGATGGCGGCAGCTAATCAACGCAAAGGGCGTTGTGGTAGGACTAGCGAAGGGATATGTATTCGTTTGTATAGTGAAGAAGACTTTGCTTCACGCGCGGAATATACAGAGCCTGAGATTTTGCGTACCAATCTAGCCTCAGTAATCCTACAGATGAAGGCATTGAAGATCGGTGATATTGAACAGTATCCTTTTATCAATCCACCCGACAAGAAGTTCATCAATGATGGAATGCGCTTGTTGCGCGAAATCAATGCGCTGGACAAAGAAGAAAAATTAACACCGATAGGCAGAAAGCTGGTGCGCTTCCCGCTAGACCCACGCCATGCCAGGATCTTATTGGCAGGGCATGATTTTAATTGCTTACATGAGATATTAATTATTGTCAGTGCATTAAGCATACAAGATCCTCGAGAACGTCCTATTGATAAACAACAAAAGGCGGATGAATCACATCAGCAATTCAGCGATGATGATTCAGACTTTTTATGGTTTCTGAACCTTTGGAATTTTTACCAAAAGCAAATCAAGCAACTTTCACAAAATAAACTTAGAAAACTGTGCCAAACGAACTTCTTATCTTATATGAAGATGCGAGAATGGATTGATATACATAGACAATTGCGTCACGTCTGTACAGAGATGGGTTTATTGTTGAATACGGAACCTGCCACTTATCAAAATATACATTGTGCAATATTAAGTGGCATGTCGAGTCACGTTGCTTTTTTATCGGACAAACACGAATATACCGGTGCTCGTGATATAAAATTAAATCTGTTTCCTGCATCGGGTCAGTTTCATAAAAAACCAAAATGGGTTGTTGCGGCTGACTTGATTGAGACTACTCGATTATTTGCTCGAAACGTTGCACGAATCGATTCCGCATGGTTGATTAATGTTGCAAAACATTTGTTGAAGCATAGCTATTCTAACGCACATTGGGATAGCAAGAGCTCACGTGTCGTTGCCTTAGAAAAGATCAGTCTATATGGCATGACATTGATTGCTGGCAAAAGAATTAATTACGGTGCTGTCAATCCGGTTGAGTCGAAAGCCTTATTTATCAGGAATGCATTGATAGCAGGTGATTTAGAATCAAGCGCAAGTTTTTTCAAACAAAATAATAAAACAATAGAGGAAGTCAGGCATCTCGAAGTAAAGTCGCGTCGCCCAGATATACTGAATGATGAAGCCATCTATGAGTTTTATAATAAGTTATTACCAGCACATGTTTATGATGGACAATCATTTGCGACTTGGTCGAAAAAACTAAACAAGGAAAAAAAGCAAAGACTGTGTCTGACTAAAGAGTTAATAGTAAATCGCGAGACAGATGATATTACTGAATTCACGCATCCGAACAATATTGAATTTAATGGCATGCAGTTGCCGCTGGAATATAATTTTCTTCCAGGCGCTAAAGAAGATGGCCTTAGCGTGGACATCCCGTTAGAGGTATTAAATCAATTCGATCAGAACCAGATGGATTATCTAGTGCCGGGATTGATAGAAGAAAAGATAATCTTGCTTTTAAAATCTTTACCTAAACCTATTCGCAAAACATTAGTACCGATCCCAGAGACTGCTGCTGAATGTGTAAGCAATATTAAGAATCATTCAGTCTCGTTAAAACAGAATCTGATTTCATATTTATTCAAAACGCGCACAGTTGATATCACAACCAATGATTTTTCAGAGGGCGATCTCCCCGAGCATCTTAGGACAAATTATCGAATTGTTAATTCAGAAAATGAATTGATAGCTGAAGGTGATGATATTGCCGAATTGAAAAATAAATTGGCGACGCAAATAGAACATGCGTTTACTGATATATATAAGGATGCCTTTGGTGAAGAAGAAGTAAGCACTTGGGATTTTGGTGATTTGCCAGTAGAACAAAAAGTGACATCTAAAGAAAACACAATTACAAGTTACCCCTCCTTATTAGAAGAGGATGGCAAAGTCTATAGATATGCCTTCGACAATCTACGCACGGCTGAGTATTACCTAAAATTTGGATTGAGAGGGTTGTTGAAAAAATCGTTACTAAAGGAGATTAAATATCTTCGTAAAAATTTGAGAGGCATTGATAAGTTAGCGCTGCTGTATACGCGATTTGGTAATAAAGACGAATTGGTTGAATCAATTATTAATCTTGTTTTGGATGAAACGTTTTTATATGAAAAAAAATTGATTCGTAAACAAGAACAATTTTTAGCAGCCCTGGAACAAGGTCGAGTAGAATTGATTGGGAATGCAGACAGGATTTGTGTGATATTGCAAAAAATACTGGAAATGAATTTACAAGTACAAACATTACTATCCGATGCAGGTATGTCGAAATATAGCCATGCAGTTAAAGATATTGAAGAACAACTGGAATACATGATGTTTCATGGTTTTATTGAAGATGTTGCCCCCGAATATTTTAAGCAGTATCCGCGTTATCTAGAAGCCATCATTAAGCGCATGGAAAAACTTGAGTATGGTGTTGATAAAGATCTTCAATCGACTAAACAAATTGCACCGCATTGGAGCAGAATAAAAAAACTAGTAGACCATGCGTATGAAACAGACGGTAATACAACAGCATTTGACGAATACCGCTGGATGTGTGAAGAATTACGTATATCGTTATATGCACAAGGATTAAAAACAAAAATCCCAGTATCATTGAAACGAATGGATAGGGCGTGGGAAAAATTTCAAAAAGAAAACTAGATAATGGATTACAAGTGAGATGATAAATGGCTGAACAATCGATAGAATTTTCTATATTCCTGATATTCACTGGTGCCGCGTTCTTTGCAACGTTCGCCCTGTATGCAAGGCAAGCGATGATTGTTGCCTATATTGCGCTTGGTTTGATCCTTGGGCCTTCTGGCTTGGGCTTTATTGATGATGCAGAACTAATTAGCGATATCTCTAATATCGGCATAATCTTTCTTTTGTACTTGCTCGGTCTGGATTTATTGCCGCAGCAATTATGGCAAATGTTACGCGAAGCCGTTGTTGTGACAATATTGAGTTCCGCCGCATTTTTTCTGATTGGCTTTATGATCGGCTTTCTGTTTGGCTATGAATTACTACAAGCGATGCTGGTAGGTGCTGTCATGATGTTCTCCAGCACGATTATTGGCCTAAAATTATTGCCAACGACAACCTTGCACCATAAACATACCGGCCAGATCATAATCAGTATTTTATTAATACAAGATTTAATCGCTATTGTGATTTTATTATTGTTGCAAGGCTATGGTAAAGGTGGAAACCTCGCTGTAGATATTGCAATGCAACTAGTCTATTTGCCGTTGCTAATTGGTGTTGTCTATTTAATAGAGCGATTTGTGCTTATAAAACTGATTCAGCGTTTTGATGAAATACATGAATATATATTTTTATTAGCGATTGGATGGTGTTTGGGTATAGCCGAATTGGCGCACTATATTGGTTTATCTCATGAGATCGGTGCGTTTGTCGCGGGTGTGACATTAGCATCTAGTCCAATAGCGTTGTTTATTACCGAACGCTTAAAACCGCTACGTGATTTCTTTCTAATCATCTTTTTCTTTTCATTGGGTGCAGGTTTCAATTTATCGGTGATCAGTGATATCGTGGTTCCGGGGACTATCCTGGCCGTTCTGGTACTTGTCTTTAAGCCACTAATTTTTGGTTGGTTGTTACGCCGGGAAGGGGAAAAGAAGTATGTCTCATATGAAACCGGTTTCAGGTTGGGACAGATCAGTGAATTCTCATTATTAATCGCAGTACTGGCAGTCAACTCGGGTTTTATCGATGAAAAGACATCCTATTTAATCCAGTTTGCTACACTGTTAACCTTTATCGTATCGTCGTATATCATTGTTATGAGATATCCAACACCCATATCCGTAAGAGCTCGATTACGACGAGATTAACTAAGGCAGTCTAGTGGATATGAAAAAAATAAAAATATTTGCCACGATTATTGTTGCTGTCATCATTACCGCGGGTGCAATTGTAACGGCAGATTACTTTGAATTGTTTGGATCAAAAATAGAGAAAAGACTCGGTTTTGCCGAGATTCGATTTCGTACTTTAGACAAAGAAACCGGCGCTATAGTTACCGATGTCGGTGTGCGTTGTTTCCAAAAACAGAATATGAACGCCTGTACCAGAAAAGAGAGTCATCAGCTTGGCGTCGTCTCCGTAAACATACCGGTACAACGTGCCGTAAAAAAAACGCTGTTATTTAAAAAAGCAGAAGATGTGTATAGGTCTATTGATCCAAAAATGAACATTATGTTACTGCATCAGAATTATCATAACCCAACAGTAACGATAATTATGGAAGATGTGTATTCAAATAAGTTAAACGAACAAACAGTAGAAATGCCACCGAGAGACTGGAGTGATTCTGCATCGGAACATGACGAAGAAATGGATGATGAAATAAATGAGTGATGCACTAAATTATTTATTAAAGGTACGCAAAGATGCCGTCGAGCCTTACTTTAAGGCATTAAAAGAAGGCGGCAAACACCTCGACACCAAGACGCGATCACTTTTGTCGGTCATCACCAAGGTGGATGCACAAACTGAAGGAGGTCTAAAGCAATATCTCGTTCGCGCATTAAAAGAAGGCAATAGTGCGGATGAAATATTAGATGCCATGTTGGTATGCCTACCGACATTGGGTATGAGCAAGATCATTTGGGCAGTCGATATAATTTTGAAAATGGATATCCCTGATTTTAATCCTGATTTAATCGGAAAAGAAAAACAGTGGCATAAATTAATCGCGGTTAATGAAATAGAAGAGGGTGTGTCTCGATACGACTATGATGGACGAGCCAGTTTTATTAATAAGACAGGTGATGAATATCAAGTCTACGACAGTCGTTGTCCACACCAGTCGACAGATATTCCCCTGGCAGCCCTTGAAGAGACAACATTAACCTGCTCAAGGCACCAGTGGAAATTTAATATTGAAAATGGTGAGTGTATTGAAAACGGAAGTCGTCCGTTGAATAAGATTGAACACAAGATTGAAGAAGGATTTCTCTATGTCTATTCATAGCTACTCATTAAATAATAACCCTTGTAAATAAAATGTCTAAATTATTATATATAGAAGTATCGCCTAGGAAAGATAGATCCGCTTCAATCGAAGTTGCACAGTTCTTTCTGGAAGCTTATCAAGATGGAAGTACTGATAATCAAGTTGAGGTTTTAGATCTATGGGATTTGAATCTGCCAGAATTTAATGGAGATACGATCAATGCAAAATATCGAGTTATGCATGGCGAAGTTCCAAATCCAGAAGAAATTGCTGCATGGAAAACGATTACAAAATTTGCTGAACAATTTAAAACTGCGGATCATTACTTGATTAGTACGCCCATGTGGAATTTTTCTATTCCATACAAACTTAAGCACTATATAGATATTATTAGCCAACCCGGACTTACATGGAGTTTTACTCCAGAAGAAGGTTACCAAGGCTTAGTAACAGGAAAGTCTGCTACATTAATTCTAGCGCGTGGCGGTGAATACACTAGTAGTGCTGAAGTTGGTGCTATGGATTTTCAAAGGCCTTATTTAGAAATGATTCTTGGTTTTATTGGTATTAAAGATATCAAGACAATACTCATCGAGCCGACGCTTATTGATGTTGAGACAAAAGAAAAGTCGATTGCAGCAGGGAAAAAACAAGCAATTTCTTACGCTAAAAAATAGGTAGAGTTGGGCAGTGACTGGTTTCAATTCGGGATAGTTTATTGCGACAGCGTATTCAATGATGTTTCTAGTAGTTTCTTATCCTCTTGCTTGTTACTTTTTGGACTAAAGCGGTAGCGATTATGTAATTTAATTAAATCAGAATATTGTTCTGCTTTTACAGTTGGCAATATTCGGTTTATCCAGTTAATCAATGTTTCTCCTGCTTGTCTGTTGTCTACATACTCTTCCAATTCATTTATATGCGGATAAAACGGTGAGTCGAGGCCGAAGCGTTCGAGCTTAGAGGAATCAATTTTGTCGGCATTATTTTGCTGCACACGCTGTTTTGAATAAAAACGCCATGAAAGATAGGCTGCTAAAGGTATTAATAACCACAACATCCAATCCGTATTGGATTTAGTCTCGGACTCTATATCACTGCCTGTCGTTTTGTAGCGCAACCATGACAGAAAATCCATGAGTGGTTCTAGTAATGTACTATCTTCTGCTTCTAAGGGTGCCCATTCTGACGGTGTCGTATCCATATTGTGCCATGTGCCATCAATGTAATATTTTAACCAAGCATGAGCATGTCTGGCACGGACAATATAAGCGCCTTGCCAATTACTATATTCTTGCACTGAGTAACCTATTGTATAGCGGGTTGGTATACCCGCCTCGCGTAACAGCAAGGCAGTTGCCGTGGCAAAATATTCGCAGTGGCCTTTTTTATCCTTGAAGAGAAATTTTGTCAGGTATTGTTCTTTTGCATAACGTTGGTTCTGACTTATTGAATAATAAAAATTATCTTTGAAATAGCGTTCTACCGTATTGATGACTTCAGTGGGTATTTTTGAATAAAGATCTAAATTCTCTGCAATCTGTTCAAAGTCAGGTTTATAGTTAAGGGATATATTAAGATCTGCAGGTGCAGGGGGCGCATCGACAAAATCATGATCGGAAATACCAAGACGATAGTTGATCCAGCCTTCTCGCGCCTCAATTCGTGTAGACCCAAAGATGCTGGTTTCTACTTGAATTAAATCCTTTCCCGCGAGTGTGTTGATATTATTAGGGACGGGTATGATGGCGGATTGATCCTGAAGATAAATAGATACATCCATAGTGGCTTGGTCGGGTATGGTTTTATTGAGTCGCCATTCATTTTTACCCGGTGTTTTGCTAATGATATCAAGATCAATTTTTGGATTACGCCAACTAGCATATTCATAAGTGCTGTATGAAGTCTCACGGAAATATAAGGGTGTTGGCGACTGCTTATCTGCTTTAACTCGGAACATTATACGGTCTGATAATTTTAGTCGTCCTAAGGAGCCAATAGATGTCGATGTGCGATGTGGATCAGTACTTTTCCAACCATATTGTTCAAATAACTTGAGGAAAAATATTTCAGAATGATTTTGTACTTGTTGTAGTCCATTCTGAGCTAAATAAGAAAAGAAACACACAAACATTATTGAGCAAAACCAAGTGATTCTAGAAAAGTGTTTGGTTCTTTGAGTTAATAACAACCATGCAATAACCAGCACACAAGCTATAAAAAAATAGTCGCTGTATTTGTTGCCTGAACTTGCGGATATTAAGCAAATAAAAACATAGGGCATGCCAATATTTGTCGAGTAAAGCAGGTCTGGACCAGCACTTTTACCAATACGGCGGATACTGATAAATAACGCTGAGGTTTTAATCCCATTTTGAAGACCGTAGTTTTGCACAAGCATCAGCAGTAATAATGCAAAAGGTAGCAACTCGAGTATTTTGTATATGCCCTCAAATGAATAATTTACGAAGACATAAACGGACATAATGAAAAATATAACGCCACTCAGATCAGCGAGTTGGTTAACGTCTTTGTCAGTAAAATCAATCCGCCATTTTATAAAGAAGGGTAATTCAAGTAATATGCCTATTATGATGGCATAGAGCATGAATTGAGTCTGCCAACCCCAGACCAGCAAGCTCGCCAAGATTAGTCCGGGTGGAGCCGGGCTTAATTTGGTCTTAACAGTGTTGTTACTTACGTTTTCCAAAGCGCATCAAGATCCTGTTGTAAGTTGTCATGATGAATCAAATAGATATCATTTTCTTCAATTGCTTCAGTATTCTCTGTATCAGTTAAGTCTTGTAGCAGTAAAAATTTAGCAGGAATATTTAACTTGGATAAAGCTTTGATTAATCTTAATCGAGATTCATCCAGATTCAATAGTATGCAAATAAAAGCACTGCATTCACGACTGTATTGTTGGATCATGCTTTCAACTTGGCTGATATTGGATTCAAAGACAGGTTCAACGCAGGCAAGTACCTCCAGAATATTCTCTGCCCCGGCAAGTCCTCGGCCTGATGTGAAATGATAGGGCGTACTACCGACAAACATCAAGTCAAGCAGAGCATCTTGTTCTTTTTGAGCTGTCATAAATGATGCTGCAACAGACACAGCATCTTCAAATAGTAGTTCTGATTTATGTTCGAGGAAGGTATCGAGGATTAAGCCATAACGTGTGAAATATTCATCTTGATATTCTTTAACGATAGGCTTGTTGAGTTTTGCAAAACTACGCCAATGTATTGATCGAATTGGATCGCCGGGATGATAGTCACGCAGGGAAATAAATTCCTGTGAGTCTCCGACAGTCGATGCGTTGCTAACGCCACCATGCTGATAGGTACGTTTGCTTTGTAGATTCAATCGAGGTGTTTTATAAAGTCTTGGTAATATAAGTAATCTGTCTTTGTTGTTAAGTGTCTTTTGTGCCTGGAATAATCCTAATGGTTCAGCCTGAGCTAATCTTGTTTTATCAAAATATAAATAACCTCTGCGCAAGGGAGTTAATTCTATTGTTGTTTCGAGCTCACTTTTTTCAGAAATATAATCAACAGCAACAGGCTTTATTGAACCGCCACGTAGTTTTTGCATTATGTTAACAAGACGTGGATAGCCAATGAAACGATCAATACGATTTCTCTTTTTATCAAGCGGATCTTTTGTCTTGGAGAAGATGTCTAGACTGGGGAACTGACTTTTCAACTCATCGATAAGGACAAGTCCTCTTTTAGCAGTTTTATTTTCATTACGGATGACACAGTAATAATTGAGTGGGATACCGACGCTGCCATAATCTGGTAATTTTCTTACGATAGAAAATCGCCCACGAAAGAATAGTGAAAAAAATATAGCGGTCAACAGTAATACTGATGTAATTGAAAATATCTGAAATGAAAGCGTGTTACGTGTGTCAAAACCAAACACCCCCGCTATGGGTGTGATTAATAATATCAGCGTCCCTGTCGAGGTGAAGCGTTGACGCATCCATTGGCTAAGGCGATAAACCAACTTGAAATTAGCAAAGATAAGTCTACGCAGCATATCTAACGACTATATTGAGTTATTAAACCGGAACAGGCGTTTTTGATAAAATGACATCAATAATCTGATCACTACTATTACCTGAGAAGCGGCTTTGTGAATTCATCATCAAACGATGCGAGATAACGGGTATGGCTATCTCCTGTACATGATCGGGACTGACATAGTCCATGCCATCGAATAGCGCTAAGGCTTGAGCTGATTTCATCATCGATAAGGAGGCCCTTGGGCTAGCGCCATTTAAAATGCCTTCGGTTTCACGAGTCGCACGAATGAGTTCAACCATGTAATGTTTAATCTCATCGCTGACATTAATATGTGTCACGGCTTCTTTAAGCTTGATGACATCCCCTTTGTCTATGCAGGCCGTCAAAGAATCAAGTGGATGAGAGCTGTTTTGTTTATCCAGTATCGAGACTTCTTCATCTTTAGAGACATAGCCCAGGCTAAAGCGCATCGCAAAGCGATCCATCTGTGCCTCTGGAAGCGGGTAGGTGCCGTGATACTCCACCGGGTTTTGCGTCGCGATGACAAAAAACAGATCGTCCAATTGATAATTATTTCGTTCAATACTGACCTGGCGTTCACCCATGGCCTCTAACAACGCAGATTGCGTCCGTGGCGAAGCACGATTGATTTCATCGGCTAATAAAATATTGCTAAAGATAGGTCCGGGATGAAACTCAAAATCCTGATCACGTTGATTGAATATCGAGACGCCCAGGATATCCGTGGGTAAGAGATCCGGTGTAAATTGAATGCGCTGAAACTCAACATCAATCGATTTAGCCAATGCCTTAGCGAGCGTGGTCTTACCGGTGCCCGGTACGTCTTCAAGCAAGACATGGCCGTCACTGAAAAATGCGGCAAGCAGTTTACGAATAGCAGGAGACTGCCCTTGAATTACTTTTTCAATATTAGCGAAAAGATTTTGATATATTTCAATGTCTGACATGATGATTGATTTAGTATGATTGAGCGCATTATTATTCCTAGCGTATCAAAACAAAGGTGGTATAACACATGTTTAATAAAGAAATTGAGACAAAAGCAACAATTAATGAACTGATCGCTTCGCGCTGGAGCGGCCGCGCCTATGATTCTGAAAAAATGCTATCGCGCGAACAGATTATTTCATTAGTTGAAGCGGCACGCTGGGCGCCATCTTGTTTCGGTGATCAGCCCTGGCGCTTTATTGTCTTCGACAAGGCGACTAATCAATCAGGATGGGAAAAAGCCTTGGCGTGTCTGGCAGAGGGCAATCAAAGCTGGGCAAAAGATGCACCTTTGTTACTAATAGCCTGTGCCGACTCTGTATTCTCACAAAATGGCAAGCCCAACCGTTGGGGACAATACGATACCGGTGCAGCTGCATTGAATTTAAGTCTACAGGCAGCGGCGTTAGGTTTGATGGTACATCAAATGGGCGGCTTTGATGCAGATAAAACACGAAGCGAATTTTCTATACCAGAACAATATACCCCCATGGCCATGATGACTGTCGGCTATCAATTAGCCGAAGATTCAATACCTGAAGACATAAAAGAACGCGAGTACAATGCACGCGCACGAAACACGCTGGATGAAAATTTCTTTGAAGGCGAGTGGGGTGAACCCATCTCTGAAAAGCTATAAACAGTTTTAATGCAGACCATTTTTTCTAAACCCGAATCTCTCGTTCTATGATTAAAGATAATCAGCATCGCGCCTTTTGGTTACTCGCTGGCCCAATGATTATTGCCAATGTCAGCATGGCCTTATTAGGTCTGGTTGATACAGCTGTGATTGGTCATTTAGACAGTGCCGTTTATTTAGGTGGTGTTGCGGTAGGTTCGGTTATCTTCGACTTTCTTTATTGGGGCATGGGCTTCCTACGCATGGGCACGACAGGGATTGTTGCTCAAGCACACGGTAAAGAAGACGCCACAGAGATAAGAACGCTATTAGTACAATCGATCCTAGTTGGATTATCGATAGCAATATTCTTTCTACTCTTTCAAAACCCCATTATTAATTTTGGCATAACCTTACTCAAAGGTAGTGCCGATGTAAAACACTATGCTGAGGTGTATTGCCGTTGGATGATCTGGGGCGCACCGGCCTTGATGATCTTGTTTTCAGTCAACGGCTGGTTGTTAGGCATGCAAAATGCGATGGCCAGTTTAAGGTTGGGCATAACAGTCAATGTAATCAATATTGTTTTAGACATCGTGTTTGTTGTGTACATGGATATGGATGTGCGCGGTGTGGCATTAGCCACCGTCATTGCACAATACGCAGGCGTACTCTATGCCTTCTTTATTGTGAGGAAACAATTAAAAGGCCAAGCAGGAAAATGGGTAATTGCAGAAATCTTGCATCTCGAAAAGATGAAGAATTTTATGCGTTTAAACAATGATATTTTTATCCGCACCATCTGCTTAATACTGGTCTTTGCATTTTTTACCCGTGAAGGCGCCACGCATGGCGACTTAACCCTCGCAGCAAACTCTATCTTAATGAAATTTTATTTACTCATGGCCTTAGCGTTAGACGGTTTTAACCACGCTGCTGAAGCCTTGGTCGGCAAAGCCGTCGGCGCAAAGAGTAAAGACCTCTTTAATAAAGCCGTATCACTGGCTTTGAAATGGTCATTGGCCTTTGGTTTAGCCTTCACTGTATTTTATTGGTTAGCCGGTGAGCCATTAATCAATTTATTAACCGATATAACGTCAGTACGCGAAATCGCATTAGTCTATTTGCCGTGGATGATAGTCCTGCCGTTAATCTCAGTTTGGTGTTTTCTACTCGATGGCATCTTCATCGGTGCAACGCGCGGCCCAGAGATGCGTAATGCCATGTTGATCTGCACCTTCGTTTTCTTTTTGCCCATCTGGTATGTGTTTCAGTTCTTGGAGAACCATGGGCTGTGGTTGGCGTTTACTGTATTCATAGCCGTACGTGGTGTGGTGTTAGGTGTTTATTACTATCGCGTTGAGCGTAGGGAAGGGTTTGTTTAATAAGACTTACTTGATATCTTTGATATTTAGTCACTATATTTATCAGGACAAGCCTACAAGTTTTAAATTGTTTTAATATCTTCCAATAAAATAACTTCACAAGAACGAGCTCCGGTATCTTCGCGAGTCATTGAGCTGGTCCATTTCCAACCATTCTCGCCATCGATGTGAACTAGATATCCCATCAACTTCACAGTATCGCCGGACTGTATTAATTTCAGTTTTGCTTCAACCTCACTATTGCTGGGGATGAAGTGCATGTTTGCGCTATTTGTTTCAATGTCTCGTCTTGGGATAGGGAATTCATCTGTGCGCCAGTGATACCAGCGATTAGATTGTGTGATAGTCAATTTGTCTAGCGTATCCGGGTTTGCCATTGGCCCCCAGCCTAGTGCTAGATCTACAGGCGAAAGTGCGGACTCGCGATCATGTCGATATCGTTCTGCACCAAGCACTCGACCAACCAGTTGAAAGTTGGCCAACGGTGTTATTTTGAATTTATCAAACTGGAATGATTGTTTAGATTTATTAATGTCTTTTTGTAGTGGTGATTTTTTAATAGATAAAGAAGAAGCATATTCAATGGGAAAGGACTCTGAGATATTTGAATCAATCGATACGGGACTACTACTTTGCCAATTGTAGATAAAACCAATGGCAACAATGATTAGTAATATTTTCCACATAACGGGTAAACCTATTAATTAATTTTATTACAGAAGTTATGTATTGACAGTAACTGCAACGGCAACACCAGAGCGCGGATTAACTTCCGGACCAAGGGGTGTAAACTTTCCTTCTGTTGGTTGGTTCCACGCCAAGAAATAGCCATCCTTAACAGCTTGTATATCTAATGTGCCACCGAATGCCGATATCTCCCCGAGACGCGCCATATAGTCCGTAATGTTTGGATAGTCTCGTATGAAGTGTTTATTTAAACGGTAGAGTGAATGATAAGCCGCATCGAAACGTGCTATATGCGGATAGGCATGTACATCTGCAAGTGTCAGATTATCTCCTGTAATATAAGCACCCGTCTCACTGAGTCTTTTATCAAGCTTTGTTAAACATGCAAAGACCTTTCCAAAATAGGATTGGTAAGTTTGTTGATACTTTGCGAAGCCTGCACGATAGATAGGTGTGATCAATTCATCAGCCAATTCAGTGATCAGCGTGTCTATCAATAACTTTTTATCTTTTGGATAAAGTGTTTTGTGTTCGAAGTATTGTGTTGCAACCTCATCTAACTGACAAATTATTTCTGATGATTCATTATTAACAATGGTATTAGTCTTCGTATCAAACAAGACTGGTACTGAAGCACGACCGATATAAGCTGGTGCTGCTAGTTTATAGATACCAGGGAGTCTATTTATGTCAACAATAGGACTAGTTGCGCTATCTGCACTTTCATAACGAACGCCAATGTCCCAACCGTGTTCTGTTTGGACTGCGCCGGCGATGGTGAGACCAATATGATATGTCAGCCCGGTTAAGGAACGCATGATTTCAGTACGGTGAGCAAAGGGACATACCTTTGAGGTGTATAACCAATAGCGGCCTTTTTCGAACGGATAGTCTTTACTGCCTAATTCGTTATGGAATGAGGTTGTTTCTACATGACAAATTTCATTGGCACTCATTAATTTAACTCCATTACCGTTATTAACGGTTTTTGTATCTTACTTCTTTATTAGACTTTGGCATGTCTATTCTTCTTTTGGTATCCGGGTAAACCGAATTATCTCCCTTCGATTCCGTTTCGTTGGTCTGCCAATCGTTTTAGGAAAGGAGGCCGCATCCGCTTTTATTTGTTTTGAGAGGTTTTCGCGTGTCGTGATGCTGTCTTCGTCTTCTTCATATAACGAAGCGAGCTGGGTTGCAGAAACACGGTTGTTGATCAGCTTCCGAACGGAAATAGTCCATTGATAGGGTGTCTTGCGTATTTCTACTTTATCACCGGGCTTGATAGTTTTAGCTGCCTTGATGGCCTGGTCATTCACCTGCACCTTGTGGCCTTTGATTGCCGCAGCGGCAAGGGCGCGCGTTTTATAAAAGCGGGTACACCAGAGCCATTTGTCCAGACGCATTGATTCCAGCGGTTCGTTTTGCCTAGCCACAGTATTTTACCTGCATTATGATTACGACATTAAAAATGGATAGTGAATATTATGACTGAAAAGAAATCTGAAAGAGAGTTTATTCCGCTAAATATTACTGTGCTAACTATTTCTGATTCCAGAACGGAAGAGACAGATACATCAGGCCAACGGCTCATTGACTTGCTTGAACGTCAGGGACACGAACTTCATGAGAAAAAAATTGTGCCAGATGACAAATATGCAATCCGTGCTGAAGTGTCGCGCTGGATAGCGGATGAAGATGTTCACGTTGTGTTAACCACAGGTGGCACCGGTGTCACTGGTCGTGACGGCACACCAGAAGCAGTGAGTGTGTTATTCGATAAAACGCTTGATGGTTTTGGCGAAACCTTTCGTGCGATTTCATATCAACAGATTAAGACATCGACGATTCAGTCGCGTGCGATTGCCGGGGTTGCGAACGGCACGTATATTTTTTCTATGCCCGGTTCAATGGGCGCTTGCGCTACGGCATGGGATGAGTTGATTCGGATGCAATTGGACTATCGAACTCGCCCCTGCAATCTGGTTGAATTGATGCCGAGATTAAGAGAGAAGTAATAGATTTAATAAAACTCTATTCTTCCAGAGTACCTAGGCTGGGGATCTCGAAGTAGACAAGTAGAGTGCGCTGAAAAATATTATCATTGTCATCGCTGATCATAAAAAATCGATTGTCTTTATGCCAGGTGATGCCTTCAAAGTTTTCATTAAAGTAACTGGCAGAAGGGTTTAGTTTTGATATTTGTTCCTCCTGTATTGAATCCGAGTCAAGTGTGATCAAATGTAGCACACTGCTTATGCCAGCAAAAACATTAGTGTATATGCGTTCTAATGCAACAAGGCGGTTATCAGGCAGTGTGGTTAGCCCGACTAAAGATCCATGATCTGCGCTTTCAGGTTTGAAATGCCATACATCATTATTGATTGTATGTAGTGATAGGCCAATACCACTCGGTTTTTTTAGAGGCCGCTCGGGCCCTGTAATTATCTTGAGTTTTGGATGAAGTGTGATCGCTTCTAATGACTTATTGGCGCCAGCATAATTTTTGATATCTTTTAAATTGTTGGCGAGCGGGTATTGCGAAATATGTTTTCCTTCAGTAGTAAATTTAATAATCCTGGGTTTGCGTTCAAAGCTAATAATTAATTCTGTATCACCATCAATTTCATTTTTAGCATTGTCCAATGCCAGGCCTTCACTATCAGAAAACTTATGTTTTAGCTTTTTACCATTTTTATCTTTTAAGAAATGATAAGAATTGAGAGTAATATCCACTAATCTGTCATTTTCAAAAATTGGCGTCGTGTGAATTATGTAACTTCGATCAGAAAGAATGATTAGCTGTTTTTGATCGTGATCCCATGCCAATCCGGAAAATTCCATAAGCGGGAAATCAGAGCCTGCATTCTGCTTAAGTTGGACTACACCCAAAACTTTAAAATTATTTTGCTCAAGTTGTTGTAATTGGCTCTTCGGCAAATCAATAGCATCACCAATGTCTCGTTCTGCTGAGGCATGGCTGAGATATGTTAAGCAGATAAATAATAAAATTATCCTGCCCAATTCCTTTAATAAAATCATATAATGGCGTGAATCTTTAGATAATTAACAGTCAAATGAATGAGATACATATGTTCTACCGGATTAGCAAGAATAATATGATAAATAAAATATTTTACCTTCTCTTATTTCAATTAGCCGCTTTACCTTCATTAGTCTGTGCAGGTGGTGGCATGCCCGCTGCTATTGTGCAGGTGGAGGGGGCCGTTAATATAGAAATCGCCCCGGTTGTCTGGGTGACAGGTACTGTTATTGGCCGTTTCGACTCAAAGATTGCTGCCGAGGTTGAAGGTACTCTGGAAACGGTTCTCGAAGTTGGCGATCGTATAAACAAACATGATGTCATCGCAAAAGTTGATGATACAACATATCACCTTGCATTGAATGAAATTCAAACTGAAGTTAAGCCGATTGAAACTATGGTTGAGTTTTTTCGACGTGAATCAGAACGACTTGAAAAATTGGCCAAAAAAAATAATGCGGCAAAAAATCAACTTGATCAAACTCAAACTAGTCGAGATGAGGCGTTAGCAAAAATACGAGTAGTTAAAGCAAGGTTGGCGATGGCGCGAGATGACCTTAATCGAACGACTGTTCGTGCTCCCTTTACAGGCATGGTGATCGAACGTTTCAAGTCACCCGGAGAAAGAGTTGATGCGGGCGATCAGATAGTCCGCATAATCGATACTGAACGAGTTGAAGTTCAAGCTCGAATTCAGCAAGTGTCTTACCCTCATGTGAAAAGCGGTGATCAGATAAAGATTAAAGGACCCTCAGGAGAAGTTGACGGTCTTGTCCGAACAGTGATTCCGGTTGGTGATGATATTTCAAGGCTTTATGAAATTAGAGTTGAATTTGACAATAGTAATTGGCCAGCAGGCACTGCCGTTGAAATAGCAACACCAATAAAAAATAAACAACACGTTATTGCAGTTTCGCGCGATGCTCTGGTTATTCGGCAGACGGGTGTTGTTGTCTATAGAATAAATGGTGAAGATAAAGCCGAGCTAGTTCCGGTAACGACAGGCATATCAAATTCATCGCATATTCAAGTTATTGGCAATGTAAAAGAAAACGATAAGATCGTTGTTCGTGGTAATGAACGGTTACGTCCAGGTCAAACAGTACAGATAGTTGCTGGGTCAGATAGATAGTGAATATCACCCGTGCATCTCTGGCTAATCCTGTAGCCTTACTGGTTGCTATAATTCTATTATTAATTTTTGGTTTAATAAGCCTGTCACGCCTGCCTATACAGTTAACGCCAGAACTTGAAGAACCAGAAATAACTATTAAAACACCATGGCGCACTGCCGCACCGAATGAAGTTGAAGCAGAAATTCTCGAGCCACAAGAAGACGTGTTAAGAGGTCTGCCCGGATTAACAGAGATTCGCGCAACAGCATACGAAGGTCGAGGCGAGATCAACCTGACTTTTACTGTTGGTATGGATATGCGCAGAGCATTAGTCGAAGTCATGAACCGTTTGAATCAAGTTTCAGATTATCCTGATGATGCTGATGAGCCATTAATTAGTTCGGTAGGTGAAGATGCGAGGGCCATAGCCTGGTTCATGATTAAAACAACTGGCGATAATCAACAATCAATTGAGACCTATAAAGATTTTGTAGAGGAGGTCGTGCAGTCACGTTTTGAGCGTATCCCAGGAGTTGCTCGATCCGAAGTCATTGGAGGTGGCGATAGAGAATTACGTATTACATTTGACCCCTACAAGGTTGCCAATCTGGGTATTCAATTGGATCAAGTCATGCAACTTGCGGGAACCAGTAAAGATGTATCTGGTGGTCTTTCTGATGTAGGTAAACGTGAGTACAGTATTCGTTTTGCAGGAAAGTATGAAGCATCTGATCTTGGGGAGATGATTTTAGAGTGGCGCGATGGACGACCGATCTATTTACGAGATGTAGCAACCATTGAGAATCGTTTTACTGATAAGAATAGCTTTGTCTTGACTAAAGGTTCGTTGTCTATTGCAATTAATGCACAACGTGAATCGGGTGTTAATGTACTTGAAGTAATGGCTGGGCTACATGAGGCGGTAAAAGAATTAAATGAAGGGCCGTTAAAGCGTAATAAATTATCAATTGAACAAGTCTATGATGAAACAGAATACATTCATCGATCTATCGAAATGCTCAAGAATAATCTGGGCTTGGGAGTTGGGCTTGCCGTTGTAATTTTATTTCTCTTTCTGCTGAAGTTTCCAGCTACTCTTATTGTTGCTGCATCGATCCCAATTTGTATGGTCGCAAGTTTTAGTGTTATGGAACTAACTGGGCGAACGATTAATATCATCTCGTTAGCGGGTCTTGCCTTTGCAGTTGGTATGGTACTCGATGCATCAATTGTTATTCTTGAAAATATTATTAGATTACGCGAAAAAGGCTTGTCTGCGGAAGAAGCTTCAATAGAAGGCACTAGTCAGGTTTGGGGTGCATTATTAGCGTCTACTGCTACGACAATAGCTATATTTTTGCCGGTTGTCTTTTTACGTGATGAAGTAGGTCAATTGTTTTCTGATCTTGCTATAACTATTACAGCTGCTATTACCTTTTCATTACTAACAGCAGTTACGGTTGTGCCGACCGCGGCCAAACTATTTCTTGCGCGAAAAAAATTTACCGATCCTTATCAACGACTTTGGAAACTATTGTGCAAGTTAATTATGTCGCTTACTGATACTTGGTTGCGACGAGCCTTTTGGATCATTGTATTAATTTCTGTACCAGCGGCGGTTATGTATTTATTAAACCCAGAGAAGGATTACTTGCCAGATGGTAATCGAAATTTGACCTATGCTTTTATACTGCCACCACCAGGGACAAATATTGAAACACTTGAAAAAGAACTAGGTGAAATCGTTGCAGCTAGAATGAAGCCGCATACGGACGAGGTAAAAGAACCTTATGTTAAACATTATTTCTTTGTTGCATTTTCTCGCGGTGTTTTTATGGGCGCACGCGCAAAATATGACAAAGATGTTGAAAAACTTGTGCCATTAATAAACTCAGTTGTTCAGGGTTTTCCCGATTCAATTGCATTTGCCAAGCAAGCGTCGTTGTTTGGTAATTTTGGTTCAGGAAGAACAATTGATATGAATATTCAATCAAAAGATTTAACTTCGCTAATGGCGTCAGCTTTGCAGGCTTTTATTTCCATAACTTCAATATATCCGAATACTAGGCCACGTCCTGGACTAGATTTAGCTCAGCCTGAATTAAGATTAATCCCCAATGAACGACGTATTGCTGAGGCAGGATGGGATCGATCTATCGTCGCTGCATTGTCCCAAACATTAGGAGATGGACGGTTTGTTGGAGATTATTTTGATGGGGAAGAAACCATTGATATTATCTTACGTTCTAAAAAATGGAATACGCCGGAAGAACTAGAAAGCTTTCCGTTTATGACAGCCAATGCCGGTGTCTTGCCATTAAATGAGCTAGTTGATGTTGTCAGGACTGCTGGACCAGAGCAAATTAGACGTATTAATCGACGCAGAACAGTAACATTGGAGATTGCGCCGCCTGCTGAGGTGAGTTTGGAAGAAGCGCTAGAGAGAATCAAGACAGAAATAGAGCCGAAAATTCTCGCTAGCCTACCGGATGACGGCGACATTCAATATGGTGGTGTTGCGGATAAACTAACATCTGCATTGGAAAATATGATTGGCAGCTTTCTATTAGCAATAACAATCCTATACTTATTAATGAGTGCCATGTTCAGCTCATTTAGAGATAGTTTGTTAGTTATGCTTTCTATTCCTTTGGCAACTTTTGGAGGCGTCTTGGCATTGTATATTATTAATTTAGTTAGTTTTCAAAGCATGGACCTACTGACTATGATCGGGTTTATTATTTTGCTTGGTTTAGTCGTAAATAATGCAATTTTATTAGTACATCAGGCACGTACTGCCGAACGAGCCGGGCAGTCCAGGAAAGATGCCGTTGAAGAAGCTGTTCTGTTGAGATTACGTCCTATTATGATGAGTACGATGACGAGTATATTTGGCATGTTACCACTGCTTTTAATTCCAGGAGCCGGAACGGAGTTATATCGTGGATTAGCTGGAGTCATTGTTGGCGGCATGATGGTAAGTACATTTTTTACACTAATATTATTGCCAAGTTTGTTACGAATTGGTGAATCTAAGCGTGTTGTTACGAGCTAAGAAGACTATTATTACTAGTATGATGTTTTTAGAATGCACAGACAGATGAAGAGAATCGGTAAGATTATTGTTTTGTTTGGATTATTACTTGGCTCCTTGCCAAGTGCTTATGCCACGAAATATTTCCTGAGTGATACAGGCGATACGCTTGTGGGTGAAATCATAAAAGTTAAAGCAGACCAAAGTGAAACATTATTAGATATTGCTCGTCGTAATGGCTTTGGGTATCAGGACATGAAACTGGTCAATCCAGATGTTGATACATGGTTACCGGAACATGGAGAAGAGGTCACGCTGCCAGCACAATTTATTTTACCGGTAGCACCAATGAAAGGCATTGTCTTGAATGTTCCAGAGATGCGTTTGTATTACTATCCGCCCAAAATGAAAAACAAACCACAAGAAGTAATCACCTATCCCTTAGGCGTCGGCAGGGAAGGTTGGAATACGCCTTATATGAAGACAAAGATCATCGAGAAGAAAGCGAGTCCAAACTGGTATCCACCAGCGTCTATTAGAAAGGAACACGAAGAGGCAGGTGATCCATTACCCAAAATTGTTAAGGCCGGACCAGACAACCCATTAGGTGCATTTGCCATGCGTTTAGGCAATCCTGATTATTTAATTCATGGTACGAACAAACCTTATGGTATCGGCATGAGAGTTAGCCATGGTTGCATTCGTTTATATCCGGAAGATATCGAAGCCTTATTTTCAAAAGTAACATTGAGAACACCGGTTAATATAATTAACCAACCGTATAAGATTGGTGTTAAAGACAAGATAATTTATCTTGAAGCGCATCCTTTTCTGGATGAAGACACAGAAAAATACGAGAACAATCTTACTAGTGTTGTCGCGTTAATCATTGATGTGTCAAACGATGAAGATTATGAACTTGATTGGTCTGCCGCGTATGACGCAATAAACAATCCTACGGGCTTGCCAATTGCGATAGGGAAACTGTTACCAAAGGTGCTGCAGGCAAGAGTTGAAGAAAAATTAACAAAAGCGCTGACGCAGGCAGAAAAATTTAATCTGCAGTTGCAGCTAGATTCCCAAATCGTTATTTCTGATTAATAGACAACGTCGTTTTTATGCGACGAATATGTCCGATTAGAGTTTTGTCACTTGAGAACGTCACATCGCACCTTGTGCATTCATCGCTTCGGACGTTCACTGTACTTGTTTTGGGCATTGTGCTGTTAGTGTGAACGCCGTTCCTGCGCATCCATGCGCCCACGGCATTGCCTGCATGGATGCAGGTACTTAGGATTCGCCTAAAGCGCCTACTGTTGGCGTCTGGAACAAGAATCCTGACATTACATCTTGTACATAAAAAAAGCCCTGATTGAAACCAATCAGGGCTTTTAAGATATAAATTAAAAATCTAATTTATTATTTCATCATCGCTTTTTCAAACATACGATCAATCTTGTCTGAATTAGCTTTACAGCATGCTAATGCTTCATCTGCCGTAGCTTGTGCAGCAGCAGCAGCTGCAGCGGCATCAGATGCTGTGCCTTGACTCTTAGAAGCAAGGTTATAAGCTTCGCTAGCTTTCGACATTGCGGCTGATGCAGCAGCATTTGCTGAATCGATACTAGCTTGCATTTCTTTCATGTTTCCGCAACCACCGAGCATTGTCAGTGAAAGGGCAAGTACGCCAACTTTGATTATTTTTGTTTGCATTGTTCGTTCTCCAGTTAAACAATTGCTGAGGTTACCCCCAGATAAATAGATATCGTCTTATAATAATGAACCATTTCAGGGTGTTTATCAATTTCTAAAAGCAAAAAATGCGACCAATTATACTTATTAATATCAAATTCTTAACTCTAGAAAAGTTTTAACGACCAGCGCCTGATCCTGATGTTTTCATGCGCTTATCATAGTGGTCAAAGGTAAAGCTCACTAGCGCGTTTTCCAGACCTGACATTGGGTTATCTTCACAATATTCAGTGAGCCATCCGAGGACTTCGGTTTCTTTCATTCTGCCAGTTATGCTATAAGTTTTTTCCGTAAATATATTGTAGGCGGTTAAAAAACCTTTTATGTAATGTTTATATTTTTCGTTCCCATCTTGTGTCATAGCTTCGTTATAGCCAAAACAGGATTTTTTACCAATCCCCCATACAGCATAATTGCCGTTGCTATCAACGGCCATTGTAATAGAGGGCATCAGTAATAGACTGATTATAAGTGTTAAAGATTTCATTTGTACTTCCTCGTTATTGTTGTCATTCGTTATTTGTTTATCTGTATTCGTTTATTCAATTATTCCTTTGAGACCAGCCAGCAAGCGTTTAATTCCTATCTCAGATGATTCCTTGCCGAGGGCGCCGTAGGCGATGCGGCAATAACATCCATCTTTCATGCCGAAGGTCTCACCTGGAATGACAGCCACTTTGTGTTCTCTGATTAATCGTTCTACTACTTGCATACCAGTAAGTGTCGTATTGAGTTTAACCAGAAAATAAAAAGCGCCTTTGGAATCAGGTGTTGAACAGAGATCGTTAATGCTTTGCAATGCTGTAAATAAAGTACTGCGAACACGATCAAGCTGTTTTAAATGTGACTGAGCATAGGCTCGACCTACATGCATGGCCGCAATAGCAGCGTTTTGCGCTATACGTGTTGGGCAAATAAGGTATGTATCTTGTGCTTTTTTCACAGATATCAACAGATGTTCCGGGCATATCATATAGCCAATACGCCAACTTGCAAAACCAAAGGCCTTTGACAAGGAATAAAGTGAAATAGTGTATTGCTCTGATCCTGGGATACTTGCAACTGAAAAATGCTCAACACCATCATAAGTAAAGTATTCATAGGCCTCATCAGAGATATGATAAATACCATATTCCCGACATAGCTCATTTATCTTTCGTAATGTCGACTCTGAATAAACCACACCGGTAGGATTGTTCGGAGAGACGGTAACAATTGCCTTTGTTTTAGGCGTGATAGCGGCAACTATATTTTCAATAGAGGGCTGGAAATCGGCCTTTGTATTGATTGCGATGGGAAAACAAGAGACCATCTGGATGGCCATTTCATGATTGAAATAATAAGGACGTAATAAAATCACCTCATCACCTGGGTCTGAAATCGCCATCAGTGCATTCATGAAAGCCATATTTGCGCCTGCTGTAACGACTAAACTCTGTGTGCCTTTAAGATGTATATTATTTTCTTGTTTTAGCTTGTTTGAAATACAGGATCGTAGTTCCGGGATGCCTTCGACCTCTGAATACCAGTTAAAATCAATTGAAGATTCCAGAGATGTAACTTTCTCGAAAACGCTTTGTGGTGGTGGATAGTAAACAACGCCTTGGCCCAGAGAAATTGTGCCCGGAGTTTTTTTTATTAAATCTGAAACGATAGGAATAATGGGTGATTGGATTTCCAGCATTCGATTACTGGGGGTAAATGATTTACTTGGCATTAGGTTTAAGAGCTAAAAATCAAAAGATTGCAGAGATTATGCTTTTTATCCTCTGAGGAAAAACTAATTATTGTGGAAAAGCATTTTTCGGCCTGAAAACTGACTTTTCAGAAATTCCATCTGATCTGCAAGAATCTTTCTGTTTGATAAAGCAAGGTACTCAGCCCAGTTCGGTATATAGGGTATAGCGAGCAATGGCATGTTAGCGCGTTCTGGCGTTCGGTCACCTTTGCGTGTATTGCAATGACGACATGCGGTGACAACATTTGACCAACGATCACGTCCTCCCTTGGATACGGGGATAATATGATCGCGTGTCAATGCAGCATCATTAAATTTATGACCACAATACATGCATAAAGAGGCATCACGTAAGAACAATTCACGGTTAGTTAACGGTGGGATAATACGTTTGCTGAGTTTGACAGGCTTGGAACGTTTGACTGCTATGATAGAATTAATTTCAACGGTTGAACGTTGACCGGTTAAGCGGCTAGTCCCGCCGTGAAAAGTGAATACGCTATCTCCAGCGGTCCAAGCAATCATTTCACGGCTGTAAAGATTGACTGCATCTTGCCATGGGACCCACCTAACGGGAGAACCTGCTATATCAAGTCTTAATATTAATGGTGTCATATCGCTTTTGTTATTGGATAGACTTTTGTAAAGTCATCCACCATAACATCCTTTTGAGATGAGATTATAGTTTGATTGTTTTATGCGAAACATTAACTAAGGTCAAGCCCCTAAATAAAAAATCTGATGAAAGAACTGGAAAGATTACTGCTAATCATGAAGTCACTGCGTGATCCAGAGAACGGTTGCCCGTGGGATAAAGAGCAAACAATTGATTCGATAAAAGCATTTACCCTTGAAGAAGCTTATGAGGTGGTGGATGCCATTGAGCGTAAGGATGTAGGTGGTTTAAGAGATGAACTGGGAGATTTGTTGTTTCATATTGTTTTTTATTCTGAAATGGCCGATGAGGATAAGCATTTTAATTTTCATGATGTGGTAAAACAGCTCAATGAAAAGCTTGAACGCCGTCATCCGCATGTGTTTTCAGATCACAAAGTGGATAATGTTGAGGAAGTTAAGGCACTTTGGGAACAAATAAAACAGCAAGAACGCAATGATTCAGGTAATAAATCGAGAAATCTACTCGATGATATTGGTAAACACATGCCAGCTACTAAAAGGGCTGACAAATTACAGAAACGTGCAGCGACAGTTGGTTTTGACTGGACTGACAGTCAGGACATATTAAATAAGATCGACGAAGAGTTAAGCGAGCTTCGTCACGCACTCCAGGAGCCGAATAATATCGACAATATCTCTGAAGAATTGGGCGACTTGATGTTTTGCTGCGTTAATCTTGCGCGGCATTATAAAATTGATTCCGAGATTTCACTCCGAGATACTAATGAAAAGTTTGTTAGTCGTTTTAATTACATAGAAGAAGCCTTAAGAAAACAAAAAAAATCGCTTACTAATGCGACTTTGGAAGAAATGGATGTGCTTTGGAATGAGGCTAAGCAGGAAGCTAAAAAATAAGTATTACTTGTTGATGCGGTTTCTTCTCAGATTGATGATCCTGCCTTTTGAGTCAAATTCTATTTCGGACATCCATTTTTCAGTGCTTCCCTGTGTCGGGATGAAGAACCAGGTTTTACGTAATATATTGTGATAGTGATCTGTTCTTTGAGTCTCGTGATCTGGTGCCCCTAATCTGTAGAGAACCTCTGCTTCTGACATTCCTTTTCTAAGCTTGATGTAATCTCGCATATCAATCTCATCAGCAGAGGCCAAAGAACCATAAAGTAGAATTAAAAGGAGGAGGAGTTTCTTCATGGTATATCTGTTAATTGCTCTTATTTTTAATAGAGTGATATTGATCCTAGAGGTTCATTAAATTTGGAACAAAAAAAAGGGTGCGGTTCAGAGCGCACCCAGTAGTTAAGGGGGGAGGAGATATACTACTGTCTTAAACTATTGCATTAGTTATGCCATATTGAATCAAAATATATATTAAACAATTAGATATAAGCTATACCTAAAGTAAAATATTTAGTTTTGCATGGCAAAATATTGGCAATAGACGACAAAACGCCGTTTTTTGACTAGAAAAAACGGCGTTTTATTATGTTGCGCTTGGGAAAATCAGAGCTGCTTTTTGTTATCTTTATCTTTGTCGCACGAAAGCATGGCGTAAGCAGAGTGATTATGAATTGATTCAAAATTTTCTGATTCGACCGTATAACCCAAAATTCTATCATCTTCATTAAATTTTACCGCAACATCACGGACGATATCTTCGACAAACTTTGGATTATCGTATGCACGTTCAGTGACGTACTTTTCGTCGGGTCTTTTTAGAAGGCCGTATAGCTCACATGATGCGACTTTTTCAATAACATCGATTAGTTCTTCAATCCAAATGAAATCAGCCATCCTAACGCAAGCAGTTATATGTGAGCGCTGATTGTGTGCCCCATAATCAGATATGCTCTTTGAGCAAGGGCATAAGGAAGTGACTGGAACCAACACTTTCACTAAGACTTCTGATTTAGCATCCCTAATCTGACCGATAAACGATACTTCATAATCCATCAGGCTTTTAACACCAGATACTGGAGCGGCTTTATTCACAAAATACGGAAAGGTCATTTCTATATCGCCCGATTGTGCATTCAGTCGCTCGGTCATCTCTTCAATCATGCGTTTGAATGATTGCACGGTAATCTCATACTCGTGGTGATTGAGGATCTCAACAAAGCGTGACATGTGTGTGCCTTTATATTCTTCCGGTAAATTTACATACATGTTGAAATTGGCAACGGTGTGTTGCTCGCGGCCTGATCGATCACTCACCACAATAGGGTGCTTGATGTCTTTAATCCCAACCTTATCAATGGCTATATGCCTAGTATCTAGACTGTTCTGGGTATCCGGTATTTCTGTCGTTGCGGGTACTGGTTTATTCATTTGCTTAAATTCCAATAACTTAGGTTAAGAAGGTAAAAAGTAGAGTAAAAAATCACTAAGCTGAGTGATTCTACTCTAATTGAGTGTCATATCCATCCTACTAGGATGTAGTGTGTGCGGTATTGTTCCGATTATTTATTGCGATTAACGATGTAATCTGCAATTGCCCTTAGCATATCAGCTTTGTTGTCTAAGGCGGCTAGACAATCAAGCGCTTCATTATATAAGTCCTTAGCTGCTTTTTTCGCGCCGTCCATTCCAAGAAGATTGGGGTAGGTCGGTTTGTTCATCGCGATATCGGAACCCTGCGGTTTACCCAATGTTTCGGTATCACTTTCAATATCAAGAATGTCATCCTTTATTTGAAATGCCAAGCCAATACATTTTGCGTATTGTGAGATGCGAGTTAGCAATTCCCGGTCAACATTATCAACACACAGTGCACCTAATTCTGCACTTGCCCTGATTAAGGCTCCCGTTTTATGAATGTGCATATTTTCAAGTTCAGCAATAGTCAGCGATATACCGACAGAAGCTAAATCAATAGCCTGGCCACCAGCCATACCTCTTGAACCACTAGCAATTGCAAGGGTTTCAACCATGGACAAACGTTGCTGATCATTTACCTGAATGTCTGGATCGTGGGCTAAAATGTGAAAGGACAATGCCTGCAAGGCATCACCAGCCAAAATCGCCGTGGCATCATCATAGGCTTTATGACAGGTTGGACGACCCCGACGCAGATCATCATCATCCATCGCAGGTAAATCATCATGAATGAGAGAATAGGCATGAATAATTTCAACAGCACATGCTGGACCATCTAAGGCAGCTAAATCTATACCAAAAGCTTCTCCAGTGGCATATAAGATAACTGGACGTATGCGTTTGCCATTGCCCAGCACGGAATAGCGCATCGCTTCATGTAATTTTTCAGGCTGAACTGAAGGTTCAGGTAGCCAACGATTAAGTGCAGATTCCACAGATTTTTGATAAATCTGTAATCGGTCAGAAAAGTCTGTCATTTATTCTTCGTTATTATCTGGGTTGAAAGGTTCTAGTTTAGCTTCTCCGTCTTTACCCAGTAGGACGCTAACCTTCTGTTCGGCTTCACTTAGAGCCTGTTGGCATGTTTTGGTCAATAAAATGCCTCGTTCAAAATGTTTAAGAGATTCTTCCAGGGACAAGTCACCTTTTTCCATGGTCTGTACCAGCTGTTCAAGCTCAGCTAATGTCTTTTCGAAGTTGATTGAACTACTTTTCTTTGGCACAAGAAATCTCTAAAGTTAAATGAGTTAAAGTACGGGATGTCTCTAAAAAAGGCGCATATATTATCATCACTTGGCCTCATTACCAGTATGGTAAATATGAAAAGTTTAATTTCATATCCTGTTTGACAGGAAATTGATGCTAGGCTAAAGTTTTAACAGTTTAGACCAAGTCTAATAGATGATAAATACAATTTATCGAATAAAAATATCCGGAGGAGAACTATGGAACTTAAAGGCTCTAAAACCGAAGAAAATTTAAAAGCTGCATTTGCTGGTGAATCACAAGCAAACCGACGTTATCTTTATTTCGCACAAAAAGCAGACGTAGAAGGTTTTAATGATGTTTCTGCAGTTTTTAGATCGACTGCTGAAGGTGAGACTGGCCATGCGCATGGGCATCTGGAATATCTTGAGGCTGTAGGTGACCCAGCTACTGGAGAGCCTATTGGAAGCACAGATCTTAACCTCAAAGCTGCTATTGCTGGTGAAACGCATGAGTACACTGATATGTATCCAGGCATGGCTAAGTCAGCACGCGAGGAAGGCTTTGATGAGATTGCGGATTGGTTTGAAACCTTGGCAAAGGCAGAACGTTCTCATGCAAATCGTTTTACCAAAGCATTAGATAATCTCGGTTCATAATTACCAAATATGTTATTTGCTTAATTGAGCCGGTTTATGCCGGCTCGATTATTTCTTCCGCTTTAACTTGAATTGTTAGCATATGAATGAAGGACGCGAAGGTAGTCTTGAGGCACCAACCAGACATCCCATTGATTGGAAATCTGGTGAGTTTTATGATGAGTCCACATTGTTTGATGAGCTTGAGCGTGTCTATGACATTTGTCATGGTTGTCGACGCTGCGTTAGTTTGTGTAATTCATTTCCCACGTTATTTGATCTGGTTGACGAATCAGACACGTTTGAAGTTGATGGGGTAAAGAAAGAGGATTATTGGGATGTTGTTGATCACTGTTACTTATGTGATCTGTGCTATCTAACAAAGTGTCCTTATGTTCCACCACATGAATGGAATGTAGATTTCCCTCATTTAATGTTGCGTGCAAAGGCACTAAAATTTAAAAAGGGCGATGTGAAATTACGTGACAAAATTTTAACATCGACTGATACGGTTGGTTCGCTCGCAGGTATTCCAATAATAGCCCAAACAGTAAATACGGCTAATTCAATAAAACCTGTGCGTAAGGTAATGGAAAAAACGATCGGTATACATGCCGATGCTGTTTTACCAGATTTCCACAGTAATTCATTACGCAAACGATATGGAAAACTGGAACATTCCGTTGTAAACGTTGAAGCAACGGATAAAACCAAGGGGAAAGTGGCCGTATTTGTAACGTGTTACGGCAACCGGAATGAACCTGATGTTGTTGAAGACCTCATCGCAATATTAAGACATAACAAATTAGAAGTTCGATTAGTAGAACAAGAAAAATGTTGTGGCATGCCGAAAATGGAATTGGGTGATTTGGAATCGGTCGAAAAGCTGAAAGACTTTAATATCCCACAATTGATGAAGGTGGTGGAACAGGGCTACGATATTATTGCGCCAATTCCTTCATGTGTATTAATGTTTAAACAAGAATTACCCTTATTATTTCCAGATGATGAAGCTGTGCAGACAGTTCAACATGCTTTTTACGATCCATTTGAGTATCTGATGCTGCGCAATAAAGATAATAAATTAAATAAAGAGTTTAAAAATAAGCTTGGCAAGGTGGCTTATCATGTTCCTTGTCATCAGCGTGTCCAGAAGATTGGGCCAAAGACCAAAGAAGTGTTAGAGCTTGTGCCGGAGACTGATATTACTTTGATAGAGCGCTGTTCTGGTCATGATGGAACCTATGCAGTTAAAACTGAATACCATGAAGTCTCAATGAAGATATGCAAGCCTGTAACAAATAAGATCAAGGAAGCTGAACTAGACCATTATATAAGTGATTGCCCCATGGCAGGACATCAAATTGACAATGGGATGGACGAAGATTCTGAAATGAGAGCAGAAAGCCCTTTCTCATTATTAAGACAGGCTTATGGAATTTGATATGCAAAAATTAACACGTGACGATCTGTATTCTTTAGAAAAATACGCAGAAGTGCGGTCAGCATTCCGTACTCAGGTAATGGAACATAAAAAGAACCGTCAATTAGCAATCGGACCAAACGTAACGCTCTATTTCGAAGATCGCACTGTAATGCATTATCAAATTCAGGAAATTTTACGTGCAGAACGTGTCTTTGAAGTAGAAGGAATTGAGGAAGAATTAGAAACGTATAATTTAATGATTCCTGACGGCACAAACTGGAAGGCGACATTTATGATCGAATTTGTTGAGGAAGCTGAACGACGTGTGGCTTTGTCCAATATGATAGGTATTGAAACTCAGGTTTGGGTAAAAGTTGATGGTTTTGATGAGGTGATTCCTATTTCAGATGAAGACCTTGAACGAGATAATGAAAACAAAACTTCTTCTGTGCACTTTATGCGATTTGAATTTAGCCCTGAAATGGTAGCTGCATTAAAGCAGGGCAGCCGCTTATCAGCTGGTATACATCACCCTGCGTATGATCACACCATTGACTCAGTGCCACAACATATCCGTGATTCGCTAGTTTCCGATCTAGATTAAACATTAAACTTCCTTATACTCATTTCAACAGAGTATAATCTGCCAACCAATATCGATGCGTATTCGATATTCCCCTGCAAATAAAAATAATAGCGAGATAACCACTTTTGTCATCTAAATATGATGCCTCTGATATCGAGGTATTAACCGGTCTGGAACCGGTTCGCAAACGTCCCGGCATGTTCACGGACACAAGTCGTCCGAATCACTTAGTCCAAGAGGTATTGGATAACAGTGTTGATGAGGCCATTTCTGGTTACGCTTCCAAGATAGATGTCATCTTGCACAAAGATGGCTCAGTAACTGTTTCAGATGATGGTCGAGGCATGCCGGTAGACAAGCATCCTGGAGAGAAATTATCCGGTGTAGAGGTTATTTTTACTCGACTTCATTCGGGCGGTAAGTTTTCAAATAAAAATTATAAGTTCTCTGGCGGTTTACACGGCGTTGGTGTGTCTGTTGTTAATGCTTTATCAAAAAACCTTGAGGTCTGGGTTAGGCGTGATGGTAAGGAATACAATATGTCATTTAAGGGTGGTGAAAAATCTTCCAAACTTGAAGTGGTTGGTGATGTAGGTAAAAAGAATACAGGAACGACGATACGATTTTGGCCGGATGCGAAATATTTTGATACCACCAAATATGCGGTGGCAAAGTTAAAACATTTAATGCGTGCCAAGGCAGTTTTATGTCCTGGTGTCACGATCCGTCTGAACGATGAAGCAACAAAAACAAAAGAAGAGTGGTGTTATGAAGATGGTATCAAGACCTATCTGGCTGAAGAATTAGTAGGTATAGAGTTATTGCCGCCGGAACCTTTTCTTGGTTCGCTGCAAGGTGAGCATGAGGCAGTTGATTGGGCGCTGCATTGGTTGCCAGAACCAGCAGACATGATCACTGAAAGCTATGTCAATCTCGTGCCAACCCCACAAGGTGGTACACATGTGAATGGTATGCGACAGGGCTTATTAGATGCTATTCGAGATTTCTGTGAATCCAGAACACTATTACCTCGCGGCGTTAAATTAACTGCTGACGATGTCTGGGATAATTGCTGTTATATATTGTCAGTGAAAATGGATGATCCGCAATTTGCTGGGCAAACCAAAGAGCGCCTGTCTTCACGGGAATGCACAACATTTGTTTCTGGTGTTGTCAAAGATACGCTGAGCCAATGGTTGCATAAGCATGTTGAAATGGGTGAGCGAATTGCTGAATTGGTCATTGCCGCTGCCCAGAAACGACTCAAATCCAGTAAAAAAATTGTCCGCAAGAAAATCAGTGGTGGACCTGCATTACCGGGTAAGTTGGCAGATTGTTCGATGCAAGATATCAATGTATCTGAACTGTTCTTGGTAGAGGGTGACTCAGCAGGTGGTTCCGCGAAACAGGCGCGGGATCGTGAATTTCAGGCGGTTATGCCATTACGGGGAAAGATATTAAATACCTGGGAAGTCGATTCAGCAGAAGTACTTTCGTCTAAGGAAGTTCATGATATTGCCGTTGCCGTTGGTGTTGACCCTGGTTCAGACGACCTGTCCGGTTTACGCTATGGCAAGATTTGTATTCTTGCTGACGCAGATTCTGATGGATTGCACATCGCAACCTTAATCTGCGCCTTATTTCTGAAACATTTCAAACCACTCGTTGAAAATGGCCATATATATGTAGCCATGCCACCACTTTATCGAATCGATGTGGCAAAGGATGTTTATTACGCCTTGGATGATGCTGAAAAACAGGGCGTGCTGGATAAGATTACGGCTGAAAAGAAACGTGGCAATGTGTCTGTACAACGTTTTAAGGGCCTGGGTGAGATGAATCCAATTCAGTTGCGTGAAACAACAATGGCAACTGCAACACGTCGACTAGTGCAACTGACACTACCAAACGAAAAACAAGCCGAAAAAGTGATGGATATGCTACTCGGTAAGAAGCGTGCAGCAGATCGAAAGAAATGGCTTGAGACGAGTGGTGATCAAGCGGTCGTTATTTAGAACAATTATTGTTTATTTGGGCAACATAACCGCGATAAGAAAATTCGATACATTCTGAAATAGGCCCATTGTCTGAATATATTAGACGGTCGATTTCATCGATATTTAATGCTGAACGATCTTTTTCAGTGAGCCTGAGATAGAGTTCAGATGTATTAATGAACCGGTTTACTGCTAGTTTAGACATGATCTTGCTCCTGCTTAGTAAGTATTGAGCAATGATCGAACAAGTAGATTAAATAGAAGTGACAATTAAATTATCATTTAATGTCAGAAGTTAAAGTAGAACAATAAATATAAAAAAAACAATCAGTTAAATATAATATCTAATGTTAATTAGAGGAAATTTCAATGCCTGATTCAATGAGTTTTGACTTCGAGCAAAACGAACAGCGGCCACTACAGGAGTTTACCGAGAAAGCATATCTCGATTATTCCATGTATGTCATTCTTGACCGTGCCTTACCGCATATCGGCGATGGTCTGAAACCAGTGCAACGTCGAATTATCTATGCCATGTCAGAGCTGGGCTTAAAGTCATCGGCAAAATACAAGAAATCTGCTCGAACGATTGGTGATGTGCTCGGCAAATTCCACCCACACGGTGATTCAGCCTGTTATGAAGCCATGGTCTTAATGGCTCAGGATTTTTCCTATCGCTATCCACTAGTCGATGGCCAGGGTAATTGGGGCTCGATGGATGATCCTAAATCCTTTGCTGCAATGCGTTATACAGAATCAAAATTAACACCCTATTCAGATGTATTGTTGAGTGAAGTCTCCCAAGGTACGGTTGACTGGGTGCCTAATTTCGATGGCACATTAGAAGAACCTAAGATATTACCCGCTCGCTTACCAAATATTTTACTCAATGGCACCACAGGAATTGCCGTTGGTATGGCGACAGATATTCCACCGCACAACCTGAAAGAGGTCGCCAGTGCCTGTATCCGCTTATTAGAATCACCAAAGAGCACGGTAAAAGAGCTATGCGAACATATTAAAGGTCCTGATTATCCAACTCATGCCGAGATCATTACGCCTAAATCAGCCATTCAAGAAATCTACGAAACGGGTAATGGCTCAATTAAAATGCGCGCCATCTGGGAAAAGGAAGACGGTAATATTGTCATAACGGCACTACCACATCAGAGTTCTGGCAGTAAGATTCTTGAGCAAATTGCAACGCAGATGCAGGCCAAGAAACTACCCATGCTGGAAGACTTGCGCGATGAATCCGACCATGAAAATCCGGTCAGACTCATCCTGATACCACGCTCCAACCGAATTAATCTTGATGAATTGATGTTGCATCTCTACGCAACAACAGACCTTGAGCGCAGCTATCGCGTGAATCTCAACATTATCGGACTCAATGGCCGTCCTCAGGTAAAAGACTTGAGAGTTGTATTGAAGGAGTGGCTGGAATATAGGACTGAAACCGTTCGTAAGAGATTGCAGTTTCGACTGGATAAAGTGCTTGCCCAGATTCATGTTCTTGAAGGTTTAATGATTGCTTATTTGAATATTGATGAAGTGATTAAGATCATCAGAGAAGAAGATAAGCCTAAAGCAGTTTTGATGAAGCGGTTTAAATTGAGTGACATTCAAGCAGACGCAGTACTTGATTTGAAGTTACGTAAATTAGCCAAATTGGAAGAGATCAAGATTAAAGGTGAGCTGGATGAACTCAGCGATGAGCGTAAACAACTTGATACTACCTTAGGTTCTAGCCAACGATTGAAAACTTTAGTTCGTAAAGAGATCGAAGCAGATGCCGCAGAATATGGCGATGAACGAAAATCACCTTTAAAAGAAGGTGTAGAAGCAAAAGCGATTGATGAAACCAGTCTTGTTCCGACAGAACCGGTCACCATCATACTTTCAGATAAAGGGTGGGTTCGTGCTGCAAAAGGTCACGAAGTCGATCCGGAATCATTGAATTATAAGAGTGGTGATAGCTACAAGCAGGCAAGCCTCGGTAGAAGCAATCAGTCTGCAGTATTTCTTGACTCAAGTGGTCGCTGTTATTCATTGCCGGCACACTCATTACCATCGGCACGCAGTTTAGGTGAACCAATATCAGCTCGTCTAACACCACCTGATGGCGTGACATTTGAAGGTGTGATGGCTGGCGAACCAGAATCTGTTTACCTCGTTGCATCGGATGCGGGTTATGGGTTTATGCTTAAGCTTGAAGACGTCTATACAAAAAATAGAAATGGTAAAGCGGTTATTTCGGTGCCGAATGGTGCAAATGTATTAGCGCCAAGCAAAGTGAATGATATAGAAAATGATTGGGTAGCCGCAGTCAGTTCAATAGGTCGTATGTTGATGTTTCCTATCAGTGAATTGACTTTGTTAACCAAAGGTAAAGGCCTGAAGATAATTCAAATACCACCAGCTAAACTAAAAACTCGAGAAGAATATGTTGTCGCCATGACGACTATGGCTGAAACGGATAATTTACTTATCTACGCAGGCAAGAAACACATGACAATGAAGTCTGCCGATCAGGAATACTATATCGGAGAACGTGGACGAAGAGGAAACATGCTTCCTCGTGGCTATAGAAATGTAAACAGCATTAAAGCTGAGCCAAAGGGCTAGAAATAATCGAAGCTTTTTTGTGATGTGAATTGTAGCTCTGATTTCTCGGCTCGGAGTTGCCTGTAGCTTAGTAATAAATTATGGAGTAAATATACTATGAGTACTTTTCCTGCCCTATGGGTAGATATGGAAAACGAAGAAACGATTGCCACTGTAAAAGAAACCGAACTTACACAGCTCTCTAATGAGGGTGTCTTGGTAGAAGTTGACTATTCTGGTATTAACTATAAAGACGCCTTAGCGATTACAGGAAAGGGAAAAATTCTACGTGAATTCCCTTTTATTCCTGGCATTGATTTTTCCGGTCGGGTTGTAGAATCAAATAACGAACGTTGGAGCAAAGGGGACGAAGTGGTCCTCACTGGCTGGGGGGTAGGCGAACGTCACTTTGGTGGCTACTCTCGATACGCAAGAGTAAAACCAGAATGGTTAGTCAGCAAACCAGAGGGGTTAAGTAGCGAACAGGCAATGACTGTGGGTACTGCTGGATTAACTGCAGCTCTGTGTGTTCAGGATTTACTTGATTCAGGGCTAAAACCTGAAGGTGGCGGCACCGTGGTTGTTAGCGGTGCAAGTGGTGGTGTTGGCAGCTTTGCAATTGCCTTGCTGTCGGCAATCGGTTTTGATGTTACAGCAATCAGTTCCAAGAAAAGTAACGATTATCTGTTGGGCTTGGGTGCGACTAAGGTTTTATCTTTGGAAGAGATGAGCGCTCCACCTCAGGCACTTGAGAAACAACGCTTTGTCGGTGCGGTTGATACTGTCGGCAATCTGGTATTAGCGCGGATACTGGCAGAAATGTTTTACGGTGCCACAGTTACTTGTTGCGGACTAGCCAGTGGTCCACAGCTACCTAGTACTGTCCTGCCTTTCATATTGCGTGGTGTGCGTCTTCACGGGATAGATTCGGTAATGTGTCCCGTAGAGAAGCGACAACAAGCATGGGATTTAATTGCCAAATATATAAAACCTGAATTAATTAAAAGTATTCATGCCGGTACAATCAGTTTGACCGAGCTACCTGAAGTAGCTGAATCCATTATTGAGAGTAAGCATCGTGGGCGATACATCGTAAAGCTGTAATGCAGATTCAGAATGCATCCAAACCCATCAATTTATAGACAAATCAGTATAGCGACGTAAATATGAACGATAAATATGAAGAAATTTATAACCGCTCAATAAAAGATCCGGATGGCTTTTGGGGCGAAGCTGCCGAAGATATAACCTGGGAAAAGCGCTGGGATACAGTCCTAAATGCTGAAAACCCACCTTTTTATCGTTGGTTCAAAGGGGGACTACTAAATACCTGTTACAACGCCGTCGATCGCCATGTTGACGATGGTTATGGTGAGCAAGATGCAATTATTTACGATAGTCCTGTAACCGGTGGTTATAAGCAAAAAATAACCTATAGCGAGTTGCAGGATCAAGTTGCACGTTTGGCAGGCGCCATCAGTACTCTGGGTGTTAACAAAGGCGACACCGTTATCATTTACATGCCCATGATCCCTGAGGCGATAATGGCGATGCTTGCCTGCGCCAGAATTGGTGCAATACACGCGGTTGTATTCGGCGGCTTCGCCCCAAAGGAACTGTCCGAGCGTATCGATGATTGCAAACCCAAATTGGTTTTGACAGCATCGTGTGGCGTCGAGCCAAACCGTACTATTGATTACAAAGCAATGCTTGATGGTGCTTTGGGCATCGCCACTCACAAAGTCCCCAACAGTGTGATTTTACAGCGCAAACAACAATACAGTGCCTTGGTCTCAACCACAGATCATGATTGGGCTGAAATAACTAAAGCAGCACATGCTATTCCTTGTGTGATGGTCGAATCGGACCACCCGCTTTATATTTTGTATACCTCCGGAACCACCGGACAGCCGAAAGGAATCGTCCGCGATCATGGCGGTCATACTGTTGCGCTACGTTGGACGATGGATAATTTTTATAATGTTAAACCAGGAGAGGTCTACTGGGCGGCTTCCGACATTGGCTGGGTTGTCGGTCATTCTTATATTGTTTATGCCCCGTTACTTAACCGTAACACGACCGTTGTATTTGAGGGTAAGCCTGTAGGCATGCCTGATGCGGGTACCTTCTGGCGTGTTATCAATGAATACAATGTCAAAACACTATTTACTGCCCCCACCGCATTGCGGGCTATCAAGAAAGAGGATGCCAATGGCGAACTTACTAAAAAGTATGATTTGACCTGCCTGAAAGCCTTATTTCTCGCTGGCGAGCGATGCGATCCGGATACCATCCACTGGGCCAGAGAACATTTGCACTGCGACGTCGTTGATCACTGGTGGCAAACCGAGACTGGTTGGGTTATTGCCGGAAACCCTTTGGGGATAAAAAACTTTCCGATCAAACTGGGTTCATCGACAAAACCGATACCCGGTTATGATATCCAAATACTCAATGATCAGGGAGAACAGGTTCCTCCGAATGAACTTGGTAATATTGTCGTAAAGAATCCGTTACCTCCAGGCACAATGCTAACGCTGTGGGGAAGTGACGAACGTTTTAAGCAGACCTATATGGATCGTTTCCCCGGTTACTATCTTTCCGGTGACTCCGGCATGATTGATGAAGATGGTTATGTTCACATAATGAGTCGTATCGATGATGTTATTAATGTTGCTGGGCACAGACTGTCAACGGGTGCCATGGAAGAAGTGCTTAGCGGCCATAAGGATGTCGCTGAAGCAGCTGTTTTTGGTGTAGAGGATGCGCTTAAAGGTGAAGTTCCTATGGGTTTAGTTGTTTTGAACTTGGGGGTTGAAACCGATATAGAAGAAGTCTGTGCAGAATTGATTCAGCGAGTCCGCAGCATAATTGGACCTGTTGCTGCATTTAAATCGGTATCGTCGATTTCTCGATTGCCCAAAACACGTTCTGGTAAAATTCTCCGAGGTACTATACGTAAAATAGCTAACGGAAAAGAATGGGCGATGCCTGCTACAATCGAAGATCCTGCAGTAATGACAGAGGTTATCGAAGGCTTATCTCGTATGGGTTACCCGTTATCCGATATTGATAAAGTGGTGTAACAGGTCAAGCTCAACAACAGAATACATGTTATATAGACATCAATTTCAGCTAACGCCGAAGAAATAACAATATACTTACTCGCGATTATTAGGAATGTAAATAGTATAAAAATTGAACCGAGAGCATATATTACTGTGGCACATTGAACGAGTTAGCTATGACATATGATATATTTCTTAATTAATGCCCGTTATTATGTTCAAATATCAATAGTGAATAGATATTCAACTATTTTAATAGAATTATTAATTAATAGTTTAACTCCCTTATTTCATAACCTTGGGTTACACATAAGACCATGAAAAATTATCATCTAGCGCAACTTCTAAAAATTACAATATTCACATTTCTTATTTTCTCTTTGTCTGCATGTTCAGATAAAGACGAAGCTAAAAATTCTGCTGCTGAAGTTACAGAATCAAGTGTTCCTGCTGATGCAAAAGAAGCTTCGGTTGTGAGTAGCTCGGGTGAGAGTGACTCAGTTGACTGGGCAAAATACGGAAACAATTATGCTAACCACCGTTTCAGTGAATTGGATCAGATTACAACCGAAAATGTGGATCAACTAGAACTAGCCTGGACTTATCAAACCGGTATTAAGAAAACGTTTCAAACAAGTCCTATCGTTGTTGATGGAGCCATGTTTATTACGACACCATTGAATGATGTGATATCAATGGATGCGCTTACTGGCAAGGAGATTTGGCGTTATAAACATGATTTACAGGGCGATAAGTTTTGTTGTGGCCCTTCTAATCGTGGGCCTGCAGTTTCTGATGGAAAAGTATTTACCGTTACAATCGATGCTCGATTAATCGCATTGGATAAAAATACGGGTGAAAAATTGTGGGATGTACCTATCTCAGATCCAAATTCAGGTATCGATGAGGAAATGAATCCGATTACGAATATGGAAGAATTAAAGGGTGCCGTGATGACAGGCGCTTCTGGTCATAGCGCTAGTCTTGCCCCACAAGTTTATGATGGGAAGGTCTTTGTAGGGATTACCGGAGCCGGTTACGGTTTACATATGGAAGTTGAACAAGACGGCAAACAAACACTGGCTGTAGGTGGTTTTGCCGGTGGTGGACATGGCTTACGCGGATACATGGTCGCCTATGATGTGAATACCGGCGAAGAAATTTGGCGCTGGTACAGCTCTTCCGAAGAAGATTGGGAAGGTGATTGGGTTGAAGCTTCATCAGGTGGCGAAAGTTTCAATCGCGATATAGAAAATGAAAAAGCTAACTACGAGAAATATAAAGATTCTTGGAAGTTAGGCGGTGGTTCTATTTGGACAACCCCCGCTTTAGATACAGAACTAGGTTTGCTTTATTTTGGCACAGGTAATCCATCACCACAGATGGAAGACTCAACTCGACCTGGTGATAGCCGGAACACGGTTAGTTTGGTCGCAGTCGATGTGAATACCGGTAAGCTTAAATGGGCCTATCAGCAAGTTCCTCACGATCGTTGGGGTTATGACGTTGCTAGTCCACCTGTATTAATCGATTTTATAAAAGACGGAAAAACAATCAAGGCAGTATCTCAAGCGAGTAAAACAGGCTGGTTATTTGTTCATGATAGAGCAACCGGTGAATTATTATTACGATCGGACGCATTTGTGCCACAAGAAAATATATTCGCCAGACCAACAGAAGAGGGCGTGCGCATTGCGCCGAGTACCTTTGGCGCAACGACATGGTCACCAGCAGCGTATTATCCTGAATTAAATTCTATGTATATTGCTGGCATCTATACAGTAGCTAAATTTTATTCTAAAAAATTGACACCTGAACCTGGTAAGCCATGGTCGAGCTTTACCTTCTTTAAGCCGACAACGGATCCAACCTGGGGAAATATAACGTCAGTTGATCTCACCACCGGTAAAATCAAATGGGAAGTGAAAACTGATCAACCGATGGTCGGTGGAGTAATGGCAACGGCCGGTGGTTTACTTTTCGCTGGTGAAGGGAATGGAAATTTCAATGCCTATGAGGCAAAGACAGGTAAACAGCTTTGGCAACACAAGAGTCAGTACGGTGTAAATGCACCGCCGATCACTTACAAATTAAATGGTACGCAATATATCGCTGTAGCGTCAGGTGGCAGCGGCTTATTTAAATACGCAATGGGTGATGAGATACTGGTCTTTAAACTCAAGCAATAATATTGTTATGGATATGCATAAACTGCATTAGCAGAGACATTAACTGGAAATAAAAAGGGTGCTGATAGCACCCTTTTTTATTCAAAACACTTACTTTGAGTTAGCTAATAATTCTTCAAGACGTTCTTTAGCTTCATTACGTCGACCTTCGTCGGCAACTTCACGACCCGGACGAGCAGGGGCAGATAGTGCCTTTTTATAAAACACTTCAGCTTGCTTGTACTTCTTTTTTTTCTTTAGAAAATCTCCATAGTATAAATTAGCATCAATATCATCGGGATTAAGCATAATTGCTTTATCTAGGTATTGTTTAGCAAGATCAAGATCACCAAACGCAATGGGCCATTCCGGGACTAGGACGTATAAGGTGCCAAGATAGGTACTGGCGGCACCTTTTGAGGCTTCAGGATCAATCTTGAGGGATTTTTCCAATGCATCGCGAGATTCGGTAACTGCATCTAATGCTCTTAAAGTGCCAATAGCACCAGCATAAGTTGATAGAACAATACCTTCCCATAGGTGTGCATCAGCATTATCAGGATGGAGCTTACGAATAGCGGAGGCTTTCAATGCCAGATTTTTTAGAGCGTTTTCATGTTGTTTTTTGTCTACTGTATATTTTATTCGTGCCCATTCTTTTTGTACTTGTTGTATTTCAGTATTGACCTCCGCGTGAACTGTAAAACAAATAATTATTAATCCGCTTAAAGCAAATAAAGGCAAGTGTGAAAATATTTTCATGTTTTAATCCAGGTTATTTATGTGTTGCGATATTTACGACTTAGGACTCATCGATATGTAAATGAGAGATTAAATATAATTTCTGAAGCGAATATAATAGTCTATAAAATTCGACAATCTAAATTACAGATTATCTACGGGAGCAGCGTATGACGCAAATATTTACAGATGAAGAATTAAAACAGTTCAAGTCTGCACAAACTGAAGCATTTTCTTCGCCGGTACCTACCCAAATTATATCGAATGGTGAATTCACACCATCACCACAAACAAAACAACAATCTCAAGTCGAAGCTCGAATAAAACAATTAGCTGATGAGCATGGAAAAAACCAAGGTCTTAGTCGGCGACAATTTCTAGGTAGTGCATCAGGCATGGCGGCGGCATTTTTAGCGATGAATGAAGTTTTTGGGCCGCACTTTATGATTGATAGCGCCGAAGCTGCTGAACCTGAGCGTGCGATAGCGCGTGCTACTTCACTACAAGATCAATTTATCTTTGATGACCAAACACATTTTGTTCATGATGACTTTAAACATGATGGCTTATTAAATATACCGCGATTTGCTGCAGACCACTGGGAAGCGGGATTGACCAGAGAGCAACTTACACTAAGTGACTTAAAGTTTCAGAACTACATCCGACAAATATTTTTGAATAGTGATACTAAAATAGCATTATTAAGCGGTGCACCATTTGATGATCCTAGTTGGTGGTTCTTAGCTAATGATCAGATCCGAGGAGCCGTAGAGTCCATCAATAAACTTGCAGGTGCTCGGCGTATGTATGGTCATTTTGTTATTACACCTAAGCAGTCGGGCTGGATGGATGAGATCGACAAAGTTCTTGAGACGGGACACACAGATTCATGGAAGGCGTATACGATTGGAGACCCACTAACATCAACTACAAAATATCCATGGCGACTGGATGATGAAGAATTGATGTATCCCTTTTATGAAAAGGCAGTAAAGGCCGGGATTACGAATCTGGCGATACATAAGGGTTTGATGCCAGCAGATTATGAAACAAGTTGGCCTGAAGTCTGGAAACATGCCTCAGCCTGGGATATTGGTAAAGCGGCAAAAGATTGGCCAGATATGAATTTTATTATTTATCATGCTTGTCTACGACCTGCATTTGAATTACCCGGTCAGGCATTAGCAGAGTTTGAAGCAACAGGTGAAATAAAATGGGCTAGTGATTTAGCACGTATACCTGAAGAATATGGTGTTAGTAATGTTTATGCTGATTTAGGTACTTGTTTTGCCAATTCAGCGACAGCAAACCCTCGCTTTGCTGCTGCCCTGTTAGGGACTCTCATAAAAGGACTTGGTGATGATCATGTCGTCTGGGGAACAGATTCTGTTTGGTATGGTTCTCCTCAATGGCAAATCGAAGCCTTACGTCGATTAGAGATCCCGGAAGATATGCAAAAGAAACACGGTTTTGCACCATTGGGTCCAGCAGATGGTGTAGTGAAAAACAAGATCTTTGGGTTGAATACGGCAAAGCTTTATAAACTTGAGCCAGAGGTGGCGATGGATGCAGTCAAAAGTGATGGCATTAACGGGTTGAAACAAGAATTTACAAATAGTACCGACCTGCGAGATAATGCCCGCTACGGATATATAATTTAAAATAATAAACAGCGAACACTACGTCACGGTTGTGAAGCTGTTGAGCACGATTAACTTTTTTCTACAGATTTAGAATATGGACACTTTTAAAAAACTTGTCGACTTCATTGCCTTTATTTTTCGTAGAGGTGTTTTCTGGTTTGGCTTCTATATCAGGCCACCCATACACTGGTTTATCGGTTTGTTTTCAACGGTAGGGACCCCCTCAGTTTTTGAAAACGATGTCTTTCCCTGGACAAAAGCATTGGAAAGCCATTATGAGGAGATATGTGCAGAAGCAATGCAGATGATGCTTGAGCGCGATAAGATACCGCCATTAAGAGATGTTTCCCCTGATCATGATCGTATAGCTATTGATAATAAATGGCAGTCATTATTCATCTGGGGTTATAACTACAAGTTTCAGCGCACTGCGGAGTTGTGTCCGGTAACAACAAGTGTAGTGGAAAAAATTCCCGGACTGATCTCTGCTTTTTATTCGGTGCATGCCCCGGGTACGCATTTGCCTCGTCATTATGGACCTACTAATGGCACTATCACTTGTCATTTGGGCTTAACGATTCCGAAAGAGAAAGGTTGTCGTATCTCGGTAGATGACAAGGAATATGAATGGCATGAAGGTAAGTGTTTTGTGTTTGATGACACTTATTATCACGAGGTATGGAATGATACTGAAGAGGATAGGATCATATTGCTTGTTCAGTTCGAACGGCCATTACGTCAACCAGGTAAGGCGCTAGCGGACAGCTTTATGTGGATGATAAGGCGCAGCCCATTTATTCAGACAACATTGGCTAGAGTGAAAGAGTGGGAAGATTTAATTACTGATGGACACAGTGATATCCGAGACAGAGTAGACGGTTAAACCTTTCAGCGCTTGGCCATTATGTAATAGTGGCAACAAGTGTTCACTTCATAAACGTTTAAACGCATTCAATGAACTATCTTCCCCCTAAATAGTGGATTGTTTATTTTCTTCAACATGTGGCTGTAACATTACATTGAAAAATTTAATTATTTAACCCGAGTCAGGTTGTATAAATTAGTAATCGTTTTAGGTGGTGCCAGGAGAATAATGAGAATGTTCTTACCAGAAATGACCGACTATGATGAGATCAAGAGCCAATTTAAACTTGAGGTTCCTGAGTTTTATAATTTTGGCTTCGATGTTATTGAGAGAATGGCAAAAGAGCATGATAAGACTGCCTTTATTGCTGTCGATAATAAGGGAGAAAATATTCAACACTACGCCTTTAGTGATCTAGATCTAGCTTCCAATCAATTCGCTAATGCATTGCTAACGACGGGTGCTAAGAAAGGTGATTTTGCCTTTGTCATGTTACCGCGCATTCCCGAGTGGTACTTCACTATGATCGGTTGCTGTAAATCAGGTGTTGTTGCCATGCCAGGAACAGCTATGTTGTCTGCTAAAGATATTGAGTACCGTATCAACAGGTCAAAAGCTAAACTTATTATTGTCACTTCTGAAAACGCCATAAAAGTTGATGAGGTCAGACATTTATGTCCGACATTAAAAACCTTTATTGTAATAGGGGAAGCAAGAGAAGGTTGGCAATGTTATTCGGAAATAACATCTCATGCATCTGACACACTAGATAAAACACAATTAGAGCCGACGCGTTCATCTGACTTGATGATCATGTACTTCACCTCCGGCACGACAGCAATGCCAAAGATGGTACCCCGTGATCACTCATACGCATTAGCACATTCTATTACCGGCCGTTATTGGATGGATCTGAAAGAAGATGATATTCACTGGACACTTTCAGATACAGGGTGGGCCAAAGCAGCATGGGGAATGTTGTTTTCTCCGTGGCAAATGGGTGTGACAGTCATACTTTTTAATGGTGAAGGTTTTGATGCTGAATTGCATCTGAAATTGATTGAGAAATTAGGAGTAACTACTTTCTGTGCACCACCCACAATTTATCGAGTTTTTGCACAGATGGATCTGACGCAATACAATTTGAATTCAATTCGACATGCCATTGGTGCAGGCGAACCACTTAATCCTGAAGTCATAAAGGTCTGGCGCGAAGCAACCGGTTCAGATATCTATGATGGTTATGGCCAAACCGAGACGATTAATATAGTCGCTAATTACCCAGCGATCCCAGTTAAACCAGGCTCTATGGGTAAACCTGTTCCCGGCGTTGATGTACATATCGTAGATGATGAAGGTAAGTTATCTGACGTTAATATAGTAGGGCATATTGCCATACGAATAACTGAACCGTTGCCACCAGGACTGTTTCCGGGTTATTGGCAGGATGATGAGGCGACAGCATTGTCATTTAGAAATGGCTGGTATCTAACGGGAGATACCGGGACGATTGATGAAGATGGATATATCTGGTTTGTTGGCCGTTCTGATGACGTTATCAGTTCGTCGGGATATCGAATTAGTCCATTTGAAGTTGAAAGTTATTTACTTGAACATCCTGCTGTCCTCGAATCTGCAGCGGTAGGAAAGCCAGATGAGATTCGTGGTGAAATAGTTAAGGCCTTCATAGTACTTGCACCTAATTTTGAGCCTAGTGAAGCACTTACCAAAGAACTACAAGACTTCATGAAAAAAATCACTGCACCATACAAATACCCACGTGAAATTGAATATCGAGAATCATTACCGAAAACGGTTTCCGGGAAGATACGTAGAGTTGAATTACGAGAAGAAGGGCTTAGTTGATGGGAACAAGAATCAGAAATATGTTTTTATTAAAGCATGTATAAGCTGCTTGCATTACTTTTAAGGTAAAAGACTCTGGAATTAGTCTTGAAAGAAGCTTATAAAGGTTACAAATCAGGGGCAGTAAATGGCAACACCAGCAAAAATGGTAAGCAGAAGTCTAGTATCTGAGAAATACAAAGCTCAGAATCATGTTCGTTTCATCACGGCAGCTAGTCTGTTTGATGGACATGATGCGGCCATTAACATTATGCGGCGTATTTTACAGTCAACGGGTGTAGAGGTCATTCATTTAGGGCATAACCGCTCAGTCGGCGAAATCATAAATGCTGCTATTCAAGAAGATGTTCAAGGGATTGCTATCAGTTCCTATCAGGGTGGTCATGTTGAATATTTTAAATACATGGTAGATCTACTCAAAGAACGTGGGGCGTCTCATATCAAGGTATTTGGTGGCGGTGGCGGCGTGATTGTTCCAGATGAAATTGCTGAACTTGAAAAATATGGTGTGACACGCATTTACTCTCCCGAAGACGGACAGAGGATGCAGTTGCAAGGCATCATAAATGAAATGGTTGAGCGTGCCGATGTTGATTTGTCCGACAAGGATATCCCTGAAAATAATAACAATCTTTCGCATAACGGCTACGGTCAACTTGCTCGTTTGATTACAGCGATAGATGAAGGTGTCATAGCTGAAAGTCGCCTCAGTACACTCACAGAAGAAGCTAAAAAATACAGCAAAACTCCGGTGTTAGGAATTACAGGCACAGGTGGTTCTGGTAAATCGTCATTGACTGATGAATTAATTCGTCGTTTTAATCTTGACCTTGATGAACTGAAGATTGCAATTATCGCCATCGATCCGACTAAACGTAAAACGGGTGGGGCACTTCTCGGGGATCGTATTCGTATGAATGCACTTGATGTTCCTAATATTTATTTTCGTTCAATTGCAACACGCGGAACAACAGGCGAAGTACCTACTTCACTGACACATATCATCGACCTCTGTAAAGTTTCTGAATTTGATCTGATCATCGTAGAGACGCCAGGAATAGGTCAGGGTGATGCGGGGATCGTGCCGCATGTCAATACATCTATGTATGTCATGACACCTGAGTTTGGCGCTGCAAGCCAGCTAGAAAAAATTGATATGCTCGATTTTGCCGACGTGGTTGTGATTAATAAATTCGATCGCAAAGGTGGTGAAGATGCCTTGCGCGATGTGCGTAAACAATATCAACGTAACAATGAATTGTTTTCAACCTCAGTTGAAGAATTACCAATATACGGAACCATTGCTTCAAAATTCAATGATGATGGCGTGACTTCTTTATATCAGGGCTTACTTAATGTTTTTAAAGAAAAGAAATTGAACAGTTGGCATGGAAATATTTTTGCGCCGCTAGCTTCAAAATGTTCAACCAGCAGAACAGTAATCGTTGCTGCTGAACGGCAGCGTTATCTTGCAGAGATCGCAGAGACTGTTCGAGATTATCATAAGACCTCAGCTGAACAGGTAAATATTGCACGTGAACGACAGCAGTTAATAGAATCAAAAAAAATGCTCGAGTCATCGGGTGACAAGAACAATGCTTTGGATGTCTTGATAGAAAAGCGTGAAGACAAACTTGATTCACGTTGCCGTAAGTTGCTTGAGATGTGGCCAGCACTTAAAAAAGATTATGCTGCTGATGAATATGTTGTTGATGTTAGAGGCAAAGCGTTATATACAAAAATAATTAGTCACACACTTTCTAATACTCGTATTCCAAAAGTATCTCTGCCACGTTATGAGGATGAAGGAGAAATCCTGCGCTTCCTACTTGAAGAAAATGTGCCCGGAAAATTTCCTTATACTGCCGGTGTATTTGCCTTTAAACGAGAAGGTGAAGATCCAACGCGTATGTTTGCTGGAGAAGGCGACCCATTTCGTACCAATCGTCGTTTTAAATACCTGTCTAAGAATTCTGATGCAACCCGTCTTTCGACTGCATTTGATTCAGTAACACTCTACGGGAATGATCCCGGTGAACGACCCGATATTTACGGGAAGGTTGGGAATTCAGGCGTATCGGTTGCGACACTAGATGACATGAAAGCACTCTATGATGGGATTGATTTATGTTTGCCGACGACATCAGTCTCGCTGACCATCAACGGCCCAGCACCAACAATTCTAGCTTTGTTTCTAGTCACAGCAATCGAACAGCAGTACGCAAAGTTTGAGAAAGATAATGGCAGGCAAGCTACTGCTGAAGAGAAATTAAAAATCAAAGACTGGTCTCTGGAAAATGTTCGTGGCACCGTTCAGGCCGATATTCTTAAAGAAGACCAGGGTCAGAATACTTGTATTTTTTCAACTGAATTTAGTCTCAAGTTAATGGGTGATATACAACAGTATTTCGTCGATAAGAAAGTTAAGAATTTCTATTCAGTCTCTATCTCCGGATATCACATCGCAGAAGCAGGCGCGAATCCTATTTCACAATTGGCATTTACCTTAGCCAATGGTTTTACATATGTTGAAACGTATCTATCACGTGGAATGGATATCGATGACTTTGCAGGTAATCTTTCGTTCTTTTTCTCTAACGGGATGGATCCTGAATACACTGTTATGGGACGTGTTGCTCGCCGTATATGGTCTACCACGATGCGTTTTAAATATGGCGCGAATGAACGCAGCCAGAAATTGAAATATCATATTCAGACCTCAGGACGTTCCTTGCATGCGCAAGAAATAGACTTCAATGATATTAGAACGACGTTACAAGCATTAATTGCGATCAATGATAATTGTAACAGTTTGCACACTAATGCTTATGATGAGGCGATTACTACGCCAACAGAAGATTCAGTGCGAAGAGCAATGGCAATACAATTAATCATTAATCAAGAATATGGTCTTTCCAAAAATGAGAATTCGCTTCAAGGTTCTTTTATTGTAGAAGAGTTAACCAATCTGGTTGAAGAGGCCGTTCTACAAGAGTTTGATCGAATGTCAGAGCGCGGTGGTGTGCTTGGTTCAATGGAAACGGGTTATCAACGCGGCAAGATTCAAGATGAATCGATGCAGTATGAAATGCTAAAGCATAGTGGTGAACTGCCTATTATTGGCGTCAATACTTTCGAGAATCCAAATGCAGATGAACAGACAAAAGATATCGAGTTGGCCCGTTCAACTGAAGCAGAGAAGCAAAGTCAGTTGAGCCGTCTCGAAGAATTTCATTCGCGACATAAAAATCAAAGTGAAAGCCATATTGAGAAATTGAAAAAAGCGGCACAAAACAATGAAAATGTTTTCGCAGTTTTAATGGATGCTGTTGAGCACTGCTCACTCGGTCAAATTACTAATGCATTCTTCGAAGTCGGCGGTCAATATCGCAGGAATATGTAGGGCGTAGTTTTAAATGCGTATTGTCTCAACTACCTGTTCCAATACAGAGATTGTTTGTGCACTAGGTTGCGCACAATATTTAGTCGGTGTTGATAACCACTCTGATTACCCGGAAGACGTCGTCTCCAGCTTGCCAAGAGTAGGGCCTGATCTTCAAGTTGATGCAGAAGTAATTTCCC